>NZ_JBWKCI010000006.1:0-581518 GCF_056436565.1 Streptomyces sp. NPDC043726
TCGCCGAGCTGTCCGTCGCGATCACCGAAGAACTGCGTGGGGAGATCCGCCGCCATGGCCAGCACTGAGACCACCGCCAAGGACGGCAACGACCTCGCCGGCCTCGAAGCCGGCCTGGACGCCCTCGACACCGTCCAGACCAGCCGCGCCTCCGTGCGCGACACCCTCGTACGCAAGGTCCTCCCACCCGTCACCGCCGTCGCGCTGGTGCTGGTGGTGTGGCAGGTGCTGGTCTGGGCCGAGGTCGCCCCCGCCTACAAGCTTCCCTCGCCCTCCGCCGTAGGGGACGAGGTCCGCGCCGCCTGGCTGCAGGGCACCCTGCTCGACTACATCTGGACGAGCGTCTCGCGCGGTCTGCTCGGCTTCCTGCTCGCGCTGGCCATCGGCACCCCGCTGGGTCTGCTGGTCGCGCGGGTGAAGTTCGTGCGGGCGGCGATCGGACCGATCCTGTCCGGCCTCCAGTCGCTGCCGTCGGTCGCGTGGGTGCCGCCGGCCGTGCTGTGGCTGGGTCTGAACAACTCGATGATGTACGCCGTGATCCTGCTCGGCGCGGTCCCCTCCATCGCCAACGGCCTGGTCGCGGGCATCGACCAGATCCCCCCGCTGTACCTGCGCGCCGGACGCACCCTGGGCGCGACCGGGATGCGCGAGGCCTGGCACATCGTGATGCCGGGCGCCCTGCCGGGCTATCTGGCGGGTCTGAAGCAGGGCTGGGCGTTCTCCTGGCGCTCGCTGATGGCCGCCGAGATCATCGCGTCGTCGCCCGATCTCGGCGTCGGACTCGGCCAGTTGCTGGAGAACGGCCGCAACAACGCCAGCATGTCCCAGGTGTTCCTGGCCATCTTCCTGATCCTGCTCGTCGGCATCGCCATCGACCTGCTGATCTTCAGCCCCCTGGAGCGGCGGGTGCTGCGCAGCCGGGGCCTGCTGGCCAAGAGCTGACCGGCGCGGCGGCCGGGGAGGGCAGCCTCGCCGCCCTCTTTCGCCACCCTGCCGCTACCGGACGTCTCCAGCTCCTAGAGGACTCGTTCCCATTCGAGTGGGCGCTTCGGAGATGACCGCGCGAGCCGGAGACACAGCCATGACGCAGACCCCCCGCAGGAAGCGGGCCAACGGGGTGGAGTCCCGGCAGCGCATTCTGGACGCCACCGTGGAGATCGCCGGCGAGCGCGGTGACGACGGCACCTGCATCGCCGCCGTCAGCGCCAAGTGCGGGCTCCCGGCCAGCTCCGTCTACTGGCACTTCAAGGACAAGGACGACCTGATCGCCGCGGTCATCGAGCGCAGCTTCGAGACGTGGCCGGCGGCCGTGGAGCTGCCCGCCGAAGGGCCGCCTCTGGAGCGGGTCACGCTCATGGCCGCGAACATCGCCAGGTCCCTCGTCGAGGCCCCTGACTTCCTCCGCCTCGGCCTCATGCTCGCGCTCGAACGCCGTCCGACCGAGACCCCGCGGCCGGACCGTCTTCCTCCAGGTGCGGGAGATCTCCCGGCAGCGGATCTCGGAGACGATCCGTACCCTCTTCCCGGACCTGGACGAGAGCGAGGTCCACACCCTCACCACCTACGCCGTCGCGGGCGCCGACGGACTGTTCGTCCAGCGGGAGATCGCCGGCGACGGCGTGGACCTGGTCGCGTTGTTCGAGCTGCACGCGCGTCTGGTCTACGAGGCGGCGACACGGATGAGTGTCAGTTGAGCGGCTTGGCCAGCACCGCCTTGCGATGGCTGAACGTGTCGATGGAACAGCGGCCGTGGTAGTTGCCCATACCGCTCTCGCCCACTCCGCCGAACGGCAGGTCGGAGACGGTGAGGTGGGCGAGCGGCAGGCCGTGTCCGAGGCCGCCCGAGGAGGTCTCGGCGGCGATGCGCTCGCGCGTGTCGTCCGATGCGGAGAAGACGTACAGGGCGAGGGGCTTGTCGCGGTCGTTGATGAAGTCGATCGCCTCGTCCAGGCCGGGGACGGTGACGACGGGCAGGATCGGGCCGAAGATCTCCTCGCGCATGACGGGCGAGGCGGGGTCGACGTCGGCCAGGACAGTCGGCGCGATGTACTTCGACGCCCGGTCGCTCGCCCCGCCGACCACCGCGCGCCCCGAGCCGAGCAGCCCGGTCAGCCGGTCGAAGTGCCGTTCGTTGACGATCCGGCCGTACTCGGGCGAGACCGCCGGGTCGGTGCCGAACAGTGCCTCCACCGCGCGGACGAACTCGGCCTCCAGGGCCGCCGCGGTCTCGGGGTCGGTGAGGACGTAGTCGGGGGCCACGCAGGTCTGCCCGGCGTTGAGGAACTTCCCGGCGGCCAACCGGTCGGCGACGACCGTGAGGTCGGCGTCGCGGTCGACGAACGCCGGTGACTTGCCGCCGAGTTCGAGGGTGACCGGGGTCAGGTGTTCGGCGGCGGCGCGCATCACGATCCGGCCGACCGTGCCGTTGCCGGTGTAGAAGATGTGGTCGAAGCGCTCGGCCAGCAGGGCCGTGGTCTCGGGCACGCCGCCTTCGACGACCGCCACCGCCTCGGGATCCAGGTGCGCGGGCAGCAGCCGGGCCAGTACGGCGGAGGTGGCCGGAGCGAGTTCGCTGGGCTTGGCGACGACCGCGTTGCCCGCGGCGAGCGCACCGACGATCGGGGTCAGCAGCAGCTGGACCGGATAGTTCCAGGGGGCGATGACGAGGACGACGCCGAGCGGGTCGTACTGCGTCCAGGCGCGGGCGTCGGCGCCGAGGTGCTCCGGGACGGGGACGGGGACGGGGCGCAGCCAGTCGTCGAGGTGGTCGAGGGTGTGGTCGATCTCACGGACGGTGAAACCGATCTCGGTGCGCTGGGACTCCTTGGCGCTCTTGCCCAGGTCGGCGTGGAGGGCGGCGGCCAGCTCGGGGGCGTTCTCGGTGAGCATCGCGCGCAGCCGGCGCAGTTGCGTGACGCGCCACTCGACGGGCTTGGTGCGGCCGGTGCGGAAGGCGGCGCGCAGTCGCGCCACGGGGTCGGCGGGGTGGTTCACGGTGCCTCGCTGGTGATGCGCGGGCCGTGCGGCCCGCTCGCGGTCTGGCCGGGCGGTCGGCCCGACGTATCGATGTATACACCAACCATTCAGCTCGAGAAACGATTCCCAGACCCAGCCCTCGACTGGACCTCTCCACAGTGCAGCCTCTACACATAAAGGCCAAATAAGAGCAAAATGCTCGGTAGGCGGCGCTTATCCGCATACCGCACCAGACGCGGTCAGGCCTGCGAGTCAAAGGAGACGAGTCATGGCCAACGTCTCGCCCACCCGGGGTGACATAACCAGCCACCCCGATGCATCGGAGATGCGGGAACGCTACGCCCGCATGCTCGGCGGTCGTGATGTGACGCTCTTGGACGGACCGGTGTTCCTGCTCGGTCTTTACTGCGCCGTGTCCCCGTGGATCGTCCACTACACGACCAGCCAGCCCGATCTCGTCCCGCACAACCTGGTCATGGGGATCGCGATCGGCCTGCTGGCGCTCGGATTCACCCGGGCTCCCGAGCGCATGTACGGCCTGAGCTGGGCCATGTGCGCACTGGGCGCCTGGATGATCGTCGCGCCGTGGATCGTCGGCGACAGCCCGGACGCCGGCGTCGTGTGGAACAACATCATCATCGGAGCGCTGGCCGTGATACTCGGCCTGACGTGCGCCGGTGCGGCGGCGAAGAGCGCCCCGAGGCCATAACAGCCACGAAGTAGAGGAACAAGGGAAAGAGGAGAACGCGTCGGCGGGCCCCCGTACCCCGGGGTCCGCCGACGCCTCGCGTCCCGGCTCAGCCCTCCGGCACCAGCCACGGCTCCTGCGAGAGCGTGCGGCCGGTCTCCAGCAGGGACTTGAGGTTGGACAGCACGGCCGGCCACCCCTGGGAGACGGCGGCGAGGTCGTCCTCAGTGGGCAGGTTCTCGTGGGTCACGGTCAGCCGGACGATGGCGCCGTGCGGCTGGATGTCGAAGGTGACCCGGGACGAGGCGTCGGCCCGGCCCTCCTTGTCCGGTTCGGCCCAGGTGGTGACCAGGCGCGTCGGCCGCTCGCTCACCACGACGGTACCGACCACGTCGGCGATGCCGGAGCCGTCGGTGCGGACGTGTGCCCAGCGGGAGCCCTGCTGCCAGTCGGAGACATTGCTGTGCCCCCAGTAGCCGGCGGTCAGGTCGGCGTCGGTGAGCGCGTCCCAGACCTTGTCGGGCGTGCTCTCGATGTAGATGACGTAGACGTAGGTGGGCTTGTCGGTCATGGCTTCCTCGGCTTGTCGCTTCACGGCGCCGAGCGCGCGCAGCCGCGGGCGCTCGAACTTGTCGATCCAGCGCTCCTGGATCTCGTGGAGCGGGACCGGGTTGAGGTAGTGCAGCTTCTCCCTCCCCCGCCGCACCGTGCTGATCAGACGGGCCGCCTCCAGGACGGCGAGGTGCTGGGTCACCGCCTGCCGCGTCATCGCGATGCGGGCGCACAGCTCACCGAGCGTCTGGCCGTTCTCCTCGTGCAGCCGGTCGAGGAGCCGCCTGCGCGTGTCGTCGGCCAGGGCCTTGAAGACCTGATCCATCCGGGAGGCGTCCACTGATCGCACACTCAACGTTATGCAGGCAATTCCTTGCATGTCAACTCGGCGCCCGCTGCCACAACCCTCCGATTCCTCCGTGAGCCCGCCTGCTCAGCCGAGCTCCCGGCGATGGTCCGCCACCCAGTCGTGAGCGGCTCGCACCTCTTCCAGGACTCCTCGCTCCCGCAGCCGGACCATGGCCGCGTCGCCACGCTCGGCGCCGGCCGCGATGCCCCGCAGACACCGGTCCTGCCACCACAGGATCGTGTCGACCAGATCGTCCAGCTCGCGCTCGCCGTACGCCTCGCGTACGAGCCCGATCCGCCGGGCCGCCTCGGGCACATCGGTCACACCGGGTCCGAGGCCCAGGAACTGCCAGCACACATGGGCCACGTCGTGCACCCGCTCGCCCGGGGCGGCGAGGTCCCAGTCGACGAAGGCGGTCGGGCGCCAGTCGGCGTCGTACACGGTGTTCTTCGGCGCCAGGTCGTTGTGGCAGACCACGTCCCGGTCACCGGCGAGGGCGGTGCCGTGGGTCAGGTCGTGGAACTCGCGCACCATGCGGGCGATCCGGACGAGCGCCGCGTCCGTGCGGGCCGCCGTCCGCTCCTCGGGACTGACCGCTGCCCGCCCCTCGAGATAGCCGAGCATCTCCCGGCCCTGCTCGTCGGTCCCGAGGAACCGCGGCGCCCCCGGCCAGCCGTGCCGCTCGAACAGGGCGAGCAGGTCGTGCACGTACGGCGATCGCGGTGCGGGCCGCCGCCGTACCGTCGCGCCCACCCGTACGACCTCGTTGATCGCTCCGCCGTCCAGCGCGTGTTCCTTCATCCGCCGAGTATCGCCGCTGGGCTCGCCGTTGGTTGAAATCGAACGGACTGTTCATGGCACGGAGGGGCACCCGGAGGATGTGGGGGGACCGAGGAGAAGAGGTGGAGATGGAGATCTCCGGCATCATCAGTGCCATTGTGATCGGCATTGTCATCGGTGTGCTGGGCCGGCTGGTGGTGCCCGGCCGTCAGCGCATCGGGATCCTGCTCACGATTCTCGTGGGCATTCTGGCCGCACTGATCGGTACGGCCCTGGCCTCGGCGTTCGGCGTGGCCGACACCGATGGTGTCGACTGGGTCGAGTGGCTGTTCCAGATCGCGCTGGCGGCACTGGGTGTCGTCGCGCTGGACCGGTCGAAGGCACGCCGCTGACCGACCCGGCGGTCACTGCCGGCCGAGCCATTGCGCGTACCAGGCGACGGTGGCGTCGATGGTCTCGGCCAGCGGGGTCGGTGCCGCCCCGAAGGCCCGTTCGAAGGCCGAGGAGTCCATGATCTGCGGCTCGGTGTGCTGGTAGAACATCTCCGCGTACTCGGCCATGAACTCCTCGTCGAACGGGCCGAAGGGGCGCGCCTCGGGCACGGGCACGACGGTCAGGGGCCCGCCCACCCGCTTCTCGATCAAGGTGAGGATCTCGCGAGTGCTCAGGGCGGGCGCCGTCGGCAGGTGCCAGACGCGGCCGTCGCCCTCCGGGTGCTCGCCGAGGGTCGCGAGCCCGGCCGCCACGTCCTCGATGCTGGTGTAGCTGTGCGGCAGGTCGATGTCGCCGAGTCCCGGGACCTCGCCGCCGGTCAGCGCGGCCGGGAACACGGCGCCGCCGAGCGTGGAGTTGAGCACGCCGGGCCCGACGAAGTCGGCGGAGCGGCCGAGGACGACGCGGGCGCGGCCCTCACGGTGGGCGGCGAGGTACTTCTCATCGAGTTCGGCGCGCATCCGGCCCTTGCGAGTGGTCGCCTGCCACGGTGAGTCCTCGGTCATCACCGCTCCCCCGGTCTCGCCGTACGGGTAGAGCGTGTCGAGCACGACCAGGCGGGCGCCGGACTCCTCGGCGGCGGCCAGGACGGCCTCCTGGATGCGCGGCATCACCTCGACCTGGAGGTGATAGCCGACGTTGACGCAGTGGTAGGCGACGGCGGCGCCGGCCAGAGCGGCCCGCGCGCCCTCGGGGGTGGAGACGTCGGCGGCGCACCGCGTCACGCCCTGGAGCGCGGGGCCCTCGCCCTTGCGGTCGACGAGCCGCACGGGGTGGCCCCGGCGCACCAGTTCGCGGGCGAGCGCGGTTCCGGCCGGGCCGGAGCCGAGGACGACGTGCAGGGCGCGCATCTCAGTGGTCATGGCTGACCCCTTCTCGGGATAGTTAGCTTCCATCGCTTTCGTTAGAGACTATAACTCTCACGACAGGGTCTGGCAATGGCCGTCCGGCGTAGGCTGCGCGGGAAGATCACCCGAGCCGGAAGGGGCGTACGCCATGGGCGTGAAGGACTCCGAACTGCCGTACCTGCGGCGCTGCGTGGAACTGGCGGCCGAGGCGCTGGACGCCGGGGACGAGCCGTTCGGATCGGTGCTCGTCACGGCGGACGGCTCAGTGGTCGCCGAGGACCACAACCGGGTGGCATCCGGCGACCGCACCCGGCACCCCGAGTTCGAGCTGGCCCGGCTCGCGGCGGCCCGGCTCACGCCCGAGGAGCGGGCCGCGGCCACGGTCTACACGTCCGGCGAGCACTGCCCCATGTGCGCGGCCGCGCACGCCTGGGTGGGCCTCGGCCGCATCGTGTACGTGGCCTCCTCCGAACAGCTCTCCGCCTGGCTGACCGAGCTGGGCGTACCGGCCGCGCCGGTACGGGCCCTGCCCGTCAACGACATCGCGCCCGGCGTGACGGTGGAGGGCCCGGTCCCCGAGCTGGTCGACGACATCCGCGCACTGCACTTCCGCTTCCACCGCACGCGGGGCTGAACGGCACCCTGTCCCGCCCGAGATGCACGGGCCGACCCTCGCTGCCTAGGATCAAGAAAGGCCACGGCCGGATGGGCCGGGCCCCTCCCACGCGGGGAGGCGCATGACCTTGCAGCCGGCTCAGCGGCTTACGGCCGCACTGGTGACCCTGGTCGGGGTCGCCACCGCCGTGTACCTGACGGTCCCGGCGGCCCTCACCCCGGTGTGGGCCGTGATCGGTCTTTCCGGGGTCGCCGCCGTCCTGATCGGCGTCGAGGTACACCGACCCGCCCATCGCTGGCCCTGGTGGGCGCTGGCCGCCGGGCTGCTGACCTTCATCACCGGGGACACGTACTACAACGCGATGGAGGAGTACTTCGACGCCTCCAACCCGTTCCCCTCCCCCGCCGACGCCTGCTACCTGGCCACCTACCCGCTGTTCGCCATCGGCCTGTCCGGCCTGGTCCGCTACCGCTGGGCGGGCCACGACCTGCCCAGCCTGCTGGACGCGCTGATCTTCACCGCGGCTCTGGCGCTGCCGGTCTGGGTGTATCTGGTGCAGCCGCTCACCGAGGTGGAGGGACTGACCTGGCAGCAGCGGGCGATCAGCATCGCCTATCCGCTCGGCGACGTCCTCGTGCTGGCCCTGCTCGTACGGCTGCTCGCCCCAAGCCCCCTCAAGGGGCCCAACCGGTCGGTCCAGCTCCTCGTCATCGGCACCCTGACGCTGCTTCTCTTCGACATCGCCTACGGCATCCTGCAGCTCAACGGGCTGTGGCAGACGGGCACGCTGATCGACGCCGGGTGGATCATCTTCTACACGGCCTGGGGCCTGGCCGCGCTCCATCCGGCCATGGTGGAACTGACCGCGTCCGTGCCCACCCGCGCGTCCCTCGTCCCGCCCGCCCGCCGACTGCTGCTGCTCGCGCTCGCGACGCTGATCGCACCCGGCATCCTGCTGCACGAGTCGATCCGCGACACCGCCCAGGACGCCGCCGTGATCGCCGCGTTCTCGGCCCTGCTGTTCCTCCTGGTCATCCTGCGCCTGGCGGTCATGGTCGTGGCCCACCGCCAGGCCGTGGCCCGGGAACTGACCCTGCGCGCGGCCGCGGGCTCGCTGGTCTCGGCGTTCCTCCAGACCGACGTGGTCCGGTCCTGCGAGCGCGCCGCCGACACCCTGCTCGGACCCACCGTCCGCCACCGCACCCTGGTGCTGCCCGCCGAGAAGGTCACGGTCCCGGCCCTGCGCGAGGCGCACCTGACCACCCCGGACGCCCTCGGCCCGGAGCTCGCCGCCGAACTGGGCGACCTGCCGTCCGTGCTGGTGTGCCCGATGACCCCGCCCGACCGGCCGCCCGGCGGTGCCGCGGGCGCGCTGCTGGTGGCCGGGCCCGCCCGGCGGCTCGCCGAGACCCGCGGCTCCCTGGACATCCTCGCCTCCCACGCGGGCCTGGCCGTGGAGCGGGTGATGCTGCGCCAGGAGGTCGTGCGCAAGGAGAGCGAGGCCTACTTCCGCACCCTCGTCCGCAACACCTCCGACGTGATCCTGATCGTGGAGGACGACGACACGATCCGGTACGCGAGCCCGTCCGCGTCCTCGGTCTTCGGCACCTCGGAGCTGGCGGGCGGCTCGCTGCCGGACCTGGTGGACCCGAGGGACCGGGAGCGCGCGGCCCGGACGCTGTCGTCCGTGCGCGACGCGCAGTCCCGGGCGGGCCACGACCACTGGTGGGTGCGCCGCCGCGACGGACACGTCGAGGTGGAGGTGCGGTGCACCAACTTCCGCGGCGAGCCCACCGTGGGGGGCCTGGTCGTCACCCTGCGGGATGTCACCGAGCAGCGGCGGCTCCAGCAGGAGCTCACCCAGCGGGCCTTCCACGACTCGCTGACCGGGCTGCCGAACCGGACGCTGCTGCTGGAGCGGATCGAGCGCGCCCTGCTGCGCGGCCGCCGCGAGTCCGCGCTGACCTGTCTGCTCTTCATCGACCTGGACGACTTCAAGCAGGTCAACGACACGCTCGGGCACACCACCGGCGACCATCTGCTCGTCGCCGTCGGCACCCGGCTCTCCCGCACCCTGCGCCGCAGCGACACCGCAGCCCGGCTCGGCGGCGACGAGTTCGCCGTACTCATGGAGGACGCCCGGGAGCCGCTGGACGCCGAGCTGCTCGCGGCTCAGGTCATCCAGGCGCTCTCGCGGCCGTTCCGGCTGGCCGAGCAGACGGTGACGGTCTCCGCCAGCGTCGGCGTGGCCACCGCGCGGGACAGCACCGACGCGGAGGAACTGCTGCGCCACGCCGACCTCGCGCTGTACGCGGCCAAGGCGGCCGGCAAGCGCCAATGGCGGCGGTTCCAGCAGCTGCTGCACACCCGGATGGTCGAGCGGCACGATCTGCAGAGCCGGCTCGCGCGAGCCGTGGCCGACGAGGAGTTCACCCTGCGCTACCAGCCGGTCGTGGACATCAGCGTCGGCCAGGTCGTCGGCTTCGAGGCGCTGGTGCGCTGGCCGGGCGCGCCGCGGCCACCGGTGCTGCCGGAGCAGTTCATCACCCTCGCCGAGGAGACCGGACACATCGGCGCGCTCGGCGCCTGGGTCCTGGAGAACGCCGCCCAGGACTTCGCGGGCCTCCAGCCGCTGGCGCGGACCCACAACGGACCGCCGTTCATCAGCGTCAACGTGTCCGCCCGGCAGTTCCGGGACAACGCCTTCCTGGACCACGTCGGCCAGGCGCTGCGCACCCCCGGGCTCGCGCCCGGCTCGCTCCAGCTGGAGCTGACCGAGACGGTGCTGCTGCGCCGGGACACCCAGATCCAGACGGTGCTGCACGCGCTCAAGGAACTGGGGGTGCGGATCGCCGTCGACGACTTCGGCACCGGCTTCTCCTCGCTGCGCTATCTGCGGGACTTCCCCATCGACGTACTGAAGATCGACAAGTCGTTCATCGAGGACATCACCCGCGACTCCCAGCAGGTCGCCCTGGTGGAGGGCATCGTGCGGCTCGCCGACACGCTCGGCCTCCAGGTGATCGCCGAGGGCATCGAGGACCGGGCGCAACGCGACCTGCTGGCGGGCATGGGATGCCGCCTCGGGCAGGGCTATCTGTTCGCCCGGCCGATGACGGTCGAACAGACCGAGCGGGTTCTGCGGCGGCGCGGCGGCGGCCGTACGGCGCCGGCCCGCCCGACGCGTGCGCTGCCCTCGCGCGGCGCCCCGCCCGAGCGGCGCGCCACCTCGGCGGACCTCGAACGGCTGCGGCGCACCAGCCCGATGAGCGACGCGGTCCTGGACGAGGTGCGCGGCCGGCACATCCGCTGCCGCGACCACTGGCTGATCGACTTCGCCTCCTGCAACTACCTGGGCTTCGACTGGGACCCGGAGGTCATCGCCGGCGTCGAACCGGCCGTACGGCGCTGGGGCACACATCCGAGCTGGTCCCGGCTGATCGGCAGCCCGCGGCTGTACCCGGAGATCGAGGAGCGGCTCACCGGACTGCTCCACGCCCCGGACACCCTGCTGCTGCCGACGCTGACCCTGATCCACGCCTCGGTGATCCCGGTCCTCGCCGAGCAGGGGCACGTCTTCGTCGAGGCCACCGCCCACCGCACGGTCTACGACGGCGCCCTGGTCGCCCGCGGGCAGGGCGCCACCCTGCGCCGCTTCCACGCCGAACGGCCCGACGAACTCGACGCGTTGCTGGCCGCGGCGCCTGCGGCCGCGCCCCGCCTGGTGTGCCTGGACGGCGTCAACAGCATGAGCGGCAACGTCTGCGACCTGCCCACGCTCGCCGCCGTGTGCCGCGACCGGGGCGCCGTCCTGTACGTCGACGACGCGCACGGCTTCGGCGTGATCGGGGAGCGCGGCCCGGACGACTCGTGCCCGTACGGCTCGCGCGGCAACAGCGTGGTGCGCTACACCGATGAGTCGTACGACCAGATCGTGCTGGTCGCCGGGTTCTCCAAGGCGTATTCCTCACTGCTGGCCTTCCTCGCGCTGCCGACGGCGCTGAAGAACCGGCTCAAGACGGCGGCGGCGCCCTACCTGTACTCCGGTCCCTCCCCTACGGCGTCGCTGGCCACCGTAATGGCCGGGCTGGACGTCAACGACCGGCGCGGTGACGCCGTACGCGCCGATCTGTACCGCAAGACGGCCCGGGT
This sequence comes from Streptomyces sp. NPDC043726, assembly GCF_056436565.1. NCBI lineage: Bacteria > Bacillati > Actinomycetota > Actinomycetes > Kitasatosporales > Streptomycetaceae > Streptomyces > Streptomyces sp. NPDC043726. The sequence goes on from NZ_JBWKCI010000006.1 coordinate 11,454, forward strand.
GCTGGACCATCTGGCCGAGCTCGACGTGTACACCCTCAACCGGGACCGGCTGCCGATCCTGGAGGTCCCGCTGGCCGACCCGGACGACCTGGACGCGGTCGCCCGGTTCCTGTGGTCCGAGGGCATCTACGTGACGCTCGCCGCCTACCCGCTCGTCCCGCGCGACCGGGTGGGGTTCCGGGTCCAGGTCACGGCGCTCAACTCCGACGAGGACATCTCCCGGCTCAACGGCACGCTGACCCGGCTGGCCGGGCGGTACCCGCTGCGGCGCCGGGAAGAGCCGGCCGGGGCTCAGGGGGTAGCACGGTCATGACGACCCACAACGACGACGTGGACTGGGACCGCTGGCCGGTCGCGGACTACCTCGCCGAGAACTACCGGGAGGTGCACCCCTCGGACGCGGCGGTCATCGCGCACCACTCGGCGTTCTACCGGCGCCTCGCTCCCGGTTCCGTGGCCCGCTCGGTGGAGTTCGGGGCGGGCCCGAACCTGTATCCGCTGATGCTCGCCGCCGCCGTGAGCCGCCGGATCGAGGCCGTCGAGGCCGGGGCGGGGAACGTCGACTATCTGGAACGGCAGATCCAGCGTGGCCCCGAGGCGAGCTGGCTGCCGTTCCACGCCCTGTGCCGACGCCTCAACCCCGCGGTCCCGCCGACCCCGGCGCGGGCGCTGGCTCCCGTGTACGTGGTGCACGCGGACGTGCGTGAGCTGCCGCCGGACACCTACGGCCTGGCGTCGATGCACTTCGTCGCGGAGGGCGCCACCGAGGACTTCGCGGAGTTCACCGCCTTCTGCCGGGCCTTCGTGCGCTGTGTGGCGCCGGGCGGGTACCTGGTGGCGGCCTTCATGGAGAACATGCCGACCTACCGCATCGGGCCGGCCTCACGCTGGCCGGGCTGCCCGATCGACCCCGACCGGGTCACCGAGGTGTTCGCGCCGCTGACCCGTCAGCTGTCGGTCACCCACATCGACTCCGACCCGACGCTGCCGGACTACGGCGACTCCGGGATGGTGCTGCTGACGGGCGAGGCCCGGTGAACCCGACGGGCGGCCGGGCGCCGGGTCAGCACCCGCGCCCCGCGCGCAGGGCCAGCCGCCCGCCCGGGAACCGCTCGCGGAAGCCGCGGTCGTGCGAGACCGCGACGACGGCCCCGGGGTAGGCGGCGATCGCCGCCTCCAGGTCCGCCACCAGGTCGAGGGCGATGTGGTTCGTCGGCTCGTCGAGGACGAGCAGATCCGCGGGCCGGATCACCAGACGCGCGATCTGCAGCCGCCGCCGCTGTCCGCCGGACAGGTCAGCGACCCGGACTCGCAGGTCCTCCTCCCGGAACAGGCCGAGCGCCAGCAGCCGCTCGGCGTGCTCCTCCGGCGGGCCGGGCTCCCCGGCCGCGAAGGCGGCGAGCAGCGAGAGCCGGGAGGAGCGCACCGGCAGCTCCTGCGCCAGGTAGCCGATCCGGGCGGAGCGGCACACCGTGCCCGCGTCGGGAACCAGGTCTCCGGCCAGGACCCGCAGCAGCGTGGTCTTGCCGGCGCCGTTCTCGCCCGTCACGAGCAGCCGCTGTCCGGGCGTGATCGTCAGCGGCCCGTCGAGCCGCAGCCGGTCGCCGACCGCGACGCCGTCCAGCGCGACGAGCGGGCGGTCTGGGTGCTGCCCGCCGTCCGCGCCCGACAGCGCGGCCGTGAACCGCAGAGGTGCCGGCGGTGCCGCGACGGGGTGGCGCAGCAGGTGGGCCAGCCGCTCCCGGGCCGAACGCACCTGTCCGCCGAGCTTCGCCTCGTGCGAGCGACGGTGCTTACCGAAGCCCTGCCGCGGGTCCTTGCCCGTGGTGGCCAGCCGTTTCCCGGCGGCCTCCACCAGCTCGCGGGTACGGGCCACGTCCTCGAGCCAGTCCGCGTGCTCCTGCTCGGCGCGGCGCCGGGCGGCGGCCTTCGCGGCCCGGTAGCCGGCCCAGCCGTCGCCGTACCGGCGCACCGCGCGCGTGTCCCGGTCGACCTCGAGGATCGTCGTGGCGATGCGCTCCAGGAAGTCCCGGTCGTGGGTGACCGCGACGACGGTGCCCCGGTGCGTGCGCAGCCGCTCGACGAGCCAGCGCACGGCCGTCGCGTCGAGGTGGTTGCCCGGCTCGTCGAGCAGCAGCAGTTCGGGGTCGGCCGCGAGCACGCAGGCGAGCGCCAGCCGTGACTGCTCGCCGCCGGACAGCGTGCCGAGCGGCCGGTCGCGGGTGAGGTGGCCGAGTCCGAGCCCGTGCAGGGCGGCGTCGACGCGGGCGTCCGCCTCGTACCCGCCGCGTTCCTCGTAGGCGATCAGCAGCTCGCCGTAGGCGGCGAGTTCGTCCTGGGACGCCTCGCCGAGACGCTCCTCCTCCGTGCGCAGCCGGTGTTCCATGGCGCGCAGCTCGGTGAGGGCTAGGTCCACGGCGTCCTGCACGGTGCGGTCCGCGTCGAGGTCGAGGGTCTGGGCGAGGTGGCCGGTGCCGCCGGGGAAGCCGACGGTGATCTCCCCGGTGTCGGGGGCCTCGGCCGCGGCGAGCAGTCGTAGCAGGGTGGATTTGCCGGAGCCGTTCTCGCCGATGACGGCGGCCCGCTCTCCGGGGCGGACGGTGAAGGAGACCTGGTCCAGGACGGTCCGGGTGCCGTAGGACTTGGTGACGTTCTTGACGGACAGCTGTGCCACGGCGGCGGGTGCGGCGGCATGGGCGCGTTCGCGCATGGGACTTTCCCTGGGGGTACGGCGGGTCTACGGGCAGCTGAAACGGCGGCGTCGGCCGTGCCCGGACTCAGAGAAAGCAGAAGAAAGCCATGCGGCGACTATAGCAAGACGATGCGTATCGTCTCTATGGGGAATCTCGAAGGTCGCCCGGCCGGAGCGTCCCGGTCGGGCGGCCTTCGGGGGTGCGGAGGCGTTCCGCCCTGGGGTCAGCGCGTCGCGCTCGGACGGAAGCGCCGGTAGAGGACGGCGCCGCCGAGGAGGAGGGCGGCGCCGCCCGCGGCGGCGGGGAGGGCGTGGTCCGCGCCGGTGTGGGCGAGCGAGGGCCCGGGGGCGTGCGGCACGGGTGCCGCGGGCCAGGGGTCGGGCTGGGCCCGGGGCGGCCGGGGAGCCGGCTTCGCCGGGCGTTCGGGGCGTACGGGACGGTCGCCTGGCCCGTTCACGGACTCGTTGCCGGTGGCCGCGTTGCCGATGCCGACCACGCTCACACTGTTGCCGCTGACGTTGACCGGAACATGGACCGGCAGCTGCACGCCATTGCCGGAGATCACACCCGGCGAATCCTTTCCGCCGCCCCGCGCGGACGCACCCCCCGGCGCCGACGCGCCGACCGGCGCTCCCCGGCTGCCGCCGCCGGCACTCTCGTGCGCGCTCTCGTTGGCGCAGGTGTTGCCCGCGGCCGGGTTGAGCAGCCCCACCACGTTCACGGTGTTCCCGCACACGTTCACCGGCACGTGCACCGGGAGCTGGACGGTGTTGCCGGAGATCAGCCCGGGCGAGCCGGCCGCGGAGCCGTCCGCCCCGGAGTCGGCCTGCGCGGGCATCGCGACCGCCATCGCGCCGGAGGCGGCGGCGACGGCGATCACACCGTTTCGGGTAACCCGTCTCATAGGTTCCCTGCCTTCCAGATGTGGACGCGGGCACTCGCCCGCACCGCATAAAACGCGGGCGAACCATCCGAGTTATGGCTAATCGGCCTTTCACCCCATCGAGCGGCACGGTTATCGAACTACCGGCAAAGATGGCCGTATGCGGATGCAGAGGCAGGTATGCACATGCAGCGGACGGCCGGGGCAGCCGGGGTACGGCGCCCCGGACCGCTCGTGCGGAGGCGAGGCCCGTGCGGGCCGCTTATCGTGATCGAGGGCGCCGGATCCCGGTCCGCCGACGGGCGTCCCTGGAGGCATCGATGCCGGTCAAGCTGTCGAAGCGGTCCGTCCTGCGGCACTGCGCGGTCGTCTCGGCCGTGGCGGTCACGCTGCTGGGCGTGGGGCTGCCGACGGCGGACGACGACGACCGGCCCGATCTGTCCCGGTTCTACGACCAGCAGGTGACGTGGGCGAAGTGCGAGGGCATCGAGGCCCCCGACGACTTCCAGTGCGGAAAGGTCACGGTCCCCCTCGACTACTCCGACCCCGCGGCCGGCACGCTCGACCTCGCGCTCGCCCGCTATCGGGCCACCGGCGACTCCCGGGGCTCGGTACTCCTCAACTTCGGCGGTCCCGGTGGCGCGGGCGTGGACCAGCTCGCCTTCGGCGGCAAGGAGTTCATGAGCCTGACCGACGGCTACGACGTGGTGACCTTCGATCCCCGCGGTGTGGGCAGATCCTCGCCGGTCAGCTGCGGCGACGGCGCCGAGGGGCACGTCGACTCCAGCGATGACAGCGCCGAACTCGACGCCGACCCGGAGGCCGTGCTGGCGGAGGTACGCGCCACAGCGGCCGCCTGCGAGAAGCACTCGGGGCCCGTGCTGCCGCACATAGGCACGGTGAACGCCTCCCGGGACCTCGACGTGATGCGTGCGGCCCTCGGCGACAAGAAGCTCAACTACCTCGGTTTCTCCTACGGAACACGGCTCGGCGCGGTGTACGCGAAGCAGTTCCCGGACAAGGTCGGCCGGATGGTGCTCGACGGCGTGGACACCCTCACCGAGCCGCTGACCGAGCAGGGGATCGCGGGCGCCAAGGGGCAGCAGGACGCGCTGGACGACTTCATCGACTGGTGTGCGGAGGACATCGGCTGTCCCTTCGGCCAGGATCCGCGCACCGGGCGCGAGGAGGTCGTACGGCTGGTGGAGTCGCTGGACGAGGATCCCGTGCCCACCGACTTCGGGGACGTGTTCACCGGGCAGGACCTGGTCGGGGCCATCGGACAGGCGCTCTACAGCGAGGACCTGTGGCCCTCGCTGCAACGGGCCCTGGCGTCCCTGATCGAGGACGGCGACACCCAGGCGATCATGGGCTTCGCCTCCGGCGGATACGCGGTGCCCGCCCGGGACGAGGACGACGGCGGTCTCGTCGACGTGGAGGACATCCCGTTGGACAACCTCCCGGCGGCGCTGATGGCCATCAACTGCGCGGACGATCCCGACCGTCCGACAGCCGAGCAGATCACCCGGAACCTCGACCGGCTGCGCGCCGAGTACGAGCGGGCCTCGCCGGTCTTCGGGCCCTACCGGCTGACCGAAGTGCTGATGTGCTACGGCCGCCCCAAGGGCACGGACTTCATCCGGGAGAAGGTCAAGGACCTGGACACGCCGAAGATGCTCCTGATCGGCACCCGGGGCGACCCGGCGACGCCGTACCGCTGGACGGTGGAGACGGCCAGCCGCCTCGGCCCCTCGGCCGTCGTACTCGACAACCGCGACGGGGGCCACACCGGGTACGCGTCGTCTCAGTGTGTGCAGCGCAAGGCGGAAGCGTTCCTGCTGTACGGCTCCCTGCCGGCCAGCGGCAGTTCGTGCGGCTCGGAGTACGAGGAGGAGTGAGGCGTCGGGGCGCCGCCGCGTATCACCGCACGGCGACCGTCCGCTCCGGCGCCGCATCAGCAGTGCGCCGATCCCGTTCCCGCGCGCGGAGGGGCGGGCGACGTAGAGCCGGTTGACGACGGCGGTCGCGGCGACGAGGGCTTGCCGCCCGGGCTCGCCGCGGCGCAACTGGCGGGCGAGGACACCACGTTGGACGACGCGCTCGCCTGGGCGGCCCGCCTCGGCCTCGACACCGAGGGCGCCCTGCGGGTCACGGCGTCGTGAGCGGGTGAGGGTCACGGGCGCCGTGCCGGGTGAGGGACGCGGACGTCGTGCGCGGGCGAGGGACGCGGGCTCCGTGGGCGGGTGAGGGACGCGGGCTCCGGGCCGGGTGAGGGACGTGGGTCAGTCGTCGCCGTAGGCGATGCGGTGCAGGGCGGCGGCGGTCCGGTGGAATCCGTCGTCGCCGAGGAGGACGCGCAGTTCGGCGTTGAAGCGGTCGATCTCCGGGCGGGCGGCGTCCAGGGCGGCGGATCCGGCGTCGGTCAACTCCAGGACCACGGCCCGGTGTTCACTGGGGTGGGCCCGTCTGGCGAGGAGGCCCGCCGTGGCCAGCCGGGTCACCAGACCGGTGACGGCCGACTCCCGCAGGCCGAGGGTGCGCGCGAGCCGCTGCTGGGTGATCCCTGGCTGGTCCTCGACGGCGAACAGGGCGCCCAGTTGCGCGGTGGTGACCCCGGCCGCCGCCACGCAGCGCCGGTCGGCGGTGGTGCGCAGCCGGTGCGCCGCTCGCTGCAGCAGGAAGTACAGGCGCTCGTCGGGCTCGGACATGGGCCGATCTTGACAGAGGCGGCAGGCCCGCGCCACCCTCAGTTCACTAGTGAAGTGAGGTTCGACGTGAACGAGACCCTGGATCTGGACCGGGCCCGGAAGGTGCTCGCGGCGCAGCCCTTCAGCGCGCTGCTCGGCGCCCGCCTCACGGCCTTCGGCAAGGGCGAGGCGGTCCTCGAACTGGACATCCGCGAGGAACTGCTCCAGCACTACGGCACCGTGCACGGCGGTGTGCTCGGCTACGCGGCGGACAACGCGCTGACCTTCGCCGCGGGCTCCGTGGTCGCCGAGCGGCTGATCACCGCCGGTTTCACCATCGACTATCTGCGCCCCGCCCGGGGCGATGTGCTGCGGGCCCATGCCCGGGTCGTCCGCGCCGGCCGCACCCGGGTCGTCGTCCGCTGCGACCTGACCACCGTCGAGGGCGAGGGCACGCCGACCCTGTGCGCGGTGGCCCAGGGCTCGATCGCGGTGCAGCGGGCGGCGTGAGCGGGCCCGGCCCTCAGAAGTCGACGGGGTCGCGGACGATCGGGCAGGTCATGCAGTGCCCGCCGCCCCGGCCGCGGCCCAGTTCGGCGCCGACGATGGTGATGACCTCGATCCCGGCCTTGCGCAGCAGGGTGTTGGTCTGGGTGTTGCGGTCGTAGGTGAACACCACGCCCGGCTCCAGGGCGACGGCGTTGTTGCCGCTGTCCCACTGCTGGCGTTCGGAGGCGTAGACGTCCCCGCCGGTCTCCACGACCCGGAGCTTGGGCAGGCCGAGTGCCTTGGCTACGACGTCGACGAAGGACGCCGGGGCCTCGTCGATCAGTTCGACGCCGGGTGCCTTGTCGGTGGGGCGCAGGGAGAAGGTGTGGACGCCGTCCATGATGGTCGGGTACAAGGTGACCAGGTCGCGGTCGGCGAAGGTGAACACGGTGTCCAGGTGCATGGCCGAGCGCAGCCTCGGCATGCCGGCGACGATGACGTGCTCGGCGGCGCCGCCCTCGAAGAGCGCCTTGGCGACCTGGGTGATGGCCTGGCGCGAGGTGCGCTCGCTCATCCCCATCAGGACGACGCCGTTGCCCACCGGCATGATGTCGCCGCCCTCGAACGTGGCCTGGCCCCAGTCGCGTTCGGGGTCGCCCCACCACACCCGGGAGTGCGCGTAGTCGGGGTGGAAGGTGTACACCGCCTTCATCAGCAGGGTCTCGTCGTGCCGGGCGGGCCAGTACAGCGGGTTGAGGGTGAGTCCGCCGTACAGCCAGCAGGTGGTGTCGCGGGTGTAGAGGGTGTTGGGCAGCGGCGGCATCAGGTACTCGCGGACGCCGGTGGACTCGCGGGCCAGCGCGATGGAGCCGCCGCGGTAGTCGTCGGGCAGGTCGCCGGTGGCCAGGCCGCCGATCAGGTACCGGGCCAGCTCGGCCGGTTCGAGGGACTCCAGATAGGCGCGGGTGCCGTCGACGAGGCCGAGGCCGACCTCGTTGGGCACGATCTTCCGGTCCAGCAGCCAGTCGCGGGCGCCCGGCACCGTCATCGTCCGGGCCAGCAGCTCGTGCAGCTCGACCACGTCGACGCCCCGTTCGCGCAGCTTGTTGACGAAGTCGGCGTGGTCGCGCTGGGCGTTCTCGACCCACATCACGTCGTCGAAGAGCAGGTCGTCGGAGTTGGTCGGGGTGAGCCGGCGATGGGCCAGTCCGGGCGCGCAGACCAGCACCTTGCGCAGCCGGCCGACCTCGGAGTGGACGCCGTACACGGGAGCGGTTTCCTGACTGGTCACGGTGCACCTTCCGGAGGTTTCAGAGGCTGATCCAGCCCACTGCCAGGGCCACGACGCCGATCACCGCTCCGGCCACCGACACGGCGAGGACGAGGAGTTCGCGCGGGCTGAAGACCCGTCGGCCCTGCTCCTTGCGGGCCATCACGAACAGCACGGTGGCGGGGGCGTAGACGATCAGGGAGACGAGGAGGTACTTGAACCCCGCCGCGTAGATGAGGAACGCGGTGTAGATCGTCGCGAGGGCGGCGACGACGAGTTCGGTGGTCCGCTCCCGTTCCCCGGCCGCGGCGATCCGCAGGGCGAAGCCCGCGGCGAGCAGGAACGGGATCAGGGTGAGCGCGCTGGTCAGATTGAGGGCGAAGTCGAAGGCGTCGCCCGAGAAGTACGTGACGACGAGGACGACCTGGCTCAGGGCCGTCGTCAGCACCAGCGCGGGAACGGGGACGTCGGCGGGCGTGGACCGCTTGAGGAAGCGGGGCATGTCGTCGTCCTTGGCGGCCACGAACAGCACTTCGGCGGCCATCAAGGTCCAGGCGAGGTAGGCGCCGAGGACGGAGACGATGAGCCCGACGCTGACGAAGACCTGCCCCCAATTGCCGACCGCGTGCTCCAGCACCCCGGCCATGGAGGGCTGGCGCAGCTCGGCGATCTCCTCCATCGGCATCAGGCCGTACGACACGATGGTCACCGAGGCGAAGATCGCGAAGACGCTGAGGAAGCCCAGCACGGTCGCCCGCCCGACGTCCTCGCGGCGTCGTGCGTGCCGGGAGTAGACGCTGGCGCCCTCGACGCCGAGGAAGACGAAGACGGTGGCCAGCATGGTGCCCTTGACCTGCTGGAAGAGGGAGCCGGCGTAGTCGGCGCCGCCGAAGTTGTCGGCGAAGACGGCGGGCTCGAAGTAGAACAGCGCGAGCACGACGAAGACGATGATCGGCACCACCTTGGCGATGGTGACGATCCGGTTGATGGCCGCCGCCTCCTTCACCCCGCGGCTGATCAGCCAGAAGAACAGCCACAGCCCCACCGAGGAGAGCACCATGGCGAGCACGGTGTCGCCGTCGCCGAGGGCGGGGGCGACCGCGCCGATCGTCGACATGATCAGCACCCAGTACGTCACGTTGCCCACGCAGGCGCTGGCCCAGTAGCCGAAGGCGGAGAAGAAGCCGAGGTACTCGCCGAATCCGGCCTTGGCGTACGCGTAGACGCCGGCGTCGAGATCGGGGCGGCGCAGCGCGAGCGTCTGGAAGACGAACGCGAGCATCAGCATGCCGGTGCCGGCCACCGCCCAGGCGATCAGCGCCCCGGCGACCCCGGTCTCCTGGGCGAAGCGGCGCGGCAGGGAGAACACGCCGGCGCCGACCATGGAGCCGACGACCATCGTGGTGAGGGTGGGCAGGCTGAGCTTGGCGGCGCGGGAGCGCTCGGTCGTGGTCTCGACCTCGGCCATGGGCGTCCTTGTAGCGGGCGGGCCCCATCGCAAGCGGCGATGCGGAGACGTCATCCGACGACCTGAGCGACAGTAACAGTGAATTGTCTGAAATGCCCGGCCAGTTTGCCCGAGATGCTCCCCCGATGCCCGATCGGCGAATCAGTCCTATCGTGCTGTCATGGAGCATGCACTGAGTCCCGCCACACTCGCCGAGCTGCGCCGCCCGCGCCCCTATCCCGCGGTGTCCGTCCTGACCCCGACGCACCGCAGGGAGCCCGAGAACGCCCAGGACCCGGTCCGGCTGCGCAATGTCGTGGCCGACGCCAAGAAGCAGCTGGAGGCGGATCCCGCGGTCAGCAGGGACCGGCGGATCGACGTCGTACACCAGCTCGAGGAAGCGCTCGCCGAGGTCGATCTGACGCACGCCGAGGACGGCCTGGTCATCTTCGCCGCCCCGGGCGAGCACCAGGTGTGGTCACTGGCGCGCACGGTGCCCGAACGCGTGGTCCTCTCGGACACCTTCCTGACCCGCAACCTGGTCTCGGCGCAGGCCGCCGAGCGGCCGTTCTGGGTGCTCTCGGTCTCCGCCGACCGCGTCACCCTGTGGAACGGCGGCACCGACCGGGTCACCGAGGAACACGTCGGCGGCTTCCCCCTCACCCGGAGCATGGACAACTTCGACGCCGAGCGGCAGGAGCGGATCGGCGATCTGCCGAGCACCTTCCGCGACGAGGGCACCCGGCACTTCCTGCGGGAGGCCGACACCGCGGTGGGCAAGCTGCTCCGCGAGGATCCGCGCCCGCTGTACGTCACGGGCGAGACGGCCGCGCTGTCCCTGCTCGACGAGGTCGGCAGCGTCACCCGCGACGCCGTCCACGTCCGGCACGGCGGCCTCGCGGACGCCACCCCGGACACGGTGTGGCAGGCGGTGCGGCCCATGGTCGCGGCCGACAGCCGCAGGAGCACCGACCAGGTGTCCCGGGAACTGGAGACGGCCCGGGGCCGCAAGGCGTACGCGGCCGGTGTCGACGAGGTGTGGCAGAGCGCCCGCGAGGGCCGGGTACGGCTGCTGGCGGTCGAGGAGAACTACCGCGCGACCGTCCGCGACGACTCCGGCGACCATCTCGTCCCGGCCGAGAGCGGCGACCTCGACGCCCGCGAGGACATCGTGGACGAGATCGTCGAGCAGTGCCTGGAGACCGGCGCGGACGTCCGCTTCGTACCGGACGGCACCCTGGGCGACGCGACCGGCATCGCGGGCATCCTGCGCTACTGAGCCGGCCCGCCACCTGGCCGGCCGCGCCTCACACGCTGCCGAAGAGCGCGCTCAGCCCCTCGTCGACGGCCGCCGCGACGTCCTCCTGCCCGACGGCCACCACGGCGTAGCTGCGCAGCAGGAAACGGCGCAGCGCGGAACTCTCGAAGCGCAACAGGGCGAGCCCGTACGGCGAGTGGAACTCGAGCACCGTGCGGGTCCGGCCGCACGGCCAGATGTGCACGTCCCCCGCTCCGGCCGGACCGCGCAGCCCCTCCGCGAGCAGCGAGCGGGCGAAGGTCCAGGTGACACCCTCGCCGTCGAGCGAGGCCTCGGGCGGGAAGTCGATGTGCACGGCCAGCGGATCCGCCGAGCTGTAACGCAGCGTGGCGGGAGCGGGCAGCTCCTGCTCGTCGGCGGTGATCAGTCGAGCGCGGGCCGGTTGCTCGAGGATGAATTCCATGACGGTCCCCCATTGATGGTGAAAGGTCGGTCGTAACCGATCTGCCTTTAGGACCGCACAGGTGCCACTCGTAGTACGCCTGAGCCCCGATTCAATGACGTGACCTGCGTCACACATGCGTCCGACAGTCCCGCATGGGCGATACCGGATAGAACACACTGCCGTAGAACATATAAATGAGCGCCCCACCGACACCTCGCAGGACCGTCAAAACGCGTACGCCGCCTACGACTTGACCCTTCGGCGCAGTACGCCGTTCGCACGGCCGGATCGGCCCGTGAAGACTGTGGCATATGCCAGAAGCACCACCGTATCGTGTGTTGCCAAATCCCTTACAGCGCGTCGTGGGCTGTGCAACAGTCGTAACGGTCCCTCCGTCAATCTGGTCGTACCGTCCCCTTCACCGGAGTGCGTCATGCCGTCCCATCTCTCTGCGGACCGCCCCGCCGCCCAGCCGCCCAATCGCGGCTCGGTCGACGCGCTCATATCGCAGGCGCGGCGCCTGAAGGTCGACGTGGACGCCGTACGGCGGGACACGCCGAGTGACGGCGCGGACCCGCAGGACCGCTGGCAGCGCGCCCTGTACGACCTCGCGCTGACCCAACTCGACGACCTCGACGCCCACTTGGCCCAGCTGCGGGAGGGACCGCCGCCGGTGCCCGCCGCACCGGCGACGCCCGCCGCCGAGCCCGTGCCGCCCGCCCCGCGCAGCGGCTCGCTGCTCAGCCGGGTCGGCAGCGCGGAGTGGAACCTCCTGACGGACGAGGCCAGTTGGTCCGGCGAGCTGTACCAGATCCTGGGCCGGGACGCCGCCGCTCCCCCGCTCACCCTCGACGAGCTGCCGTCCCTGGTGCTCGACGAGGACCGGCCGAAGCTGACCGCGATGGTCACCGACTGCCTGGTCGACGCCAAGCCCATCGACGGGGAGTTCCGCGTCGTCCGCCCGGCCGGCGAGGTGCGGACCGTCCACATGATGGGCGAGCCCGTACTCGGCGCCGACGGCAGCACCGCCGCCATGTGGGCCGTGCTGCGGGACGTCAGCGAACTGCGCCGCAGCCAGCGCACGGTGAGCGAGACCCGTGACTCGCTCCAGCGCCAGCGGGACCGCGCACAGACCGAGCACCGGCTGGCGGTCGAGCTGCAGGAGGCCGTGCTGCCGCCGTGGCGTGGCACCCTGCGGCTCCCGCACCGCGGCGCGCCGAGCCTGGACCTGGCGGCCCACCACCTGCCCTCCGCGACCAGCTCCCTGATCGGCGGAAACTGGTACGACGCCCTGGAACTCCCCGGCGGGCAGACGCTGTTGAGCGTCGGCGACCTCACCGGCCAGGGTGTCGCCGTGGCCTCGGGGATGGCGACGCTGCTGGGTGCCGTGCGCGGCATGGCGATGGCCGGCACCGAGCCGGGCCAGCTGATGTCCTGGCTCAACCAGCTGCTCGACGCCACTGTGCAGCCGGCCCTCGGCAGCGCGGTCTGCTGCCGCTACCGGCCCGAGACCCGCACCCTGGTGTGGGCACAGGCGGGACACCCCGCCCCACTGCTGTTCCGCGGCGGGACGGGGTGCAGGTTGGAGTCACCGGACGGCGTCCTGCTGGGAGCCACCACCGGTGCCTCGTACGACCAGGCCGAAGTGACCCTGGAGACCGGCGACCTGCTCGTGCTGCACACCGACGGGCTGATGTCGGGGCACAGCGGCGCCGATGCCGTGAGCCGTCTCCTCGACCTGGCTCCGCGGTTCGGCGAGGCACGCACCGCGCAGGACTGTGTGCGGCTGGTCGTGGAGGAGTTCGGTGAGAACGGGCGCGAGGACCACGCCTGCGTGCTCGTCGCCAGGGTGACGGCGTAAGTCGTCGTTGTCGGAAGTCGTCGTAGTCGGATGAATCCGTGAGCGGTCGGCGCACAGGCCCCCTATGCCCGTGCGCTGTCCTATGCCCGTGCGCTGTGCCCGCCCTTCGCCGGCTTCGGCAGGGCCAGCTTGATCTCCTCCCGCAGCTCGTTGATCCTCGGATAGCTGGAGTACTCGGCGGTCAGCCGGTACATCTGGCGCAGCCGGTCCCAGGTCCGGTGGGAGGAGTTGGATCCCATCGACACCAGCGCGAGGCGCGCGTAACGGTCGGCCTGTTCGGGGTCGTCGGCGATGAAGCAGGCGGAGGCCATGGACAGGAAGTCGAAGATCTTCGACCGCTGCCGCCCGTCGACCCGCAGCGCCAGGGCCTTCTCCGCGTAGTGCTGGGCGTGCACGGCCGCTTGGGGCTCGAACTCCGCCAGCGTGCGGTAGGCCAGGGCCTGCATGCCGTACAGGTCCTCCTCCTTGAAGGTCTGCATCCAGCTCGGGGGCGGCACATCGCCCTTGTCGGAGACGAACAGGTCCTCCGCCTGTCCGAGGGTGCGGCGCATCGCCTGGCCCTTGCCCATGGATGCCTGCGCCCAGGCCTCGATGGTGTAGAGCATCGCCCGGGTCCGCGGCAGCACCTCGGCGCCGGAGCCGGACTGGGCGAGCTTCATCAGGTCCAGTGCGTCGTCGGGCCGGCCCAGGTGCACCATCTGGCGAGCCGCTCTGGAGAGCGCCTCCCCGGCGCGCGGCCGGTCGCCGCCCTCACGGGCCGCGTGGGCGGCGATGACGAAGTACTTCTGGGCCGTGGGCTCCAGGCCGACGTCGTGCGACATCCAGCCCGCGAGTACGGCGAGGTTGGCGGCGACGCCCCACAGGCGCCGCTGGAGGTGTTCGGGGTGCCGGTAGGCGAGCATGCCGCCCACTTCGTTGAGCTGTCCCACCACAGCCTTGCGTTGCAGCCCGCCTCCGCGGGCCGCGTCCCAGGCTCGGAACACCTCCACCGAGCGCTCCAGTTCCTCGATCTCCTGCGACCCGATGGGGGCGGCCTCGTAACGGTCGAACCCAGCGGGGTCGGCGTGCAGGGGATCGTCGAGTCGGGGAGCGTCGGCCTTGAGAGTCGGATCGGTGTGCAGCCAGTCGTGCATGGCGCTGCTGAGTGCGGATCCCGCGGCGAGCGCGGCACCCGCGCCCACCAAGCCGCGTCGGTTGAGCATGAGGTCCATTCCCGTGAATTCGGTGAGGACCGCAGCAGTCCGCTCGGGCGCCCACGGCACGTCGTCGGGATGTTCCACAGTCCCGCCGCCCTGCCGCTTCCCCGCACGCCCGTGCCGGACCAGACCGAGGTCCTCGATGGTCACGACACGGCCGAGTCGCTCGGTGAACAGCGCCGCCAGCACCCTCGGCACCGGATCGCGCGGGATCTCTCCCATGTCGATCCAACGCCGCACCCGCGAGGTGTCGGTCGACAGCTGGGGGTGGCCCATGGCCGCCGCCTGCCGGTTGACCAGCCTCGCGAGTTCGCCCTTGGACCAGCCGGCCAGGCCGAACAGGTCCGCGAGGCGGGAGTTGGGTTGTCCGTTCACGTCAAGCCCCCAGGTTCTCGGCTGAGTTGACAGTAGCCCGGTGAGAGTTGCCGGGCGACTATTCGCCAGGGTTCGCCAGGGTGCGCCAGATGGTGTGCCACTGGGCATCGGGTGTCAGGTAGGAACGCGCCACCCCGACCCGGTCGCCGCTCTCCCAAGGGCGTACTCCCCAGGGTGCTCCCGGGCGACCGGGCCGGGTAGGCGTTCGCGCTCAGCAGGCATTGCAGGCACACGAAGGGATCTGTTTCGCCCATGTACGCAGCATCGTCCTCCGTGTCCGCCCCGCCCCGGCCGCCGCACCCCCGCCCGGCGGGCAGCGGCCCCTACCTCGACCCCGCCCGCTCGGCGGCCCCCGGCCTCGGAGCCGGCCGGCCACGGCGCGCGGCGGGGCTCGGCACCCAACCGCTCAGCGGGAGACTCGACTTGTCCGGCCCTCAGGGCGCCCAGCTGCGTACGGCCATCGCGTCGGTGCACCGGATCTGCCCGGAGTTCGCCCCGGTCCAGGTGCTGCGCCGGAGCGGGCGGTCCGTACTCCTCGTGGGGACGACAGGACGCAGCACGGCCGTCGCCAAGTGTTTACTGGACCACTCCCCGGTCTGGGCCGAGCGGATCCGGCACGAAATAGCTGCATACCGCTCGTTCGTCCGGCACCGCCCCCCGGTGCGGGTGCCGAGGCTGATCGCAGCGGATCCGGACAACTGCACGCTGGTCATCGAGCGGATGCCGGGCCGGGTGGCCGCCCTGCAACGGCACCCGGTCGAGCCCCCGCCCCGCACGGACGTCAGGGCGGCTTTCGCGGCGATCTGCCGGCTGAACGCCTGGCGGCCCCCGGCGGGCACCTTCGACGCCCCGCTGGACTACCCCGCGCGCATCTCCCGCTATCACGAGCTGGGGCTGCTCACCGACCGGGACATGGGCGATCTGCAGAAGCTGCTGCACGGCATCGCGCACTCGGCGGGCCGGCAGGGCATGGGCCAGTTCTGCCACGGCGAGGCACTGCTGTCGAACATCCTTCTCTCACCGGCCGGTCCAGTGCTGGTGGATTGGGAGCACGCCGGCTGGTACCTGCCGGGATACGACCTGGCCACCCTGTGGTCGGTCCTCGGGGACGCGCCGGCCGCGCGGCGGCAGATCAGCCAGATCGCCCAGTCGGCGGGTCCGGCCTCCCGGGACGCCTTCCTGGTGAACCTGATGCTCGTGCTGACCCGCGAGATCCGTACCTACGAGACGGCCGTGCAGCGATCGATGCACGACACGGCCCCGGCGGCACCGGGTACGGCCCACCCGGGTGCTGCGCCGTCCGGCGAGGAACAGCGCCTGCTGCTCAGGCGGCTGCACGACGACTGCCAGCTGGCCCGCCGGGCCGTGCGTGCCGCGGTCGGCACTCGCTGACGGGGACGGTGGTCCGCGGCGCGCCCTGAACTGCGGCGCACCGCGGACCTTCGTATGCGCCCCTCCTCGCCTGCCCCTGGGCATGATTGACGGATCGTCGGCCGGCCGGTACCACGGACGCATTGCCCGGCCCCGCACGGCTCATCGCGCCCGACCGTCCCAGGAGGCTGCTTTGCGACGATCCGTCACCGCCCTGAAGAGAGCCGCCGGTCCGGTGGCCTGCGCCGCGCTCGTGCTCCCGCTGCTCGGCGCGGCCCCTGCCGAAACCCGGTCGTCCGCGCTCCGCCTCCAGTCGGCGTTCTCCGCGGCCGCCGCCGAGTACGGCGTCCCGCGGAGCGTGCTGCTGGGTGTCTCCTACCTCCAGTCCCGCTGGGACGCGCACGCCGGGGCGCCGAGTGTGACCGGCGGCTACGGCCCGATGCATCTCACGGACGCCCGGACCGCGCTCGCGGGCGCCGCGGCCCATCACAGCGAGGGCACGGAGGACGCCCGCGGCGACCAGGCCCGTCCCGCGCTGGTCCCCCAGGAGCGGATCCCGGACGCCGGCGAACTCCCGGCCCGCCTGAAGACGCTGCCGAGGGCCGCGGAGCTGAGCGGGCTGAGCCCCGAGAAGCTCCGCACGGACCCCGCCGCCAATGTGGCGGGCGGTGCCGCCCTGCTCGCGGCGGCGCAGCGGAGGCTGGGCGCGCCGGTGAGCGCGGATCCGGCGGACTGGTACGGCGCGGTGGCGCTGTTCTCCGGCGCCGACGACCGCGCGACGGCGGCTGCGTACGCGAACGACGTCTACGAGGTGATCCGGACCGGTGGTGAGCGGTTCACCGACGCCGGGCAGCGGGTCGTCCTGGCGGCGCAGCCGAGGCTGGCGCCGGACACCGGGACCCTGGCGGGCGCGGGGCTGCGTGCCCCGGCCGCCGGGGGCACCGAGTGCCCCGCGTCGGTGTCCTGCGAGTGGATCCCGGCGCCGTACGAGGAGTTCGGGGACGGCGACTACGGCAACCACGACCTGGGGAACCGGCCGGGTGCGCAGAGCATCGACTACATCGTCGTGCACGACACCGAGGGCGCCTGGGAAGGCGTCCTCGAGCTCGTGCAGGACCCGACCTACGTGTCCTGGAACTACTCGCTGCGCTCCACCGACGGCCACATCGCCCAGCACCTGAAGGCGAAGGACGTCGGCTGGCACGCGGGGAACTGGTACGTCAACGCCAAGTCGATCGGCCTGGAGCACGAGGGGTTCCTGGCCGACCCGGACGCCTGGTACACGGAGGCGATGTACCGCTCGTCGGCGCGGCTGGTGCGGTATCTCGCCAAGAAGTACGGCATCCCGCTCGACCGGCAGCACATCCTCGGCCACGACACGGTGCCGGGACCGACCGCGGCGACCGTCCGGGGCATGCACACCGACCCCGGCCCGTACTGGGACTGGGCGCACTACTTCGAGCTGCTCGACCGCCCGTTCGAGCAGACCGCCGGGAAGAAGGGCGGTGTGGTGACCATCCGCCCCGACTACGCCGAGCACCGGCCCCAGTACACGGGCTGCACGGCCGCCGGCGAGCCCTGCCCGGCGCACGGTTCGAGCGCGGTACGGCTGTACTCCGGGCCCGGGACGTCGTACCCCCTGATCAAGGACATCGGCCTGGGGACGACCCCGAGCACCGGGGTGAACGACCTGTCCTCGCGGGTCTCCACCGGGCAGCAGTACGCCGTGGCCGGGCGGGACGGGGACTGGACGGCGATCTGGTACCTCGGCCAGAAGGCCTGGTTCCACGACCCGGCGAAGCAGCCGACGGCCGTGAACGCGACGGGCCTGGTGGTGACGCCCAGGGCGGGCCTGGAGGAGGTCCCGGTGTACGGGCGGGCCTATCCGGAGGCCTCCGCCTATCCGGCGGGGGTGCCCGCGCAGCCGGTGTCGCCGCTGCCGTACCGGCTGCCCAAGGGGCAGAAGTACGTGGTCGGGGACAAGGTGCCCGGGCAGTACTACTACGCGGTGACCTTCGACGAGGCATCGCACCGGGTGGTGACCGGGAAGGATCAGTACTACGAGATCCAGTTCGGCCACCGCGTGGGATTCGTGCGGGCCGCGGACGTGACGGTCGTGCCCGCGGCCGGTTAGCCGCCTCAGCCCTGCTGGAACAGCTCCGCGGGCAGCGGCTTCAGCAGGGCGTAGAGGTCGTCCGTGATCGGGCGGTCCCAGGCGGCGATGGTCACCAGGACGTTGTCGCTGCGGTCGAACTGCACGCAGGAGATCCGGCTCTCGGAGAGCTTCAGACGGCGCACGATCAGGAGGTTGTCGCCCTGCATCACCGGCACGTCCTCGGTGCCGACGACGGTGACCTCCTCCTCGTTCTCCAGCGCCAGGAGCAGCTGGGCGACCTCGAAGGGGATCTCGCCCTCTTCGATGTCCCGGGCCGGGGAGCCCTCCGGCAGATTGCCGATGATCATCGCGGGGCCGCGGCCGCCGAACAGGTCGTAGCGCAGGAAGACGCCCTGGCAGCTGCCGTCGGGGGCGGGCAGCAGGCCGGCGCCCAGATTGCCGGGCCAGTCGCCCGGGTCCATGGCCAGAACGTCGAAGTCGGGCCCG
This sequence comes from Streptomyces sp. NPDC043726, assembly GCF_056436565.1. Lineage (NCBI taxonomy): Bacteria > Bacillati > Actinomycetota > Actinomycetes > Kitasatosporales > Streptomycetaceae > Streptomyces > Streptomyces sp. NPDC043726. Next base: position 30,031 of record NZ_JBWKCI010000006.1, read on the forward strand.
GCGGGGGTGGCGCTGCGGCGGCGGAGGAACGACATAGCGCAATGCTACTTGGCGCTGCGCTGTACTGGGCGGGCCGGGATACGCCTACGCGGGTGCCACGCTGCGCCGTCCGGCGGGTGCGGGTTCGTCGTGGTTGATCGCGCAGTTCCCCGCGCTCGTGCCTGCACCGCGGGGCCGCCCTTCTTCACTCCTCCGGTGGAGACGGCGGGATCACCGCGATCGGGCTTGCCGCGTGCAGCAGGACCGCCTGGGTCACCGAGCCGATCATGCGGGTGGGGGCCAGCAGGCGGCGGCGGTGACGGCCGACGACCACCAGGTCGGCGTTCCTGGAGGCGGCGACCAGGTGGCCCGCCGCGTCGCCGGGGGCCACCTGGGCCTCGGCCAGGACGTCCGCGTACCGGCCGCGGTGCGGGGCCAGGAAGCCCTCCGCCAGCGCGCGGGTCTCGTTCTCCACGGCCTTGTCGTCCACCGCCGGGGGCAGGATCTGGGCGGGGGCCGCGGTCCAGATCTGGACCGGGGACGGGTAGGCGGCCACCACCTGGAGGCGGGCTCCGCGCCGGGCGGCCTCCGCGAAGGCGAAGTCGAGGATCGCCTCGTCCGGGCTGTCGACCTGGAGGCCGACCACCACCCGTGGCCCGGGGCCGGTCGGCGCGCCCTCGTGGACCTCGCGGCCCGGTCTGGGCACCACCACGACCGGGCACTCGGCGTCCCGCGCGGCGGCCATGCCGTTCGAGCCGAGCAGCAGGCTGGCGAAGCCGCCCCGGCCGCGCGAGCCGAGCACCAACAGCTGAGCCAAGGAGCCCAGTTCGGGCAGCACGGCCGCCGGCGCGCCCTCCAGGGTCACGTACTCCGTCTCGGGGCGGTCCGGCACCGCGGCCAGACGGGTGCGGACCTCGCCGAGGACCGGGTCGTCCCCCGGCTCCGGCGGTCCCGACACCAGTACGTCGGCCTGCATCCAGGCGGCGTACTGCCGTACATGGACCACCCGCAGCGGCGCTCCGCGTCCGCGGGCGGTGTCGAGGGCCCAGTCCAGGGCCCGCAGGCTGTCGTCCGAACCGTCGACCGCCGCGATGACCGGCAGGGTGTCCATGGGTTCCTCGCTTCCCGAGTACGACCGTCTCCCCTCCCTGGACCAGCCTGGCTCAGGCCCCGGTCCGGGGAGGGTCCCGGCGGTCGCGTGTCCGGGAAATCGGGCGCAACACCCCCGGATCAGCCGGTCAGGTCAGGTCGAACTCCCCTTCCCGCGCGCCCGAAACGAACGCGCCCCATTCGGCGGGTGTGAAGATCAGCGAGGGGCTCTGTGGGCGGCCGCTGTTGCGCATCGCGATGAAACCCTCGACAAAGGCGATCTGGACGTCTCCCAGACCGCGGCTGCTCGAGTGCCAGTCGGCGCTGCTGAGGTCCAGCTCCGGCTTGTCCCAGCCCGTGAGCGGCTGCTGCTGGATGGTGCTCTCGGCCACGTCCGTGCTCCTCCCGGTTCGTCGTCCGCGGCCAGCCTAGCGATCGGTTCCGAGAGTCAACAGGCCACGTGAGGGGGACCTTTCAGGAGTCCGGGGGCTCGGCTCCCACCAGCCACATGGAGAAGAACTGCGATCCGCCGCCGTAGGCGTGTCCGAGCGCCCGGCGGGCGCCCGCCACCTGGTGTTCCCCTGCCTGTCCGCGCACCTGGAGGGCGGCCTCGGCGAACCGGATCATGCCGGAGGCGCCGATGGGGTTGGAGGAGAGGACCCCGCCCGACATGTTGACCGGCAGGTCGCCGTCGAGCTCGGTCACCCCGGACTCGGTGAGCTTCCAGCCCTCGCCCTCGGCGGCGAAGCCGAGGTTCTCCAGCCACATCGGCTCGTACCAGGAGAACGGCACGTACATCTCGACGGCGTCGATCTCCCGGCGCGGGTCGGCGATGCCCGCCTGCCGGTAGACGTCCGCGGCGCAGTCCTTGCCGGCCCGCGGCGACACCGCGTCCTTGCCCGCGAAGAGGGTCGGTTCGCTGCGCATCGCGCCGCCGTGCATCCAGGCCGGCGGCCGGGGCGCGCGGGCGGCGCCGGCCCGGTCGGTGAGGACCATCGCGCAGGCGCCGTCGGAGGAGGGGCAGGTCTCCGAGTAGCGGATCGGGTCCCACAGCATCGGCGAGGACTGGACCTTCTCCAGGGTGATGTCGTGCTCGTGGAGGTGGGCGTAGGGGTTCTTCAGGGCGTTGCGCCGGTCCTTGTACGCGACGAGCGAGCCGACCGTGTCGGGGGCGCCGCTGCGCCGCATGTACGCGCGCACGTGCGGGGCGAAGAAGCCGCCGGCCCCGGCGAGCAGGGGCTGTTGGAAGGGGATCGGCAGGGACAGGCCCCACATGGCGTTGGACTCGGACTGCTTCTCGAAGGCGCAGGTCAGTACGGTGCCGTGGACGCGGGACGCCACGAGGTTCGCGGCGACCAGGGCGGTCGAGCCGCCGACGGAGCCCGCGGTGTGCACGCGCAGCATCGGCTTGCCGACCGCCCCGAGCGCGTCTGCGAGGTACAGCTCGGGCATCATGACGCCCTCGAAGAAGTCGGGCGCCTTGCCGATGACGACGGCGTCGACGTCGGCCCAGGTCACCTCGGCGTCCTCCAGGGCCCTGCGGGACGCCTCCCGAACCAGGCCGGCGATGGAGACGTCCCGGCGTGCCGCCACGTGCTTGGTCTGGCCGACCCCGACGACGGCCACGGGTTCCTTGCTCATCGCGGATCCCCTTCCAGTACGGCGACCAGGTTCTGTTGCAGACAGGGGCCGGAGGTGGCGTGGCCGAGGGCCCGGTCGGACTCGCCCCGGTGGATGGCGGCGGCGGCCTCGCCGAGGCGGATCAGTCCGGCGGCCATGACCGGGTTGGCGGCGAGGGCGCCGCCGGAGGGGTTGATCCGTACGCCGTCGTCGAGCCGGAGCGCCTTGCGCAGGATCACCTCCTGGGAGGTGAAGGGGGCGTGCAGCTCGGCGGTGTCGACGGGCCGTTCGAAGGCGCCCGCCTTCTCGGCGGCCAGGCGGGTAGAGGGCGAGTCGGTGAGGTCGCGGACGCCGAGGGAGTGCGCCTCGATGCGGTGGTCGATGCCGCGGATCCAGGCGGGCCGTTCGCACAGCTCCCGGGCCCGGTCCCCGGCGGCGAGGATCACGGCGGCGGCGCCGTCGCCGATGGGCGGGCAGTCGCCGGTGCGCAGGGGTCGTACGAGATAGTCCCCCTGGGGGACCGGGCCCCTCAGCTGTGCGTGCGGGTTGTCGGTCGTGCGGCTGCGGGCGGCGATGGCCGTGAGCCGGGGTTCGTCCGTCTCGCCCGCGTCGATGAGGGCCTGGGCCTGGAGGGCGGCGAGGGCGACGGAGTCCGGCCACAGGGGGGCGAGGTAGTACGGGTCCAGCTGGCGGGTGAGGACGTCTCGCAGGGGGCCCGGGGAGGACTTGCCGTAGGAGTAGACGAGGGCGGTGTCGGCGTCGCCGGTCAGGAGCTTGGTCCACGCCTCGTACAGGGCCCAGGCGCCGTCCATCTCCACGTGCGACTCGGAGATCGGGGGCCAGGCGCCCACGCCGTCGAGGGCGAGGGTGAAGGAGAAGGCGCGGCCCGCGAGGTAGTCGCTGGAGCCGGAGCAGGTGAAGCCGATGTCGGCGGTCTTCAGGCCGGTGCGGTCCAGGACGTCGTGCAGGACCGGCATCAGCATCTCGACCTCGGAACTGTCGTCGCTGGTGCGCCGGTGGTCGGTCTGGCCGAAGGCGACGACGGCGATCTCGCGGGTCACAGCAGCTCCCTGTAGGTGTCGTAGTCCGCGTCGGGTTCGCCGGTCGGCCGGTAGTGGTCGGGGAAGCGGGCGCCCTCGGTCCACACCGGTTCCACCCGCAGCCCCATGCGGACCTGGTCGTAGGGGATGCCTGCGATACGGCCGTGCAGGGCGAGGCCCGCTCCGTCGAGCGCGATGTGGGCGTAGACGTAGGGCACCTCGATGTCGAGGTTCTTCGCCTTGATGTTGACGATGCAGAAGGTGGTGACGGTGCCGTGGGGGCCCACCTCGACCTGTTCGGAGGTGGCGACGCCGCAGGTGGGGCAGGCGCCCCTGGGCGGGACGTAGACCTTGCGGCAGGAGGGGCAGCGTTCGCCGACGTTGCGGTGCTCGGCGAGGGCGTTGATGTAGGCGGTCTGGGCGCGGCCCGGCGAGTAGGTGTAGTCGAGGCGGGCGTGGGCGACGATGCCGGTGACCGGGTCCTCGAACTCGCCGGTGTGGCCTCGCGTCGCGGCCGGTTCGCCGTCGTACGGCTCGAAGCAGGCGATGTCGGTGATGGCGCCGGAGCGTTCCTCGGCCCAGCGGACGCGGACGCGCAGGCCGGTGCGCACGGCCTCGGGGCCGGGGGCGTCGAGGGCGTGCAGGAGGGCGGTGTCGGCGCCGTCGAGGCGGACCAGGACCCAGGCGAAGGGGGTGTCCAGGGGCTGGCCCCGGCGCGGTTCGTGGTTCCAGGCCCAGGTGGTGACGGTGCCGGTGGGGGCCACCTCGACGAGGTCGCGGAGTTCGTCGGCGGTGACGGGGTCGTACTCGACGGGTGGGACGAGGGTGCGTCCGTCGGTGGTGCGCACGCCGAGGACGACGCGTTCGCGCAGGCCGGTGAGGAAGGCGCTCTGGACGGGGCCGAGGGAGCGGGTGAAGGGGAACTCGACGACGAGCGGGGCTTTGAGGACTTCGGGCATGCCGGTCTCCTTCAGTGGCGCTGGTAGTCGGGCGGCCGTTTCTCCGCGAAGGCGCGGGCGCCTTCCTTGGCGTCGGCGGTGTCGAAGATCGGCCAGCCGCGCTTGAGTTCGGCGGCGAGGCCCTCGGTCTCGGTCAGCTCGGCGGTCTCGTACACCGACGCCTTGACGGCCTCGACGGCGAGCGGGCCGCAGGCGTTGATCTGTTCGGCGATCTCCAGGGCCTTGGCGAGTGCGGTGCCGTCGGGGACGACATGGCCGATCAGGCCGATGCCGGCGGCCTCCGGGGCGCTGTAGGGGCGGCCGGTGAGGAGCATCTCCAGGGCGTGGGTGCGCGGGATCTGGCGTTGCAGCCGGACCGTGGAGCCGCCGATCGGGAACAGTCCGCGCCGGACCTCGAAGAGGCCGAAGGTCGCGGACTCCCCCGCCACCCGGATGTCGGTGCCCTGGAGGATCTCGGTGCCGCCGGCCACACAGTGGCCCTCGACGGCGGCGATCACCGGTTTGCGCGGGCGGTGATGGCGCAGCATGGCCTTCCAGTGCAGGTCGGGGTCGGCGGTGAGCCGGTGGCGGTACCGCTCGCCCGCCATCCCCTGGCCGGCCAGGGCCTTGAGGTCCATGCCCGCGCAGAACGCGCCGCCCGCGCCGGTCAGCACGATCGAGCGGACGGTGTCGTCCGCGTCGGCCTGGACCCAGCCGTCGTACAGGCCGACGAGCATGGGCAGCGAGAGCGCGTTCTTCGCCTCGGGCCGGTTGAGCGTGAGCACGAGTGTGGCGCCCTCGCGCCGCACGTCGAGATGTTCGGTGCCGCCCTCCGCTGTTCCGCCTTTCCCCGTTCCACCTTTCGCCGTTCCGCCCTCCGCCGTTCCGCCTTTCGCCGTTCCGCCCATCACCCGTCTCCCCTCATCACCCGTCTCCCCGCATCAGAACGAGAACAGGTTGCAGGAGGCGGCGGAGCACTTCAAGAGTTTTCTGACAGACAGTCAGATTTGTTGTGCGCGGAGTCTTCACAGTCCTGCCCCCCTTTGCTCTGATGACCGGCAACCGAGGGGCAGCGAGGTCAGGAGGAGCGGTGGAGTACAACCTTGCCGACCTGTTCGAGTCGGTCGTGGACGCGGTGCCGGACCGCGAGGCGCTGGTGTACCTCGACCATCCCGGCACGGGCGCGGAGCGCAGGCTGACGTACGCCGAGCTGGACGCGGCCGCCAACCGGATCGGGCACCATCTGCTGGACAGCGGGATCCGCCCCGGCGAGCACCTCGGACTGCACCTGTACAACGGGGTCGAGTACCTGCAGACCGTGCTGGGCTGCCTGAAGGCGCGGATCGTGCCGGTGAACGTCAACTACCGCTATGTAGAGGAGGAGTTGGTCTATCTCTACCGGGACGCCGACCTGGTCGCGGTGGTCTTCGACGCCGAGTTCGAGGACCGGGTGGCGGCGGCGCGGCCCCGGGCGGAGAAGCTGCGGCATCTGGTGCGGGTGGGGGACGGCACGACGGGCGTGCCCTTCGCGGAGGCCGAGGCGGGCGGATCTGCGGAGCGGGGGTTCCCGGCACGGTCGGGCGACGACCAGTTCATCATCTACACCGGGGGCACGACCGGGATGCCCAAGGGCGTCATGTGGCGCCAGGAGGACCTGTTCTTCGCGGGGCTGGGCGGCGGGGCGCCGACCGGGGAGCCGGTCGCCAAGCCCGAGGAACTGGCCGAGCGGGTCGCGGCCGGCGGGTCCGGGATCACCTTCTTCCCCGCTCCCCCGCTGATGCACGGCACCTCCACCCTCACCGCCTTCATCGGCTTCAACTTCGGCCAACGGGTCGTGCTTCACCGTAAGTTCGTGCCCGAGGAGGTGCTGCGCACCATCGAGAAGGAGAAGGTCAGCAGCATGTCGCTGGTGGGCGACGCGATGCTGCGGCCGCTCATCGACGCGCTGAGCGGGCCGATGAAGGGCACGGACTGCTCCTCGATGTTCAGCGTGTCCTCGTCCGGGGCGATCATGTCGGAGACGGTGCGCCGGCAGTTCCTGGAACTGGTGCCGAACGTCATGCTGCTGAACAACTTCGGCTCCTCCGAGTCCGGCTTCAACGGCACGGCCACCGAGGACGCGGGCCCCGAGCGCGGCTTCCGGATCCGCGTCAACTCCCGTACCCAGGTGGTCGATCCGGCCACGCGCGAGCCGGTAGCCGTGGGGGAGGTGGGCCGGGTGGCGCAGTGCGGGCACGTCCCGCTCGGCTACTACAACGACCCTGTGAAGAGCGCGGAGACCTTCTTCGAGAAGGACGGGCGGCGCTGGGTGCTGCTCGGGGACATGGCGACCGTCGACGCCGAGGGCGTGGTGACCGTCCTCGGCCGCGGCTCGCAGTGCATCAACACCGGCGGCGAGAAGGTGTACCCGGAAGAGGTCGAGCAGGCGCTCAAGTCCCATCCGGACGTGTACGACGCGCTCGTGGCCGGGGTGCCGGACGTGAAGTGGGGCCACCATGTGGCGGCCGTCGTCCAGCTCCGCGCGGGCGCCGAACGGCCCTCCCTGGAGGACATCCAGACCCACTGCAGGTCCCACCTCGCCGGGTACAAGATCCCCCGCCAGCTGGTGGTCACCGAATCCATCCGCCGCTCCCCGAGCGGCAAGGCGGACTACCGGTGGGCCCGGGAGGTGGCCGGGGCGGCGCAGGCGTAGGAACAGGGCAGGCGAGGGGGCCGGGGCGGCGCAGGCGTAGGACAGGGCAGGCGAGGTGGCCGGGGCGGCGCAGGCGTAGGGCAGGGGGCGGTCCGTCGGTGGGTGCCTCCGTGTGGCGGGCATGGGGCCTTCGTCCCTGGTCACAGGGCCTATCGGCCCCGCTGTCAGGCCACGGGGCCGCCGCCTCGCGTGCCGACTCGTGGGGAAGCTGGGATTCTGGTGGAGGAGCACTGGCCATGGCCTGATGAACGGTGGTGGTGGTCGGCATGGGCGCGGGTGAACCCAGGGGGCCGGGTACGGCCGCCGCGGGGGTCGATCCCCTCGGTGCCCCCTACCTTCCGGGACGCTTCGCCATCCCGGCCAGGCCCCCCACCTTCCTGCGCCGCCCACGGCTGCACCGGCACCTCGACCGGGGCCGCTCGACTCCGTTGACCATGGTCAACGGGGCGGCGGGAGCGGGCAAGACGCTGCTGGTCGCCGACTGGGCCGCGCGCCAGGACGGACCGGTCGTCTGGTTCACCGCCGACGCCGACCAGACACCCGGACTGTTCTGGGCCCATCTGCTGGAAGCGCTGCACCACCAGGGCGTCCTCGCCCCCGCCGAGGTCGCCTTCCCGGCGGACGCCCACCGCGTGGACGACAAGCTGCTGGCCCGGCTCGCCGTGGCACTCGCCGCCCGCGAACGGCCCGTGGTCGTCGTGCTCGACGAGTACGAGCGGGTGACCGGCCCCGCCGTCAGTGAGCAGCTGGAGTTCGTCCTGCGGCATGCCTGGCCGGGCCTGCGCCTGGTCCTGGTCACCCGCACCGAGCCCCTGCTGCCGCTGCACCGGTACCGCGCGGCCGGCACCCTCACGGAGATCCGCAACGCCGACCTGGCCTTCACACCCGAGGAGACGGTCGGTCTGCTGACGCTGCACGGCATGGAGCTGTCCGTGGCATCCGCCGACGCGCTGGTGGAGCGGACCGGGGGCTGGGCGGCGGGCCTGCGGCTGTGTGCCCTGGCCGCGCAGGAGACCGACGACCCCGAGGCCTATCTCAAGGAGTTCGAGGCCGGCCAGAGCACGGTCGCCGACTACCTGCTCGGCGAGGTGCTCAAGCGACAGCCCGCCGACACACAGGACCTGTTGCTGCGGGTCAGCGTCCTGGACCGGTTCTCCCCCGCCCTGGCCGACACCCTCACGGGCCGGCTCGACGCGGGGCCGATCCTGGACGGGCTGCGCCGCCAGAACGCCTTCGTGGAGTCCCTGGGGGACTCGTGGTACCGGCTGCACCCGCTGCTCGGCGAGATCCTCCGGACCCATCTGGAGGTGACCCGGCCCGGTCTCAGCCCCCGGCTGCACCGCCGGGCGGCACGGTGGCTGCGCCGCTCCGGATACCTCTCGGAGGCGCTCGCCCACGGCGCGGCGGCGGGCGACTGGGAGTTCACCGCCGCCGCCCTGGTCGACGACCTGGCCATCGGGCAGTTCTTCACGGGCCTGCGCGCCGACGGCCTCGCCGACCTGTTCTCCGGCATGGCCCGCGAGACCACCGGGCCGGCCGCCGAACTCGTCCGCGCGGCCCGCGCGCTGAACCACCACGACGTCGGCCGGGGCCTCGCCCACCTGCACCAGGCGGAGCGGACCCTGGCCACCGAGGCGTCCGACCCGGCCGCCGCCCAGCTCAGCTGCGCGCTGCTGGAGGCGCACGCCGCCCGGCTGGCCGGCGCCCCCGGGCGGGCGGAGAAGGCGGCCCGCTCGGCCCGGCACCTCCAGGAGGACGTGCCCGCCCGGCTCCTGGAGCAGCACCCCGAGCTCAACGCGCTGTTGCTGACCCACCTCGGCACGGCCCATCTGTGGGCCGGGCGGTTCGAGGACGCGCGCGCCGCCTTCGAAGCCGTCGTCGCCTCCCCCGCGGGCGCCGCCACGGCGCTGCCCCGCCAGGAGAGCCTCAGCCACCTCGCGCTCATCGACTACCTCGGCGGCTGGCTCGACCGGGCCGACCGCAAGGCCTTCGCCGCGCTGGCCGAGACCGAGCGCTACGGTCTGCCGCCGCTGGCGGGGTCGAGCGTGGGCCACCTCGTCCGGGCCGCCGTGGCCGTCGAACGCGATGAACTCGAGCAGGCCCAGAGCCTGCTCGACGAGGCGGGCGGATCCGTCCCGGCAGGACACGACGACCCGGTGACAGCCGCTGGGCGGGCGCTGACCACTGCGCGGCTGCGGCTCGCCCAGGGGGACGTGCCGGCCGCGCTCGCCGCGGCGGAACCCGCCATCAGCGCCGACGTGGTCTCGCCGTGGGAGCGCGGCCAGGCCGCCGCCATCGCCTGCGCCGCCCACCTCGCCGAAGGGCACCCCGAGTCGGCAGCGCGAGCGCTGCTGGAGGCTCCGGAGGACCAGGCCGCCTGCGCGGTGGGCGCCGCCCGGGCCCTGCTGGCCGCCGGACACCCCGGCCCGGCCGTCGAGATGCTCGCCGCCGTACCGCCCGAGGGCGAGGCCGGTCCGGCGGTCACCGTGCCGGCCCTGCTGGTGCGCGCCCAGGCCTGCGAGCAGACCGGGGATCCGGCGACCGCCCGGCGGATCCTCGTGCGGGCCCTGCTGGAAGCCCGCCACGAGCGGCTGCGCAGGCCCTTCCTGGACGCCCGCCCCTGGGTCCTGCGGCTGCTGGGCACGGGACCGCGGGAGACACTGGCCGAGAGCTGGCTGCTGCGGGACACGCCGCCCGCCACGACCGGTCCGCTGGTCGTCGAGGAGCTGAGCGCCCGCGAACGCGACGTCCTGGCGCGGCTGGCCCAGATGATGTCCACCGAGGAGATCGCCGCCGACCTGTACGTCTCCGTGAACACGGTCAAGACCCACCTCAAGGGCATCTTCCGCAAGCTGGCCGTCAACCGGCGCACCGACGCCGTACGGCGGGCCCGGGAGCTGGGCCTGCTGTGACCCTCCCCCGGCTCCGCGCTTCCTCCCCCGCGGCGGGTGAGGCGCCCGCGGGCCGCTTCGGGTGACATGGACGTACGGCCCGGCAGCCGAGGCCGTCGCCGAAGACTGTGAGGTGGCAGCGTGGCGCACTGGCGGGCTCTGATGGTGCTCGGCACGGCCCAGTTCCTGATGGTCCTGGACACCTCCGTCATGAACGTCTCGATCAGCCAGCTGGTCGAGGACTTCGACACCGAGGTCACCGCGATCCAGGCCGTGATCACGCTGTACGCGCTGATGATGGCCGCGTTCATGGCCGTCGGCGCCAAACTCGGCGACATCCTGGGCCGCCGCCGGCTGTTCCTGATAGGACTCGTCGTCTACGGCGTCGGATCGGGGATCACCGCGGCGGCGCCCACGGTCTGGGTGCTGGCGATCGGCTGGTCGGTCATCGAGGGGATCGGCGCGGCCCTGGTCCTGCCGGCCATGGCCGCGCTGGTCGCTGAGTCCTACCGGGGCCGGGAGCGCGCCGTCGCCTACGGCGTCATCGGCGGCCTCGCCGGTGCGGGCATCGCGGTCGGACCGCTGCTCGGCGGCTGGGTGACGACGTACCTCAGCTGGCGTCTGGTCTTCGCCGGCGAGGTCGTGCTCGTGCTGGCCATGCTGTTGTGCCGTCGGATGATCACCGAGGCCCCCCGGACCGGGCCCCGGCCCCGGATGGACGGGGTGGGCGCGACCCTGTCGGCGACCGGGCTCGCTCTCGGTGTCCTCGCCGTGCTGCAGAGCGGCACCTGGGGCTGGGTCCAGCCGCGGAACCCGCCGTTCACGGTGTTCGGCTTCGCGCCCACGATGTTCGTCATCGGCGCCTCGGTGCTGGTCCTGTACGCCTTCGTCGCCTGGGAGCACCGACGGGCCGCCCGGCACCGGGACCCGCTGGTGCACCTGCCCCTGCTGGACCGCCCCGCGCTACGGGCCGGGCTGCTCACGATGCTCAGCCAGAACCTGATCCTGCTCGGCCTGTTCTTCGCCATCCCCCTCTATCTCCAGGTCGTCCAGGGCTTCGACGCCTTCGAGACCGGCCTGCGGCTGCTGCCGGTCTCGGTCACCATGCTCGTCGCCTCGCTGGGCGCCTCCCGGTTCGCGCGCCGGGTGCCGGCGCGCACCCTGGTCCGGGCCGCCCTGCTGACCCTGGCGGCGGCCATCGTGTGGCTGCTGGCCACCATCGACCCGAAGATCGACGACGTGCAGTTCGCCGCGGCCATGGCCCTGCTGGGGCTCGGCATGGGCCTGCTCGTCTCGCAGTTGGGCAACGTCGTGCAGTCCAGCGCCCGCGAGGAGGAGCGCAGCGAGGTCGGCGGACTCCAGTACACGGCCCAGAACCTGGGCTCGGCCCTGGGCACCGCGCTGATCGGTTCGCTGCTCATCGGGGCGCTCGCGCACGCCTTCACCGCCCATGTCGAGGACGATCCACGGCTGTCGGAGCAGGCGCGGCAGCAGACGAGCGTCGCCCTGGAGGCCGGGGTCTCCTTCGTCCCCACCGATCAGGTGCGGGCGGCCGCCGAACGGGCCGAACTGCCGCCCGCCGAGGTCGACGCCGTCGTTGACTCCTACGCGTCGGCCCAGCTGAAGGGCCTGAAGGCGGCCATCCTCGCGGCGGGCGGGGTCACGCTGGCGAGCTTCCTCATCACCCCCCGGCTGCCGGGCCGCACGGACGACATACGGCCGCCAGGGGCCGCCCCCGCCGACGCGGGAGAGCAGGGGCCGACGTCGTGAGGATCCCTGAGACGGTCCGCAACGGCCGCGCCGCGCACCGCGCGCGCCGCGCCGAGCGACGCGCCCACGAGGACTTCACCGGTGGCGTCTACGGCTCGCTGCTCGCCGCCTCGGTGGTGCTGGGCGCCGGTTCCCTCGGGAACTTCCCCCGGGCGGAGCTGGTCCTGTTGCTGCTCCTGACCGGCACGGTGTTCTGGCTCGCGCACGTGCACGCCAAGCTGTTCGGGGAGCACCTGGCGCAGCGGGCTCTGAACCGCGCGACGGTGCTGGAGGTGTGCCGCGAGGAGTGGCCGATCCTCCGGGCCGCGCTGCCGCCCGCGCTCGCCGTGGTTGTCAGCCCGCTGCTCGGTCTCGACGTGAAGGGTGCCGTCTGGCTGGCACTGGGCATCGCGGTGGCGGGTCAGGTGGGCTGGTCGGTGCGGGCGGCCCGGGGCGTCGGAGCCTCCTGGCGGCTGGTCGCCCTGACCGCGTCGGTGAATCTGGGGCTCGGCCTGCTGATCGTCGCGGTCAAGCTGCTCGTGAAGCACTGAGGGCGCCGCGAGGGTCAGGCCCGTCGTAGAACGCGACACCCCCGGCACTTCGTCAGCACAACGGCCCGCCATGGCGCGTCGTGAAGTCGTGGCGTCGTGAAGTGCCGCAGCCGGACCTCGTGGGCTATCACCTGTGCCGGGTGAGGACGCGCGGCGCCCGGGGTCGGAGCATCGGAGGTGCGGGGTGCGGTCAGCCCGCCTCACGCCTTTCGCGGGAGTACGGCATGCGCTATGAGATCCGCGTCGACGGGCAGATGTCGGAGACGCTCGCCAAGTCCTTCCCCGAGCTGAACCATGTGGTGATGGCCGGGCAGACCATCCTGTTCGGCTCGGTGGTCGACGAGGCGCACCTCTACGGTCTGGTGGCCCGATGTCAGTCCCTGGGCCTGCGGATCGTGGAGATGCGCCGACAGCCGGAGTGAGTCGTGGAGATGCGCCGACAGCCGCGGTGAGGGGCCCGGCGCCCGGCCTCACAGGGTCCGGGCGGTCACCCTGCCGGCCTTGACGGCCGCGGCCAGCGCCTCGAAGTCCCGCTCGTTCCGATCGGCGTAGCGCTGCGCGAAGTCGGTCAGCGCGCGGTCGAAGCGGTCGCTGCCCCCGAGATAGGCGCTGATGGCGACGGGGTCGCCGGAACGGGCGTGCGCCCGGGCCAGGGACGCCCCGCACACCTGGGCGAACAAGTTCATCAGCGGCGGGTCCATGGTCTCGGGGCGGGCGATGCCCTTCCAGTCGCGCAGCTGCCGTACGTAGAAGTCGCGGCCGCGGCCGTCCAGGCCCACGACATGGGTCCAGCCCAGCAGGATGTCGCTGGTGGTCTGGATGAGCCGCTGCCCCTCGACGACCCGGCGGCCCTGGTTGTCGTAGTCGTGCCCGTCCGTGTGGGCGGCCAGCACCGACCGCTGGGCCTCCTTGGCCTGGAGCAGGAGGGGATCGTCGTCGTCCCGGCCGAGCAGGAGCAGGATCCAGCAGCGGGTGCCGACGCTGCCGACGCCCACGACCTTGCGGGCCAGGTCCACCAGCCGGAAGTGGCGCAGCAGATGGCGCTTCTCGGCCGACAGACTGCTGGTGTACTGCTCGAAGATCGTCTCCAGCTCCGTCTCCGGTCCCGCCTCGCCGGGATCGGTCAGATCGGAGAGGGGGGTGATGAGCGGCGGGTCCGGTGCGATGCGCCGGCCCTCGGGCGTGTCCCTGGTGAGCTTGGCGAAGGCCTGCATGTGTGTGCGGGTGCGGGCCTTCGCGGCGGCCTCGGCGGTGCGCCGCCGCTCCTTCTTGTCCATGGCGGAGGCCAGCAGTTCCTGCATCCGGTCGGCGTCGTCCTGGGCGTACCAGATGTCCAGGGTCCGCATCCCGGCCAGCTCCCGCATCCGTTCCCGGTACGCCCGTACACACGTGCGCGCAGCGCTGTCCTGCTCCCCGTCCGTGAAGCCGCCCGCGCGGGCGGCAATGACGAAGCTGGCGGCCAGTCGCTTGACGTCCCACTCGAACGGCCCGGCGAAGGTCTCGTCGAAGTCGTTGATGTCGAAGACCAGATGCCGCTCCGGTGAGGCCAGGAGCCGGAAGTTCAGCAGATGGGCGTCGCCGCACAGCTGGACCGTCAGCCCGGAGTCCGGCGCGGCCCCGAGGTCGGCCGCCATGATCGCCGCCGCCCCACGGTAGAAGCGGAACGGCGACTCCAGCATGCGGCCGTAGCGGATCGGCACCAGTTCCGGCAGCCGCGTGGCCGACTGGGCCTCGATCACGTCGACCGGGTCGAAGCGCCCCGGACCCGGCTCGAACCGCGCCTGCGCCAGGCGGGGCACCCGCTTGCGCGCCCGCTTGCCGTGGGCCGCCCGTTCCCCCGGGTTCAGGGAGGGGGTGAACGCGCTCCGTTCGGTCATGGCCGGCCTCCTCGCCCGCGCTGCGTGTCAGGGCAGCCCCTGCTCGTGCGCACCGCACGAACAGAACGCCGCCCGCGCGCCCAATGAACCAAGCGCCGCTCCGCTCGTATTCGTGCCGCATCGCAGGGCGCCGCCCGAATCCACCCTCGCCCCCTCCCGGCGCGCACGGATCACCCTTGGCGGGTGATCCGGTGGGAGGCCGAAGGCGGGACGCTGGGCCGGTGGGAACTCCACACTCCGCCCCGCCGGTGTCCGGCGGCGGCGCGTTCCGTAGGAGCGAGGAGGAGCCATGACCGAATCGCCCACCGCGGCACGGCCGACCGGCCCCGGGCAGCAACCCGGCGGGGCGGCGCACGAAGACCCCGAGGACGTCCTCGGTCGCCTCGGCGGCTCGTGGACGTGGATGCTGGGATCGGCGCTCGCCACCCTGCTGCCGGGGATCCTGCTCCTGGTCTGGCCGGACGCCACCCTTCAGGTGGTCGCCGTCCTCTTCGGGCTGTACCTGCTGGTGACCGGCGCCTTCCGGTTCGTGGCGGTGTTCGGCCAGGACCGCGGCGAACGGGTGCCGGGGCTGCTGATCGCGGTGCTGTACGTCCTGGCCGGGGTGCTGTGCATGCGCAACCCCCTGCAGACCATCGCCGCCCTGTCGGTGATCGTCGGCGTCGTGTGGCTGGTGTCCGGGCTGCTGACCGCCTACGCGGCCCTCGCCGCGAAGGGCCTGCCGCACCGGGGCGTCCTGCTCGGCGCGGCCCTCCTCGGCGTCGTCGCGGGCATCGTCGTACTGGCCCTGCCGAGCGAGTCGGCGGTGGCCCTCACCCGGCTGCTCGGGCTGTGGCTGGTGCTGCTCGGCGTCATGGAGCTCGCGGTCGCCTTCGCCTGGCGGGCGGCCCTGCGTCGGGTCACCCCCTGAGGGTGAGGCCGACCCCCAGTTGCCGTGGGCACGCTGAGAACGGACAACGACCTTCGGGCCCGAGGCCCGGACGGAGGCGACGACATGAGCACAGCCACGTACCTCGCGTACGACTTCCCCCTGCTGAGCACCTTCTGGGCGATGCTCTGGTTCTTCCTGTGGATCCTGTGGTTCATCCTGCTGTTCCGGATCATCGTGGACATCTTCCGCGACGACGCGATGAGCGGCTGGGCCAAGGCGGGCTGGCTCGTCTTCGTCATCGTGCTGCCCTTCCTCGGCGTGCTCGTCTACGTGATCGCCCGGGGCAAGAACATGGGACGCCGCGAGATCGCGCAGGCACGTGCCCAGCAGGAGGCCTTCGACTCCTACGTCCGGGAGACGGCCGCCGGAGGCCAGCACACCAGCGCCGACGAGCTGGCCAAGCTCGCGCGGCTGAAGGAGAGCGGCGACATCTCGGACGAGGAGTTCCGCAGGGCCAAGGAACTGATCCTCACCGACTACGGCCCGGCGGGCGTCCGCAAGAGCCGCGAGTCCGCCACTCCGGCCGCCGGCGTCTGAGGCCGCCGCACGAGACGAGATGAGGCACCGCAATGACTGCCACACACAGCGCGCCCGCCGGCACGGCGAAGCAGAGCTGGGCCAGTGGCCTGACGGTCTTCGCCGCGGTGATGCTGATGATCGGCGGCGTGCTCGCCATCACGCGGGGCATCATGGGCATCGCCGAGGACGACGTCTTCGTCACCACACCCAACTACGTCTTCGAGTTCGATCTGACCAGTTGGGGCTGGATCCATCTGATCCTCGGCGCGATCGCCGTGCTGGTCTCCCTCGGCCTGTTCACCGAGGCGACGTGGGCACGCGTCGCCGGCGTCGCGATCGGCGCCCTCGTCATCATCGCCAACTTCCTTTCCCTGCCGTACTACCCGGTGTGGTCGGTGGTGCTGATCGGGGTCTCCGCGCTGATCATCTGGGCGCTGTGCGTGGAACGCCCCGACCGCCCGGTCACCTGAGCCGACACGGCCGCGGTGTCCCGCGGTGACCTGGCCCCCCTGCGCGTACCGTGTGCGTTCGACCGGCTCGGCGTGTGAACGGAAGACGACGGCCGACCGTACGCATGATGACGGGACGCAAGGAAGGGACCACGGGTGTCGCACGTGACGGGGCAACTGCCGGACGCCGAGACGGAGGAGACAGAGGAGACTGAGGCACCGGAGCAGCAGAGGGAAGACCGGGCCGAGGGCATGTCGCAGCGCCCCGGGCCGCGCGGATGGCGGGGACGGTATCCGCAGGCGGCCCGGGGCCTCTCCGTGTCGGCCACCGTCCTGGCCGGCGTGGTCGTCCTGGCCGCGCTCCTGCTGCCCAACCGTGTCGAGCGGCTGTCGTTCGGCGCGTTCCTCCGCATCCCCGCCGAGGGCGTCCTCCTCGCCGGTCTGCTGCTGTCGCTGCCACCAAGGCCCCGGCGGATCACCGCGATCGCGACCGGCGCGCTGCTCGGCGTGCTGACCGTCCTCAAGTTCCTGGACATGGGCTTCTACCAGGTGCTCGCCCGCCCCTTCGACCTGGTCCTCGACTGGATCCTGCTCGACGACGGAGTGTCCTTCCTGGGCGAGTCGTTCGGCCGGACGGGCCAGATCCTCGCGGTGACCGGCGTACTGGTGCTCCTCGTACTCGTCCTCGTCGCGATGACGCTGTCGGCCGTGCGGCTGACCGGCCTGATGGTCCGCCACCGTCCGGTCGCCTCCCGGACCACCCTGATCCTCGGTACCGCCTGGATCACCTGCGTCACGCTCGGCGTCCAGGTCACCGAGGTGCCGGTCGCCTCGAAGATCAACGCGGACTACGTCGACAACCGGGTCGAGCAGGTCCGGGCCGGGCTGCGGGACGCGGCGGTGTTCGAGAAACAGGCCGCCGTCGACGCCTTCGCCACCACCCCGCCCGACCAGTTGCTGACCGGACTGCGCGGCAAGGACGTGCTGTTCACCTTCATCGAGAGCTACGGCCGGGTCGCCCTCGACGATCCGGACATGGCCGGGCAGACCGACGCGGTCCTCACCGAGGGCACCGAGCGCCTGGAGTCGGCCGGGTTCGCCTCGCGCAGCGCCTGGCTGCGCTCCCCGGTGACAGGCGCGGGCAGCTGGCTCGCCCACTCCACGTTCCTGTCCGGACTGTGGATCAAGAACCAGCAGCGGTACCGCACTCTGACCACCAGCGACCGTGCCACGCTGGGCAGTTACTTCCGCAAGACGGGTGCGTGGCGCACGGTCGGGATCGTGCCCGGGGTGCGCAGGGCGTGGCCGGAGGGCAAGTTCTTCGCCCTCGATCACATCTACGACTCCGAACAACTGGGCTATCACGGACCGTACTTCAGCTGGACACCCGTGCCGGACCAGTTCAGCCTGGAGGCCTTCGAGCGGCTGGAACACGGCAAGAAGGACCGTGAGCCGATCATGGCCGAGATCATCCTGGCCTCCAGCCACAATCCCTGGTCTCCCATCGCCCGCATGATCGACTGGGACGACCTCGGCGACGGCTCGGTCTTCCACAAGATCAAGGAGGAGGGCAAGGACCCCAAGGAGGTCTGGAAGAACCCCGAGAGCGTCCGCGCCGAGTACGCGAACGCCATCGAGTACTCGCTGCGCAGCCTCGTCGAGTACGTCGAGCGCTACGGCGACGACGACACCGTCCTGGTCTTCCTCGGCGACCACCAGCCGGTGCCGACGGTGACGGCGGGCAGCAGGAACAAGGACGTCCCGATCACGATCGTGGCCCGCGACCGGAAGGTCCTGGACCGGATCGAGGACTGGGGCTGGACGGACGGCCTCAAGCCGGCGCCGGACGCTCCTCAGTGGCCCATGGACAAGTTCCGGGACCGCTTCATGACGGCCTACCGCTGACGTCCCCCAGGAACTCCCCGACGCATGCCGGGACTTGCACCGGCCAGCTCTCGTGCACCAAGCGGCCCACGTCGATGGTCACCGCGCGAACGTCGGGGAGCCGCCCGGCGAAGGCGGTGATCCGGTCCCGCGGTCTCGGACTGTCCGGATCACCACCGATCAACAGGGTGGGCACGGTGATCCGCCGCCTGCGGTCCCACCCCGCCGGATCGGGCACGCTGCGACGGGCATCGGTGGCGGTGACCACGGCCCAGTCGGTCAGCCCGCCGAGGGAGCGCGCGACGATGCCCGTACCGCCGGAGTTCCGCGTCCCTACTCCGCCGACGGCAGAGCGAGGAACTCCTCCACGCACCCCGCGAACCACTCCGGGGCGTCCAGCCAGGGGAAGTGGCCGCCGCCGGGCTGGACCGCCACCTCCGCGTGCGGGAAGACCTCCGCGATCCCGCGGGCGAGTTCGGGGTTCGGAGCGCCGTCGAGTTCTCCGGCCAGGACGAGGACGGGAGCGGCGAGGCGGGCGAGGGCGGCGCGGGTCGCGGGTGGGTCGTAGGCGCCCTCGGAGCCGTACACCGCGGCGGCCTCCTCGTTGAACTCCTCGTCCCCGCGGGCGTCGTGCTCCTGGGCCGCGCTGTCCCAGCGGCCGTAGAAGAGAGGGACGAGTTCCGGCCCGACGTCCGCGGTGCCCGCGAGCCAGGACTCCATGGCCGCGAAGGCCTCCTCGAACCAGGGCTCGCCCTTGCGCAGCCGCGCCGCCGACAGCCGGTCCTCGGGCGTCGCGGGGGTGCCCAGTGCCCACGGGTTGGCGGCGACGAGCACCAGCCGCCGGATCCGCTCGGGGTGGCGGGCGGCGTAGAGCATCGCGAGGCTGCCGCCCGCGGAGTGGCCCAGCAGGTCGATCCGCTCCAGGCCCAGGTGGATCCGGAGCGCTTCCACGTCGTCCACGAGCCGGTCGCAGCGGTACGTCGCCGGATCCGCCGGGACCCGCGAGTCGCCGGTCCCCCGCAGATCGAGGCGGATCAGCCGGCGTCCGGCGTCGAGTCCGCCCAGGTTCCCGAGGTAGGAGGAGGCGCGCATCGGACCGCCGGGCACGACGACGAGCGGCTCGCCCTCGCCGTGCTGGTGGTAGGCGAGCGTGGTTCCGTCAAACGCTGTGAAAGTCGGCACGCCGCCGATCCTAGGACGCGGCGAAACGTTCCCGCACGTCCCCCGGGCGTACCGGGCAACTCGCTTCCGTGCCAGTCCCGTTGACGACCCTTCTGCTCAACACTAGCTTGCCGAGAGCGCTCTCACACCGACAGGGAGGCCCCATGACTCCCGTACCAGGGCTCCGTGGACCACGCACGCTCGCACTGTCGGCCGCGGCCCTCGCCCTGGCGCTCCTGCCAGGCCTGTCCCCCCAGCCGGCCTCCGCCGCCGACACCGCCGCGACCGTCTGCAACAAGTACTGCGACGCCCGTGACCCCGCCCTCTCGCCCGGCGACCGCACCCCGGTCACGGCGACCCTCCACGGCCGGTCGATCGCCCTCCACTTCGACGACGCCGACGCGATGGGCTGGGCGTCCGTCGCCAACGGCAGCCCGGGCGACGAGGTGTGGCTCGACCGCTCCTTCGACGGCGGCCGCGGCTGGAGTTCGGGCAGCAGACTGGGCAACACCGCGATCCCGGCGGGCCGTCGCGACTGGCGCACGCTCATGTACAACGTGGACGACTGGAACAACCACGGCGTCGGCGCCCTGCGCGCCTGCGGCAAGGCCGGGGACCGCCCCGAGATCGCCTGCACACCCTGGGCCCGCACCACTTGGAACGCGGGCGACCGGCGCACCGCGGCGGCCACCGGCCTGATGACCTTCTACAACCATTCGACCGGCCTGTTCGACACCACCGGCTGGTGGAACTCGGCGAACGCCCTGACCGCCGTCGTCGACAACATCCGTGTGACAGGCATGGGCAGTTACTCGTACGCCGTCTCCCGCACCTACGAACTGAACCTGAGCGCGCACCACGGACAGTTCCGCAACGAGTACATCGACGACACCGGCTGGTGGGGGCTCGCCTGGATCGCGGCGTACGACCTCACCGGTGACGGCCGTTATCTCGCCACCGCCCGCGCCGACGCCGACCACATGGCGGCGTACTGGGACGGCACCTGCGGCGGCGGGGTGTGGTGGAGCACCGCGCGGACGTACAAGAACGCCATCGCCAACTCCCTCTACATCCAGCTCAACGCCGCCCTGCACAACCGCATCCCGGGCGACACGACGTATCTGAACCGGGCCCGCGCCGGCTGGTCCTGGTTCCAGGGCACCGGCATGGTCAACGGCTCGAACCTGGTCAACGACGGCATCGACCTGGCCACTTGCCGCAACAACGGCCTGCCGGTCTGGTCGTACAACCAGGGCATCCTGCTCGGTGCCCTCACCGAGCTCCACCGGGCCACGGGCGACAGCGCACTGCTCACCCGTGCGCGGCAGATCGCCGACGCCGCGACCACGGCCCCTTCCCTGCACACCGCCGACGGCATCCTGCGCGACCCGTGCGAGGGCGGTGACTGCGGCGCCGACGGGCCGTCGTTCAAGGGGGCGCACGTGCGCGGCCTGGGCAAGCTGAACGCGGCGCTGCCGGACCACCCCTACTCGGCCTATCTGCGACGCCAGGCCGACCGTGCCCACGCGAGCGACCGCAACGCCCTCGACCAGTACGGCCTGCGCTGGTCCGGCCCGGTCGACACCGTGGACGCGGCGCGACAGCACAGCGCCCTCGATCTGCTCAACGCGGTTTCCTGACAAGGGCGTTGACGGCATGCAGGCGGAAAAGCGGCACGTGAAGCGAGCTTTCACGTGCTTGGAGGGCTCCCTGACCGCCGCGGAGCGGTTCAGGGGGTGAAGCGGTCCCTCAGCTCCCGCTTGAGGATCTTCCCGCTCGCGTTGCGGGGCAGTTCGTCCACGAAGAGGACCCGCTTGGGGGCCTTGAAGTGGGCGAGCCTCTCCCGCGCGTGGTCGATCAGCTCGGTCTCGGTGACCTCCCCGCGCGGCACGACGACGGCGGTGACCGCCTCGATCCAGCGCTCGTCGGGCAGCCCGACCACCGCCACCTCGGCCACCGCCTCATGGGTGTACAGCGCGTCCTCGACCTGGCGTGAGGCGACCAGCACACCGCCGGAGTTGATGACGTCCTTCACCCGGTCCACGATCGTGAAGTAGCCCTGGGCGTCCTTGACCGCGAGGTCGCCGGAGTGGAACCAGCCGTCGCGGAAGGCCTCTTCGGTCTCCTCGGGCTTGTCCCAGTAGCCCTCGCACAACTGCGGGGAGCGGTAGACGATCTCACCGGGCGTGCCGTCGGGCACGTCCTTGCCGTCCTCGTCCACCACGCGCGCGTCGACGAAGAGCACCGGCCGCCCGCAGGAGTCCATCCGCCCCTTGTGCTCGTCGGGGGCGAGGACGGTGGCCAGGGGCCCGATCTCGCTCTGGCCGAAGCAGTTGTAGAAGCGCAGCTCCGGCAGGTGTTCGCGGAGCCGCTCCAGCACCGGCACCGGCATGATGGAGGCGCCGTAGTACGCCTTGCGCAGGCCGGTGAGGTCGCGGGTGGTGAAGTCGGGGCGGTTGGCGAGACCGATCCACACGGTGGGCGGTGCGAAGAGGCTGTCCACGCGGCCTGCCTCGATCAGGTCGAAGAGCCGTTCGCCGTCGGGGGCGTCGAGGATGACGTTGGTCGCGCCGACAGCGAGGTAGGGCAGCAGGAAGACGTGCATCTGCGCCGAGTGGTACAGCGGCAGCGAGTGCACCGGCCGGTCCCCGGCGCTCAGGTCGAGGGCGGTGATGGCGCTCAGGTACTCGTGCACCAGGGCGCGATGGGTCATCATCGCGCCCTTCGGCAGGGCGGTCGTGCCCGAGGTGTACAGCAGTTGCGCGAGATCCTCGCCGCGCGGCTCCGGACCGTCGTACGCCGGGGCCGAGGCCAGCCGCTCCAGCAGCGAGCCCTCGGCGTCCCGCAGCGGCAGTGCCCGTACGCCGTCCGGGAGCCGGTCCGCAAGATCGGGGTCCGTGAGGACGAGCGAGCTGCCGGACTGGCCGACGAGGTAGGCCAGATCGTCGCCGGTGAGGTTCTGGTTGACCGGCACGTGCACCAGCCCGGCGCGGGCGCAGGCGAGGAAGCCGATCAGGTAGGCGTCGGAGTTGTGGCCGTAGGAGCCCACGCGGTCGCCGGGTGCGAGGCCCTGGCCGAGCAGGACGCTCGCGGCGCGGGAGACGGCCTCGTCGAACTCCTCGTACGTCCATGTCCGGTCGCGGTACTCGACCGCGACGCGTGCCGGGGTGCGCCGGGCGCTGCGCCGCAGCACCCCGTCAACCGTGCTGCCGTGTCCGGGCGTCATGACAGTCGATCCTCGGCCCCAGCCGAAGGGAGGTCAAGCACCTGACAATCGGCACGTTCCATGGACACATACCCGTTGGTACGCTCAACCGCCCCTTCCCCCAATGATGTTGGGAGGCCTGATGCGCATCCGCCTCAGACGGCTCGTCGTCGCGGCCGTCGCCCTGCTCACCGCCACCGTCACGCTCCCGGCGAGCGCGGCCGAGCGCCCCGACCGCCATGACCGTCCCTCGTCCGGTGGCCTGTCGGCCCTGATCCGCTACACCGAGTACGGCATTCCGCACATCGTCGCCAAGGACTACGCCAACCTGGGCTTCGGCACCGGCTGGGCGCAGGCCGCCGACCAGGTGTGCACCCTCGCCGACGGTTTCGTGACCGTGCGGGGCGAACGCTCCCGGTTCTTCGGACCGGACGCGGCGACCGACTTCTCGCTCTCCTCGGCGACCAGGAACCTCTCCAGCGACCTCTACTTCCGTGGCGTACGGGAGACGCGCACGGTGGAGAAGCTGCTCGCCGAACCGGCGCCGCGCGGTCCGAGCCGCCAGGTCGAGGAGCTGATGCGCGGCTTCGCGGCCGGCTACAACGCCTGGCTGCGCCAGAACCGGATCACCGACCCGGCCTGCGCGGGCGCCGCCTGGGTGCGGCCCGTCACCACGCTCGACGTGGCCACGCGCGGCTTCGCGCTCGCGGTGCTGGGCGGCCAGGGCCGGGCCGTGGACGGCATCACGGCCGCGCAGCCGCCCACCGCCACGACGACCGCTCAGGCACCCGACGCCCAGGACACCGCCCGCGCCGCGCGGGAGCTGCTCGCCGCGGACACCGCCGACATGGGCTCCAACGCCGTCGCCTTCGGCGGCTCCACCACAGCGAACGGGCGCGGGCTGCTGCTGGGCAACCCGCACTACCCGTGGCAGGGCGGCCGCCGCTTCTGGCAGTCGCAGCAGACCATCCCCGGCGAGCTCAACGTGGCGGGCGGTTCGCTGCTCGGCAGCGCCACGATCTCCATAGGCCACAACGCCCGCGTGGCCTGGAGCCACACCGTCGCGACGGGCGTCACCCTCAACCTCCACCAGCTGACGCTGGATCCGGCGGACCCGACGGTCTACCTCGTCGACGGCAAGCCGGAAAGGATGACGAAGCGCACGGTGAGCGTGGCCGTGAAGGACGGCGCTCCCGTGACCCGGACCCAGTGGTGGACGCGGTACGGCCCGGTGGTCACCTCGCTCGGCGCCTCGCTGCCGCTGCCCTGGACGAGCACGACGGCGTACGCGGTCAACGACCCCAACGCCGTCAACCTGCGCGGCAACGACACCGCGCTCGGCTTCAGCAAGGCCCGCAGCACCGCCGAGGTGCTCGGCACGCTCAAGCGGACCCAGGGCCTGCCCTGGGTGAACACCATCGCCGCGGACTCCGCGGGCCACACCCTGTTCACCCAGTCCCAGGTGCTGCCCCGGATCACCGACGAGCTGGCCCAGTCCTGCTCCACCCCGCTCGGCAAGGTCACCTACCCCTCCGCGGGCCTGGCGATCCTCGACGGCTCCCGCGGCGCCTGCGCCCTCGGCGCCGACCCCGACGCCGTACAGCCGGGGATCTTCGGACCCGCGAAGCTGCCGACGCTGAAGGACGCGCCGTACGCGGAGAACTCCAACGACAGCGCCTGGCTGGCCAACGCGGACCGTCCGCTGACCGGGTACGAGCGGGTCTTCGGCACCGTCGGGACGCAGCGCACGCTGCGCACGCGCGGGGCGATCGAGGACGTGGCCAAGATGGCGCAGCGCGGCGAGCTGACCGTGCGGGACCTCCAGGCGCAGCAGTTCGCCAACCGGGCGCCCGCGGGTGACCTGGCCGCCAAGGACGCGGCGGCGGCCTGTGCGGCCCTGCCGGGCGGAACGGCAACGGCGAGCGACGGCAAGGCGGTCGACGTCTCCGGCGCCTGTGCGGTGCTGGCGGCATGGGACCGCACCACCGACACCGGCAGTCGGGGCGCGCTGCTGTTCGACCGGTTCTGGCGGAAGCTGTCGGCCGCGGTTCCGGCCGCCCAGCTGTGGAAGGTGCCGTTCTCGGCCGCCGACCCCGTGGGCACCCCGAACACCCTCGACACGGCCGCGCCGGGCTTCGCCACGGCCCTCGCGGACGCGGTCGCCGAGCTGAGGGCGGCGGGCATCGCGCTCGACTCCCCGCTCGGGCAGCACCAGTTCGTCGTGCGCGACGGTCAGCGCATCCCCGTCCCCGGCGGCACCGAGAGCCTGGGCGTGTGGAACAAGGTCGAGCCGGTGTGGGACCCGGCCAAGGGCGGCTACACGGAGGTGACGACCGGCTCCAGCTACATCCAGGCCGTGGGCTGGGACGGCGGCCGCTGCCCGGTGGCGCGCACACTGCTGTCGTACTCCCAGTCCTCGAACCCAGGCTCGGCCCACTACAGCGACCAGACGCGGCTGTTCTCCGGCGAGAAGTGGGTGACCTCTCGCTTCTGCGAGAAGGACATCCTGACCTCGCCCGCGCTGAAGCTGGTCGTGGTCCGCGAGCGCCGCTGACCGGCGCTCATCGCGTACGGCCGTACATCAGCCGCCGCAGCACCGCTTCGGCGGGGCCGCGGCGGCCCGCGCGTTCCAGGACGTGGGCGCCGGCCACGGTGACCAGCCAGACGGCGAGCGCGAACAGGGCCATCGTGGTGCTGCCGAGGTGTTCGCCGAGGCCGAGGCCCCAGGCGGCGAGGACCGGCGCGAAGAGCAGCGAGTGCGCCAGGTAGCAGGACAGGGAGCGTTTGCCGACGGCGGTGACCGCGGCCACGGCGGCGGCGCCCCGGCGGTGTTCGCGGCCGCTCCACCAACGCGCGAACAGGGTCAGGGCGGCCAGGTAGCCGACTCCGGCGGCGTTGCCGGTGGCGTCCCGCAACAGGGTCAGGGCGCCGCTCTCGCTCTCGGCGTCGGGCGGTACGTCGAGCGCGCCGACGTGGGCGAGCGCGGCGGGCAGGGCGCCGAGCCAGCCGACCGCGATGCCGATGACGGCGGTACGGCGCAGCAGGGTGCGGTGACGGCCGGGTTCCTCCAGGACGCGGTGGCGGGCGGCGAGGAAGCCGAGCAGGAAGAGCACGAAGCCGCCGCCGACGAGGGAGAGCGGGGCGGCGGCGAAGGTGAGGAACAGGCCGGTGCCGAGCCGAGTCTGCGCGGCGTCGAGCCAGTTGCTCTCACCGGCGCCGAACGCCTTGAACCCGGGTTCGGCGCCCGCGTCGCCCAGCGTGCCCAGTTCGCCCCGCAGCAGCGCGTCGACGACCGGCAGGGCCGTGGTGAGCACCAGCAGCGCGACGGCGACGACGGTCCAGCGTTGGAGGGCGCGTTCGCTGCGCCGCAGGAAGAGCAGGCCGACGACGAGGCTGAGGACGCCGTAATAGCCGAGTATGTCGCCCGCCATCAGCAGGGTGGCGTGGGCGAGGCCGAAGACGATCAGCCACAGGCTGCGGCGGCGCAGGATCCGGACGGCGTCGCGCTCGGTGGTTCCGGCGGCGGTCTGGCGGAGGTAGAGCTGCATCATGCCGTAGCCGAAGAGGAACGCGAAAAGCGGATAGAACCGCAGGTCGAGCGCCGTGATCATGGTGAACTGCACGGTCTGGTCGAGCCAGTTGCCGTCCACCGGCTGCCATCCGGACGGCCCGCGCCGGGCCGCCCAGAGATGGAAGGCGGTGTTGGACAGCACGATGCCCAGCAGCATGATGCCGCGGGCGAGATCGGGGGCGAGCGCCCGCTCGCCCTGCCGTACGCCCCCGCGCTTCAGGCGGCCCGCCGTGCTCGTGGTCGTCATGCGTCCACGCTAGGAAGGCGCCGAACGGCCGGACATCGGCCGAAGGTCGAGCGCGGGCCGACCAAAGGATGACGTCCGGTCCCGCGCCCGCGACCAACGGCGTCACATCGCGCGGTCGCGTCCTTCCCAGTACGGGTCCCGCAGCCGTCGCTTGTACAGCTTGCCGTTGGGGTCGCGGGGCATCTCGGTGATGAAGTCGACGCTCCTGGGGCGCTTGTAGCCGGCGAGCCGCTCGGCGCAGTGGTCGAGGAGCGCGGCGGCGAGTCCCGGTCCCGGCTCCTGGCCGGGGGCCGGTTCGACGACGGCCTTGACCTCCTCGCCCCAGTCGTCGTGCGGTACGCCGAAGACGGCGGCGTCGGCGACGGCGGGGTGGGCGAGCAGCGCGGACTCGATCTCGGCGGGGTAGATGTTGACCCCGCCGGAGATGATCATGTCGATCTTGCGGTCGCGCAGGAAGAGATAGCCGTCCTCGTCGAGATAACCGAGGTCGCCGACGGTGAAGAAGTCGCCGATGCGGTTCTTCCTCGTCTTCTGCTCGTCCTTGTGGTAGGCGAAGCCGCCGGTGTTCATCTTCAGGTAGACGGTGCCGAGTTCACCGGGCGGCAGCCGGTTGCCGTCGTCGTCGAAGACGGCCAGTTCGCTGATGGGCCAGGCCTTTCCGACGGTTCCCGGCTTCTTCAGCCAGTCCTCCGCGGTCGCGAAGGCGCCGCCGCCCTCGCTGGCGGCGTAGTACTCCTCCACGCACGGACCCCACCAGTCGAGCATCGCCCGCTTCACATGGTCGGGGCAGGGCGCGGCGCCGTGGATGGCGTGGCGCATGGAGGACACGTCGTAGCGGTCCTTCACCTCCTGCGGAAGCGCCAGCAGCCGGTGGAACTGGGTCGGGACCATGTGGGTGTGGGTGCAGCGGTGGACGTCGATGAGCCGCAGCATCTCCTCGGGGGTCCACTTGTCCATCAGCACCAGCGGGTGGCCGATGTGCAGGGACGCGCCCGCGAACTGGAGCACCGCCGTGTGGTACAGCGGCGAGCAGACGAGGTGCACATTGCCGTCGTACGGCTTGATGCCGAAGATGCCGAGGAAGCCGCCGAGGTAGGCCTCCTCGGGGGACTTGCCGGGCAGCGGGCGGCGGATGCCGCGCGGGCGGCCGGTGGTGCCCGAGGTGTAGTTCATCACCCAGCCGAGGGTGCGGTCGTCCGGCGCCGACTCCGGTTGTCCGCCGAAGAGTTCGGCGTACGGCCGGAAGCCCTCGACCGTGCCGACGCCGTACCGGTGGGTCGGCGGCAGGCCCGCCTCGTCGGCCGCGTGGCGGGCGGGTTCGGTGAACCGCTCGTGCGCGATGAGGACCTTGGCGCCGGAGTCGGCGACGATCCAGGCGATCTCGGGCCCGACGAAGTGGTGGTTGACGGGCACGAGATAGAACCCGGCCTGACTGGCGGCGAGATAGGCGGTGAGGAGCTCGATGCCGTTGGGCAGGACGACCGCGAAGGCGTCGCCGCGCTCGAGTCCCGCGGCGCGCAGTCCGTGGACGAGGCGGTTGGCGGCGGAGTGCAGCCGTCCGGCGGTCCACTCCTCGCCGTCCGGGGCGACGAGGACCGTGCGGTCGGGGTCCTGGGTGGCCTGGGCCCAGAAGCCCACGGGCGGTGTGCTGGTCACTGGCCGCTCCTTCCGGCGATGCGGTTGACGCGGTCCACCGCCTGCTCGAAACCCCGGGTGAGGTCGTCGAAGACGGCCTGGACACTGCGTTCGCTGGTCATCCGGCCGACGATCTGGCCGACGGGAGTGCCGAGCAGCGGCTCGACCTCGTGCTTCTGGATGCGCGAGACCGCCTCGGCGACGAGGAGCCCCTGGAGCGGCATGGGGAGCGTGCCGGGTCCCGCGGGGTCGTCCCAGGCGTCGGTCCACTCGGTGCGCAGCTGGCGGGCGGGTTTTCCGGTCAGCGCCCGGGAGCGGACGGTGTCGCCGGAGCCCGCGGCGAGCAGCTTGCGGGTCAGGGCCGGTGAGTGCAGATCGGCCTCCGTGGTGGTGAGCCACAGGGAGCCCAGCCACACCCCCTGGGCGCCCAAGGCGAGGGCCGCGGCCACCTGTTGTCCGCTGCCGATGCCCCCGGCGGCCAGGACGGGCAGCGGGGCGACGGCCTCGACGACCTCGGGTGTGAGCACCATGGAGGCGATCTCCCCGGTGTGGCCGCCGGCCTCGTAGCCCTGGGCGACGACGATGTCGATGCCCGCCTCCTGGTGCTTACGGGCATGACGGGCACTGCCCGCGAGGGCGGCGACGAGGATGTCCTGGTCGTGGGCACGGTCCACGACGTCGGCGGGCGGGGAGCCGAGGGCATTGGCCAGCAGTCTGATCGGGTAGTCGAAGGCGACGTCCAGCTGGGTGCGGGCGACCTGCTCCATCCAGCCCGTGATCCGCCACCCGGCCGCCTCGCCCGCGGCCAGCTCGGGCACGCCGAACTTGGCGAGGGTGTCCTGGACGAACTGGCGGTGCCCCTCCGGGATCATCGCCTCGACATCGGCTTCACTGACCCCTTCCACCTTCTTCGCGGGCATGACGACGTCCAGGCCGTAGGGCTTGCCCTCGACATGCGCCTCGATCCAGTCGAGGTCGCGTTTGAGGTCGTCGGGGGCGGTGTAGCGGACCGCGCCGAGCACGCCGAAGCCGCCGGCCCTGCTGATGGCCGCGGCGACGGCGGGGAACGGCGTGAAGCCGAAGACGGCGTGCTCGACTCCCAGTTGCTTGCTCAGCTCCGTCTGCATGGGCGCAGGATGCCGGAGTCCTCCGGAGGACGGAAGGGGTTTCCTGATGCATCGTCAGATCTGTCCTGATGCACGGCCGGGTCATTACTGATCGACCGTCAGATTTATGGGGGTGAACGCCCGGTTGACACGACCCCCGTCTGACACGAAAGTTTCAGCGCGCACGGTGATCCCGGAAAGATACTTTCAGGCGGACTCGCGGGAGGAACCCCGATGACCGACGACAGACGCGGCCTGACCCGGCGTCAACTGACCCGAGCGGCAATGGCCCTGGGCGGCGCGCTGGCCCTCGCCCCCTTCCCGGTGGGCCCGGCGGCAGCCGCTTCCCCCGACCGCGGCACCCTGCGCCACGGCTCCCCGGAACGGGCCGGCCTGCTCCCCTCCCACCTGCGGAAACTCGTCACCGACGCCGAGGCCTTCCTCGGCCCCTCCCCCAAGCACCCCTGGTACGCGGGCGCCGTGCTGCTCGCCGGGCGGGGCGGCACCGTGGCGCTGCACGAGCCGATCGGCATGGCGGTGCGCTACTCGGCGTACGACGAGAAGACCGACACCGGCGTCGAGTTCCCGGCCGGCCAGCAGATCCCCATGACCGAGGACACCGTCTTCGACCTTGCCTCGGTGTCCAAGCTGTTCACCTCGATGCTCGCCGTGCAGCAGATCGAGCGGGGCGCGCTGGAACTGGAGGCCACGGTCGCCTCGTACCTGCCCGAGTTCGGCGCCGCCGGCAAGCAGGACATGACCATCCGGCAACTCCTCACCCACACCTCCGGATTCCGCGCCTGGATCCCGCTGTACAGCGCGCCCACCCACGAGGCCAAGCTCCAGCTCATCTGGAACGAGGCCCCGTTGAACCCGCCCGGCACCCGGTACCTCTACTCCGACCTGAACCTGATCTCGCTCCAGCTCGTCCTGGAGAAGATCACCGGCCGGCCGCTCGACACCCTGCTCCACGAGGAGATCACCGGCCCGCTCCGCATGGACGGCACCCGCTACAACCCGCCCGCCTCCTGGAAACCCCGGATCGCCGCCACCGAGGACGCCCGCAAGCCCTGGTCGGGCCTGGACCGGGGTCTGGTGTGGGGCGAGGTGCACGACGAGAACGCCTTCAGCCTGGGGGGCGTCGCCGGACACGCGGGGGTCTTCTCCTGCGCCTGGGACCTGGCGGTGCTCGGCCGCACGCTGCTCAACGGCGGAGTGTACGGCCGCACGCGCATCCTCGAACCGGAGTCGGTGGAGCTGATGTTCACCGACTTCAACACCGCCTTCCCCGGCGACGAACACGGATTGGGCTTCGAGCTCTACCAGCACTGGTACATGGGCGCGATGGCCACTCCGCGCACGGCGGGCCACACCGGCTTCACCGGCACCTCGCTGGTCCTCGACCCGACGACCGACTCGTTCCTGGTCCTGCTCGGCAACTCGGTGCACCCCGTGCGCAGTTGGCGGTCCGGCTCGGCCCCGCGCGTGGCCGCCGCCAACAACCTGGCCCGAGCCGTACCGGTCCGTCCCCGCCACGGCCGTACGGCCTGGTTCTCCGGCATGGCGAGCTCCGCCACCGCCACCCTCGCCCTGCCCGCGCTGGACACCTCGGACGGCGGGGCGCTGCTGCGCTGCGGACTGTGGTGGGACACCGAGCCGCAGGCGGACGTCCTCGTCCTGGAGGCCACCACGGACGGCGGCGCGACCTGGCAGCCGGTGCCGTTCACCACCGACCGCCCTGGCGAACGGCCCCAGGAACGTCCGGCGGGCTCGGTCACCGGCTGGTCGGGCCGTGTCTGGCACCGGCTGACGGCGCGGCTCCCGGCCGCCGACGCGCTCGCGGTGCGCTGGCGTTACGCCACCGACCGGCTCTACGTCGGCCGGGGCGCCTACGTGGACGGGCTGCGCGTCGAGGACCCGGACGGCACCCTGTTCGACGAGACCCGACCGGCGGACGCGGCGCGGATCACGGCGACGGGCTGGACGGCATCCGCCGACTGAGGCGGGCAAGCGGCCCCTGGCCCGTCGGCGGGTAATTCAGATGCCGCCCGACAAGGCGCCCTCGTACTGTGGGCGTTGTTCAGGTGCGCAGGCTGCGGCTACTTCGCCTCTTCAGCGGGTGACGCGGGTTCGAATCCCGTCGCCGGTACCTTGCCGGTGTCGTCCAGTGGCCCAGGACGCCTACAGTGCGCCGCCGCCGAATCGGATCTCTGGACACCTCGTCACGAGCCGCCCGCCGAATCCCGGCGGGCGGCTTCGCGTACGTGGCGCGCCCTCTCAGGTCTCCCACACCTCCGGTCCGCCGCCCTGCCACTCGATCAGGGGGGACTGGACCACGTCCATCTCGTCCCAGTCCTGCAGCCCGGCCTCCTGGAGGAACGCCGTGACGTCGAGGAGGTGGTAGGCGATGCCGACGTATCGGCCGTCGATACGGACGCGTCGGCCGCCGTCCGAGGTGGGCGGGAGCACTACGACAGGGTGATCGGTGGCCATGAGCCCAACCTCGCCGCAGGACGGGCCGGGCGCACGACGGACTGGTCCGGATGCGGGAACGGCAACGGGCGGGCCCCCGGCGAGTTGAGCGAGTTCTCACCCAGGGACGTCCATCCGCTGGGTGCCGACCACCGAGAGCAGCCGCAGCGCCTCCTCGGAGCGTGAGCCCGGCTCGGCGGTGTAGATCACGACCCGCTGGTCGCGGTCGGTGATGTCCAGGACGTCGCAGTTGACGGAGACCGGCCCGACCAGCGGGTGGTCGAAGGTCTTGTGCAGGGCGGACCGGGTGATCACGCAGTGCTGGGCCCAGAGGCGGGCGAACTTCTCGCTGCCCGCGAGGAGTTCGCCGACGAGACCGGAGACTTCCGGGTCGCCCGGATAGCGGGCCGCGGCGGCGCGCAGGTCGTTGGTGGCCGAGGCGGCGAACTCGTCGGCGTCCGAGACGCCGTACAGCGGCCGCCCTTCCCGGTACGGGCCGAGGAAGCAGCGCCGGATCAGGTTGCGGTCTCGGCGGGGGAGCGCGGAGAAGTCCTCCATCAGGGCGGCGGCCAGGTCGTTCCAGGCGATGACCTCGTACGTCGCCGAGATCACGATCGCCGCCGCCTGCGGCAGCCGTCCCAGCAGGTCGACGATGCTCTGGCGGACCTCGCGCGAGGGGCCGGGCGGCGGCGCGGGCGGGGTGCCCGCGAGGTGGTGCAGGTGATCGCGCTCGGGGTCGGACAGCCGCAGGGCACGGGCGAGCTGGGCCAGCACCTCCCGCGAGGGGTGCGGGCCGCGGGCCTGTTCGAGCCGGGTGTAGTACTCGGTGGAGATGTACGCCAGCTGCGCCACCTCCTCGCGGCGCAGCCCCGGCGTGCGGCGGCGCGGCCCGGCGGGCAGCCCCACGTCGGCGGGGGTGATGCGCTCGCGCCGGCTGCGCAGGAAGTCGGCCAGTTCTCGTCGGTCCACGCCTCCAGTGTGCGCGGGCCCGGGTGAGCGCAGCCAGGTACTGGCGGTGCCTGGATGGGCGTCGCGCCCGGTCGCAGGCTCGACGGCATGACAGACACCACCGCAATCACTCCCCTGCTCGCCGGCAAGGTCGCCTTCGTCACCGGTGCCGGACGGGGCATCGGCGCGGCGGCCGCGAAGCTCTTCGCCCGCGAAGGCGCCCGCGTCCTGCTGGCGGCCCGCACCGAGTCCCAGCTCAAGGTGGTCACCGAGGAGATCACGGCGGCCGGGGGCGCGGCCGACCACTTCGTGTGCGACCTGGCGGACCCGGAGAGCCTGCGCGCCGCCGTGGACCGGGCCGTCGAGCTGTACGGACGGCTCGACATCGCCTTCAACAACGCGGCGACTTCCCAGCCGCCCGGCCCGATGGACCAGCTCCCCGAGTCCGACTTCGACCGGCTCTACACCGTCAACCTCAAGGGCGTCTGGCTCGCCATGAACGCCGAGATCGCCGCCATCCGGGCCACCGCCGGCAGCGGGGCGATCGTCAACACCTCCAGCGTCGGCAGCCTCATGGCCAACCCCTGGCTGCCCGCGTACGGCGCCCTGAAGCGGGCGGTCAACAGCCTCACCGCGTCCGCCGCCACCACCTACGGCCCCGAGGGCATCCGGGTCAACGCCGTCTCACCGGGCACCACACTCACCGAGATGCTCCACGAGTGGGACGCGAACACGCCCGGCACCATCGACCAGCTCACCGCCCAGGCCCCCTTGCGCCGCGCCGCCGCCCCCGAGGAGGTCGCCGAGGCGGCGGCCTGGCTGCTGAGCGACCGCGCGTCGTACGTCACGGGAACGGTCCTGCGGGTCGACGGGGGAATGTGGGCGTAGAGCCTGGGCGGGGGCCATGAGGGCACTGGGAGGCTCAGGAGCCCTCCAGCACCGCCATCGCCGCGTTGTGCCCCGGCACCCCGCTCACCCCTCCCCCGCGCACCGCGCCCGCCCCGCAGAGCAGGACGTTCGCGTGCTCCGTAGCCACGCCCCAGCGGCCGGTGCCGTCCTGGGCGTGGGGCCAGGACAGGTCGCGGTGGAAGATGTTGCCGCCCGGCAGGCGCAGGTCCCGCTCCAGGTCAAGCGGGGTCTTCGCCTCGATGCACGGCCGTCCCTCGGCGTCGGTCGCCAGACAGTCGGCGAGGGGTTCGGCCAGATGGGCGTCGAGCTGCGCCAGCGTCGACTTGAGCAGCTCCTCGCGTACGGCGTCGTTGTCCCGCGCGAACAGCCGGGCCGGCGTGTGCAGTCCGAACAGGGTGAGCGTCTGGTAGCCGCGGTCGACGAGGTCCGGGCCGAGGATCGTGGGGTCGGTGAGCGAGTGGCAGTAGATCTCCGCGGGCGGGGCGGAGGGCAGTGCGCCCGCGGCGGCCTGGGCGTGGGCGGTGGCCAGCTGTTCGTAGCCCTCGGCGATGTGGAAGGTCCCGGAGAACGCCTCGCGCGGGTCGACGGAACTGTCCTTCAGCCTGGGCAGCCGCTTGAGCAGCATGTTCACCTTCAGCTGGGCGCCCTCGGCGGGCTCCGCGGGCGTGCCTCCGGTCAGCGCGGCCAGTTCCTGCGGGGAGGCGCCCACGAGGACGTGCCGGGCGGCGGCGACGCCTTCGCCGTCGGCGGTGCGGTAGGTGACCTCGGCGGTGGTGCCGTCCGTGTCGATCCGTACGGCCTCGTGGCCGGTGGCGAAGACGACGCCCGCCGCGCGGGCCGCCCCCGCGATCGCGTCGGTGAGGGCGCCCATGCCGCCGACGGGCACGTCCCAGGCGCCGGTGCCGCCGCCGATGACGTGGTAGAGGAAGCAGCGGTTCTGCTTCAGGGAGGGGTCGTGGGCGTCGGCGAAGGTGCCGATGAGGGCGTCGGTGAGGACGACTCCGCGCACGAGGTCGTCGCTGAAGCGGTCCTCGATGGCCGCGCCGATGGGCTCCTCGAACAGGATCCGCCAGGCCTCCTCGTCGTCGACACGGCGGCGCAGCTCCTCGCGCGTGGGCAGCGGTTCGGTGAGCGTGGGGAAGACCCGCCGGGCGACCTCGCCGGTCAGGCCGTAGAAGCGCTGCCAGGCGGCGTACTCGCTCTCGCCGCCGGTGAGCTTGCCGAAGGCTTCCCGGGTGCGCCGTTCACCACCGCCCACCAGCAGGCCGGTGGACTGTCCGGCCCGCTCGACGGGGGTGTACGAGGAGATGGTGCGGGTGCGGACCCGGAAGTTCAGGCCGAGGTCCCGCACGATCTTCTTGGGCAGCAGGCTGACCAGGTAGGAGTAGCGGGACAGCCGAGCGTCCACGCCCGCGAAGGGGCGCGTGGAGATGGCGGCGCCGCCGGTGTGGTCCAGGCGCTCCAGCACCAGCACGGACCGTCCGGCCCGGGCCAGATAGGCGGCGGCGACCAGGCCGTTGTGGCCCCCTCCGACGATGACGGCGTCGTACGCGCGATGTCCCGGGTGGTCCTCGTGTGCAGGCATGGTCCTTCGTAACACGAGATGATCTAGGTCGGCCAGGGCTGCGGAGCGAACAGGTCCGGTCGGCTCCGGTGGCCGGAGCCGGGGTCAGTGCCCGCCCGTCGCCCCCTGCTGCCGCAGCGCCGCGACCCTGCGGTACAGGTCGACGGCCTCGGCGGCGCGGCCGAGTTGTTCCAGGCAGTGCGCCTCGTCGTTGCGGCTGGCGAGGGTGTCGGGGTGGGCCGCGCCCAGGACGCGCTCGCGGGCCTGGGCGACCCTGCGGTACTCGGTGAGCGCGTCGGGCCAGCGGCCGAGCCAGCCGAGGCCGACGGCGACCTCGCGGCGGCTGACGAGGGTGTCGGGGTGGTCGGCGCCGAGAACGCGTTCGCGGATCGCGCAGACGTCACGGGACTCGGCGAGGGCCTCCTCCCAGCGCCCGAGCCGGCCGAGGTTGACGCCGAGGCCGTGGCGGGCGCGCAGGGTCTCGGGGTGGGTGGGGCCGTGCACCCGGGTGCGGTCGTCGATCAGCTCGCGGTACAGCTGGAGGGCCTCCGCGCTGCGGCCGAGCCGGCCGAGGCTGATGCCGACCTCGTAACGGGCGGCGAGGGTATCGGCGTGGTCGGGGCCGAGCGCCCGGGCGCGCGCCTCGGCGACCTCGTGGTAGGTGTGCAGGGCCTCCGCCCAGCGGCCCAACTGACCCAGCGCGTAGGCTACTTCGTACCGGGTGACGAGGGTTTCCGGGTGCTCCGGGCCGAGCACCCTGGCCCGTGCGGCGGCGACCTCGCAGGCCATGCGGTACGAGTCCTCCAGGCGGCCGAGCCGGCTGAGGTTGAAGGCCAGGTTGTGGCGGCAGCGCAGAGTGTCGGGGTGGTCGGCGCCCATGCTCCGCTCCCGCGCGGCGAGCACCGACTGGTACACCTGGTGGGCGTCGAAGTGACGGCCCAACTGGCCCAGCACATAGGCCATTTCCTGGCGGGCGGCGAGGGTTTCCGGGTGGTCGGGGCCGAGCGCCAGGCTCCTGGCCCGGGCGACGTACTTGTACTCGCGCAGCGCGTCGGCGGCGCGGCCGGTGCGGCTCAGGGTGAAGGCGACCTCGAAGCGGCTGGCGAGGGTGTCGGGGTGCTCGGGTCCGAGCAGGTGCTCGCGCTCGGCGGCGACCGCCCGGTGGACCTCCCCGGCCTCCGCCCAGCGGCCGAGGCGCCCGAGGCTGAGCCCGGCGTTGTGGCGTCCGGCGAGTGCGGTGAGTGCGGCCGGGTCAGGGGCGGGCGGGTCCTGGATGACGGGTTCCTCGGGCCGGCCGCCGGACGGGCGGGGGATCCACTCTCCGGTCAGTCCGGCTCCGGCGTCGGGGGGTGTGGTGCGCAGCCCGGCGCCGGTGGCCTTGTGGCCGGTGGTCATGCCCTGGGTCCAGGACGGCAGCCGAGTCTCGCGGCCGGCCGGCTCGGGCGGGCGCGGCGCGGGGCGGGGGGTGACGACAGTCGGCACGTACGTCGGGGTGCCGCGCCCGAGGCCGATGCGGCGGCCCACCTCGCGGGCGTCGTGCGGCCGGTCCTCGGGGCGCTTGGCGAGCAGGTCGAGGATGACCTTCTCCAGGTGGGCGGGGAGTTCGGAGCGGTGTTCGCGGGGCGGTCGCGGCGGGGTGTCGCGGTGGCCGACGAGTACGGCCCAGGCGTCGTCGAGGTCGAAGGGCGGTACGCCGGTGGCGATCTCGTAGAGCACACACCCCAGCGAGTACAGGTCGCTGCGCTGGTCCACCTCCGCGCCGCCGATCTGTTCCGGGGACATGTAGTGCGGGGTGCCCATGGCGATGCCGGTGCCGGTGAGCCGGGAGGTGAAGCCGATGTCGGCGCCGAGGCGGGCGATGCCGAAGTCGCAGATCTTCACGGTGCCGTCGGTCAGCCGCACGATGTTCGCGGGCTTCAAGTCGCGGTGCACGATGCCCTGTTGATGCGTGTAGGCGAGGGCGGCGGCGACCTGGTCGGCGATGTCCACGACGGCCGGGACGGGCAGCGGGTGGTGCTTGTTGTCCTCCAGCAGCTGACTGAGGTTACGGCCCTCCAGCAGTTCCATGACGAGGTAGAGGACGCCGTCGGACTCGCCGAAGTCGTGGACGACGGTGACCCCGCGGTGCTGGAGCGCGGCGGCCACCCGGGCCTCCCGCCGGAACCGCTCCCTGAGGACGCGGGTGAACGACTGGTCGTGGTGCGGCCCCAGCGGCTTGAGGCACTTGACGGCGACGTGCCGGCCCAGCGACTCGTCGCGCGCCCGCCACACCTCGCCCATGCCGCCGCGCCCGATCGGATCCAGCAGCCGGTAGCGGCCCTGGATCAGCCTGCTGTCCCCCATCTCCCGCGCTCGCCCCCGTCGCTGTGATGGCCGCCCTCCCCTGGCTCGTCCAGTATGGCGAGCTGTCGTCCGAGTTTGTACGGTGCCGGGCGCGCGCCCGGGCCGAGCCGGTCCATGGCCCGCAGGATGTGTTTGGGCGGCAGTTGCCAGCGCAGCCGTGCGGGAATGCGCCGCAGCAGAATGCCCGCGGCACGCAACTGACGGGCGACGGCGGCCGGTTCGGGGGCCGGTCTGCCGTACAGCTCGTGGGCGTACGGCGGCAGGGCGGCGTACGCCAGATGCGCCACGCGGCCCCACACCAGGGCGCGCGCCGGGACCAGCAGGGGGTGCGCCGGCGGACGGAGCAGGAAGTCGTCCACGGCGCGTGCCTCGGCTCCGGCGGCCAGTTCGGGGCGCACCTTCTCGAAGTACGCCGCCATCTCGGCCTGGTCGGCGGGGACGTCCTCGGGGTCGAGCCCCACCAGCCGTGCGCTGACGCGCTGTTCACGGATGTACCGGTCGGCCTCGGCGTCGGTGAGCCGGAACCCCGAGCGCCGCGCCACGCCCAGGTACGAGTCGATCTCGGCGCAGTGGACCCACAGCAGCAGCTCGGGTTCGTCGACCCCGTACTCCTCACCGGTGTCGGGGTCTGTGGCCCGCAGCTTGGCGTGGATCCGCCGCACCCGGGCACCGGCCTTCTCGGCCGCCTCGCCGGTGCCGTACGAGATGGTCCCGACGAAGTTCGCGGTCCGCAGCAGCCGCCCCCACGCGTCGTGCCGGAAGTCGGAGTTCTGCATGACCCCGCGCACCGCCCTCGGGTGCAGGGCCTGCAGATAGAGCGCGCGGACTCCGGCGATCCACATCATCGGATCACCATGCATCTGCCAGGTCACCGAGTCCGGCCCGAACAGACCGGGGTCGGGTGTGCGGGAGTCGTCCACATGCGCCATTCTGTGCGGACCGCGCCCGGTCATCAAGAGCCGGCGAGGGGGCACCATCGGTGTCCATTTGGCGGTGCGGCGGCGCGGTTCCTCCCGCAGGCCGGGGCGAGGTCCCGGGCCGAATCGGAGGGCAGACCCCGGTCCGGCGCCAGGACGGGCCGCAGGTTCCTGCCCTGGCTGCCACGACAGTGAGGGATCCGCCCGTTCATCCGTTCGTCCAGCACGCAGCGTCTGCGGGCCGGGGCACTCCTGACATGGCGACTGGGCGACCCGTTCTCCCGAAGACCGTGGGCGGTCGGGTACCGGGCCTGCAGCTCATCGAGGACCGGACCGCTCGACGCGGAGCCGTTCCTCGTCGTCGGCCTGATTGCCGGCATCCGCGAGGTGCTCATCGTGACGGCCGAGGCGGAGAAGTCCTTCCGGTGGAACGTCGAGGGGATCGAACTGCTCGTCCTGGCGGGGGCTGATTCTCGTGACGGCGGCAGTGGTGTACGTGCGGCGGCGCTCGACACGGCCGGGAGACTGCGTCCCGCTCCAGGAGGCGCGGCGCTCACGGTCGTCGGAGCCGTCAGCCACCGCGGTGCGCGGGTCCTGATCCGTCACCTTCCCCAGCC
Organism: Streptomyces sp. NPDC043726; assembly: GCF_056436565.1. Lineage (NCBI taxonomy): Bacteria > Bacillati > Actinomycetota > Actinomycetes > Kitasatosporales > Streptomycetaceae > Streptomyces > Streptomyces sp. NPDC043726. Next base: position 68,935 of record NZ_JBWKCI010000006.1, read on the forward strand.
ACGGCCGCCCGCACCCGTTGCTCCTCGCGAGCGGAGTTGACGTCCCGTTCCAGGGGTGTGCGGCTCACTGCTGCCGCGAGGTCCTCGAGGGCCCGCTTCTGCAGCTCTGCCCCGCGCCGTAGCACCGGGCTCCGGTCGCCGGCGGCGCCCTCCCACGCGTCGAGCGCCTCCTCGACGCGCCCCCAGTCCGGATTCCTGTGCTCACGCACATCGACTGCCGCCCGTGCGGTATCGGCCTCCAATGCCTCGGCGAACCGCTCCGCCTCGGGGGCGAAACGACCGCCGGCCCGCGGGACGTGGCTCTCCATGAGCATCGCCGCCCGGTCAAGTCCCTTGAGCGCCTCCTGCGCCTCTTCCGCCTCGCGCGATGTCAGACCTCTGGGGCCGACCGGTTCCTGCCTTGCCTGGTCGTAGGCCGCCTGCCAGGCGGCACGTGCCTCCCTGCTCGCCAGCAAGGCCCTGCGCATGTCGGCGCGATGCTCCCGGGTCGGTTCGGCGTAGCTGCGGAGCACCGCGGCCGCGTAGCGGCCGTTGGCGGCGAGCCAGTCCGCCAGCCGTCCCGTTAGCCGGGGGGTCTCCCATGCGGGGAACACCACGTACGCCAGCATCGCCAAGGCCCCGCCGAGCAGGGTGAGCACCACCCGCTCCGGGACCGTCTGCTCCCATGCCTGGCCGCCCATGCCGAGCAGGAAGACGACGTACGCGGCAGTGAAGCACTGGGAGTAGGCGTAGCCGGTACGGAGCAGCGTGTACGACAGGGCCGCCGAGACCACCGCCAGTGCGCCGAACACAGGGGCGTCCGGGCCCAGGGCCTGCACCATCCCGGTGGCGAGCGCGACCCCCGCCAGGGTCCCGGCGAGACGGCCCACCGCACGCGCGTACGTCCGGTGGAAGTCCGGCCGCATCACCATCACCGAGGCGATGGGCGCCCAGTAGCCGTGCTCCAGGGGCAGCCGGGAAGCGATCAGATAGCCGAGCGTGGCCACTGCCGCCAGACGGACGGCGTGCCGGAACACGGGCGAGTCCCGGCGAAGCTCCCGGCGGACCGCCCGGACGACGACCGGGAGCAGCCGGAACATGGTCGGGCGCACCAAGAACTGGGCGCTCGCAGGCCCGGGCGGCGCAGGCGCCTTGTCGCGCGCCCCGCCGCTCCCGGCGATTTCCAACGCCTCGGCGAGCAGTTCCACGAGCCGTTCGGCAGCCTGCCGGGCGGGTCCCTCCAACACCTCGCCCTCCTCGTCGACGCGCAGGACCTCCGCGCTCCGGGGCGGTACCTCGGCGAGAGTTCCGCGGCGGATCGAACGGGCGGCCGCGTCCAGGACGTCGGCCGCCGCGTCGAGCAACTCCCGTGCGCGGTCCCGCCCGGATCCCTCCGCCGGGGCGCCGATGTCCGGGTCGGCGAGCGCGGCGACGACCGGCAGGATGCGCTCGGCGAGGCCCCGCGGGCCGTGCAGGACGGGGGGCCGGGTGCGGGCCTGTGATGGCGTCACGGCGGCCGCGTCCCGGGCTGTCATCAGCGGCTCCGGGTCGAACAGCGCGGTCGGGTCGTGCCGCAGCCGGCGGGCGTAGTCAGCCACTGCGGCCAGAGCGTCAGCCAGCGCGTCACGATGCGCACCCCAGCGGCGAATCGGGAACAGCAAGATCAGCACGGCCTGCGCCAGGCCTCCAAGCGCGATGACCCCGGCATGTTCCAGGGCACGCCCGACGCTGGTGGGCAGGGTGATGGTCACCAGCATGCTGCCGACCGTCGTCGCTGCGACGATCCCAGCAGTCGATCCGAGGGACCACGCCATCCCTGCGGCAAAGGCCCATACGGCCAGCAGCGGGAGGAGTGTCACGAGTCGCCCCGCCGCCAGGTAGCCCACGAAGGTGCTGAGCGCCAGACCCGCGCCCGCGCCGAGCGCGATCACCTTGCGCGGACGCCAGTTGCGCTGGAAGGTGGCCGCACCCGCGGAGTAGGCACCGAGGGCGGCGGACGCGGCGTACGCAGGCGAGGCCAGCCACAGCGCCGGTCCGATGACGATCGCCACCCCAGCAGCCGTACGCAGCGCGAGCAGGGGCTCCAGCCGCGCCTCCTCGATCGTGAGCCCGGATCGCACGACCTCCCCGAAGGTCCGCAGCCACCTCACCCGTGTGAGCCTAGCCGGAACGTCCCGCCGGGGCGCGTCGGCCGCGCCGCCGCCTCCTGACGGCACCGCGCCCGGACGCGCGGCCCCGGGCCGACGTCGCGCTGCCGGTTGCGCCGGTATCGGTTCACGTCGAAGGCTGGTCACCGTGGTCGTCTTGGAGGGCGTGACGACGTTCCTGTTCGCGCTTGGAGTAGGCGGCTGCGCGGATCGCGTCGTCGCTCTCCAAGCCTGATCCCAGCGCGCCGCCCACGGTGGCGACCGAAGCGACGAACCAGGACAGCGTCAAGTACTCCGTGGCGTGGAGCGGGGTTCGCGTCATGGAAGCGAACACTTGGTCGTTGAGGATGAACAGTGCCCACACCAAGTTGATGACCATCAAACCCAGGTAGCAGACGAGCACGCCGATACCCACGGTCGCGACCGTCGAGGCGTTGTAGAGCCTGGCCCTCTGCCTCGCCTCCGGTGAGCCTTCTGTTGATCGATGCCACAGCTCCCCGTCCACGATCAGCCAGCCGATCATGAGCCCGACGGACCCGACCATGGCGATCACAAGGCGTGGCGCGCTCAGGGCCCCAGCGAGGCTCCAGGTGGTGGAGTCCAGGGTGGCGATGGCCCCCGTGGCGAGTGCGGCCGCCAGGGCTTTCGACAAGCCCGTCACCAATCGCCACGGCCGATTGGCGCGAACCATGCCGAAGAGCACTCGCAGGTAGCCGCGCGGCCCGCCGACGACGTACCGAAGACCGTCGGTCTCCCTCTCACCGAGCGGGCCCGGATGAACAGGCGCGAGACGATTGACGAAGGGCCCGAGAAACGGCCTCCTTCGCGGGGGTGCTTCAGCCCCAGTGGCGTGCGGGCCTATCAGGTCGAGCACGGCATCTTCGACGGCCCGCCGGGCCCTCGTCTGCAGCCGCAGACCCCCCAGTGAGGGAAGAGAGAGCAGCGCCAAGCCGCGTTCGTGATTCAGATTCACAGCGAGCCTGCGTCCGTGTGAGTGCAGCGGAAGGTCGGTGAGGGCAACGACGACGTCCCAGTTCTCCGCACTGCCACGGTCCATGATCCGGCGCATCAAAGTGGGCGGGTCCTCCGTCCCGGAGGTGAAGGGCTCACTGACCACCTCGACGTCGAACCGTCGTCCCTGGCCCGACTTGTCGGCGAGCCGAGCGGAGAGTGTCCGGGCCATGCGCTGCGCGATCTCCGTCGGCGCGTCCGGATCCGCCAGGAGAGCCACGACCGTAACGCCCTGAGACGACACTCGCATGAGGGAACCTTCCTCGTCGGCTGCCCCGCGATCCCAAGGGCCCACAGACGCCACCGAGGCAACGACGACAGCCGCGTGACACGCTGACCTCCGCCAGCAGGTGCGGGCGCTACGGCCGGATCTCCTCATCTTCCCAGCACAGGGCCCGCTCCCACGACCGGGCACGATCGCGTGGCAGGACTTTGCCGGACTCGGGCTCCGGGACAGACACCGAAGCGGGGTGGTCGGTGGCGCGGCGTGCGGGCGTGCCGGGGGCGCGTGAGCGGGTGTTCGCGGTGGCGGACGCTGTCGCTCCGCACGCCGTCCCGACAACCCGGGCAGTCGGACGTCTGGGCCTGGCAGGGCAATACAGGGAGGGCAATTGGGCCCGACATGCGCATGCGTTCGCGCGCCCTCGTCGGCCAGGCTGACTGGGAAGCCCTGGGGCCGGGAACCGCCCGGCTCCCGCAGCCGGAGGTTGCCGTCATGACCGTGATGTCCATTGCCAGGTTCGAAAGGTTCTTCCGTGCGGCCGCAGGGCTGGACGTCGACAAGAACGATCTCAAGCGCCACAGCGACTTCGTCGACGCCAAGCTCTACGATCTGCTCACCGTCGCCCAGGCCACGGCCAAGGCCAACGGGCGCGACATCATCCGGCCCAGCGACCTGCCGATCACGAAGGGCCTGCAGGAGAGCATCCACCACTTCCGGAAGATCGACCAGGAAATAGAACTCAAGCCGATCCTGGAACGGCTCGCCACCCATCCCGCTCTGGACCGCACGCCCGATGAGGAGACCGAGGCGGCCTATCCGGACATCATCGGCGGACTCAGCCTGGCCCTTGCCCAGAGCTTCAAGATTCTCCACCCCGACCTGAAAAACCCCCAGACCCAGCACTGGGACGAGGCTCGAGCCGTCTTCGACCTCCTGCTGTGAGTGGCGACCGGAAGGGGCGGTGCAAAACACGGGCGAGCAGCGTCAGCGCGTGACGTCTCGTCTTGAAGGGATCATCGAAAACATGGACAGGGACATGTCCGTCGGGTCCGGTGAGCGGCTGCTGGAGGAACTGGTCAGAGCAGCCCAGCCGGCATCACCTGCGGAGCTGGCCGTGGCCCTGAACCGGTATGCCGAGGCCATGGGTATGGGCAGGGCGGTTATCTACCTGATCGACATCCAGCAGAGACTGCTGTTGCCGCTCGTCGAAGGCGAGCCGGAACTGCAGCTCGACACTTCGCTGGCCGGATGGACCTACCGCACCGACTCTCTCCGAGTGGAAGAAGTGCCCTCCGGCGGGCTGAAGGTATGGCTGCCCCTGGCCTACGGAGCGGAGCGGCTGGGCGTCGTGGAGCTGAACATGAGCACCCTGGACGGGCTCAAGCTACGGCGCTGCCGAACGACGGCGCTGCTCCTCGCACTGATCATCACGTCCAAGCGCACCTACAGCGACACCCTCGCGCAGCGCATGCGTACCAGGCCGATGCACCTGCCCACGGAGATGGTGAGGGCATTTCTCCCTCCCCGGTCGATCGGCACCGGGCGGGTCGTGTCGACGGCGGTTCTGGAGCCCGCGTACGAACTGGGCGGCGATGCTTTCGACCATGCGTTCACCGAGGACGTTCTGCACGCCGCGGTACTTGAGGGCATGGGGCACGACCTGGCCTCCGGACTTGCCACCTCTGTCGCCATGGCAGGCTGCCGTAACGCCCGGCGCAACGGGGCAGACCTGAACGAACTCGTGGACACCATGGACGAGGCGTTGGCGAAATGGCTTCCGGACCAGTTCTGCACGGGTGTCTTCACCCAGTTGAACATGCCCACGGGTGTGCTGCGCTGGTGCAACTGCGGCCACCCGCCTCCGTTGCTCATCCGTCGACACCGCCTGCTCCACAAGGCCTTGGAGCGGCCACCGGAGCCTCCTTTGGGTCTGCCCGCCAATCTCGCCGGGACCGCCCGTCAGGTGCACGACGTCAGCCTGGAACCCGGTGACCGAATACTGCTCTACTCGGACGGCGTCGTGGAGTCACGCGACGAGGCGGGCGAGGAGTTCGGCCTGGAGCGCTTCACCGACTACATCATCCGGTCGACCGCAGCAGGGCAGAGCGCCCCGGAAGTGCTGCGCCTGCTCATCCATGCCATCCTCGAGCATCAGCACAACGAACTCAGCGACGACGCCACGATCTTGCTGTTCGAGTGGCAGCCCCCTGATCCGTGACCGCCCGCGACCTGGTACTGGGGCGGCCGGGGCGCCGCTGCGTGGGCCTTTCGTTCTGAGCGCTGCACAAGCTCAGTCCGCGAGGTCAGCCTTTCCGAACAGGACCGCGTAACTGGAGGGGAGTTGGCTGATGATCTGATTCAGTTCTCCGCCGGTCACAGCGTCGGCGACGGTGGTCAGGACCGCGCTGGCGTCCCACTGTGCCGTACGCGGCCGGGCACCCGTGCGCTCGGCGACCCGGCGGTAGAACTCTTCGATCCCGAAGCTCTGCGCCCGCTGGGGCGTTGCATGATCCAGAACCTGTCCCAGCGGGCCGGGCATCTGGGATGCGAGGTCCTTGACCTCTCCCGGGCTGATCCGTTGGGCCAGCACTTCCAGCACGGCGTTGGTGACGTCTGCGGCTTCGTCCGGGTTCTTGTATTCGCCTCGTTCGCGTACGTGGGCGAGGAATCCGTCGTATTTCATCGCTGCCTCCTTCTGCGCCGGTCATCGCTGGTCATGGGGTCGCCTGGTGCGCTGTCGAGCCCGCCGAGTGCTTTTGGCATGGGGGCGACACGATGCTCTGGCACTGCGCGCGCGGGTGCGGAGCGGAGGGCAGCAAGCGATATCCCACGGCCCAGGACGCCGAGCGTTACGCACGGGCATTCGACCGCGAGGACCAGGCGGACATGGGCCGGCGAGCACCGCTGGGTCTGCTCCCCCTTCGGCTGCTGCGCGCCTGGCGTCTGCGGCGCCGAAGGGAGGCCGGTGGGGAGCCGGCTCCCGAGTCTCCGCCGCGGTGAGGGCTTGTGATACGGGACGTCATTCATGGGTCACCCCGGATGTCGAGCTCGCCGACCCGGCCGCGGTGCCGGACGGGTGTCCGGAACCGCGGCGTTCGCGTCTCAGCCGCTGCTCCCGGTGCTTTCACTCGTCTCGCTGATGTCGACGTGCCGGGGCTTTGCGACCTCGGCCTTGGGGACGGTGATGGTGAGCACCCCGTCCGACATCCGCGCGTTGATCTTTTCGGTGTCGACTTCTCCGGGCAGCCGCAGCCGGTACTCGAAGGCTCCGGTGCGGCGGGTGCTCCGTCGCAGGACGCTTCGCGTTCCTTCTCCTTGATCTCGCCGGTGACCACCAGCTGCTGGCCGTTCGCTTCGACGTCGATGTCCTTGCTCTTGAGCGGACGTCACGGAGGCCGACGACGCCTTCCTCATTGGGATTGAACTCCCCGGCGCGTGCCCAGCCAAGCGGCCTGACCTGCATTGCGGCACCCCGCTGGTGCCGGACGGGCGTAGTCATTACCGTCGCCTTCTTCTCGTGATCTCGTCTCTCTTTGAAGTCATCCGAGCCAAGCGGATTCCTTCGGGCGGGTGTGCGGGGAGCTGTCGGTGCCACCGGGCGCGGCCGTATGGCCCAGGTAACGGTGGACGAAGTGGATGCTCATCGCGCCTTCGCCGACCGCGGAAGCCACGCGTTTCACCGAGCCGCTGCGGACGTCGCCGGCGGCGAAGACGCCCGGCAGGCTGGTCTCCAACGTCAGGCAGTCACGGCCCTGGCTCTGCCACAGTCCGGGGACGGAGCAGGCCTGCGCCTCCGCCCCGGTGAGGACGAAGCCGCGCGCGTCGAGGGCGAGCGCGTCGGACAGCCACTCGGTGTGGGGCTCGGCGCCGGTGAAGACGAACAGGGCGCGCACCGCGAGGTGCCGATGCTCGCCCGTACGGCGGTCGACCACGGTGACCGCCTCCAGCACCTTGTCGCCGAGTGCCTCGGCAGTCTCGGTGTGCAGCAGCACGCGCACCCGCGAGTGGCGCTCGACCTGATCGATCAGATAGCGGGACATGTGTGCCTCCAGGCTTGACCCACGGACGAGCAGATACACCTGCGGTGCGTACCCGGCCAGGAAGAGCACGGCCTGGCCCGCGGAGTTGCCTCCGCCGACGACGGCCACCGGGTCGGTGCGGCACTGCTGGGCCTCGTAGACGGTCGCCGAGTAGTGGACGCTCGTTCCCTCCAGGCGTTCGATGCCGGGCACCTCAAGGCGGCGGTAGCGAGCGCCGGTGGCCAGGACGACTGTGCGGGCGGTGATCTCGCTGCCGTCGGCGAACCCGACGGCGTAGAGCCCGCCCCGCGGTTCGAGCCGAGCCGCCTCCGCCGGGACGCTGATCCTGGCGCCGAACTTGTCGGCCTGGAGCACGGCGCGTTCGGTGAGTTCGGCGCCGGAGATGCCGGAAGGGAAGCCGAGCAGATTCTCGATGCGGGACGACGTGGCGGCCTGGCCACCGCTGGCCATGGCCTCGACGACGGTCGTGTCCAGGCCCTCCGAGGCGGCGTTCACCGCGGCGGCGAGACCGGCGGGGCCGGAGCCGACGATGAGGAGATCGCCGCGGCCGTTGCCCGACGGCAGGGGCGGCAAGCCGATCAACCGGGCCAGTTCGGCGTTGCTCGGATTGCGCAGCAGGGTGGTGTCACGCCAGATCACCAGCGGTGTCTGCTCCGGACCGACCGCGAAGCGGCGCAGCAGTGCCTCGGCCTCCTCGTCCGTCTCCAGATCGATCCAGCGGTGCGGCAGCCGGTTGCGGGCGGCGAACTCGCGCAGCCGTCGGGTGTCGGATGAATAGCGCGAGCCGATGATGCGGAAACCGGCGCCCTGCCCGACGAGCAGGGCACGGCGGCCCAGGCAGGCGCGCAGCACCACATCGCCGAGGGCGGAGTCCCGGGTCACCAGGTCACGCAGCTGGTCCATGGACAGAGCGAGGACTTCACCGAGGTCCCTGACCAGGGCGGTGTAGAAGGACACCTGTCCGTTCAGGAGGCCGAGTTCGCCGATGAAGCGGCCGGGGCCGTGCACACGCAGGAGGCGTTCGTCGGGCGTGCCGTAGCCCTCGACGATGGCGACCGAGCCACTGAGGACGACGTAGAAGGTCTCGCACCGCTCCCCCTCCCGGATCAACACGTCACCCACGTCGACCGCGCGCCGCCGGCCATGCTGCGCCAGGCGGTCCATCTGGTCGTCCGACAGGCGGGGATAGGCGCCGTAGATGTCGGGCGTCTCGAAGGGGACGCTCTCCTCCGTCTCGTCCGGCACAGGCGCTGCGCTCGGCCGCGTCTCGTCGCCGGGCATCAGACGAACGCCTCGTGGACGTAGCACCAGCGCCAGTCCTCGCCGGGCTGGAACGACCGCACGATCGGATGGGCGTCGGCGGCGGCGTGCCTGCGAGCGTGCTTGTTCGGCGAGGAGTCACAGCAGCCGACGTGGCCGCAGGTCAGGCAGAGCCGGAGGTGGACCCACGGGGATCCGAGCCGCAGACACTCCTGACACCCCTGGGGGGTCAGTGGCTGGACCGGCCGGACGAGCGCGAGGTGGGGGTCTGCGTGCAGGGTCATCCGGATCACCCTTCCCTGGGCGTGATCGACTTCTCCACCCACTGGCGCAGAACGGGGGCGGGCGCCGCCCCCGCCTGCCGGGCGATGGTCTGCCCTTTGTCCAGGATCAACAGCGTCGGTACCGCCTGGACCTCGAACCGCTGCGCCAGGCGCGGGTTCTTGTCGATGTCGACCTTGACGAGTTTGATTCGGCCGGCGAGATCGGCGGCGACCTTCTCCAGCGCCGGGCTGACCATGCGGCAGGGGCCGCACCATGTGGCCCACAGGTCGACCACGACGGGCACGTCGGCCCGCTCGACGACCTCGGCGAAGTCGTCGTCGCCCGCGTCCACCATCCACGGCAGCGGCTGCTTGCAGTTGCCACACCTGGGGCGGCCCTCGGCGGACACGGGCACCCGGTTCTTGCGCCCGCAGTGCGGGCACGTGACGTTGGTGGCCTGAACGGTACTCATGCCGTCTGCGCTCCCTGCACGTCCTCGGGCTGGTCGTAGGTGACCACCAGCTCTCCGGCCTGGGCGTCTACGCGGACCGTGGCGCCGTCCTGGACGTCGCCGCGCAGCAGAGCGCGCCCGACGAGTGTCTCGACCTCGTGGGAGATGTAACGCCGCAGCGGCCGGGCCCCGTAGACCGGGTCGTAGCCCTGGTGGGCGATCAACTCTGTGGCTGTCTCGGTCAGTTCAACGGTGATGCGACGCTCGGCGAGGCGGCGTCGCAGCTCGTCGAACTGCAGCTCCACGATCCGCTCGATCTGCCGCTCACCGAGCGGCTTGAACAGCACGATGTCGTCGACGCGGTTGAGGAACTCCGGGCGGAAGTGCCCGCGCAGCTCACCCATCACCAGGGCGCGGGCGTCCGGCTTGATCTCGCCCTCGGCGGTGGCGCCGTCGAGGAGGTGCTCGGAGCCGATGTTGGACGTCATGATGATCACGGTGTTACGGAAGTCGACGGTGCGGCCCTGGGCGTCGGTGATGCGGCCGTCGTCGAGGATCTGCAGCAGGGTGTTGAAGACATCGGTGTGCGCCTTCTCGATCTCGTCGAACAGCACGACCGAGTACGGCTTGCGGCGTGCGGCCTCGGTGAGCTGACCGCCCTCCTCGTAGCCGACGTATCCGGGCGGGGCCCCCATCAGCCGGCTGACGGTGTGCCGCTCCTGGTACTCGCTCATGTCGAGGCGGACCATGTTCTCCTCGGAGTCGAACAGGGCTCGGGCCAGGGTCTTGGCCAGCTCGGTCTTCCCGACGCCGGTGGGGCCGAGGAAGATGAACGAGCCGATGGGGCGGCGAGGGTCGCGGATCCCGGAGCGGGCGCGGATGATGGCGTCGGCGACGAGCTGAACGGCCTCGTCCTGGCCGATGACGCGCTCGCGCAGGATCTCGTCGAGGCGCAGCAGCTTCTCGCGTTCACCCTCCTGGAGGCGGGCGACGGGGACGCCGGTCCAGGCGGCGACGATCTCGGCGATCTCCTCCTCCGTGACGACCTCGCGCAGCAGCCGGTTCTCCCCTTGCTTCGCGGCCAGTTGCTCCTCCTCTGCGGCGAGCCGGCGCTCCAGGTCCTGGAGGCGGCCGTAACGGAGTTCGGCGGCGCGGTTGAGGTCGTAGGCGCGTTCTGCTTCCTCCGCCTCGTGGCGGACCTGCTCCAGTTCCTGGCGCAGTTCCTGCACGCGGCGGATGGCCTGCCGCTCGGCCTCCCACTGGGCGTGCTTGGCGTCGGCCTCGCCGCGCAGGTCGGCCAGTTCCCTGCGCAGCTCCTCCAGGCGGGTTTTGCTGGCGGGATCGGTCTCCTTGGAGAGGGCGGCCTCCTCGATCTCCAGGCGGGTGACGCGGCGGGTGATCTCGTCGAGTTCGGCGGGCATCGAGTCGATCTCGGTACGCAGCCGGGCGCACGCCTCGTCGACGAGGTCGATGGCCTTGTCGGGCAGGAACCGATCGGTGATGTAGCGGTGGCTGAGGGTGGCCGCGGATACCAGCGCGGTGTCCTGGATCTTCACGCCGTGGAAGATTTCCAGGCGTTCGCGCAGTCCGCGCAGGATGGAGATGGTGTCCTCCACGCTCGGCTCCTCGACCAGGACCTGCTGGAAGCGGCGTTCGAGGGCGGCGTCCTTCTCGATGTGCTTGCGGTACTCGTCGAGGGTGGTGGCGCCGATCATGTGGAGTTCGCCGCGGGCGAGCATCGGCTTGAGCATGTTGCCCGCGTCCATGGCCCCTTCGGCGGCGCCCGCGCCTACGACGGTGTGGAGTTCGTCGACGAAGAGCAGGATGTGCCCCTGGGCCGCCTTCACCTCGGACAGCACGGCCTTGAGGCGTTCCTCGAACTCGCCCCGGTACTTTGCCCCGGCCACCAGGGAGCCCATGTCGAGTGCGAACACCGTCTTGTCGCGCAGGCCCTCGGGGACGTCGCCGCGGACGATGCGCTGGGCCAGGCCCTCGACGATGGCGGTCTTGCCGACGCCCGGGTCGCCGATGAGGACGGGGTTGTTCTTGGTCTTGCGGCTGAGGATCTGGGTGACGCGGCGGATCTCGGCGTCCCGGCCGATGACCGGGTCGAGTTTGCCGTCCCTGGCCTCGGCGACCAGGTCACGGCCGTACTTCTCCAGCGCCTCGTACGCCACTTCGGGGTTTGCCGAGGTCACGCGCTGGTTGCCACGGACCTGAGTCAGCGCGCTCAGGAACGAGTCCCGGGTGATGCCGTGCTCCCTGAGCAGCCGTCCGGCGGCGGTGGACGTGCCCTCTTCGGCCAGGGCCAGCAAGAGGTGCTCCACGGACACGTACTCGTCCTTGAGGCGCTTGGCCTCCCGCTCGGCCGTGTCCAGCAGCCGGGACAGGCGCTGGGTGACGAATACCTGGCCCGGCGCCGCACCCGGGCCGGTCACCTTGGGCCGGCGGGAGAGCTCCTCACGCACAGCCGCACGGAGCTCTTCGGGCTCCCTGCCCGCCTGTTGCAGCAGCCGCGGGATCAGGCCGTCCTCCTGGTCGAGGAGCGCGAGCAGCAGGTGCTCACCGTCGACCTCGGTCTGGCCCATGCGGACGGCGGCGGTCTGCGCCTCCTGGAGGGCTTCCTGTGACTTCTGGGTGAGACGGTTCATGTCCATGGGGGTGAGTCACTCCTCCTGCCGCGGTCGCGCAGTGCGGCTTCGAGCAGGCTGATGCGGTCGAGCAGGTCGAGCACCAGACCGATGGATGCGTAGTTGAGGCAGAGTCCGGAGCGCAGCCGCTGGACGCGGGCGAGCACCGCCGGGGCGGCGGGGTCGAACACGAGGTGCCCCGCGGCGTCGCGCTCGGCGTCGACCAGGCCGAGGGCGACGAACCGGCGGACCAGGTCGGGATGGAGGCCCGAGCGGCGGGCCACGGTGTCAAGGGAAAGCCTGGGCACGGGGACGAGCGCGTACCGCACGGCCGTGGACCCGGCGCTCGTCCGTACGGGACGCCCGCCCGCGTCGGCCCGGGCGGCCTGACCGCCGGTCGCCGCCCATGAGGGTCGGTCGCTCATCACGTCCTCCTGGGGTCGTACGAAGAAGTGGCGGCGAGCTCCTCGAACAGCTCGCGCTCCCGGTCGCCGAGGGCGGGCGGCACCATGACGCGGAGTTCGGCGTACAGGTCGCCGTTCGCACCGCGCGGGTTCGGCATGCCCTCGCCGCGCAGCCGCAGCCGCCGGCCGCTGGAGGAGCCCGCGGGCACCGTGACCTTGGCCGTGCCGCCGCCGGGGGTGGGCACCGGCACGGTCGCACCCAGGGCCGCCTCCCAGGGGGTGACGGGGACCTGTACGTGGACGTCGCGGCCGTCCAGCCGGAACCGGGGGTGGGGCTGGATTCGCACCCGCAGGTACAGGTCGCCCGCGGGTGCGTCACCACTGCCCCGGCCGCCCTCGCCCGCCAGGCGGATGCGCAGCCCGTCGGTGACCCCGGGCGGTACGTCGACCTCGTACCGTCGCGGCTGCCCCGTGGGGCCGGCGAGCGTGACGGTGCGGCGGCCGCCCCGGTAGGCCTCCTCGACGGTGAGCGGCAGCTCGGCCTCCTGGTCGGCCCCCGGTACACCGCCGCGGGCGGCGCCTGCTCCGAAGAGCGAGCCGAGCAGGTCGTCGATGTCGACGCCCTCCGCTGCGAAGTCGTCGCCGAAGCCGGTGTACCGGACGTGGGGGCCGCCCGCACCAGCGGTCCTCCGAGCGCGGGAGCCGCCGCCCGCTCCGGCCGCGACCCGTTCGTCGAAGTCCTCGGGGATCTTGCGGAAGTCCTCTCCGAAGCGGTCGTAACGGGCCCGTGTCCTGGGGTCCGAAAGGACGCTGTACGCCTCGTTGAGGTCCTTGAAGCGTTCCTCCGCCCCCGGGTCCTTGTTGACGTCCGGGTGGTACTTGCGGGCGAGTTGGCGATATGCCTGCTGGATCTCGTCCTGGCTCGCGGTCCGCGACACGCCCAGCACCTCGTAGAAGTCCCGTGCCATGACCGGTCACTCCCGCTTCGCGACAGTCACGGCGGCGGGCCTGAGCTGCCGTTCCCCGTCCCCGTAGCCCGGGCGCAGCACCTCGACGACCGTGCCCGGTGGGGCCTCGGGGTCCTGGACGACGCCGACCACCTCGTGCCGGGCCGGGTCGAAGGCGACGCCGGTTTCCGCGTGCCTCGGGTAGCCGAGCAGTTCGAGGACGTTCACCGCCTGGTCGCGGACCGCCCGGACGCCCTCCACGATCGCGCCGGGGTCGGATCCGGCGTGGGTCAGGGCGAGTTCGAGGTTGTCCAGGACAGGCAGGAAAGCGGCCGCCGTGCGGGACCGCTCGGCCGTCCGCTCCCGCTCCAGTTCCCTGGTGTGGCGCTTGCGGAGGTTGTCGAGGTCGGCGAGCGCGCGCCGCCAGCGGTCCTCGAGTTCCTTCAGCTCGGCCGTGTGCTCGTCCTCGGACGGTACGGGGCCGCCGGCCGCGTCGGGGCCGGGTTCCTCGTCCGTCTCAGGCCCCGTCCCGGTCGGCGGGCCGGAGCGCGGAAGGTTTCCTCGGAGAGGGCGTACGGCGCCCTCCGGAGCCGGGTGGGCCGGGTCCGGCACGGCCGGGTCGGGTTCCCTGGGGTGGATCGGCATGGCGGTTCCTCAGTCCTTGTCGAACTCGGCATCGATGACGTCGTCGTCACCGCCACCGCCGCTCGGGCCGCCGCCGGTCGCACCGTCCCCGGTGGTGCCCTGATCGGGACCGCCCGTGGTGGCGCCGCCCTGATGCGCCGACAGCCCTGACAGCACCTGCTGGAGTTCGGAGGTCAGAGGCCGCACCCGCTCCACGCCTGCCTCCTCCTTGACCGCCGCCCGGGCATCCGACGCCAGCATCTCGGCGCGTGCCTTCTCGTGCGCGGGTGCGGCGTCGCCCAGCTCGGCGAGGCGCTTGTCGACCTGGTATGCGACGGCGTCGAGCTCGTTGCGGGCGTCGACGGCCTCCCGCAGGGCCTGGTCCTGGCCCTGGTTGCGCTCGGCCTCCTGGACCATGCGCTCGACCTCGCTACGGTCGAGGTTGGAGCTCTCGGTGATGGTGATGCCCTGTTCCTTGCCGGTGTCACGGTCTCGGGCCTTGACGTTGACAATGCCGTTGGCGTCGATGTCGAAGGTGACCTCGACCTGCGGTTCGCCGCGCGGCGCCGGACGGATGTCGGTGAGCTGGAAGCGGCCGAGCACCCGGTTGTCGGCGGCCCGTTCGCGCTCGCCCTGGAGTACGACGATGTCGACGGCGGGCTGGTTGTCCTCGGCGGTGGAGAAGGTCTCGCTGCGGCGCACCGGGATGGTGGTGTTCCGCTCGATGATCTTCGTCATCACGCCGCCGCGTGTCTCGACACCCAGCGACAGGGGCGTGACATCGAGCAGCAGGACGTCCTTGACCTCGCCCTTGAGCACCCCGGCCTGGATCGCGGCACCCAGGGCCACGACCTCGTCGGGATTGACACTCATGTTGGGTTCCTTGCCGCCGGTCAGCCGGCGCACAAGGGACTGGACGGCGGGGATGCGGGTGGAGCCGCCGACGAGGATGACCTCGTCGATGTCGCTCTCGCCGACCTTGGCGTCGGCCATGGCCTGCTGGACCGGTCCCAGGCACCGCTCCACCAGGTCACTGGTGATCTGATCGAACGTGGACCGCATGACCGAGTCGGTGAGGTGCTTGGGGCCCGAGGCATCGGCGGTGATGAACGGCAGGCTGACCTGCGTCTGCGTCACCGAACTCAGCTCGGTCTTGGCCTTCTCCGCCGCCTCGAACAGGCGTTGCAGGGCCTGCGGATCCTTGCGCAGATCGATGCCGTTCTCCTTCTGGAAGTCGTCCGCGAGGTAATCCACCAGACGGCGGTCGAAGTCGTCACCGCCCAGGTGACTGTCGCCCGCCGTGGAACGCACCTCCACCACGCCGTCGCCCACGTCGAGGATGCTCACATCGAACGTGCCGCCGCCGAGGTCGAAGACCAGCACCGTCTCGTGCTGCTTCTTGTCCATGCCGTACGCCAGGGCGGCCGCGGTCGGCTCGTTGATGATCCGCAGCACCTCCAGTCCCGCGATCCGCCCGGCGTCCTTGGTGGCGGTGCGCTGGGCGTCGTTGAAGTAGGCGGGCACGGTGATGACCGCCTCCGTGACCCGTTCCCCGAGCTGCTTGGACGCGTCGTCGGCGAGTTTGCGCAGCACCTGAGCGCTGATCTCCTCGGGCGCGTAGAGCTTGTCGCGCACCTTGAAGCGGGCGACGCCGCCCTCACCCTCGACGACGTCGTACGCCACCGCTCTGGCCTCGTCCGGGATCTCGTCGAAGTGCCGGCCGATGAACCGCTTGGCCGAGTAGATGGTGCCCTTGGGGTTGAGGATCGCCTGGCGCCGGGCCAGCTGGCCCACCAGCCGTTCCCCGGTGTCGGTGAAGGCCACCACGGACGGTGTCGTACGGTTGCCCTCGGTGTTGGGCACGACGGAAGCTTCGCCGCCCTCCCACGCGGCGATCACCGAGTTCGTGGTGCCCAGGTCGATGCCCACTGCCTTGGCCATGAGGAACTCCTCCCGTGCGGCGGCAAGCGCCGGCACTGCGGATCCGGTCGTTCAGGTATGGGCGGGACGTCCGCCGGCACCGGCGGTCGGCAACCCGCCGAGCAGCCGTACCGCCTCGTCGGCGACCGCTTCGTCCACGACGACGTCGTACCGGCTGGGCTGCATGGAGCGGACGGAGGCGAAATCCCGTCGACCGCCCTGCAGGGCGTACAGCAGCAGGC
Organism: Streptomyces sp. NPDC043726; assembly: GCF_056436565.1. Classification (NCBI taxonomy): domain Bacteria; kingdom Bacillati; phylum Actinomycetota; class Actinomycetes; order Kitasatosporales; family Streptomycetaceae; genus Streptomyces; species Streptomyces sp. NPDC043726. Next base: position 85,077 of record NZ_JBWKCI010000006.1, read on the forward strand.
CGAACAGCGCGCCCGCGATCGCTCCGAAAATCAGGCCGTAGAAGGCGACGAGCAGGGCGGAGACGAGCGGGTCCACCCAGTCGACCAGGCCGAAGAGCCAGCCGATCAGCGCCCCGGGAAGGGCCCCGCTCGCCGCTCCGTGCAGGGCGGCCCTGCCGTAGTCCATCCGGCCGACGACCTGCTCGACGAGCCTGACGTCCTGTCCGATGATGGCCACCCGCTGCACGGGAAACCCTTGGTCCGAGAGGTGGTCGACGGCGCGTTCGGCTTCCTGGTACGTCTCGTACGTGGCGACGGGCCTACGAGGCTGCTCGCTCATCACCCAGTCCTTCCTGCCCGTGTGCACGGCGGCCCCCGGCACGCCCCCAGACTCGCGAACCGAGCAGCTCTGCGCCTGCACCCGGCAGGTCAAAGAACAACGGAGCCCGTCCCCCCGCGAGCACGAGAGGGACACACCGGATATCTCGGGTACTTTGGTCGGGGACGGCGTAGAGGAAGAGTCGCTGTCACCTCTCTGGGGGCTCAGGGAAGGGAGCAATCCCATGGCCGGCTTCAGGGGTCGGAGCGTGTACCGACGCCGTCCCCACCGGGAAGGCGGCCTTACGCCGGGCCGTCTGGGACAGCACCCCACGATCTCGCGGCGCGAGGCTCGCCCGCCGCTTTCCCCCCTGGCATCCCACAAGTGGCCGGCAGTCTCTCGCGCCCTGTTCGACACTCGGGACGAAAGCGAGATCCTGAGCCTGGCCATGAGCCACGTGTCGACTGTCGGCCCGTTCAGAGCCGAGGCCGGATACCTCAGGGTGCACGGCCATATGGTCCCCAGCCCGCAGGTCGGGCCGGGTCATGTGTCAGCCGTGGACCGGACGGTGCGAGAGCTGACAGGGCGGGACGTCCCCGTGACCGTTCCCGGCCGGTCCAGGGGCCGGGCCTTGGCCCTGCACGGACCCGGGGGCCTGCACGGCTACCTTGTGGTGACATCTCGCTCCCGGCCCACCGAAGCCCAGCACTTCCTGCTCGCCACGCTCGTACGCCTCACCGCCGCGGCCCTGTCGGTCGCCGTCGCGCACCGCAGGCAGCGGGAAGACGCCCTGGAGCTGCACCGACTGCGACGGGAACGGGCAGCCTTCCAGGGGCGGCTGATCTCTCTCGTGGTCGAGCTGAGATATCGGCGGGCCGTGCACGAGGCCCTCGCCGAGGTCGCGGCCTCGGGCGGCGGCGAGGAGGCCATCACCAGCGCACTGCATGAGCTCACCGGATTTCCCGTGCTGGTGGAGGATCGCTTCGGCCGACTGCGGTCCTGGACCGGTCCCGGCCGGCCCGACCCCTATCCGGAACCGGACCCCGCACGCCATGAGGAGATGCTCCAGGGGGTCGCCCGGAGAGGCGGGCCCGTGCGCATCAACGACCGGCTGATCTCCCTGGTACGCCCCCGCGGTGAGGTCCTCGGAGTACTGGCCCTGGTCGATCCCAAGAACGACGCCGACGAGTACACCGTGTTCGCGCTGGAGCACGCCACCACGTCACTCGCCGTGGAACTGTCGCACCTGCGCCATCTGGCGGAGGCCGAGCTGCGACTGCGCCGCGAACTGGTCGACGATCTCCTGGGGGGCACGGACGAGGCGAGCGCCTACGCCCGGTCCGAGGCGTTCGGACACGACCTGCATCAAATCCAGTACGTGGTCGTCGTGCAGTGGAGGAACCAGGCCGCGGACGACGCTTTCGCACGGACCGTGGGCCGGGCGGCTTCGGCCGTGGGCATGCCGTCGCTGGTGACTCGGCGTTCCGACCACGTGGTCCTGATCGCCGAGGGCAGCCCCCACGACCACGCCTTGTACGAGACGCTCGCCCGGGAGACCGGAACACCGGAGGGGACGATCGGCGTGAGCGCCCGCTGCGACACCCCGGACGGTATCCCCGGCCGCTACCAGGAAGCACTGCGCGCCCTGGAGGTTCGCCTCCGGTCCCGAAGGCGATACGGCACGACGTTCTTCGACGATCTGGGCCTCTATCGCATCCTGGGGCCTGGAAACGAATACCAGGAGCTGGAGGCGTTCGTTCGGGAATGGCTCGGTTCCCTCGTCGACTACGACGGCCGGCACCGTACGGCTCTCGTGGAGACCCTGTCCCGGTACTTCGACTGCGGTGGCAACTACGCCGAGACCGCCGAATCCCTGGCGATCCACCGCAGCACGCTGCGCTACCGGCTCCAGCGCATCCGTGAGATCAGCGGCCATGACCTCACGAGCGTGGAGGACCGCCTCAACCTGCAGGTCGCCACCCGGGTGTGGAAGATCATGCTGGGCGGACCGGGTTGAGGAGCCCACGCACCCCTCGTGGCCACGGCGCGAGCGCAAGCCGGCGCGCAGATGAGCCTCGTCCGGCCCGAGCCACATGCATAGAGGTGATGCGCGAACACCTCTGAAAGCCTGGTGATCTTGGTGTCAACCACCCCTCTTTTGTGCCAACCAAGAGTCCTCGTCACAAGCCGGTCACCGCCGTACCCGAGGCATCCCCAGGCCGATCCAGGAGATGATCTCGCGCTGGATCTCGTTGTTGCCGCCGCCGAAGGTGAAGATGACGGCGGAGCGGTAGCCGCGTTCGAGTTCGCCGTGCAGGACCGCGCCCGCCGAGCCCTCCTTCAGGGCGCCCGGCGCGGCGACGATCTCCAGGAGCCAGGCGTAGGCGTCGCGGCGGGCCTCTGAACCGTAGACCTTGACGGCGGAGGCGTCCTGGGGGGTGAGGGTGCCGTCCTGGACGGCTTGCACCATCTGCCAGTTGAGGAGTCTGAGGGCGTCGAGGCGGACGTGGGTCTGTGCCAGGCGGCGACGCACCCAGGGCAGGTCGACGACCCGGCGGCCGTCGGCGAGCTTGGTCTCCGTCGCCCAGCGCTGGACGTCGTGGAAGGCGCGGATCGCCATCGTGCCGTGGGCGGCGAGGGTGACGCGCTCGTGGTTGAGCTGGTTGGTGATCAGCCGCCAGCCCTGGTTCTCGGCGCCGACCCGGCGGGAGACGGGCACGCGGACGTTCTCGTAGTAGCTGGCGGTGGTGTCGTGGCCGGCGAGGGTGTTGATCAGGGTGCAGGAGTAGCCGGGGTCGGTGGTCGGGACCAGGAGCATGGTGATGCCCTTGTGCGCCGCGGCGGACGGATCGGTGCGCACCGCCAGCCAGACCCAGTCGGCCGTGTCGCCGTTGGTCGTCCAGATCTTCTGGCCGTTGACCACGTACTCGTCGCCGTCGCGGACCGCGCGGGTGCGCAGGGACGCGAGGTCGGTGCCCGCGTCGGGCTCGCTGTAGCCGATCGCGAAGTCGATCTCGCCGGAGAGGATCCGCGGCAGGAAGTACGCCTTCTGCTCATCGGTGCCGAACTGCATGATCGTCGGGCCGACGGTGTTCAGCGCCATCAGCGGCAGCGGTACGCCCGCCTGCGCCGCCTCGTCGAAGAAGATGAACTGGTCCATCGCGCTCAGGCCGCGGCCGCCGTACTCCTTGGGCCAGCCGACGCCGAGCCAGCCGTCGCCGCCGAGGCGCCGGATCGTCTCGCGGTAGAACCGCTTCTGGGCGGCCGGGTCGGCGTGCCGTGCGAGGGCGGTGTCCGGTACCAGTTCGGCGAAGTAGGCGCGCAGTTCGATGCGCAGCCGCTGCTGCTCGGGCGTGTGGTCGAGATGCACGGCGCCTCCAGGTCTCCCTCGGCCGGTCCTGACGGCGCACACCGTAGAACGTGTTCCAGAAATAGGGAATGCCGGGGACGCCCCGTACTCGGGCACAGGCTCAGTTCAGCGACTCCAGGAAGTCCGTGCAGGCCTGCGCGCACTCCCGGCAGGCCTTCGCGCCGTCCTCGGCGCCGAGATGCCCGTCGAACGCGTGCGCGCACTCCAGGCACACCGTGCGGCACCACTCCAGTTGGACGCGGATGCTCTCCTCGTCCATCAGGCCGTGCTCGGAGAGCACCCGGCAGGTGGCGTCGCACACCTCCGCGCACATGATGCCCTTACGCCGTACGAGTTCCTCCTCCGCCGACCCGTCCGGTGCCGCCTGGCTCGCGCGCAGCGCGCAGGTGCGCGCACACTCGGTGCACGCCTGCGCACACGCGAAGCGGTCCTCCAGGTACTGGAAGAGCTGCTGCTGCGAAGTCGTCGAGGTCACAGGGTGCGGGTAGCCGGGCCAAACGGTGTCAAACCCGGTTCGTGAAGTGCGCCGGGGGTACTCGCGCCCCCATGAACAACACCACCTGGCTGAACATGGCCGCCGAGAGCGGCGCACTCGGGATCGGACTGATCGTCGCGGGCGTGGTCGTCGTGGCGCTGTTGCTCGGCGCCTTCGTCCTGGGCGCACGGGTACGGCGCCGGGAACCGGGGCCGCCGCGCCCCGAGGACCAGCCCCACCTGCCGCCCGAGGGTGCCACGCGCGAGACGACCGAGATGCGGGAGCCGGACGAGATGCCGCGCAGCGACCACCGCGTCCTGCCGCACGAGATGCCCGCCCACGGCAACATCCCCTCCCGCCCGAGCCCGTCGAAGAAGCGGCCGCGCTGGGGCGGAGGCAGCAGCGGCTCGTTCGGCAGCGGGGGTCCGGGCAAGGCCTGACGAGGCGGTCCGGCGCCCGCCCGAGGTTCCGTCATCGGCCCCGGACAACTCAGGGCCGATGACGGCTTCGCCGCCCGCTGGGCGACCCGGGTTCAGCCCATCCCCCAGCTCCACTCCGCGATCTCCGGCAGATCCGTCCCGTGCTCGCGGATCCAGGCGTGGTGGCGGGTGCGGGCGTCGGCCATCTCCTGGCGTACGGCCGCGGCGCGTACCGCGAGGCCGGGAACACGGTCGATGACGTCCATGACCAGGCGGTAGCGGTCCAGGTCGTTGCGGACGACCATGTCGAAGGGCGTGGTCGTGGTGCCGGACTCCTTGTAGCCGCGGACATGCAGATTGCGGTGGCCGTTGCGGCGGTAGGAGAGCCGGTGGATCAGCCACGGGTAGCCGTGGTACGCGAAGATCACCGGCTTGTCGGCGGTGAACAGGCCGTCGTACTCGAAGTCCGTCATCCCGTGCGGGTGCTCCTCGCGGGGCATCAGCCGGGCGATGTCGACGACGTTGACGACCCGTACCGCCAGTTCGGGCAGATGGCGGCGCAGCAGCTGGGCGGCGGCCAGGACCTCCTGGGTCGGTACGTCCCCCGCGCACGCGAGGACGACGTCCGGTTCCCCGCCGTTCTCGCTGCCCGCCCAGTCCCAGATGCCCGCTCCCCGGGCGCAGTGGGCGCGCGCGGCGTCCATGGAGAGCCAGTCGAAGCAGGGCTGCTTGCCGGCCACGATGACGTTGACGTAGTCCCGGCTGCGCAGCGCGTGGTCGGCGACCGACAACAGGGTGTTGGCGTCCGGCGGGAGGTAGACCCGGACGACCTCGGGGCTCTTGTTGAGGACGTGGTCGACGAAACCGGGGTCCTGATGGGAGAAGCCGTTGTGGTCCTGGCGCCACACATGTGACGTCAGCAGGTAGTTCAGGGACGCGATCGGCGCGCGCCACGAGAGCTCCCGCGACGTCTTCAGCCACTTGATGTGCTGGTTGACCATCGAGTCGACGATGTGCACGAACGCCTCGTAGCAGGAGAACAGCCCGTGCCGGCCGGTGAGGAGATAGCCCTCCAGCCAGCCCTGACAGGTGTGTTCCGAGAGGATCTCCAGCACCCGGCCGTGCCGGTCGAGGTGCTCGTCGACCGGCAGGGTCTCGGCCTGCCAGGCCTTGCCGCTGCTGTCGAACACGGCCTGAAGACGGTTGGAGGCGGTCTCGTCGGGACCCACGACACGGAAGTCCCGGCGGTCCTCGCTGTCCTGCATGACCTGGGCCAACAGGTCGCCGAGCACCCGGGTCGGCTCGTGCAGCGTCGTGCCGGGCTTGTCGACCGGTACGGCGAACCGGTCGAGGGAGTCGATCGGCAGCTCGCGCACGAGCAGGCCGCCGTTGGCGCGCGGGGTGGAGCCGAGGCGCCGCAAGCCCTCCGGGAGGCAGGCCAGGACGTCCGGTACGGGACGACCGTCGGCGTCGAACAGCTCCTCGGGGCGGTACGAGCGCAGCCACTGCTCCAGCTGGCGCAGGTGCTCGGGGTTCTCGCGGACCCCGGCGAGCGGCACCTGGTGGGCGCGCCAGGTGCCCTCGACCGGGACACCGTCGACCTCCGCGGGGCCGGTCCAGCCCTTGGGGGTGCGCAGCACGATCACGGGCCACCTCGGGCGCTCGGTGACACCGTCCTCCCGGGCGCCCCGCTGGAACGCGGCGATGCGGTCCAGGGCGGTGTCGAAGGCCTCGGCCATCGCGCGGTGCACGGCGGCCGGGTCGTCGCCGGTCACGTGCAGGGGCTCGTGGCCGTAGCCGCGCAGCAGCTCGTCGAGTTCCGGCTCGGGCAACCGCGCGAGCACGGTCGGGTTGGCGATCTTGTAGCCGTTGAGGTGCAGGATCGGCAGCACGGCGCCGTCGTGCACCGGGTCGAGGAACTTGTTGGAGTGCCAGGAGGCGGCAAGCGGCCCGGTCTCCGCCTCGCCGTCGCCGATCACGCAGGCGACGACCAGGTCCGGGTTGTCGAAGGCGGCGCCGTACGCGTGGGAGAGCGCGTAGCCCAGCTCACCGCCCTCGTGGATCGAGCCCGGCGTCTCGGGCGCCACATGGCTGGGCACCCCGCCCGGGAAGGAGAACTGCCGGAACAGCCGCCGCATGCCGTCCGTGTCCCGCCCGACGTCCGGGTAGATCTCGGTGTAGCTGCCCTCCAGCCAGGAGTTGGCGACGACGGACGGCCCGCCGTGTCCGGGGCCCCACACGCACAGCGCGTCGAGCCCGCGCGCCTTGATCACGCGGTTGAGGTGGGTGTACACGAGGTTCAGGCCGGGCGAGGTGCCCCAGTGGCCGAGCAGCCGCGGTTTGATGTGCTCGGCCTTCAGCGGCTCCCTCAGCAGCGGGTTGGCCAGCAGGTAGATCTGTCCGGCGGCCAGGTAGTTGGCCGCGCGCCAGTGGGCGTCCAGGGTGCGCAGCTCGTCGTCGGTCAGTACCGTGCTGTTCTGGTGTTCGACCTTGGACATGGAGTGACTCCTGGGTCATCGACAGGTTCGACCGGCGGTGGGAGACGGCATGGCCGGCAACAAGGCGGAGAAGCTGCCGCGCAAGACGTACGAGAAGGAACTGCTGCGTCTCCAGACGGAGTTGGTGCGACTTCAAGGATGGGTCCGCGCCGAGGGTGCCCGACTTGTCGTCATCTTCGAGGGGCGGGACGCGGCGGGCAAGGGCGGCACCATCAAACGGGTCACGGAGCATCTCAACCCGCGCGTGGCGCGGATCGCGGCCCTTCCCGCGCCGACCGAGCGGGAACGCACCCAGTGGTACTTCCAGCGGTACGTGCAGCATCTGCCGGCCGCGGGGGAGATCGTGCTGTTCGACCGCAGCTGGTACAACCGGGCCGGTGTCGAGCATGTGATGGTCTTCTGCACCAAGGGGGAGTACCAACTCTTCCTCCGTCAATGCCCCGTTTTCGAGCGGATGCTCGTGGAGGACGGGATCCTGCTGCGCAAGTACTGGTTCTCGGTCAGCGACGAGGAGCAGCAGGAGCGCTTCCGGAAGCGGCTCGAGGATCCGCTGCGGCGCTGGAAGCTGTCGCCGATGGACCTGGAGTCGGTCACCCGGTGGGAGGAGTACTCCCGAGCCAAGGACGAGATGCTGGTCCACACCGACCTCGCGGAGGCTCCCTGGTACCTCGTCGAGAGCGACGACAAGCGGCGCGCCCGGCTGAACATGATCGCCCACCTGCTCGGCTCGGTGCCCTTCCGGGACGTACCGCCGCCGGTGCTGGAGCTGCCGGAGCGTCCGCCGTCGACCGGGTACGAGCGCCCGCCGCGCGAGCTGCAGACCTACGTCCCGGACCACGCCGCGAGCCTGTGAGCCGCTCACGCCGACTGCGGTACGACGGCGACGGGGGCGGTGGAGTGGTGCAGGACGGCGTGGGCGACCGGGCCGACGTGCGCGCCGATCGGGCTGTGCCGGATCCGGCGGCCGATCACGACCAGCGAGGACTCGCGGGCCGCGGCGACCAGCCGGATGCCGGGGCTGCCGGACAGGCTCTCCTCGATGACCTCGGTGTCCGGATACTTCTCTCGCCAGGGGCGCAGGGCCTCGGCGAGGATCCCGGCCTGCTGAGCGGCGACCTCGTCATGGAAGCCCAGGTCGGCGGCGAGGCCGTAGACGTAGTACGGCGGCAGGCTCCAGCCGTGCAGGACGCGCAGGGCCGTGCCGCGCCGGGCGGCCGCCTCGAAGGCGAACTGGACGACCGTTCCGTTCGGGTGGGCGGTGTCGAGGCCGAGGAGGACGGGCCGGGGCGTGGCGGCCGACGGGGTGCCGGCCGGGTCCGGCTCGTGCTCGTCGGCGGCCAGCTCGCCGGCCCGGACGAGCACGACGGGCCGGGTGGCGCGGGCCACGACGGCGAGGCCGACGGAGCCGACCATGAAGCCGACGACACCGCTGAGGCCGCGGGAGCCGAGGACGAGCAGTTCGGCGTCGTCGGCCGCCCTGGCGAGGGCCTCGGCGGGGCTGCCGGAGAGCTGTCGGCCGGTCACCTCGAGGCCGGGGTGGCGCAGCCGCAGTCCTTCGGCGGATTCGCGCGGGACGCGCTCGCTCCAGTGCTGGTGCGTCTCGGGACCGAGCAGCGGGGCCTGGGCCAGAGGGTCCGGCACCTGCTCCCGGACGTGGGCGAGCTTCAGCGGCAGGCGCAGCAGCTCCGCTTCGCGGGCCGCCCACTCGGCCGCGGCGCGGCTCTCGGGCGAGCCGTCGAGACCTGCGACGACAGTGCGCACCATGGTGATGCCTCCTGATCGGTCGATCCGTCCTCAGCCTCGGCCCGGCAGAGCTCGGCGGCCAGGGGCCATCAGTCCCGGACGGGGCCCGACCGGCCCACGCGGCGGGCTCGCCAGTACCGAGACCCAAGGGCCCGCTCGGGCCGGGGCGATCGGCCCGGCGACAGGGCCGGGCGGCCCATGGCCCGGGAACGGATGGGCGGACACGCTGGTGGTGGTAGCTCCGTACGTCCGTCAGGAGGCCCGCCATGAACGCTCCCGTCACCATGAGCCTGCCGCGGGCGCTGCCTGCCGAGCAGCGGCAGCGGCTGATGTCGTTCGCCCGCGACGTGTCGTTCCCGTCCGGGACACGGCTGTTCGAGGAGGGCGGTCGCGCCGACCGTTTCTGGATCGTGCGTACGGGCACGGTCGAGCTGGACATGCGGGTGCCGGGCCGCCGGGCCGCCGTGATCGAGTCCATCGGGCACAACGAACTGGTCGGCTGGTCCTGGCTGTTCGCCCCGCATGTCTGGCATCTGGGCGCCGAGGCGGCGACGCCGCTGCGCGCGTACGAGTTCGACGCCGAGGTCGTACGGGCTCTGTGCCGGTCGGACCCCGAGTTCGGCCGTACCGTCGCCCGCTGGGTGGGCGCGGTTGTTTCCCATCGTCTCCAGGCGGCCCGTACCCGGCTGCTGGACCTGTACGCGCCGTACGGCGCCGGGGACCGGCGCTGACCGGAGGCCGCCCCACGAGACGACGAGATCCGGCGCGGGTTGGGCCGGTCGGCCCTGGTGTCCGGGGCCCCCGAGGGGTGACGATCGTTGTGTGGACGACCGCGCACCGGGGACCGAGGGGTCGAGATGACCGAGCCGCGTACCTTCACCGCGCAGGATCCGATCCGTGTCTTCCTGCTGGACGACCATGAGGTGGTCCGGCGGGGTCTGACCGATCTGCTCGACGCCGAGCCGGACATCGGCGTGGTGGGCGAGGCCGGGAACGCCGAGCACGCCCTGGTCCGCGCCCCCGCCGTGCGGCCGCATGTGGCCGTCCTCGACGTGCGGCTGCCCGACGGGGACGGCATCACCGTCTGCCGCGAGCTGCGCGACCGCATGCCCGGGCTCGCCGTGCTGATGCTGACGTCGTTCGACGACGAGGACGCCCTGCTGGACGCCATCATGGCCGGGGCGTCCGGCTATGTCCTCAAGCAGATCCGCGGCTCGGACCTGGTCTCGGCGGTGCGTACGGTCGCCTCCGGCCAGTCGATGCTGGACCCCGCGACGACGGCCCGGCTGATGCGGTCGCTGCGCACCGCACCCGCGGCGAAACCGGCCGAGGCTCCCGAGCCGGCCGGTCTGTCACCCCGCGAGCGGGAGATTCTGGCGCTCGTCGGGGACGGACTGACCAACCGCGAGATCGGCAAGCGGCTCTACCTGTCGGAGAAGACCGTCAAGAACCACATCTCCCGGCTGCTGGCCAAGCTCGGTGTGCAGCGGCGGGTCCAGGCGGCGGTCCTCGCGACCCACCTGGAGCACCCGGACGAGCCGGAACGGCACCGGACCGGGGAGCACATGGGCCACTGACCCGGAGCGCACCGGTCATTCCGCTCCGCGCTCACTCCCCTTCGGCGCGTACGACGGCCACCGGGCAATGCGCGTGGTGCAGTACGGCCTGGCTGACCGAGCCGAGCAGCAGCCCCGTGAAGCCGCCCCGGCCGCGGGCGCCGACCACGACGAGACCGGCGTCGGCGCTGGCCTCGATCAGCGTGTGCCGGACCCGGCCGCGCACCAGCCGGCGCCGCACCTCCACATCCGGGTACCTCTCGCGCAGTCCGCCGAGCGCTTCGGCGAGGAGCCGCTCCTCCTCGTCGTGCAGCCGGTCCTCGTCGTAGGTGACGAAGGGCGGGTCGCCCGGAGCCTCGTAGACCCGTTCGGTGTGGGTGTGCCAGGCGTGGAGTGCCTCCACGCCGGTGCCGTGCAGGGCGGCGTGGGCGAAGGCGAACTCGACCGCGGCCGCGGAGCGGGGCGAGCCGTCCACGGCCAGCAGGACCGGGCCGCCCGTGCGGGGCCTGCCCCGGACGACCATGACGGGGCAGCGGGCGTGGGCGGCGAGGTGGGCCGCGGTGGAGCCGAGCAGCAGGCTGCCGAAGCGGCTCATGCCCCGGCTGCCGACGATGGCGAGGGAAGCGGTGCGCGTCTCCAGTTCCAGCACCATCACCGGCTCGCCGACGACCACTTCGCGGCTGATCTCCATGTGGGGTGCGAGTGCCCGCGCCCGCCGTTCGGCGTCGGCGAGCGTGCCGTCGATCAGCTCGCGCACCCCGGCGCTCGCCCCGGTCCAGGGAGGCACCCGGGGCGGTACGTGCCCCGAGGGCCAGCCGAAGGCGTGCACCAGCCGGAGCCCCACGCCGCGCAGGGCGGCCTCCCGGGCGGCGAGCTCCACGGCGATCAGGCTCGGCTCCGATCCGTCCACTCCCACCACTACAGGACCGCTCATCGCCGGCCTCCCTTCTGCGGGCTCCGCCGGTGTCCGGGTTTCCGGGGGTCCGGATTCCAGCCTCACCCCGTACGGCGGATCCCGCACAGGGCCGTACGGGCCGCGGAGTGCCCCGGTCGGCCCTCGCCCGGGCAGCCGGCGTGGGCAGAGGCTGAGGTGAGGGGGTTCCGCGTCGGCAGGACGCCGCCGCGCCGGCACCGGAGGTGTGTCATGAACGGACCGGTCGTCGTCGGACTCGACGGTTCCCCCGCAAGCGTGACAGCCGCCCGCTGGGCCGCGCGCGAAGCCGCGCCCCGGCGGCTTCCCCTCCTGCTCCTGCACTCCTGGACCACTCAGCCGCTCGACGTGCCGACCGCCCAGGAGGCGGAGCGGCGGCAGCGGGACGGCCAGGAGATCCTGCGCCGGGCGGCGGCCGAGCTGCTGCACCGCCGTCCAGGCCTCCGCCTGACCACGGAGCTGGTCGAGGCGCCCGCCACGCAGGCGCTGCTGGACCGCTCCGCGGATGCCTCGCTGCTCGTGGTGGGGGCGCGCGGCCAGGGCTCGGTGGCGGGCTTCCTGCTCGGCTCCGTCAGCCTGCACGTCCTCGGCCTCGCCCGGTGCCCGGCCGTCGCCGTGCGGGCGGACGCCCCGGACCGGGGAGAGACGGACGAAATCGTCGTAGGGATACGGCGGACCGGACCGGCCGCGGACCCGCTGCTGGAGTTCGCCCTGGCCACGGCCGCGGCGCGCGGGCTGCGCGTGCGGACCGTGGCAGCCGTGGCCGGGACGGGCGCCGGGGCGCGGCTGGCCGACACCCTGGCGCCGTGGCGGGAGAAGTTCCCCGAGGTGCCCGTCGCGGAGCAGGTCGTGGTCGGCCCGGCCGCGCAGGTCCTGCCAGCCGCCGCCGCACGCGCCTGCCTGACCGTCCTGGGGCGCGGGCACCGGCCGGCGCACCCGGTCTGGAAGCTCGGGCCGGTCGCCCACGCGGTCCTGCATCACGTGCCGGGCCCGGTCGCCGTCGTCCCGTACGGGTGAGTACGGGTGTACCCGCGCTCAGTCCGGCAGTGTCAGCCGCGCCGTCTTCCCCGGCTCGACGACGACCGTGCGGTCCGGCAGCCGTACGTCGATCGGGGACGCGGAGGAGGACGGGACCGCGATGTCCAGCTCACCGCGTTCCAGGTGCAGCCGTACGCCCCAGTGCCCCTGGTAGCGCAGGGCGAAGCCGTACGAGGAGAGTTCCGGCAGCGGCACCGGGTCGAGCCAGAGCGCGCCCTCGCGGGTCTCCAGGCCGGTCAGTCCGCGCTGGACCAGGTCGAGGGTGCCGGCCATGGCGCCGAGATGGATGCCCTCACCGGTGGTGCCGCCCTGGATGTCGGCGATGTCTCCCTGAAGGGCCTCCTGGCAGAACTTCCACGCCTCGGCGCGGCGCGCGCGGGCCAGCACCCAGCCGTGGACCAGGCCGCTCAGGGTGGAGCCGTGGCTGGTGCGGTGCAGGTAGTAGTCGACGGTACGGTGCCAGAGGTCGTCGTCGAGATCCGTCCCCAACCGGCGGAACAGGCCGCGCAGTTCGGCGGGAGAGAAGAGATAGCCCAGCATCAGGACGTCGGCCTGCTTGGAGGCCTGGTAGCGGTTGACGGTGTCGCCCTCCGCCTCCAGGATCCGGTCCAGGCGGCGGATGTCGCCGTAGCGCTGCCGGTACTCCGACCAGGGCAGCTCGGCGAGATCGCCGTACCCCTCGAACTGGCTGATGACACCGCGGTGGAAGGGCACGTGGAGGGTGCGGGAGACGTCCTCCCACCGCTCCAGCTCGCTGCGGTCGAGGCCGATGCGTTCGGCGAGTTCGCGATGCCTCGGCTCCGGGAGGATGTCGACCAGTTCCAGCGCCCGGCTGAGCACCCAGGCGGCGGTGACGTTGGTGTAGGCGTTGTCGTCGAGGCCGGGCCCGGTCGCGTCGGGGTAGGCCTCGTGGTACTCGTCCGGTCCGACCACGCCCCTGATGCGGTGCCGACCGAGACGGTCGTCGTACTCGGCCGCGTCCGCCCAGAAGCGGGCGATCTGCAGCAGCATCTCGGCGCCCTTGGTGTGCAGGAACTCCATGTCGCCGCTGGCCTCGCAGTACTGCCACACGTTGTACGCGATGGCCGAACCGACGTGGTACTGCAGCCGGGAGTGGTCGGGCAGCCAGCGCCCGGAGCGGGGGTTGAGATGGAGCTGCTGGGTCTCCTCGCGGCCGTCGCTGCCGCTCTGCCAGGGGTACAGGGCGCCCCGGCGGCCGGCGGCGAGCGCCGAGGTGCAGGCCTGTTCCAGGCGGCGGTGGCGGTAGCGCAGGAGGGCTCGGGAGACCTCGGGGAAGTGCAGGTTGAGAAAGGGCAGCACGAACAGCTCGTCCCAGAAGACATGGCCCCGGTAGGCCTCGCCGTGCAGTCCCCGGGCGGGTACGCCGACGTCCAGGTCCGCGGTGTGCGGGGAGAGGGTCTGGAGCACATGGAACAGGTGCAGGCGCAGGATGCGGCCCGACTCCCCGGCGACGTCGAGGGCGGCCCGGCGCCACAGCTGGTTCCAGGCCGTGCCGTGGGAGGCGAGCAGGGCGTCGAAGCCGGGGACCCGGCCGACCCGGTCGATCGCGGCGTGCAGCGGATCGCTGATGGCCGGGTCGCGCGAGGTGTGCAGGGCGACGGTCTTGTCGACGGTCCGGGTCCGGCCCTCGGCCAGGGACAGAACGGTGTGCTGGGTGGTGCGCGGGTTCTTGTTCCGGACGGTGACGAGCGCGTCGGAGGTCAGCCGGGCGGCCATGCCGACGCGGAGGTCGGAGGTACGGGTGCGGCAGCGCAGCCACACCGTGTCCGGGGTGGCCGTGCCCGCCTGCACATGGATCAGGTGGCGGCCGTCGAGGTCCCGGTACCGGGCCACACCGGAGTTGGTCACCCCGCCGTCGAGGGAGGCCTCCACCTCCAGCTCACCGGAGAAGCCCGCGGCGGTGAACTCCGTGCGCAACGCGGCCAGATGAGGATCGGCCATGTGCACGATGCGCAGCTGACGCACCGCCAGGACCCGCCCTTCGCCGAGGTCGTACCGGGTGTGGCGTTCCAGCATCCCGGCGTCCAGGACGAGCTTCATGCGGTGCTCCAGCACCGGCGCCGTGTCGGGGGTGAGCCATGACCCGCCACGCAGCCGGAAGCGCAGCGGCAGCCAGTTGGGGAGGTTGACCATGTCCTCGTTCTCGACCCGGCGCCCGGACACGTCGGAGGTGAGCCGGTTGTAGCAGCCCGCGACGTACGTCCCCGGGTAGTGGGTGTCGTCGGCGGAGCACTCCGGCAGCGCGCCCCGGGTGGCGAAGTAGCCGTTGCCCAGGGTGCACAGGGACTCGCGCAGGCGTTGGTCCGCGGGCTCGTAGCCCTCGTACTCCCAGGTCCATTCCGTCACCGCGACTCCTCACCCAGCAGTTCCGCCAGATCCCGTACGACGATGTCCGCGCCGTGGCGGAGCAGTCCGGCCGCCGAGTCCTCCGTGGCCGCCCGGTCCACGCCCACCACGAGCGCGAACCCGCCACGTCTGCCCGCCTCCACGCCGGCCAGGGCGTCCTCCACGACGGCGGCGCGGTCGGCGGGGACTCCCAGCCGGTCGGCCGCGGTGAGGAAGAGGTCCGGGTGCGGCTTGCCCGGCAGGCCCAGCCGGGCCGCCTCGCCGCCGTCCACGAGCACGTCGAACAGGTCACGTACCCCGGCCGCGTCGAGCAGTTCACCGGCGTGCCGGGAGGCCGAGGCCGCCGCCACCGGCACGCCCGCCCGGCGCAGGGCGCGGACGAGCCGGACCGTGCCGGGAAAGGCCTCCACGCCGTGTTCGCGCAGCCGCCGGGTGAACAGTTCCTCCTTGTCGGCGGCGACTGCCTCGACGGCCCCGTCCGAGGTGTCGATGCCGCGTGCGGCGAGGAAGGCGGCGGCGCCGTCGAGACGTGACTTGCCGTCCACGTGGCGCAGATAGTCGTCCCGGACGTCGAACGGGCGGCGCTGCTCGGGGTCGGCCGGCGGATGCGCCCGCAGGTAGGCGTCGAACGCCTCCTTCCAGGCCGCCGCGTGCACCCGTGCCGAGTCGGTGATCACCCCGTCCGTGTCGAAGACGACGGCGCGGACCTCGCTCAAGGGGGTGTCGAGCTGCTCCATGGCGCCCACCGCCTTCCGTCGGGCCGCGGTGCGCGGCCCCCGATACCCGCCATCAACGGTCGCACGGTCCGCCGGGTCACCGCAGTACGAGATCGACCCTGGTGGTTCCACGGGGGGTGTGGTCTGCTGGAAGTGACGGAAAGGACCCGTATCGGACGCGGAGAAGCGGCTTCGGGCCGTGCACCGCGCAATCAGGATCCGCGAGAAGCGGATGGGCCCTTTCCGCCCTTTCGCACCGCCTTCGGGGCAGCCCCGCGAGTTCTGTGCAAGAGCGGCACACAGGCTGCACACGGCCTGTCCAAAGCCTGGCTACGGTTCTGGCCGATCGACCCCTCGCGTCCGGCCGGTCGGCCCCTCGTGCGAACACCGAATCAGGAAGACCGCGGATGGACTACTGCTCCACGTGCCGTCGGCACCTCAACGGTGCCCTGGTGTGCCCCGGGTGCGGCGCCTACGCCCCGGACATCGCGCCTCCCATGGCGATGGCTCCCGCGGCTCCCGTCGCCCACGACCCGTGGCACGAGCCCGATCTCCCCGCGACGGAGCCCGCCGAGGTTCCCCGCGCGGAGCCGCCGGCACCCCTGGCCGCCGCGCCGCAGGGCCGTGCGGCGCGGCGGCGGCAGCGGGCCCGTTGGAAGAAGAACCAGCGCAAGGCCGTGGTGGCCACCGCGGTCGCCCTGGTCGGCGGCGGTCTGACCGTCGCCTCGCTGAACGGGCAGTCCGCGGACCGGGCCCAGGCGGCCACGGCTCCGGACAACACGGCCATGGGCGCGACCGAGGAGCAGGCGACGGAGCTGCCCACGGGGACGTCGACACCGACCGCCACGCCCCCGTCGCGGCCCGGAACCCCGTCCGCGCCGCCGTCGGCCACGAACGCGCCTCGCGAGCAGTCCGTCGCCACCACGCCGGCCACGG
This sequence comes from Streptomyces sp. NPDC043726, assembly GCF_056436565.1. NCBI lineage: Bacteria > Bacillati > Actinomycetota > Actinomycetes > Kitasatosporales > Streptomycetaceae > Streptomyces > Streptomyces sp. NPDC043726. The sequence goes on from NZ_JBWKCI010000006.1 coordinate 101,424, forward strand.
CTCAGCCGGGCACCCCCACCTCGCCCGCGCCGACGGCGACCCAGGCCGCCCAGTCGCAGCCGGTCACCGCCACGGTCCCGACGCCCACGGCCGTACCGACCCCCTCGGCCACCACCGCCACGCCGTCCCCGCCGGCGACCCCCTCACCCTCCGCGACCTCGCCCTCGGGTGTCTGCCTGCTGGTGCTGTGCATCAACTGACGTGGTGAGCCTCAAGCACCGGGGCGGCGCAGCACCTACCCGCCCTACCTCTCCTCGGCCCGTACCGGAACCCGCCACACCAGCCGCGTCCCCCCGCCCTCCGGGGTGCCCAACTCCAGCTCGCCGCCGAGCTGTCGGGCTCGCTCGGCCATGTTCCGCAGGCCGCTGCGCCGGCCCTCGGGCGGGATGCCCACGCCGTTGTCGGTGACCGACAGCCGCACCTCACGGCCGTCGGTCTCAAGCACCACCTCGGCGCGGCCCGCGCGGGCATGCCGGGCGATGTTGGTCAGCGCCTCGGAGAGCACGGCCATCACCTGGTCGGCGGTCCCCCGGGGCACGTCCGTGTCGACCAGGCCCTCCATCCGCACGCTCGGCGCGAAGCCCAGCACGGGGGCCGCCTCTCCGACCGCCCGCACGACGCGGGCGCGCAGCCCGGTGCCGGCCCCCTCCTCGCGCGCCCGCAGCCCGAAGATCGTCGACCTGATGATCTTGATGGTCTCGTCCAGGTCGTCCACGGCCCGCGCCACCCGGTGCCCGGCCTCCGGGTGCTCGATGAAGCGCCCCGCGCTCTGCAGGGTCATACCGGTCGCGAACAACCGCTGGATCGCGAGGTCGTGCAGGTCACGGGCGATCCGGTCACGGTCCTTCAACACCGCGATCTCCTCGGCGTCCCGGCGTCGCTCGGCCAGCTCCATCGCGATCGCGGCCTGCGCCGCGAAGCCCTGCAACGGCTCGGTCTCCTTGGCGGAGAACACCGTCCGGCCCGCCTCCCGCACCAGCAGCACCACACCGCGCACACCGTCGCCGGTCCCGATGGGCACGGCCACGGCCGGGCCCAGCCCGGTGAACCGGGAGCCGGGATCCGCGACGCGCTCGTCGCGGGTGACGTCCGGGCTGTCGACCGGCGCCCCGGTGGAGAAGGCCCGGCCGATGAGGCTCTCGTCCACGGGCAGGATCAGCCCCCGATGGGCCTCCGCGCTCTTGCCGACGGCCAGTTCCACCCGCAGCGTGTCCGTGTCCTCCACCGGCATCGCCACCACGGCGAGCACGGCACCGGTGATCTCCTTGGCCCGACGGGCGATCAGCCCGAGCGCCTCGCCGCGCCCGGCGCCCGACATCAGGCTGTGGGTGATCTCGGCGTTGGCCCGGAGCCAGCGCTCGCGCAGCCTCGACTCCTCGTACAGGCGGGCGTTGTCGATGGCGACACCGGCCGCCACCGCGAGGGTCGACAGGACGGACTCGTCCTCCTCGTCGAACTCCGCCCCACCCGCCTTCTCGGTCAGATACAGATTGCCGAAGACCTGGTCGCGGACCCGGATCGGGACGCCGAGGAAGGTGTTCATGGGCGGGTGGTGGGGCGGGAAGCCGTAGGAGGCGGGATGCTCGGAGAGCTTCGTCAGACGGAGCGGCTCGGGGTGGCGGATAAGCTCGCCCAGGATGCCGTGGCCCTCGGGGTACGGGCCGATCCTGGCGATCTGTTCCTCGCTGACGCCGATCGTGTGGAAGGCCGACAGCCGCTTGCCGTCCGCCCCGATCACCCCGAGCGCCGCGTACTGGGCGTCGACCAGCACCGCCGCGGCCTCGACGATGCTGTGCAGCGCCTGTTCCAGGTTCAGTTCCCGCCCGACCGAGAGCACCGCCTCCAGGAGGCTGTGCACCCGGTCCCGGGTGCCGCGGGCCGCGTCGAGGCGGGCCTGGAGCTCCTCCAGCAGTTCGTCCAGTTTCAGCTGCGGCAGCCGTACCCGGGCCTGGCCGGCCTGCTCCTGGCTCTCCACCGTGCTCCTCCACGTCCCCTCGCGCCGACGCCTCGAATGCCACGGTAACGGTCCGACGCATGCGGTGACCCGGCATCCGGCCAGGCCTACAGCGCGAGGAGTTGCGCAGGTCAGCGACGCCCGCCCCTGGCGCGGCCGTGCCTCCCGGGGCTAGTGCCCCTCCTGGCGCCACAGTCGCTGCTGGGCCTGGGTGGCGATGACGGCCGCCTGGATGCGGCGCTCCACGCCGAGTTTGGCCAGGAGGCGGGAGATGTGGTTCTTCACCGTCTTCTCCGCGAGGTGGAGCCGCTCGCCGATCTGGCGGTTGGTCAGTCCCTCGCCGATGAGGTCGAGGATCTCCCGCTCGCGCCCGGTCAGGCCGGACAGCTCGTGCGGCTGCTCCTCCTGCCGCCGGTCGACGCGCAGTCGCGACATCAGCCGCGTGGTGGCCCTCGCGTCGAGCAGGGACTGGCCGGCGGCGACCGTGCGCACCGCCGACACCAGGTCCGAGCCCTGGATCTGCTTCAGCACGTAGCCGGAGGCCCCGGCCATGATCGAGTCGAGCAGGGCGTCCTCGTCGTCGAACGAGGTCAGCATCAGACAGGCCAGCTCCGGCAGGCGGGACCGCAGCTCCCGGCAGACGGTGACCCCGTCCCCGTCGGGCAGGCGGACGTCGAGCACCGCGACGTGCGGGCGCAGGGCGGGTACCCGCGCCAGGGCCTGCTCCGCCGTGGCCGCCTCGCCGACCACGCTGATGCCGGGCTCGTCGTTCAGCAGGTCGTGCACTCCGCGCCGGACCACCTCGTGGTCGTCCAGCAGAAAGACCCGGACCGGGTCGTCGGGGCGCGGCCCTTCGCCCTCCGCCATCGGTTGCTCCTTGTCGTGTTCGGCAGTCCGCCTGCTCGGCAGTTCCGTGCTCAAGTCGATCCTCGACCGACGAGGGCCGAAGGACCAGGGCCGGTCGGCCCTGATGGGGGCGAAGGGGACGGCCGGAGTGGAGGTGGGGCCCGAAGGGCCCTGGCCCGGCCCGCCCGCCCCGGTTCGAATGGCCTGATCGAACACAGACACGACGAGGGACCACTCGTCCGCGACCCATACGGAAGCCCGCCATGCCTCACGACAACAGCCGGCCGGCCGTCGCGGCTCCGCGCCGGAGCATAGATCTCGACAGCGCCGAGGCCCTGCGGCTGCTGGGCAGCATGTCCTACGGACGGATCGTCTTCACCGAGCACGCGCTGCCGACGATCCGCCCGGTCAACCACGTCATGGACGGCGGCGACATCGTCATCCGCACCCACGACGGCGCGGCGCTGACCTCCCGGACCCGGCAGGCCGGCATGCCCGGTGTGGTGGTGGCGTACGAGGCCGACGCCATCGACCCGGACACGCACCTGGGGTGGAGCGTGGTCGTCACGGGCTACGCCCATCTGGTCACCGACGCCGACGAGCTGGCCTGCTACGCCACTCTGCTGCACCCGTGGTCGCAGCAGAGAATGGACCACGCGGTGCGCATCCGCCCGGACCTGGTCACCGGGATCCGCCTCCTGGCCGCCTGACCCGGGGCCGTCGTCGGAGCGCCCACTGACCGGGGCGAACGCGCCGTCGTCGGAGCGCCCACCCCCGGCCCGTCGGAGATCCGGCCCGCCGACCCGGAGCCCACTCCCTGACGGGCCCCGGATGGGCGCGCCGCCCTCACCGTCCCGCTGTGTCGCCCCGGTACAGCGCCGTGAGCAGTTCCACCGCCGCCTGGGTGGCCGGATGCGGGTCGTCGCGCCACCAGCCGAGCCGTACCGCGATCGGTTCGGCGTCCCGCACCGGCCGGTAGACCACTCCGGGGCGCGGGTACTGGTGGGCGGTCGCCTCGGCGGTCATCCCGACGCACCGACCGGTGGCGATCACGGTGAGCCAGTCGTCGACGTCGTGGGTCTCCTCGGTGGCGGGCCGGGCGTCCGGCGGCCACAGCTCGGCGGTCGTGGTCCCGGTACGGCGGTCGACGAGCAGCGTGCGCCCGGCGAGGTCGGCGAGCCGCACCGAGCGCCGTCTGGCCAGCGGATCGTCGGCGGCCACGGCACACAGCCGCCGCTCCAGGCCGACGATGGCCGAGTCGAACCGCCGGTCGTCCAGCGGCCTGCGGACGACGGACAGGTCGCAGGCGCCTTCCGCGAGGCCGGCCGTGGGCGAGTTGACACGGACCAGCAGCAGGTCGGTGCCGGTGTGCGCGGCGGCCCAGCGGCGCTGGAAGGCCGGGGTGTGCCGGCCGAGGGCGGCCCAGGCGTATCCCACCCGCAGCCGCTCGTGCCCGGAGGTGGCCTCCCGGACCAGTTCGTCCACCTCGCCGAGCACCCGGCGGGCGTGGGCCAGCACCCGCAGGCCGGTCCCGGTGGGCGTCACCTCGCGGGAGGTACGACGCAACAGCCGTGCGCCCAGGGCTCGTTCGAGCGAGGCGAGGGTGCGGGAAACGGCGGCCTGGGAGACGCCGAGAGCCATGGCCGCGTCCGTGAAGCCGCCCTCGTCGACGATCGCCACGAGGCAGCGCAGCTGACGGAGCTCGATATCCATGACCCAAGCGTATAGATCGTGCAGCATACGCATTTTGCGTATGGATCCGGGAGGCGCACCATCGCTGTCATGCGCGCCCGAACCGCACCCGCCCCCGCCCTCGAAGTCGCCCTCCCGCGACCGGAGTCGGCCCGCGCCGGCCTCGCCGGTGTGGCCACGATGGCCGGCAGCGGCCTGGCCAACCAGACCGGTGCCGCGATCGGCTCGCTCGCCTTCCCCGTGCTCGGCCCGGTCGGGGTCGTCGCGGTACGCCAGTACGTCGCCGCCGCCGTCCTGCTGGCCGTCGGCAGGCCGCGGCTGCGCGCCTTCACCTGGCGGCAGTGGTGGCCGGTGATCCTGCTGGCCGTCGTGTTCGGCACCATGAACCTGTCGCTGTACACGTCCATCGACCGGATCGGCCTCGGCCTCGCGGTGACGCTGGAGTTCCTCGGCCCGCTCGCCATCGCCCTGGCGGGCTCACGCCGTCGGGTGGACGCCCTGTACTCGCTCCTCGCCGCCACGGGTGTCGTGGTCCTGATGCGGCCGCAGCCCTCCGCCGACTACCTCGGCATGGCCCTGGGCCTGCTGGCGGCCGCCTGCTGGGCGTCGTACATCCTGCTGAACCGCACGGTCGGGCAGCGCCTGCCGGGTGCGGAGGGGGCGGGGGCCGCGGCGGCGCTGTCCGCCCTGCTGTTCCTGCCGGTCGGCATCGTGCTGGCGGTACGGCAGCCGCCGACGGCCGGTGCCCTCGCCTGCGCCGTCGCGGCCGGGATCCTCTCCTCGGCCGTCCCCTACCTCGCGGACCTGTTCACCCTGCGACACGTCCCGGCCCGTGCCTTCGGGCTCTTCATGAGCGTCAACCCCGTCCTCGCCGCGCTCGTCGGCCTCGTCGGCCTCGGGCAAGGACTGGGCGGGCCGGAGTGGCTCGGCATCGGGGCGATCGTCGCCGCCAACGCGCTCGCTCTCCGGGGAAGCGGACGGCGGGACCGCTGACGCTCGGGGCGGGCGGTCTCAGACCGGCCAGCCGACCGTCGGACGGGACCCCTGACCGGACTCGGCGGCCCCCATCGCCTCGATGTCGTGCGTGGCCGCACTGACCAACTGCCCGGCGAGGTCGTTCAGGGCCCGGCCCGCCGCCAGCTCGTCACCGATCTCCGGCACGTCCGCGTCCTCGGGGTTGCGGTGCGCGACCCCACGACCGGTGAGCGACGTGCTCCCGGTGTCCAATACCACCCGCGCTTTCGTGGTGCCCTCCTCCTCGAAGAGGTAGAGGCGGACGTTCCACTCCATGGTGTGAGACATCGTGTCCTCCTCCCACACGTCCCCCTCCATGGTGGAACCGGACCCGGGCAGCCGCCACGGGGCTCGCGCCGCTCAGGTGGACGCCTGGCCGCTGTCCTTGTGCGCGCCCCAGCCGTGCCAGCGCTCCACCTCGATCCACGCGCTCACGCGAGTGCGGACCCGGTCCGGGTAGGGCTTGCCGGTGTAGTGCGTGGCGATCCGGTCGATGTCGGCGAGGCCCTCGTCCTCGTACGTCTCGACGACGCGGCCGATGAGGGTGAGATGCGTGCCCCAGTCCTCGCCGTCGAGGACGGTGAGCGTCACGCGCGGGTCGCGGCGCAGGTGTTTCAGGCGGACCCGGCCCTCGTCCAGGCTGATCAGGGCGCGGCCGTCCTCCCACACGTACCAGGTGGGCGTGGAGACGGGCGCGCCGTCGGCGCGGAGGGTGGCCATCACGGCCGGGTTGGGGCGGCGCAGCAGTTCCTGGGCCTCGGGGGGCAGCGGCGGCTTGGACATCCTGGGTTCCTCCTGGGTGGTCAGTGCTCTTCGTCGAAGCTGGCGAAGTACGCGGCGGCCATGTCCTCGTCGCCGTGTCCCTGCGCGGCGGCGCGTTCCAGGCGGGCGGCGCCCGCGGCGGCGACGTCGAGGCGGACCCCGCCGCGCTCTCCGGCCTCGACGATCAGCCGGGCGTCCTTGGCGGCGGTGCCCACGGCGAACTGGGCCGGGGAGAGCCGGTCCTCGAGGATCAGCCCCGACTTGGCGCGCAGATAGCCCATGTCGAGCGGTCCGCCCTCGATGAGGTCGAAGAAGCGGCGCGGGTCGACGCCGAGGGCCCGGGACAGGGCGAGGGTCTCGCCGGCCGCGGCCGTGGCCGCGATGACCCAGCTGTTGGCGACCAGCTTCAGCCGGGTCGCCGTGCCCGCGGCACCGTCGTCGCCGGTCCACACGGTCCTGGCGCCGACAGCCTCGAAGACGGGCGTCACCTTCTCCCGGCCGTCCTCGGGCCCGGCGGCCAGCACGGTGAGCTGACCGGCCTCGGCGGGCTGCCGGGTGCCGAGCACGGGGGCGTCGTAGAAGGTGAGTTCGTGCTCGCGGGCGAAGTCGGCGAGGCCGGGCAGGGCGTCGAGGCCCGCGGTGGTCGACTGCACCCATGCCGTGCCGGGACTCAGCGCGTTCGCGGCCCGGCGCATCACGTCCAGGGCGGCGGGACCGTCGTGCAGCACGGTCAGCACGACGTCGGCGCCCCGCACGGCCTCGGCCGGGGTGTCCGCGACGAACGCGCCCTCGGCAGCCAGCGGTTCGGCCTTGGCCCGGGTGCGGTTCCAGGCGCGTACCTCGTGTCCCGCGCGGGCGAGGTTACGGGCCATCGCGGCCCCCATGATGCCGGTGCCCAGCACCGCGACCGTGAGCTTCTCGGTCATGACGTTCGCCTTCCTGTCTCGTCCTCGGGTACGTCAGCGGCGGGCGGCCCGGACCAGACCGTCCAGCCAGGCCTGGTGGCCGTTGAGCATCGGGTTCGGCCGCTCCTCGGCCAGGGCCGCGGCGGGCTCGCCGATCTGCGTCTCCTGGGTGAGGATCCGTACCCGTCCACCGGGCAGATCCTCCACCAGCCAGGCGTGCAGTACGTCGAGCCGCTCCGCCGGGGTGCCGTCCTGCTTGGCCGTCCAGGACAGCCGCCCGGGCTCGCCGTCGGCCGGGGCCCGGAACTCCACGACCTCGGCGTCCAGGGGCGGGAAGCCGAAGGTGCCGAAGCTGAAGACGGTTCCGTCCTTCAGCCCGGGTCCGCCGCCGTCGGGGAAGGAGATGCCGGCGACGTTGTCGTAGTACGACTCCCAGGCCGAGGTGTCGGTCAGGTACCGCCAGACCTGGGCGGCGGTGACGCCCTGGACGATCACCTCGTTGGAGACGAAGTTGTCGCCGGTGCCGGGGAGGTACTTCTCGGGCCAATTGATCGCGTTCTGCTTGCTCATGGGGGCCTCTCGGAGGGGGTGACGTGCACGACCGTAGGCCTGGATGCCATCCGCCCACCAATAGGAAGGCCGATTTCTGATATCGGTGCCCCGATGGATGCGGTCGTTAGGCTGGACACCGTGAAGCACCCGACCCAGCTCCCCGCCCACGCGGATCTGAACCTGCTGCGCACCTTTCTCGGGGTGTACCGCGCGGGCTCGTTCACGGCCGCCGCGCCCCGGCTCGGGCTCTCCCAGCCGACCGTGACCGCGCAGATCCGCACGCTGGAGCAGCAGACCGGGCGTGACCTGTTCACGCGGCTGCCGCGCGGGGTGGAGCCGACGCCGTACGCCCATGAGCTGGCCGCGCGGACCGCGGGTCCGCTGGACGCGCTGGCGACGCTGGAGGACTCCGGCGCGGCGACGGCGCCCGTACACCTGGCCGGGCCCTCGGAACTGCTCTGCGTCCGGGTGCTGCCCGCGCTGGCGCCGCTCGTCACCGACGGCGTCCAGCTGCGGGTCACCCAGGGTCTGCCCGAGCCGCTGCTGGAGGAGATGCGCGCCGGACGCCACGACCTGGTGATCACCACGCGCCGCCCGCGCGGCAGGGGATTCGATTCAGCTCCCCTGGCCGACGAGGAATACCTGCTGGTCGCGGGCCCGGTCTGGGCCGAGCGGGTGGCGAGGGCCGGTGATGTGTGCGCGGCGCTGAGCGGGGTGCCGATGGTGACGTACGCCGAGGATCTGCCGATCCTGCGCCGCTACTGACGCACCGTCTTCGGCAAGCAGCTCACGGCCCGCGCGGCGGTCACCGTGCCCAACCTGTACGCGGTGCTGTCCGCGGTCAACGCGGGTGCGGGCTACAGCGTCCTGCCCCGCTCGCTGTGCCAGGAGTACCTGGACTCCGGCCGCCTCGTCCTCCTGCACGCCCCGGAGGAGGCCCCGCTGAACACGCTGTTCCTCGTCCAGCGGCCGGGCACGGACGCCCATCCCGACGTGGTGCGGGTCCGTGACTGCCTGCGGCAGGCGGCCCTGGCCTGGTAGGCCGGTCAGTCGCCGCGCAGGATGAGGTCGAGCAGCCCGGGGAAGCGCGCCTCGAACTCCTCGCGCCGCAGCCGGTTGACGCGCTTGGGCCCCTCGTCCCGCTGTTCGACGAGGCCCGCTCCGCGCAGCACGGAGAAGTGATGACTGAGCGCGGCCTTGCCGACCGGCACGTCGAAGCTGCCGCAGCTGCGCGTCCAGTCGGCCGAGCCCGCCAGCTCTCGGATGAGCTGCATGCGGACGGGATCGGCCACCGCGGAGAGCGCGACCTGGACGGAGACGTCCTCGGGATCCGTGTGCACCGGTGCGGCCCGATGACTGCCGCCCCCTCCGGCCACCTGCTGCGCCATGCCCGCTCCCCGTCTCGCTTGCCGAGTGTTCGATCCGTATCTTACAGTCCGAGTGTTCGCTTTCCATTGAACACCTTGGATCGAGGGGTCACCCATGCGCGCAGTCGAATTCCGGGAGTACGGCGGTCCCGAGGTGCTGGAGGTCGTGGAGACCGACGCCCCCGAGCCCGGCCCTGGGCAGGTGACCATCGACGCCGCCTTCGTGGGCGTGAACTTCGCCGACCTCAAGGCACGCTCCGAGGGCTACCGGGTGTCCTCGCTGCCCCACCGTCCCGGCCTGGAGCTCTCCGGGCGCATCCGGGCCGTCGGTGAAGGCGTCGAGGGCCTGCGCCCCGGACAGGAGGTCGCCGCGCTCGTCGGCGGCGGCGCCTACGCGGAGGTCGTCGTCGCCGACGCCGCCACCGTCCTCCCGCTCCCCGAGGGCCTGAACCTGCGCACCGCCGCCACCCTCCCCACGGTCCTGCCGACCGTGCACGCGCTGCTGCACGAGGTGGGCCGGCTGCGGGCCGGGGAGAGCGTGCTGGTGCACGGCGCGGCGGGCGGCATCGGCACCGTCGCCGGACAGCTGGCCCGGGCGGCGGGCGCCGGGGCGGTGTACGGCGTGGTCTCCTCGGCGGACAAGGCCGCGTACGCGCTCAAGCACGGCTACGACGAGGTGTTCACCGCCGACTCCTTCGCCGAGGACGTCCGCCGCGCCACCGGCGGCCGGGGCGTCGACCTCGTCCTCGACCCGGTCGGCGGCGACACCCTGCGCCGGGGCCTCGACACCCTCTCCGTCTTCGGCCGCCTGGTGTCCTTCGGCAACGCGAGCGGAGAGACGCCCTGGCAGGTCGGCCAGCCCGAGCTCTACGGCCGGGGCCGCTCCGTCGCGGGCTTCTCCGTCCTGTCCCTCGCCCAGTCCGCGCCTCGGGAGCTGCGAGCGCTGGCCGAGCGGGCCTTCCGTACGGTGACCGACGGGATGGTCGAGCTGCCGATCACCGCGGAGTTCGCCCTGTCGGACGCGGCCGGGGCGCACCGGCTGATGGGCGGGCGCACCTCCACGGGCAAGCTGGTCCTGCGGGTCGGCGAGTGAGCCGCCCCCGCGACTCGGCGGGCCGTCTCGGGCCCGTGGCCCCGGCTGCGTAACGTGAACAGGGATGAGCACCAGACCCTCACCGCCCAGGAAGCCCTCCGAAGACTTCGACACCGGCGCGCCGTTGAGCAACGTCGAACTCGTCGCCGGTGTGGTGTCCGTGACGGTCCTGGTGGAGGTCCTCGGCGCCCTGTCCGGCTCCGGGGTGTGGCTGCTCGGCCTGCTGGTGTTCCTGCCGGGAACGGCGTCGGCGCTGTGCACGGAGCGGCAGACCTGGTTCGTGTCCGCGTGGACCGCCGTGGTCGTCACGGTCTCGGTGCTGACCCGCCCGGCCGGCACCGAGCACTGGCTGGACCGCCTGCTGCTGGTGCTGCTCACCCTCGCGCTGGGCGTCACCTCCGTCTACGCCTGCCGCCGACGCGTCCAGCGCGAGCGGGAGATGCTGAGCCTGCGCTCCGCCGCCGCGGCCATGCAGCGGCACATCCTGCACCCCCTGCCTGTGGTCAGCGAGGACGTCATGGTGAACGGCGTCTACGAGCCGGTGCACGAGGACCGGCTCGTCGGCGGCGACATCTATGACGTCGTCGACTCGCCCTGGGGCACCCGGATCCTGATCGGCGATGTGCAGGGCAAGGGCCTGGCCGCCGTGGGTGCCGCGTTCGCCGTGGTCGGCGCCTTCCGCGAGGCGGCCTACCGGGAGCCCACGCTCACCGCGCTCGTCGACATCCTGGACGCCGCCGTCGTTCGCCACAACGCGCAGGCCCACCAGAGCGGCGACGACGAGCGGTTCGTCACCGCGCTCATCCTCGGCGTCGACGCGGACACCGAGGTGCAGGCGGTCAACTGCGGGCACATCCCGCCCCGGCTCCTCGCCGGCGGCCGGGTCACCGTGCCACCGCTGGACTCCGGGGTGCCGCTCGGTCTGGCCGAACTCGCCGTCGAGCCCACGACCGTGGACTGGTTCGACTTCCCGCCGGGCGCCACGCTCCTGCTGACCACCGACGGCCTCACCGAGACCCGCGCCGCGGACGGCACGTTCTACCCGCTGGACGAGCGCCTCGCCGAGCACCTCGCCCTGTCCCCCACCGGACTGCCCCGCGCACTGCGCGACGAGGCCCGCGCTTTCGCCGGGGACACCCGCCGCCACGACGACATCGCCGTCCTGACGGTCCGCCGCTCACCCCGCGCCCTCCCGTGACCTACTCGGCCACAAGGTCAATACTGCCTCCGTAGGCACTCGTCCGTACCCGTCCGGCCCATCCACCCAGGAGGTACCCATGAGGATGCTCATCAACGTCGCGGAGACCGTCGTCGCGGACGCGCTGCGCGGCATGGCGGCCGCTCATCCCGAACTCACCGTGGACGTGGAGAACCGGGTGGTCGTACGGCGGGACGCGCCCGTGGCCGGGAAGGTCGCCCTGGTCTCCGGTGGCGGTTCGGGGCACGAACCGCTGCACGGCGGTTTCGTGGGGCCCGGGATGCTGTCTGCGGCCTGTCCGGGCGAGGTGTTCACCTCCCCGGTGCCGGACCAGATGGTGCGGGCCGCGGCGGCCGTGGACAGCGGCGCGGGCGTGCTGTTCGTCGTGAAGAACTACACCGGCGACGTCCTCAACTTCGACATGGCCGCCGAACTCGCCGAGGACGAGGGCATCCAGGTGGCGAAGGTCCTCGTCGACGACGACGTGGCGGTCACGGACAGCCTGTACACGGCCGGGCGCCGCGGCACCGGCGCGACCCTCTTCGTGGAGAAGATCGCGGGCGCCGCCGCCGACAAGGGCATGCCGCTGGAGCGGGTGGAGGCGATCGCCCGGCAGGTGAACGAGAACTCCCGCTCCTTCGGTGTGGCGCTCAGCGCGTGCACCACGCCCGCGAAGGGCAGCCCGACCTTCGATCTGCCCCCGGGCGAACTGGAGTTGGGCATCGGCATCCACGGCGAGCCCGGCCGGGAGCGGCGGCCCATGATGACCTCGGGCGAGATCGCCGACTTCGCGGTGCACGCGATCCTGGAGGACATGCTCCCGCGCAACCCGGTACTGGTCCTGGTCAACGGCATGGGCGCGACCCCGCTGCTGGAGCTGTACGGCTTCAACGCCGAGGTCCAGCGGGTGCTCGCCGAGCGGGGGGTCGCCGTCGCCCGCACCCTCGTCGGCAATTACGTCACGTCCCTGGACATGGCGGGCGCCTCGGTCACCCTGTGCCAGATCGACGAGGAGCTGCTGCGGCTGTGGGACGCGCCGGTGAAGACGGCCGGGCTGCGCTGGGGCAAGTGAGCGGGCGTCGCTCGGGTGTCAACGTACCTACCACGCAAGGAGATCCCGTGCTCGACGCCGACTTCTTCCGCCGCTGGATGACCGCGACCGCGGCCTCCGTGGAACGAGAGGCGGAACGGCTCACCGCCCTCGACTCGCCCATCGGAGACGCCGACCACGGCAGCAATCTGCTGCGCGGCTTCCGTGCCGTGACCGCCACCCTGGACAAGGAGTCCCCCGACACTCCCGGCGCGGTCCTGACCCTCGCCGGACGGCAGCTGATCTCGACGGTCGGCGGCGCCTCGGGGCCGCTGTACGGGACCTTGCTGCGGCGCACCGGAAAGGCGCTCGGGGAGGCCGCCGAGGTCGACGAGGCACAGTTCGCGACCGCGTTCCGCACCGGGGTCGAGGCGGTGATGACGCTCGGGGGTGCCGCGCCGGGCGACAAGACCATGATCGACGCGCTGTTGCCGGCCGTGGACGCGCTCGACGGCGGTTTCGCCGCGGCGCGGTCCGCCGCCGAGGAGGGGGCGCTGGCCACGACTCCGCTCCAGGCGCGCAAGGGGCGGGCGAGCTACCTCGGCGAGCGCAGCATCGGGCACCAGGATCCGGGGGCGACCTCCTCGGCCCTGCTGGTCGCGGCGCTGGCGGAGGCGAACGGTGAGTGAGGACAAGCGGGTCGGGATCGTGCTGGTGTCGCACAGCGCCGAGGTGGCCGCGTCGGTCGCCGAGCTGGCGAAGGGCCTCGCGGGCGGCGGGACTTCGGTGCCCGTGGCCCCCGCCGGCGGCACCGAGGGCGGCGAGCTGGGCACCAGCGCCGAACTGATCGCGGCGGCCGCGGCGGCCGTGGACCGGGGCGCGGGGGTGGCCGTCCTGACCGACCTGGGCAGCGCGGTCCTGACCGTCAAGGCGCTCCTGGCCGAGGGCGACGAACTCCCGGACGACACCGTGCTGGTGGACGCCCCGTTCGTGGAGGGCGCGGTGGCGGCGGTGGTCACGGCGGCGACGGGCGCCGACCTCGCGACGGTACGGGCGGCAGCGGAGGAGGCGTACTCCTACCGCAAGGTCTAGGTCCGTCGTCACCTTCCCGTCGTCCGCCCGGAGGGCGGGCCTGGCGGTGGCGATGGGGGTCCCCCCTCTCGGGGAGTGCGTGCCAGGCGCCGCGCGGCAGGCGGGAATTCGACGACAGGGCCCAGCGGCTACGCGATGCCCTGCGCCGCCACCGTCAGGGCCGTGCGCAGCATCGTCTCCAGTTCGGCCCTCGACGCCGTCGTGTCGGGGGCCGGCTCCGTGGTGTGCCACGCGTGCTGTTCCACGGCCGCCCGCAGGGCCGCGTTGAACATCGCCGCCTGGATCACCGGGCGCGGATCTTCGGCGGGCAGTCCGGCCCGTTCGGCGAGCGCCCGGGCGAAGGCCGGCTCGGCCTCGTCGTACGTCTGAAGCCATACGGCGCGCAGGCCGGGCTCGGTGCGGGTGAGCCGTACCAGGGCGCCGACGGTGGCGCGTTCGGGGCCCTGGGCGATGCCGTTCCCGGCCATGAGGCTGTCGTCGAAGATCCGCTCCAGTGGCTCGCCCGGCCGCCACTGCCGCAGGCACTCGGCGATCACGTCGATCCCGGCCGAGAACAGCGGCCGCACACAGCTCTCCTTGCTCGGGAAGTAGCGCCACACGGTCCGCGCGGAGACGCCGACCGCATGTCCGATCTGTTCGCCGGTGGTCGCCGTCACGCCCTGTTCGACGAACAGGTCGACCGCGGCCCGGGCGATCTCCAGCCGGATCTCCGCCTTGCGTTCCTCGGTCAGCGGCGGTCGGCCCGTACGCGTGCGGGCTGCGCTCATGTCGTCCTCCGGCTCCGGTGATCGCTCTCCCCGGAATTCTCCACCACGACTTTATGTCACTCACAGACATTAAGTCGTAGAGTGTGCGCCGCAGGGCACTCGGCCCGCACGCACGAACAGGAGCAGCACATGACCGACGGACGCAGCGTGATCGTCACGGGAGCGGGTTCGGGCATCGGCCGGGCCGCGGCGCTGGCCTTCGGCGCCCAGGGCGACCGGGTCGTGGCAGCGGACCTCAACGCCGAGGGCGCGCAGGCCGTCGTCAAGGAGATCGAGGAGGCGGGCGGCACGGCGGTCGCCGTCACCGGGGACCTCAGCGAGCAGTCGGTCGTCGACGCCGTGGTCGCCGCCGCCGTGGAGCGCTTCGGCGGCGTGGACGTGCTGGTCAACAACGCCGGGATCATGGACCGCATGTCGGCGGTCGCGGACGTGAGCGACGCGGAGTGGGAGCGGGTGATCCGGGTCAACCTCACCGCCCCGTTCCAGCTCACCCGGGCCGTCCTGCCGCACATGCTGGCCGCGGGCAGGGGCGCGATCGTGAACACCGCTTCCGAGGCGGGCCTGCGGGGCAGCGCGGCGGGCGCCGCGTACACGGCCTCGAAGCACGGCATGGTGGGCCTGACGAAGAACCTCGCGGTGATGTACCGCAAGCAGGGGATCCGCGCCAACGCCATCGCGCCCGGCGGCACTCAGACGGGCATCGTCGTCGACGCCGAGCAGAACGCGCACGGGCCCACGGCGCTCGGCCCGCACTTCGTCAACGTCGGCCGGCTCGCCCAGCCCGAGGAGCAGGCCGCGGCCATCGTGTTCCTCGCCTCGGACGCGGCGAGCAACATCAACGGCGTGGTGCTGCCCGTGGACGACGGCTGGTCGGCGGTCTGAGGCCGGATGTCAGGGGGCGAGCAGGAACTTGCGCGCCAGCCGCTCCCCCACGGCGTCGGCGGCCTCGCGGTCCTCGATCGGGTCCACCCGCGTGTCCTTGAAGACGATGTAGGTCACCCCCGAGTCGGTGCCGCCGCCGTGCGGGTCGGGATTCACACCGAGTTCCTCGGCGGCGGCGTAGGAGGCCTCGCCGATGATGTCGGCGGGCCCCACGTCGCCGACGACCGCGTACCGCACGCGGTCCCCGTGCACCAGGGCGACCACCGAGCCGCCGCGGATCCCATGGTCCCGGTAGTCCCAGATCGGGCTCGGCGCGGGCACGACTACGTACGGGAGGGTCTCGGCGTCCAAGTGGCGCCCGTCGGACTGCTGGAAGGCGGTCGCGTCGCTGAAGTGCGGGTCCGTGCCGCTGTTGCAGCGGCGGCCCGGCCGTCCGTCGCAGTCGATGTCCAGATCGGCCTGCCAGAAGACGGCCTCCCGGGTGCCGCAGACCGGGATCGTCGCGGGCCCGCCGGAGTCACCGCTGTACCGGCCGTGCGAGATCTGGGCGCACTCGCCCGCCTTGGCCAGCAGGTCGGCGGCGCGGACCTCGCCCAGCGGGCGCACCTCGGGCCACTCCTCGGCTGGCGGTGGGGCGTCCGGCAGGGCGGTCGGGGCGAGAAGGGCGGCACTGGCCGCGACCAGCGTCAACGACTGGACACGCACGATAAGGGACCCTCTCCGGGGGAGCACTGACGAACACTCAGCCCACCCTGGTGCCTGGTCGATCATGCGGCCACCGTTCGGGGGCCAGACGGTGCACGCGTCCGCACGTGCGGCGGTACGGCGCGCCGAACTTCCGGCAGCGGCCGGGAGTATGAGCCCGTGTCGGCTCGGCCTCCCGGCCGCGCACGGCCGGCGCGGGAACAGCGACGACAGCGGTCCGCGCCACCGGCATGAACTCCCGAGCCCTCAGAGGGAGTTCAGCCGCGAGGGTCAGCATACGTAACCATCGCGAACACACATCCACGACCGCCCTCTTGATGTGATCGCGTCAGCCGCGTCATATTGGTCCGGACCATTGCCGCGCCGATGTCGTCACCCCAACGGCCGCGGCCCCTGATCCGGGGAGGCCATGTCGTGCGACGCGTTCCCGTACCCGCCCGCCCGCGCCGGCTCGCGCTGCTGTGCGGCGCGCTCGCCCTGATCGCCTCCTGCGGCTGGCAGGGCCGGACCGACGAGGGCCCGCTGCCCGGCGCGCCCCGGGGCGTCACGGCCGAGGCGGGCAGCGCGACCAGCGTGCACGTGATGTGGAACGCCGTGGCGGCGAGCCAGGGCATCGACGGCTACGAGGTGTATCGCGGCACCACAAAGGTGAAGGACGTGCCGGGTGACGAACACATGGTGGATGTCACCCGGCTCCGCCCCGGCACGGCCTACGTCTTCCACGTCAGGGCCCGCGACACCGACGGCCGCCTCGGACCGCCGAGCCAGGAGGTGCGGGCCACGACCCCGGCCGCCGGCCCGGCCGACCGCGCGGCACCGACCGCGCCGGGCGCCGTCCGGGGGCGGGCGGTGGGCAGCCGGGCGGTGCAGCTGTCCTGGTCCGCGGCCGAGGACGACCGAGGAGTGGTGTCGTACGACATCCAGCAGGGCGGCACGAAGATCCACAGTGTGGGCGGGAACCAGACCGCGACCGTGGTCACCGGACTGCGCCCCGGCACCCGCTACACCTTCACGGTCCGCGCCCGGGACGCCGCCGACAACGCCTCGCCCGCCGGGACGCCCGTCCGGCTCACCACCCCCGGCACCGACGACGGCCGCGGCACCGCACCGGCCGACTTCGGCGCCACCACCCACCTCGACAAGGCGGAAGGCGCGTACTACATCGACCTGAGCTGGGTTCCGCCACGCACGGACGGCGTGGTCACGGAGTACCAGGTCCATCTGGACGGGCGGTCCGCCACCTCGGTGGTGTACGGCGGTGACGCGCCGCGCGAGCGGGGCACCTACAGCTTCTACGCGGGCACCGAGGCCGGGGTGAGCCACCGGGTGAAGCTCAGGGCCCGGCTGCCCGACGGGACCTGGGGCGGGTTCTCGGCGGAGCGGACGGTGACCACGGGCAAGGCGGCACCGTGATCCGGCGCCGTCCATGGGCCGGACGAAGGAATCCGTCACCTGCCCGGGGGCGGTCCGCGTGCGGGACGGGCCGGGTGCGCGTTGGCTGCCCCTGAGGCAGCGCGGACGTTTCCCGACCCTCGGCGGCGCAAGGGATGTACCGCCAACCGTGCCGCCGGAGGGCAGTCCACATGCGCAACTCATCGCCACTCCTCCGCTCGGGGCTGATCGTGGCCGCCGCCGCGCTTCCGCTCGCCCTGACCGCTCCGACGGCCGGCGCGCAGTCCGGGATCTCGGTGAGCACCAGCGGCTCCACCGTCTCGGTCACCACCAGCGCCTGCAACCAGACCAACACCAGCGGCAGCTGGGGCACCGCCTCACTGCTGACCAGCAGCCAGGCCAACTTCGCCCAGGGCCGTCAGGTGGCCCTGTCCGGCAACACCAACCAGCAGTCCGCCGCCTGGTCGGGCGTCAGCCCGGGGACGTACACCGTCATCGTGCAGTGCGCGTTCAACAACCAGACCGCGGGCACCCAGTCCGTCGTCGTCTCCGCGGCCTCCACGCCCACCGTCTCCGCCACGGCCTCGCCCTCGCGCGGTGTCATGGGCGGCCTCGGCGGCGCCGCCGAGGACTACGGCGCGGTGACGCTCGCGGCGGGCGGCGGCCTGGTGGTGCTCGGCGCCGCGGCCACGGTCTGGTTCCTGCGCCGCCGCTCGCGGCCCTACCGCCTCTGAGCGGGGCCACGGCCGAGCCACCGGCCCCGGATTGGCCCTCGACCGCGCACGGCGCGCCGGGGAAGACTCATGGCTCCCGTGCCGTAGGCGAAGGAGTCGTGATGAAGCAGGTAGCCGTGGTCACCTTCGACGGGTTCAACGAGCTCGACAGTTTCATCGCCGCCGCGCTGATCAACCGGTGCCGCAAGGACGGCCTGGAAGCGTTCATCACGACGCCGACACCGGTGGTCACGTCGATGAACGGCGTCGAGGTGACCGGGCAGCGGCCGATGGAGTTCGTGACCGAGGCCGACGCCGTGCTGGTCGGCAGCGGCGTGAAGACGCGGGACGTCGTCGCCGACGACGAGCTGATCTCCCGGCTGCCGCTCGACCCCGGGCGGCAGTTGATCGGCGCGCAGTGCTCGGGCGCGCTGGTGCTGGCCCGGCTCGGGTTGCTGGAGGACATGCCCGCGTGCACCGACCGGACGAGCCGGCCCTTCGTCGAGGCACGCGGGGTCACGGTGCTGGACGCGCCGTTCCACGCCGAGGGGAACATCGCCACGGCGGGCGGCTGTCTGGCCTCCCAGTACCTCGGCACCTGGGTGATCACCCGGCTGCTCGGGGAGGAGGCGGCACGGGGCGTCCTCGACTACGTGGCTCCGGTCGGCGAGAACGAGGAGACGGTCGAGCGCGCCCTGCGTGCCGTCACGGCTGTCGCAGTTCGCTGAACTCCTCCAGCGCGTGGGTGAGCCACCGGGTCCAGAAGGTCTCCAGGTCGATCCCCGCCCGCAGGACCAGGTGGCGCAACCGGTCCTCGGGGCCGTCCTTGCCCGCCGGGAAGTCGCGCTGCTCGATCTCCTCGTACTCCGCCAGCTGCCGCCGGTGCAGTTCGAGATGGCGCCGCAGGTCCGCCTCGATGCCCTCGGTGCCCACCACGGCCGCCGCGCGCAGCCGCAGCAGCAGCGTGTCCCGGTGCGGCTTGGGCTCCTGCGACGCGGCGCTCCAGCGGGCCAGTTCGGCGCGGCCCGCGGGCAGGACCTCGTAGCTCTTCTTCTGCCCGCGGGCCGGCTGCTCGGACGGCAGGGTGCGGATGAACCCGTCGGCCTCCAGTTTTCCCAGCTCGCGATAGATCTGCTGATGCGTCGCGGACCAGAAGTACCCGATCGACTTGTCGAAGCGCCGGGTCAGCTCCAGCCCCGAGGACGGCTTTTCGAGCAGGGCGGTGAGGATCGCGTGCGGGAGTGACATGACGTCATCCTAGGGACGGCCCCTGTGGCCGGGGACGGCCCCTCAGAGGGCCGCCGCGATCTCCGTACCCTGCTTGATGGCCCGCTTGGCGTCGAGTTCGGCGGCCACGTCGGCGCCGCCGATCAGGTGGGCGCTGCGGCCCGCGGCCACCAGCTCCTCGTACAGGTCGCGGCGCGGGTCCTGCCCGGTGCACAGGACGATCGTGTCGACCGGGAGGACCGTGCTCTCCTCGCCGACGGTGACATGCAGTCCGGCGTCGTCGATCCGGTCGTAGCGCACCCCCGGGACCATGCTGACGCCACGGTGCTTGAGCTCGGTGCGGTGGATCCAGCCGGTGGTCTTGCCGAGGCCCGCGCCGACCTTGGTGGTCTTGCGCTGGAGCAGGTGGACGGTGCGCGGCGGGGCGGGTCGTTCGGGGGCCGTCAGTCCGCCGGGGCCTTCGTAGGCCATGTCGACGCCCCACTGGCGGAAGTACGTCTCCGGGTCCTCGTGCGCCTTGTCGCCGCCGTCGGTGAGGAACTCCGCGACGTCGAAGCCGATGCCGCCCGCGCCGAGGATGGCGACCCGGTCGCCGACGGGGGCCTTGTCGCGCAGCACGTCCAGGTAGCCGACCACGCTCGGATGGTCGATGCCGGGGATGTCCGGGGTGCGGGGGGTGACGCCGGTGGCGACGACGACCTCGTCGTACCCGGAGAGGTCCGCGCCGGACACCCACGTGTTCAGCCGTACGTCCACGCCCTGCTCGTCGAGCCGGTGGCGGAAGTAGCGCAGGGTCTCGTCGAACTCCTGCTTGCCGGGGACCTGGCGGGCTACGTTCAGCTGGCCGCCGATCTCGCTCGCGGCGTCGAACAGGGTGACCTCGTGGCCGCGTTCGGCGGCCGAGACCGCGCAGGCCAGACCGGCCGGGCCCGCGCCGACGACCGCGACCCGCTTGCGCAGCCGGGTCGGGGACAGCACCAGCTCGGTCTCGTGGCAGGCGCGCGGGTTCACCAGGCAGGAGGTGATCTTCAGGCTGAAGGTGTGGTCCAGGCAGGCCTGGTTGCACCCGATGCAGGTGTTGATGGCCTCGGGGCGCCCCTCGGCGGCCTTGTTCACGAAGTCGGAGTCGGCGAGCATCGGGCGGGCCATGGAGACCATGTCCGCGTACCCCTCGGCGAGCAACTCCTCGGCGAGCTCGGGGGTGTTGATACGGTTGGTGGTCACGAGCGGGACCGACACCTCGCCCATGAGCCGCTTGGTGACCCAGGTGTAGGCGCCGCGCGGCACCGACGTGGCGATGGTGGGGATGCGGGCCTCGTGCCAGCCGATGCCGGTGTTGATGATGGTCGCCCCGGCGGCCTCGACGGCCTTCGCGAGGGTGATGACCTCGTCCAGCGTGGAGCCGCCCGGGACCAGGTCCAGCATGGAGAGCCGGTAGACGATGATGAAGTCCTCGCCGACGGCCTCGCGCACCCGGCGCACGATCTCGACCGGGAAGCGCATCCGGTTCTCGTAGGAGCCGCCCCAGCGGTCGGTGCGGTGGTTGGTCTGGGTGACGATGAACTCGTTGATGAGGTAGCCCTCGGAGCCCATGATCTCCACGCCGTCGTAGCCGGCCTGCCGGGCGAGACGGGCGGCGCGGGCGTAGTCCTCGATGGTCCGCTCGACGTCCGCGTCGGTGAGCTCGCGCGGTGGGAAGGGGCTGATCGGCGCCTGGACCGGGCTCGGCGCGACCAGGTCCTGGTGGTAGGCGTACCGGCCGAAGTGCAGGATCTGCATCGCGATCCGGCCGCCCTCGGCGTGCACGGCGTCGGTGATGACCCGGTGCTGCTCCGCCTCCGCGTCGGTGGTGAGCTTGGCGCCGCCCTCGTAGGGCCGCCCCTCGTCATTGGGGGCGATGCCGCCGGTGACGATGAGGCCCACGCCGCCGCGCGCACGCTCCGCGTAGAAGGCCGCCATGCGCTCGAAGCCGCGCTCCGCCTCCTCCAGACCGACGTGCATGGAGCCCATGAGGACGCGGTTGGGCAGCGTGGTGAAGCCCAGGTCGAGCGGGTTCAGCAGGTGCGGGTAACGGCTCATCGGGCCCCTCCGTGCGCGGTGTCGTCCCTCATGTTGTAGAGGACCGCGCACGGTTTATGCAACTAGTTGCACAACAGGAGAGACCCAGGTCACCGGCTTTCCAGGCGGACGTGCAGCTCACGCTCCTGATCGCCGGAGGCGGTGCTGAGGTCGTGCACCGTGAACAGGTCGTCCAGGGTGCTGCGGAAGCGGTCGATGGCCCAGTAGCCGCCCTGCACATCGGCCTCGACGGACCGGGACAGCCGAGCGCTGGGACGGCCGCCCGCGTGCGGTTCGGAGACGTCGAAGGTGCCCAGCCACACCGTGGGCCGGGTCTCGTGCCACTCGCGGGGTACGTCGTCGGAGCACCGGTCCGAATCGAAGTACGCGCACAGGGCGTCGAACACGATCCGGGCGTCCTCCTTGCTGCATCCGCTGATCTCCACCGAGACGGATTCCGGGTGCAGTCGCTCACTGTCCATCGTGATCGCTCCTCTCGTGGCCGCGCCGCGTCACGGCGCCGGGTTCCCCCACGACACCGTGTCGCACTCCCAGAAAACCACTACATTCCGGGATGTACAGCCCCGAGAGGAGCGAGAGGTCAGCTCCGGGTGAAGCGGTAGGTCTTGCTGTCGGTCAGGATGCAGAAGCCCGGCGACAGCACGATCACCCGTAGGGTGCCGCTACGGCGGTCGTAGTCGACGCCCTCCGTCTCGAAGCTGCCCGAGCAGCCGCTGCGCAGCGGGAGCTGGCGCAGGGCGGTGACGCGACCGGTGACGTCGGAGGAGCCGGGCTCGGCGGACAGGTCGACCTGAAGCAGCGGCTTGGTCATGCCGAAGAGGGTGCCGGCCGGGTCGTCCGAGGAGCACAGCAGGGTGGTCGGGCCCGAGAAGTCGCAGCCCTGCACATCCCGTACGGCGCGGTCGAGGCGGACGGTGGAGGCCTGCGGGAGGTTCGCCGAGGGGGAGGTGCTCGCGTTGACGCCCGGCGTCGGGAAGACGAGCAGGCGGTTCATCGTGCCCCACTCCCCCGCCAGCATCCACTGGCCGCCGGGCGAGACGGCGACCCAGGAGTTGTTGAGCGCCTCGCCACCGCTGAGCTGGTGCACGTACTCCGACCAGGTGCCGCCCGGCGCCTGCACGCGGAACATCTTCGCGGTGCCGGAGTCGGCCTGGTAGGGCTCGATGTAGTAGCCGTTGTAGGAGGCGTCCGGGTCGCCGACGTGGTTCCAGCCCCGGCTGCTGACGCCGACGGGGATGGTGCCGATGCCGGTGTAGCGGTTGGGGCTGTTCGCCGGGACCTCGACGGAGGTCAGGCCCTGGCTCTCGGTCAGCGGGTCGGCTCGGTCGGAGCCGACCTCGGTCCAGGTGTCGGCGGCGAAGGCGGGCGGTGCGGTGGACAGGACGGCGGCACTGGCGAGGGCGACGAGGCCGGTCAGGACGGCGTGACAACGTTGCCGGGCGCGCAGGGACATGAGCCGACTCCTCGGTTGGGGGGGTGGGGTGTCGCGTGCTCGGCGGACAGTCTGGCGGCGCCGGGTAGTCATGTACAGACCAAGAGCGGAACGGCAGTGGTCATCTTCGTTGCGCTTCCCCGGACGATCGGGGTGGTGTTGAGGGATGGTGGAGGTGAGCGACGCGAGAGGTCCCGGAGACGGTTGAGCGCGGTAGAACAAGGGGAGTCGGCACGGGGGACGGCGTGCCGCGAGAAAACGGCGAAGGCGGTGCGTGGGCATGACTCCAGCCGGATCTCCGGTGGCCCGGGGCGACGAGCCGGTACCGGGCGAGGCTCCGCTGCCCGCGTCGGCGCCGACTGACGGGCCCGCTCACGGCGACGCGTCGGCGCCGACTGACGGGCCCGCTCACGGCGACGCCTCGGCGTCGGCTGACGGGCCCGCTCACGGTGACGCCTCGGCGGCCGGTGCTGCATCGGCGCCCCGGGGCTCGTCGGCACCGGGTGATGCTGCCGTCCCGGGTGAAGTTTCCGCGCCCCGTGATTCGTCGGCGCCCGGCAACGCGTCGGCTTCCGAGCACGCTTCGGCACCCCGTGATTCGCCGCCGTCCGGCAACGCGTCCGCTCCCGATCACGCTTCGGCGCCCCGTGACGCTTCGGCGCCCGGTGACGCTTCGGCGCCCGCACCGCCGCCCGCTGCGGCTTCGGCTCCGGGTGAGGAGCGGGTGCGGGGTCCTGTGCGGCCCAGTGGGCTGCTGGACGTGCTGGGCGTGGGGTCCGTGGTGCTGGACACCGAGGGCCGGATCGTGCTGTGGAGCCCTCAGGCCGAGGAGCTCTTCGGCTATACGGCACAGGAGGCACTGGGCCGGTCCGCCGTCCAGCTGATGATCCACGAACAGCACCTGGACATGGTCGTCAAACTCTTCGCAGACGTCATGGAGACCGGCGAGAGCTGGGCCGGGGCCTTCCCGATCCGCCACAAGGACGGCAGCACGCGTCTGGTGGAGTTCCGCAACCAGCGGCTGCTCGACGACCGCGGCGATGTCTACGCCCTCGGCCTCGCCGCAGACCAGTCGACGGTGCGCCGGCTGGAGCGGGACGTCGCGCTGTCCACGCGGGTCGTCGCACAGGCCCCGCTCGGTCTCGCCGTCCTGGACACCGACTTGCGGTACGTCTCCGTCAACCCGGCGCTGGAGCGCATCAACGGCGTACCCGCCAAGGCGCACCTGGGCCGCACGGTCCCGGAGATCCTGCCGGACCTGGACACCGCCGCCCTGGAGGCCGCGTTCCGGCAGGTGCTGGAGAGCGGGGTGCCGCTGGTCGACCAGTTCACGGTCGGGCGCACCCCGGCCGATCCGGACACGAACCACGCCTGGTCTGTGTCGATGTACCGCCTGGAGGACGCCCTCGGGACCGTACTGGGCGCGGCCTGCATGGTCGTGGACGTCACCGAGCAGCATCACGCCCAGCTCGAGGCCGAGGAGGCGCGCAGACGCCTCGCCGTCATCGCCGACGCCTCCACCCGCATCGGCACCACCCTGGAACTGGACCGCACGGCCCATGAACTCGCCGACGTCGCCGTCCCGGAGCTCGCCGACATCGCGGCCGTCGATCTGCTGGAGGCCGTGGTGGAGGGCCGACGCAGCAGTCTCGGCCCCGCCGAACCGGCCGTGATCCGCGCCCTGGCCGTCCAGGCGGAGCAGCCGTCGGAGGCGCTGGACGCCGCCGATCCGCCCGGGCAGATCGCCCGGTACGGGCCCGACCGGCTGGTCACCCAGTGCGTGCGCACCGGCAGCCCGGTGCTGGTCGCCGAGGTGGAACCCGCCGACCTGCCCCGCATAGCCCGCTCCCCCGAGGCGGCCGAGCGACTGGCCCGCGCGGGGGTGCACTCCTATCTGGCCGTGCCGTTGATCGCGCGGGGCGAGGTACTGGGCGCCCTCGATCTGAAGCGGATATCCAACCCGCTGCCGTTCGGGGACGACGATCTGCTGCTGGCCCGGGAGTTGGCGGCGCGCGCGGCCGTCCAGATCGACAACGCCCGCTGGTACCAGAACGCCCGCGACACCGCCCTCACCCTCCAGCGCAGCCTGCTGCCCAGCCATCCGCCGGTGACCGGGGGCCTGGAGGTCGCCTCCCGCTACCAGCCCGCGGGCGCGACGGCGGAGGTCGGCGGCGACTGGTTCGACGTGATCCCGCTGGACGGCGGGAAGACCGCGCTGGTCGTCGGGGATGTCATGGGCAGCGGAGTGAACGCCGCCGCGACCATGGGCCGGCTGCGGACCGCGACCAACACCCTGGCCAACCTGGATCTCGACCCGGCCCGCCTGCTGGAGCACCTGGACCGGACCACGGAGGGCCTGGACCACTCCATCGCCACCTGCGTCTACGCCGTCCACGACCCGCATCTGCGCCAGTGCCGGATCGCCAACGCCGGGCATCTGCCGCCGGTCCGCCTCCGCGAAGGGCACACCCCCGAACTTCTCGAACTGCCCACCGGGGCGCCGCTCGGGGTGGGCGGGGTGGAGTTCTCCACCACCACCGTGGCACTGGAGCCCGGCGACCGGCTGGTGTTCTACACCGACGGCCTGGTCGAGACCCGCCAGCACCCCCTCGACGAACGGCTCGACGCGCTCCTGGAACTCCTCGACGGCCCCGACCGGCCCCTGGAAGAGGTGTGCGACCTCCTCCTGCGCACCTTGCACCAGCCGGACAACACTGATGACGTGGCGCTGCTCATCGCCCGAGCTCAGACGCCTGGTTGACCTTCGCAGCGGGGCGGCGAGTCGCTACCTTGGTCTTACGGCCCGCACCCCATGGCGTGCCGACGCCGGATGCCGTGGCCGCTGGGAGCGAGCCATGGCGCACGATCCGGATCGAGAACCGACACCCCCCGAGGTCCTCACCGGAGGGTCCGAACGCACCCCGCTCGGTGAGCGCTGGCGGGGGCTGTCCCGGCGGACGCGGACGGTGACGACGGCGGTCGCGGTCGCCGTGCTCGCCCTCGGCGGCACCTACGCCTTCGACGCGGCATCCGGCGGCGGGACCGGCGGCACGACACCGGCGGCCTCGGGATCCGCCTCGGGCTCCGCCTCTGGGTCCGACGCGTCCGACCGGGGCGGCGACTGGTACCGGAGCCTGTGGTTCGGCCTGGCCGTGCACGGAGAGTCGACGGTGAAGGACCCGGACACCGGCGACTGGGTCGTCCGCGTCTGGCAGTGGGGCACCGCCGAGGAGGTGGACGACGACCGGGTCACGGTGCGCAGCGAGGACGGCGCCGAGTGGACCTGGACGCTCGACTCGCACACCACGGTCCACCGGGAGGGCTCCGGCGGCCTGACGAACGGGGACGAGTTGTACCTGGCAGGCACCCGCTCCCCCGAGGGCAAGCACTCCGCCGACCACGTACTGGCGGGCCCATGGGAGAACCGCACCGGGCCGAACGACCGCCCGGATGGAGACGACCCGACCTGACGCCGTCAACGGGTACCCGCGCCGATGGGGACGGTCCGCCCTGACGGCACTGGGGACGCCTGCACCGACAGGGAGGCGCCGACCCTCGCCGCCGACAGACGCCCTCACCGCCAGGGAGCGGCACCGACGGCGTCACCGGACGCCGACAGGTACCGCCCTGTCCGGCGCCGCCGGCGGACGCTCTCACCTGGAGGGGCCGGCCGTCCCCGTCAGCGGACGCCTCACCGACGGGGACGGCCGGCCCGTCGCCGTCAGCTGGTGCCTATGACCACCTGGGCGTACCGCTCCTCGCACGCCGCCGTCCGGGGCGTCAGGCCGCCCCGGGTGAACGCTTCCACGGCCGCCGCTGTCTGCCGCTCGCTCGTCTCGACCAGCAGGCAGCCACCCGGCGCCAGCCAGTGCGCGGCCTCGGCGGCGACCCGGCGCAGCAGATCCAGCCCGTCCGTGCCGCCGTCCAGCGCGGTCAGCGGTTCGTGGTCGCGTGCCTCGGCGGGCAGCAGGGCGACCTCGCCGGTGGGTACGTAGGGGACGTTGGCGGCGAGTATGTCGATCCTGCCGCGCAACGCGTCGGGCAGCGCGTGGAACAGGTCCCCGGCGTGGACGTGGCCGCCGTACGCGGCGACGTTACGGCGGGCGCAGCGCACCGCGACCGCGTCGATGTCGGCGGCGTGCAGTTCCACCGGGCCCAGCGCGGCGGCCAGGGCGGCGCCCACGGCACCCGAGCCACAGCACAGGTCCACCACGACCGAGGCGCACGGGACGTGGGCGAGGGCCTGCTCCACCAGGAACTCGGTACGCTGGCGGGGGACGAAGACGCCGGGCTCCACGACGATCCGCAGGTCGCGGAACTCGGCCCAGCCGAGGACGAGTTCGAGGGGATGACCGGCGGCCCGCCGGTCCAGCATGGCGGCCAGCTCGCCCGGAGAGGCGGCGGCGGCCATCAGCAACCGCGCCTCGTCCTCGGCGAACACGCAGCCCGCGGTGCGCAGCGCGACGACGAGGGAGTCGTACGGCAGGGAGAGAGAAGACAACGGGGATGCCTTTCGAGATCCGAAGGGCGCTCCCTCGGTCACCGACGACCGGCGACCGTACCGACTCGTGGGGAGAGCACCCGACCTGACACAGCGGTAATGGGTCTCACCCCCTCGTTTCGACACGTCCGGGACGCTCCACGGACGGGCCGTCAGCGTACCCCAGTGATCACGCGT
The DNA here is from genome assembly GCF_056436565.1 of Streptomyces sp. NPDC043726. NCBI lineage: Bacteria > Bacillati > Actinomycetota > Actinomycetes > Kitasatosporales > Streptomycetaceae > Streptomyces > Streptomyces sp. NPDC043726. Next base: position 128,804 of record NZ_JBWKCI010000006.1, read on the forward strand.
CCACGCTGAGTTGTACTCTGCAACCATGAGTACCAGGGACGTTTCGGACACTTCCGTGGAGATCATCCAGCGCGAGATGACGGCCTTCGCCCGCCGCGCCCGTGCCTCGGCGGGGCGGATGCACCCGGAGCTGTCGCTGGTGTCGTACACGCTGCTCGGTCACCTGGAGGAGAGCGGCGGCTGCCGGGCCACCGACCTCGCGGCGCACTACGCGCTGGACAAGTCCACCGTGAGCCGTCAGGTGGCCGTGCTGGAGCGGGACGGGCTGATCGGGCGGAGCCTCGACCCGGACGACCACCGGGTGCAGGTGCTGCACCTGACGGACGCCGGGCGCCGGCTGCTCGCCCAGGTCACCGAGCGGCGGCGGGAGGTCGTGCGGGAGCGGCTCGCCGACTGGTCCGACGAGGACCTGGAGCGGTTCGCCGGGTACCTGGTGCGCTACAACGCGGGTTGAGCGGTTCCGCCCCCACCGTTCAGGCCGCCGGCTCCAGGCGCTCGTCCGGGATCCGGGTGCCGAGGAAGACGGTGGTGCGGCGGTGCCGGAAGCCAAGGGACTCGTAGAGCCGGATCGCGCCCGTGTTGTCGGCACCCGTGTGCAGGAAAGGCGTCTCGCCGCGCTCCCGAATGCCGTGGGCGACGGCCAGCACCAGCCGCTTGCCGAGGCCCTGGCCGCGCACGGCCGGGTCGGTGCACACCGCGCTGATCTCGGTCCAGCCGGGCGGCCGCAGCCGCTCCCCCGCCATCGCGACGAGGGCGCCGCCCCGGCGAATGCCGAGGTAGGTGCCGAGCTCCAGGGTGCGGGGCAGGAAGGGTCCGGGGCGGGTCCGGGCGACCAGGTCGAGCATCTCCGGCACGTCGTCCGGACCCAGGCGTACCGCTTCCGCGTCCGGTGCGCCGGCCACGTCCTCGCCGACGAGCTGCACGCCCTCGGCGCGGAAGACGGTCTCCCAGTCCTCGGGCGTCCGCCCCCGGAAGCCGATGATCAGAGCCTCGTTGCCGGGACCGGCGAGCGCGGCCACGTCCGCCCAGTCGGCGGTGTCCGGCTCGTCGGGCAGCGCCACCCACGGGGACACGTCGACGGGGTAGCGCAGCACCCGGCCGCGGGCCTCGGCGAACCGGGCGTGCGGGCCGGTCAGCGCGGCCAGGGTCGGATTGTCGAGGACCCCATCGAACGCGTTGGACATCTGCTCCCTCTCTCGTGCGCTGCCACAAGATCCAAGCAAGACCGGCGGCCGGCTATTCCCGTACGTCCGAACCAGTACGGTTGAATGTGCAACGTACTGATCACGGCCGTCGCGCACGGCGGTCTGGAGGCACCACCCGCATGAACGTCACCCGAGGCTTCACCGGGCGCCCCCGCGTCGACAACCCCGGACTGCCACCGGGCCAGTACGACGCGGGCGACGACTGGCCCGTCCTGTCCGCCGAGGTCACTCCCGACCTCGCGCCCGACGCGTGGACGTTCCGCGTGGACGGCCTGGTCGAGGCCCCGCGCACCTGGACCTGGGACGAGGCCCACGCGCTGCCCGGTTCGGTGTACGAAGGCGACATCCACTGCGTGACGAGCTGGTCGAAGTTCGGGGTGCGGTTCGGGGGCGTCTCCCTGGACGCCTTCCTGGATGTGGTCCGCCCCCATGCTTCGGCCACCCACGCTGTGGCGTACTCCCACACCGGGTACACCACGAACCTGCCGCTCGCGGACCTCACCGGCGGGCGGGCCTGGATCGCCTGGGAGTACGAAGGACGGCCGCTGGCTCAGGAGCACGGCGGTCCGGCGCGGCTGCTGGTACCGCATCTGTACTTCTGGAAGAGCGCCAAGTGGATCGCGGGCCTGCGCGTCCTCGACCACGACGAGCCGGGCTTCTGGGAACAGAACGGCTACCACGCGCGGGGCAACCCGTGGGAGGAGCAGCGGTACTCCGGTGACTGACACGACCTTCGCCACGCGATTCGCCGTACCCGGCCGGATCGCGGTGAGCAACACGACCGCCACGACGTGGCAGACCGCCACCGTCACCGAGATCCGGCGCGAGACCCCGCGCGCGGCCACCGTGCGGCTCGCGGTGCCCGCGTGGGCGGGGCATCTGCCCGGCCAGCACCTGATGCTGCGGCTGACCGCGGCGGACGGGTACTCGGCCCAGCGGCACTACTCGATCGCGTCCGCGTCCGACGGCTCCGGGCACATCGAGCTGACCTTGGACCACGTCGAGGGCGGCGAGGTCTCCGGCTGGTTCCACACCGTGGCCAGGACCGGCGACCAGGTGGAGGTGCGCGGCCCGCTGAGCGGCTTCTTCGCCTGGCCCGGTGACCGGCCCGCGCTGCTGATCGGCGCCGGATCCGGGGTCGTACCGCTGATGTCGATGATCCGTCATCACCGTGCGCACGGCCTGGACGTGCCACTGCGGCTGCTGGTGTCGGCCCGCAGCCCCGAGGAGCTGATCTACGCGCGGGAGTACGGCGTGGAGACGACGCCCGTGTTCACGCGGAGCGCCCCGGCCGGGGTGCCGGTGGGACGTGTGTCGGCGGCACATGTGGCGCCGCTCCTCGCTGAGCCGCCGCCGGGTGGGTGGGAAGCCTATGTCTGCGGCTCCAACGCCTTCGCCGAGCACGCCTCGCGGCTGCTCGTCGAGGCGGGGCAGCCGGTCGATCGGATCCGGATCGAACGCTTCGGCTGACGTTCGCGGGTACCCGTGGGGTGTGAGGACCCAGGTACTTGGCTGGCGCCGGCGGCACAATCCGCTTCGGCGCCGGTCGGACGTCATAGAGGGATGGACTGTGCTGGCCGTGGCCGCCCTGCTGTTGCTGGGCGCGCCGCTGGCCGGAGCGGTGGCCGGGTGGTGGGCCCATGAGGACGCCCGGGCCACGGCCACGGCTCAGCGCGCCGACCGGCACCGGGTGCGGGCGGAGGTCGCCGGGCGGGCCGACGCGCCCCGTCCCGCGGTTCAGAACACCGAGCGCAAACACCGCGCCACGGTCCGCTGGACGGCCCCGGACGGCACCCCGCGCACGAGTACGACCCTGGTCCCGGTCGGCAGTCACCCCGGTGAGCGCGTCGACGTGTGGCTCGACTCCACCGGCCGCCTTGTGCCACCACCACCCGGCGAGGCCACGATCTGGCAGCACACGGTGACGATCGGCGCCTGCGCCGCCGTAGGCGCGGGAGGCCTGATCCTCCTCGCCCACACCATGGTCCGCCGCCGCCTCGACAGGCACCGGCTGGCCGAGTGGGACCGTGAGTGGGCACGAACGGAACCGGAGTGGAGCCGCCGAGAGGCGTAAAGACGGCGGCACCCGCGCGCCGGCCCCCCACCACCGTCGCCCACGCGCGGGCGGGGGCCACAGCGCAGCCGGCCTTCCACCGGGTCCGTGCTCGGGCAGTGCGCGACCCAGATGCGGTCGGTCATCGAAGTACTCCACGGGCCGGCAGCCGTAGGTCTCCAGGCAGTACGTGTCCTCGTCCCGGTCGGTGGCGGTCATCAGCTCGTGCCTCACCAAGAACGTCCGAGGACGTGGTGCAGCGACGTGCTGACGCGTGTTTACCAGGCCCGGGGTGACGAGCCGTCCGGCCGCGGGGAGGTCCGGTCGGCCTCGGGCTCGCTGCCCGCCGGGCCGACCTCGGTGACCCGACCACCGGCGACGGCCACCCAGCCGCCCGCGATCTCCCCGCCGTCGTCCACGACGAACAGCTCGGCATCCCTGACCAGCGGTTCCGCAGTTCCGACGCGCGCGTCGGCGGCAGACGCCATGGCGCCATCGCAGGACCTGACCCGGGGTATGACCTGGCGAAAGGTCCGATCACCCACGTACCGTGTGATCATCCGCACCCCCTCTTCACCAAGGTGGTCATCGATGGCCCTGTTCGACCTTCCGCTCGACGAACTGCGCGAGTACCACAGCGATTCCGTGGCCCCCGAGGACTTCGACGCGTTCTGGTCCAAGACGCTCCAGGAGGCCCGCGAGCACGATCTGGACGCCCGCTTCGAGCCGGTGGACACGGGTCTGTCCACGGTGACGGTGTACGACGTGACGTTCGCCGGGTTCGGCGGCCACCCGGTCAAGGGCTGGCTGACGCTTCCGGCGGCGGCCGAGGAACCGCTGCCGCTGGTCGTGGAGTTCGTCGGGTACGGCGGCGGGCGCGGGCTGCCGCACGAGCATCTGCTGTGGGCGTCCTCGGGCCGGGCGCACTTCGTGATGGACACCCGCGGCCAGGGCAGCGCCTGGGGCGGTGGCGGCGGTACGGCGGACCCGGTGGGCGGGGCTCCCGCGTATCCCGGCTTCATGACGCGCGGGATCGACGCGCCCGAGAACTACTACTACCGGCGGGTGTTCACGGACGGGGTGCGGGCCGTGGAGGCGGCCCGTTCGCACCCGCTGGCCGACGCCTCGCGGACGGTGGTGCTGGGTTCCAGCCAGGGCGGCGGTATCTCGATCGCGGTGGGCGGACTGGTGCCGGACCTGACGGCGGTCGCCCCGGACGTACCGTTCCTGTGCGACTTCCCGCGCGCGACGACCCTGACGGACCGTCACCCGTACCGGGAGATCGCCCTGTTCCTCAAGACGCACCGCGGCCGCACCGAGGACGTGATGCGCACCCTCTCCTACTTCGACGGCGTCCATTTCGCCGCCCGCGGCCGGGCCCCGGCCCTGTTCTCGGCCGCCCTGGAGGACCAGACCTGCCCGCCCTCGACCGTGTTCGCCGCCTTCAACGCCTGGGCCCACGAGGACAAGGCGATCGAGGTCTACGAGTTCAACGACCACGAGGGCGGCGGCCCGTACCACGACGCGGCGAAGCTGCGCTGGGTGCGGTCGCACATCTGACGTCACGTCACGATCCGCGGGCCGGTTTCAGCCGAACCGGCCCGCCGCCCTTCCCTAGTGGTTTAGACCAATGCTAGATCTGGTGGCGCAATGAGTCGGCACGACTACGGCACGTCATCAACAGGAGGGCGCGGCATGGCCCGCACCACCCCGCACGACCACCCCTTCACCGAGGGTCAGCCCCTGTACTGGCGCATCGCGACCCAGCTGCTCGGCGAGCTGCGCGACGGCACCATTCCGCCCGGCGAACGGCTGCCGGGCGAACGGCACTTGGCGCGGCACTTCGGGGTCAGCAGAGAGACCGTACGGCAGGCGCTGGAGGTACTGCGGTGCGACGGTCTCGTCGCCACCGACCGGCGCGGCAGCCACGCCACGCTGCCGGGCCTCCCGGTGGAGAACCCGGCGGCACTCACCTTCCCGGTCGGCGCCCGTACGGCCGATCCGGGTGCCGTCGACCGGACCAGGGTCACCTGGGAGACGCCCCCGCCGGGCCACGCCGAGGCGCTGGGGCTCGCCCCGCACCGGCCGACCCTGGTGCACCGCTACGAGTCCGCCGGCGCCGACGGCGAGGGCCGCCGGACGGCCGTGACGTCGTTCTCCGCCGTGGCGCTGGCCGAGGTCGAGCAGCTCCGCCGCTACCGGGAACGCGCCGACGGCTCGACCTCGGCCCAACTCCGGCGCGCCTACGACTGGATGCGCAAGGCGGGCCTGGCCCTGCACCACCGCGACTCCATCACCCCGCTCGCGGGCGCCCCCTCGGTCCGGGTCACCCGACGCGTTCACGACCAGTACGACCGCCCGCTGGAGATCACCGACCTGGTGGTGGACGCCCGACAGGACGCGCTGGTCTACGAGTTCACGCTGCCGGCGGCCGTCTGAGCCCCGGGCCGCCGGGCGACCACCATCCGCACCCGGGGGCTGCCGTCACGGCGCTGCCCGAACTCGGGCAGCGCCGTCAACTCCACGTCCAGCCCAGCCCGTTCCAGCTCGCGGCGCACCTCGCCGAGCCGGAAGGCCCGGTAGTACATGACGAACGGCGGGCGCCAGACGGCGTTGCGGACCCGCATCACCGCGTCGAAGCCCAGCAGCATCCAGTACTCCGGGGACCCGGGCCGGGGCGGGGCGACCACGGGGAACACGAACGCCCCGCCGGGGCGCAGCACCGAGCGCACCTGGGCGAACAGGTTCGGCAGTTCGCGCGGCAGGAAGTGCCCGAACGCCCCGAAGCTCACCACCAGGTCGAAGGCGGGGGCGAAGGGCAGGGCGCGGGCGTCGGCACGGACGTAGGAGACCCCGCCGTCGCGCTCGCGCGCGACCTCGAGCATGCCCGCGCTGAAGTCGACCCCCACGACCGGCCCCTCGCACACGCGCGTGAGCACGTCCATCCCGGCGCCCGTGCCGCAGCACAGATCGAGCCCGGCACCGAAGGGGCCCATGAGCTCCAGTGCCGCGGCGACGGCGTCGAGCACGGAGTCCGGGGTGCGGAAGGGGGTGTGGTCGAACTTCGGGGCGAGCAGGTCGTAGCCGCGCTCGACGGAGGACAGGGCCTGGACGGCGAGTTCGCGCAAGGAGGGGCCCTCGGGGTCGAACATCCGCGTCACCCCAGCGGGGCGCGCTGCTCGACGACGGTGAGGACGCGCGCGCACCAGGCCACGTTCTCCCGCTCATAGGCGATCCCGGCCACCAGGGTGAGATACGGGCCGACCCGGTCGGTCTCGCGCAGGTACTCCTCCTCGGCCCGTCCGGCCAGGAGCCGGTCCCGGACCCGCTCGTAGCGGGCGAGCTTGCCGTGCGCCCAGGACATCCGCTCCTCGACGAGCGCGCGGGTCGCCGCGGGATCCGACTCGTCCATGGCCTGGATCTTGATGAGCAGTTCGTCGCGCATCGCGGCGGGCCTGCGGACCGGTTCGGCGGCGAAGGACCGCAAGTCGTCGCGTCCGGCCTCGGTGAGTGTGAACATCCGCTTGTTCGGCCGGCGTTCCTGCTGCACCAGCCGGGCCTGGACGAGGCCGTCCTGCGCCAGCCGCTCCAGCTCCCGGTAGAGCTGTTGCGGGGTCGCGGCCCAGAAGTTCGCGAGGGACACGTCGAACAGTTTGGACAGCTCGTACCCGGACGCCTCCCCCTCCAGGAGGGCGGCCAGGACGGCGTACTTCAGCGACATGTGGACACGCTAGCAGGAGGTGACTAATCTCTTCCGCACCTACTCAACAAATTGACTATGGAGGCTGCGATGCGGGCGTTCCGCGAGGCGATCGAGAAGGGGGACCTCGACGCCGCCGAGGCCCTGCTGGCGGAGGACGTCGTCTTCACCAGCCCGGTGGTGTTCAAGCCGTATCCCGGAAAGCCGATCACGGCGGCGATCCTGCGCGGGGTGGCACGGGTCTTCGAGGACTTCCGCTACGTCCGGGAGATCAATGACACCGATGGCCGCGATCACGCCCTGGTGTTCACCGCGCGCGTCGGCGACCGCGAGATCCAGGGCTGCGACTTCATCCACGTCGACGAGGACGGCCTGATCGACGACTTCACGGTCATGGTCCGCCCGCTCTCCGCCGCGCAGGCACTCCAGGCCGCCATGGGCGCGCAGTTCGACCGGATCGCGGCGGAGGCACAGGCGCGTTCCGTGTGACGGGCCCCCTTCCGCGCCCGTTCGCGGTTGGATGTCCTCATGAGCGCCGACGAGCACACCCGGCTGATGCGGGCCAACCAGGCGAACTGGGACGCCCGCACCCCCGTCCACCTCGCCAGCCGCTTCTACGGCCTCGACCAGGACCTCGACCCCGAGCGCTGGTTCGCCCCCTTCGAGTGGACGGACCTGGGCGACCTGGCCGGCCGTGACGTGCTCCATCTCCAGTGCCATCTCGGCACCGAGACGATCGCCCTCGCCCGGCGCGGGGCCCGGGCGGTCGGCCTCGACTTCTCCGCCGCCTCCGTCGCCGCCGCACGCGACCTCGCCGGGAAGACGGGCGCGGACATCACCTACGTGGAAGCGAACGTGTACGACGCCGTGGAGGCGCTCGGGCGGGAGCGCTTCGACGTCGTCTACACCGGCAAGGGCGCGCTGTGCTACCTGCCGGACCTGCCGCGCTGGGCGGGCGTGGTCGCCGAACTCCTGCGCCCCGGCGGCCTGTTGTACATCGTGGAGTTCCATCCGCTGCTCAACTCCCTGGGCCCGAAGCCCGCGCCCGGGGAAGGGCCCGAGCTGCTGCTCCGGCACGACTACCTGGGCGGCGGCGGTCCCGTGCACCGGGACGCGACCCACACCTACACGGACGGCCCGGCCGTCGAGGGCGCCACCGACAGCTTCGAGTGGATGCACGGAATAGGAGAGGTCGTCACCGCGTTGGACGAGGCGGGACTGACCGTCCGGCGGCTCCGCGAGAGCGATGAGCTGCCCTGGCAGCGCTGGCCGCGGATGGTCCCCACGCCGTCCGGCTGGTGGCGGCTGCCCGAGCCGCGCATCCCCCTGCTGTACGGACTCCTCGCCACACGCTGATACGGCGTGGTACCGTCCCGTTAGCACTTGTGTACGCCCCGTCCGGGGCGCCGGTGCCAGTTCTCCTCAGTCAGCCGGTTTCCGCACCGGCTTTCTCACCACCTCATGACCCGCGGTTCCGCTGTGTCCGAGGTGTTGTTCCCGCCGCCCGAAGGCGCTCTGTCCGCCTCATTCTCTTCCGCGGCTCCCTCCCCTTCGCATGTCTCATGCCGTACGTCCGTGAAAGGACCCCCTCTCATGACCACCACACTCGAACCCCCCGTACAGAAGTCCGCCCCGCAGACCGTCACCGGTGTGCTCGACGTCGATGCGAGCGGGAAGGGGCACCTGCGCGCCGACACCCTGCTGCCCACCTCCTCCGACCTCCAGGTCTCCGCCGCCCTGATCCGCCGCCACGGCCTGCGCAAGGGCGACCGCGTCGAAGGCGTACGAGGCGCCCAGCGGACCCTCTCCGACATCGCCCGCGTCAACGGCCGGGCACCGGAGAAGAACCGCCGCCGGTTCGGCGACCTGACGCCGGTTCACCCGAGCGAGCGGATCCGCCTGGAACACCCGGGCGCCGGGCTCGCCGGGCGCGTGGCCGATCTGATCGCGCCGGTCGGCAAGGGCCAGCGCGGGCTGATCGTGGCCCCTCCCAAGACCGGAAAGACCGTACTTCTCCAGCAGATCGCCGCCGCGGTGGCCGGCAATCACCCCGAGTGCCGCCTGATGGTGGTGCTCCTCGACGAACGCCCCGAGGAGGTCACCGAGATGCGGCGCTCGGTGCGCGGCGAGGTGTACGCCTCGACCTTCGACCGGGCGCCCAAGCAGCACATCGCGCTCGCCGAGCTCGTCATCGAGCGGGCCAAGCGGCTGGTCGAGGCGGGCGAGGACGTCGTGATCCTGCTCGACTCGCTGACCCGGCTGTGCCGGGCCCACAACAACGCGGCCGCCGCCGGGGGCCGCACCCTCAGCGGCGGTGTCGACGCCACCGCGCTCATCGGCCCGAAGCGCTTCTTCGGCGCCGCCCGGGCGACCGAGGAGGGCGGCTCGCTCACCATCCTCGCCACCGCCCTGGTGGAGACCGGCTCCCGCGCCGACGACTTCTTCTTCGAGGAGCTGAAGAGCACCGGCAACATGGAGCTCCGCCTCGACCGCGAACTGGCCTCCCGCCGCGTCTTCCCGGCCGTCGACATCACCCCCTCCGGCACCCGCCGCGAGGAACTCCTCCTGACCCCGGCCGAGTTGACGACCGCCCGCGGCCTGCGCCGCGTCCTCCAGGCCAAGGACGGCCTGGAGACCCTGCTGGAACGGATGCGCCAGACGCCGGACAACGCGACGTTCCTGCGGCGCGTCCAGCCGACACTGCCCGCGGATCCCGGCTGACGTGCGGCATCCGGGTGCTCGCGGGCGACGCTCCGTCAGGGCAGCGCGGTGTGTCGGCGAGGCCTTTCTACGTTGATCATATGAAGATCGGATTCTCTTCCCGGGTGACCGTCTCGGCCTGTGTGCTGTGCGTGGCGGGCCTGTTGGGGCTCGCGCCCGCCGCGGTCGCCGACCGGGGCGGCGCGGAGCCCGTCGAGCATCAACGGGCGCGGACGATGCCGCAGCCCTCCCTGCTGCATCGCTCCGGCACGCAGGTACGGCCACGGGCGGGGGCGCCCCGGCTGCCGCGGGTCTCCGCGCTGTCCTGGGTCGTCGCCGACGCCGGGACCGGCGAGGTGCTCGCCGCGCACGACGCGCACCGCAGACTGCCGCCCGCCAGCACCCTCAAGACCCTGTTCGCGCTGACCGTGCTGCCCGTCCTGCCCGGCGGGATCCGGCACACGGTCGACGAGGAGGAGCTGTCGGACATCGGGCCGGGCAGCAGCCTGGTCGGGGTCGCCGAGGGCCGCACGTACCAGGTGTCCGATCTGTGGCACGGAGTCTTCCTCAACTCGGGCAACGACGCCGTGCACGTCCTCGCCCGCCTCAACGGCGGCTGGCGGGCCACCGCCGCGCGGATGCAGGCCAGGGCCCGCGCGCTCGGCGCCCTCGACACCCGGGTGCTGTCACCGGACGGCTACGACACCCCGGGCCAGGTGTCCTCGGCGTACGACCTCGCCGTGTTCGGCCGGGCCGGGCTGCGCAACAAGGACTTCGCACGGTACTGCGCCACCGTCGAGGCCAGATTCCCGGGCCGCGGCGGCTGGTCGTACCCCATCCGCAACACCAACCGCCTGCTGACCGGCGCCGACGGAGTGAAGCCCTACCCCGGCCTGATCGGCGTCAAGAACGGCTACACCAGCAACGCCGGGCACACCCTCGTCTCCGCCGCCCGCCAGGGCGGCCGCACGCTCGTCGTCACGGTGATGAACCCGCAGTACGGCGGCGGCCGCGCCGTCTACGAGGAGGCTCGGGAGCTGCTGGACTGGGGATTCGCCGCCGCCGACCGGGTCGACCCGGTGGGCTCGCTGGACGCGCTGCGAGCCAAGCCGCGCCCAGGCCCGGAGCCGGCGTCCACCTCGGCCGCCGCGCCGACGCCGGCCGCCGAGGGACCGGGCTGGGCCGAGGCCGGTATGGTCGCGGGCGCCGCCGGGCTCGGCGCGGGTGCCGTCGCGGTGACGCTCCGCCCCAGAAGGAGCCGTACGGCGGGAAGTTGACGTCCGGCGGGGATCTGGCCCACCGGCAGCCACAGCAGCAGACCGAGCGTGATCCAGACGTAGGTGTTGGAGCCGAGGAACCCGTCGATGCCGGAGGAGTCGTCGAACCACAGCCACACCACGCTCGTGCACAGCACCGCGTACAGGGCTCCCGCGACGCGCGGGTGCCCGGCGCGGATCAGCACCGCGAAGGCGGGCAGCAGCCACACCAGGTGGTGCACCCAGGTGATCGGGCTGATCAGACAGGCGGTCAGGCCGGTCAGGGCGAAGGCCGCGATCCACTCCCCCGCGGCGACCGCCCGGCCCGCCCGCCACGCCCACACGCACAGCACCAGCAGCACGGCGACCGCCCACAGCGGGCGGTCCGTCTCACCGAGCCGGGCCAGGACGCCTTGCAGGGACTGGTTCGAGACGTAGTCCAGGCGGCCGATCCGGGTCGTGTCCCACAGGGCCTGCGTCCAGTAGAACCGGGAGGCGCCCGGGGTCACCCAGGCCGCGAAGGCGGTGGCGCCGAGGGCCACGGCCGTCGCGACACCCGCGGCCCGCCAGCGGCGGGAGAGCAGGAGCAGCCCGATGAAGATGGCGGGCGTGAGCTTGATCGCGGCGGCGAGGCCGATCCCGAACCCCGCCCAGCGTTCCCGGCCGGTGGCCAGCAGCCACGCGTCCGTCAGCACCAGCGCCAGCAGCAGGACGTTCACCTGGCCGAAGCTGAAGGTGTCGCGCAACGGCTCGAACAGCGCCAGCGCACAGGCTCCGAGGGCGACGCCGAACCAGCCGTGGCGCCGCCAGTCCCGTCCGGCGAGGATGCGCAGCACCACCGCCAGCGCGGCGAGATTGAGCAGCAGGGCGACGGCGATGGCGGCGGGCAGGCCCAGCAGGGCCATGGGCAGCATCGCGACGGCGGCGAACGGCGGGTAGGTGAAGCCGTACGTCGTACCGGGCACCAGGTAGTCGTAGATACGGCCGCCGTGGTGGACCCAGGTGTCCACGGTGCCGTGGTAGACGCGCAGGTCGAACCAGTCGCGCAGCAGCGGCACGGTCGCGGTGAACGCGGTCACGGCGGCGGCGAGGACGAGCACCAGCAGCAGCCGGCCGCGGTCGGTCGAGGGCAGTCTCATGCGGTACGCCCCCAGGCCGGCGCGAGTTCCGCCTGGTGGGCCTGCCACAGCACGACCACGGCCAGCACCCCGCCGGAGACCGCGAGCACCAGCTGACCGGCGTCCGCCGGGCCACCGCTGGGCAGCGTGGCCAGCGCCAGTACGCCCGTCACGGCCGCCACCCGGTGCCGTATCGAGGCGCTGGGCGCCGCGGCGGCGATGAGGAACAGCCCCCACAGGGCGTACCAGGGGCGGATCGCCGGGCCGAAGGCGGCCACGGCGGCGAGGCTGAGGCCGAGCGCGTACACCGGGCGCAGCCTGAGCCGTAGCCATATGACGGCGATGGCCGCCACGGCGATGACAATGCCGAACGCGTGCCAGGCGGGTACGGCGAGCGGCGCCAGGTCGCTGCCGAGCCCCTCCAGCAGCGCGCGGGTGGCGCGGCCGAGGAGGCTGGTGAGCGCCCAGTTCTGCGGGGAGACCGGGGTGTTGAGGGCGCCGATCCAGCCGTATCCGGTTCCGGCGACGGTGGTCGCGGCGACCGTCGTGGCGGCGGCCGCGGCGGTGGTCGTCAGGACGGCCTTGGCCGGACGGTGGCCCGCCCGGACCTGGAGCACGACCACCGCGGCCAGGCCGAGCACGGCGGGTGCCTTGACCAGGGCTGCCAGGGTGACGAGTACGGCGCCCAGCACCGGCCGGCGGCCCAGCGCGGCGACCAGCCCGAGGCCGAGCAGGCCGAGCATGACAGCGTCGTTGTGGGCGCCCGCGACCAGGTGCAGCAGGACGAGCGGGTTCAGGGCGCCCAGCCACAGCGCGGCGGCCGGGTCGGCGCCGCTGTGCCGGGCCAGCCGGGGCAGCGCGGCCGCCATCAGGGCGACCCCGAGCAGGGCGACCACACGCATCCCGAAGAGGCCGGCGGGCAGTTCACCGCTGGTGAGCGCGGACAGCGCGGAGGCCAGGGCGAGGAAGACCGGCCCGTACGGCGCTCCGGTGTGCTGCCAGAGCGGGGCGACCTCCTCCGCGAGCGGGCCGCCGAGGTGGGCGGGGCCGTGGGCGTAGACGTCCATGTGGGCGTCCACCATGGCGCCTTGCGCGAGGTAGCTGTAGACGTCCCGGCTGAACAGCGGCGGTGCGAGCAGCAGCGGGACCGCCCACACGGCGAGCGTGACCAGCAGGGCGCGCGGTGCCGGCGGCTCGTCACCGAGCAGCAGGCGGCCGAGGAGCGCCCACGCCGCTATCAGCAGGACGACGCCGAAGTACACGCCGATCAGCCCGAGGGCGGCCTCGGCGGAGGACGGAGCGAGGAGGTCCCGGACGGGGAGCGCTCCTGCGGTTCCGCCGCCTGCCGCGAGAACGGCGGTACCGGCAAGGCCGAGCACCTGGCAGCGGCGGAGATCGACGGGAAAAGCCATGGCCAACACTCGGTCAGCGTGTCAACTCCGGGTGGCCGGAAATCGACGCGGGGACCTCCGGAGGGAAGCCTGAGTGTGTCGGGTGCGTGGCTGATGCAGGGCTGTTGTTCGCATCGCCGCCGACCGGCGCCCAGGCGGGCCGCTTGACCTGGTCTCGCCGCACGATCGCCGCCGCGGGGATACCGTCTCGGTGCCGCTCAGATGAAGCGGGAGCTGGGGACCGGTCCGGAGGACGGCAGGTGGGCGCGGTCGCCCTGGAGCCAGGTGTCGCGTACGGCTGTGACGAACTCCGTCAGTCGCTCGTCCGGGTCCGCGGGGGTCTCGCCGTCGCCGTCGTCCGGGGCGGGGTCGGCGGCGACGATGTCCGCGGCGATCTCCGCCTCGGGGCGGCCGTCCGGCGCCGAGCGCTCGACTCCGCCGTCCTCCGACTGGCGCAGCACGCCCTCCCAGGGCGCCGTCGCCGACTGGTGGAGCAGCGTGACGCTGTCGGGGGTCACGGCCGGGGCGTCGGTCCAGCAGCCCGCGTGCTCGTGCAGGACCTGCCCGGACGTACGCGCGAAGAGCCGGCCGACGAGTTCGGGGGCCACGTCGTTCAGGTCGTACGCCACGACCACGGTGTCCGTCCGGTCGGGCTCGAAGTCCACCGCGGGGAGTCCGAGCACCTCGGCCGCGGCCAGCCCGAGGATGCGGCTGTTCCGGTCGGGCAGGAGGGAGACGGAGGTCGGCCGGACCGCTGCCGCCTCGAGCACCGCCTTCAGGCGCACCAGTCCGCGCAGGCACTGGTCGTAGGTGTCCTGCAGCCACGCGTACCGCCCGTTCATGCCCGCGCCGAAGCCGTACGGGGACAGGGTGCCGAGGACGGTGCCGCCCAGGACGTACTGCCACCCGCGCAGATCGGTGCGGTCCAGCGGACCGGCCGCACGCGCCGCCCGCTCCAGCATGCGGTTCTGGCGGGCCCGCGCGGGTTCCCACTGCGGGTCCTCCGGCTCGGCCAGCAGGGCGTGCTGGCGACGGGCCAGTTCGAGGTCGCCGGCCATGAGGGCGTTGTGGACGAGCAGATACCGGTCGGGCCAGTCGGCCAGTTCGCTCTCGTGCGCGGCCAGCACCTCCACGGCCTCGCCGTGCCGCTCCTCGCGCTCGTACGCGGAGACCAGTTCACGCAGCGCGGCCGTGGATCCCGGCACCAGCCGCAGCGCCTCCCGCAGCGCGGGGACCGCCAGATGGGCGACTCCTCGCTCCACGCACGCGTACCCGAAGTCGTAGAGCTCCTGCGGCCTGTCGGGACGGGCGGCGAGGGCGTCGGCGGCACTCTTCAGGTCGTCGAAACCGGCGGCCTCGGCGGCCCGGGCGACGACGAGCGCCACTTCCGCGAGCGGCAGGTCGTCGGTACCGGACCGCAACTGCCGCAGCGCGCCGGGTATGTCCCCGGAATCCAGGGATTCCCAGGCCTTGAGAAGTGCGGGGGATTTGGGGCGGCGAGGCTTGCGCGAGAACATGCGGCGATCCTCTCCCGCGGCCGAGCCCGCGATCAACCGCATTTGACGGCTGCTCAGACGCCGTCTCGCGCCCGGTGTTTCGCCCGGGGATCGGTGAGTGTTTCCAGGACGCGTCGGCCAGATGGCCTACTTCCGGTATTGCACCACGGAAAAACACTACATATGTCCATATGCTCACCCTGCGTCATCGGAGAGAACCCCCACTCGCCGAGCCGTTTGGCCATTTCGCTTTCTCAATCCGGGAGAAACAGATGCGCGTTGCCGTCACCGGTGGCGGTGGTTTCCTTGGGTCTCACCTGTGCGAAGCGCTCTTGCGGCGCGGAGACTCGGTCGTGTGCCTCGACAATTTCTCGACAGGCGATCCCGAGAACATCACACATCTGCTGTCCGACCCCAACTTCGAGTTCCACCACGCCGACGTCAGCGTGTCCGTGGAGATCCACGGCCGCGTCGACGCCGTCGCCCACCTGGCGTCCCCCGCCTCCCCGCCGGACTATCTGCGCCAGCCGCTGGAGACCCTCGCCGTCGGCAGCCGGGGCACCGAGAACGCCCTGCGCCTGGCCCGGCGCCACAACTGCCGCTTCATCCTCGCGTCGACCAGCGAGATCTACGGCGATCCGCTGATCCACCCGCAGCAGGAGGACTACTGGGGCAACGTCAACTCCATCGGGCCCCGCAGCGTCTACGACGAGGCGAAACGCTACGCGGAAGCGGTGTCCGCCGCATACCGCCGCACCCACGGCGTCAACGTGGGCATCGCCCGGATCTTCAACACCTACGGACCGCGGATGCGACCGCACGACGGCCGTGTGGTGTCCAGTTTCATCACCCAGGCGCTGACCGGTGAACCGCTCACCATCTACGGTGACGGCACGCAGACCCGCAGCTTCTGCTACGTCGACGACCTCGTCCGCGGTCTCGTCGCGCTCCTGGACTCGTCGGAGCTGGGACCCTTCAACCTCGGCAACCCGGTCGAGCGCACGGTCTCCGAACTCGCCCAGATCGTGCGGGAGATGACGGGATCCTCCTCTCCGGTGAAATACCACCCGCTGCCCGTCGACGACCCCGTCCGCCGCCGCCCGGTGATCACCCGGGCCCGGGAGACGCTGGGCTGGCAGCCGGAGATCGACATCACCGAGGGCCTGCGCCGGACCGTCGCCTACTTCCGCGCCCGCCCGGACCGGCTCGGCGCCTCGGCCGCCGCGATCCGCGGCGGCCAGGACGAGACGGTCCCGCTGACCACCGCGGCGATCCCCGTGGGCACCGCCCAGACGATCCCCGGCCCGGCGACCGCCGCCACCGGCCTGCCGGCCGGCGCCGTGTCCGCACCCCCCTCCGTTGCCGACAACTGACGCGCACCGGGCCGCGCGGGTGCACCCGACCCGACGCGGCCCGCTGCCTCCCTCCCCGTCCCCGACACGCAACGGCCCGCTGTCGCGCCGCCCGGAGAACTCGCTGTCATGACGTCGTTGGAGCAGGGTCCCGTCCGAGGGACCCGTACTGTCCCGAGTCCCCCGCATCCCACACCCGCTCCCGGCACCCCTGCGGAGTGGGCCGAGCTGGGCGAACAGATCCGCTACCTGTCCGGCGGCGCCGTGGCGTCCATCAGCCCGGAGGGCCCACGCCTCGCGAGACCGACGCGCGGGCACAACGTCCGCCCCTCAAGCCACGTGCGGGCGTTCTCGCGCCTCGACCGCCTGCTCGTCGTGTTCCTGTCCCTCGGCTGGAGCGCCTGCTTCGTCTGGTTCTGGGTCTGGTGGCTCCAGCCCTCCCACCGCATCGGCTGGCCGGGCCTCGTCATCAACAGCGCGCTGCTGCTGTACCTGACCTACCTGCCGATGCACTTCCTCGTGGCGCTGCTCCGGATCCGGCGCGTCAATCCGGCCGTCGAGGTGCCGGCGCTGCGCACCGCGTTCGTGGTCACCCGTGCTCCGTCGGAGGGCTGGGACATCGCCCGCACCACCCTGGAGGCGATGCTCGGCCAGAACTTCCCGTACGTCTACGACGTCTGGCTGTGCGACGAGGACCCGTCCGAGGAGATCCTCCAGTGGTGCGGGGCCCACGGCGTACAGGTCTCCTGCCGCCGCGGCCGCGCCGACTACCACCGCGCCGAGTGGCCGCGCCGCACCCGGTGCAAGGAGGGCAACCTCGCCTTCTTCTACGACCACTGGGGCTACGCCCACTACGACGTGGTCGCCCAGCTCGACTGCGATCACGTTCCCGGCCCCGGGTACCTCGCCGAGGTCGTCCGTCCCTTCGCCGATCCGGGCATCGGCTACGTCGCGGCTCCCAGCATCTGCGACTCCAACGCCGACGAGTCCTGGGCCGCCCGCGGCCGGCTGCACCGCGAGGCGATGTTCCACGGACCGGTGCAACTGGGCCACTCCGCCGGGCTCGCCCCCGTCTGCATCGGCTCGCACTACGCCGTACGCACTCAGGCGCTGCGGGACATCGGTGGCCTCGGCCCGGAGCTGGCGGAGGACTTCTCCACCACGTTCCTGCTCAACTCGGCGGGCTGGCAGGGGGCCTTCGCGATCGACGCCGAAGCGCACGGCGAGGGTCCGCTCACCTTCGGCGCGATGATCACGCAGGAGTTCCAGTGGTCCCGCAGTCTCGCCGTCATGCTGCTCGGGATGCTGCCGCGCCACCTCGGCCGGATGCCGCTGAAGCTGCGCCTGCGCTTCGGCGCCGCGCTGATGTACTACCCGCTGCTGGCCGTGGCGACCATCATGGGCATCCTCCTGCCGCCGATCGCCGCCGTCACGGGTGCTCCCTGGATCAACGTCAACTACCTGGAGTTCCTCGGGCACTTCTGGAGCATGTCCGTCTGGCTGATCCTGCTGACCCTGCTGTGCCGCCGCCGCGGTCTGCTGCGTCCCAAGGACGCGCCGATCTTCAGCTGGGAGATCTGGCTCTTCGGGCTCTCCCGCTGGCCCTACGTCGCCTGGGGCGTGCTGGCCGCCGTCGTGCAGAAGCTGCGCCCCCGCCAGATCACCTTCAAGGTCACCCCGAAGAAGCGGGACGGACTGGAGCCGCTGCCGCTGCGCACGATCGCTCCGTACCTGCTGATCACGCTCTTCCTGTCGGGCTCCGCCCTCGTCGGCCAGTTCACCGGCCCCGCCGTCGGCTACGTCTTCCTGTGCCTCCTCGGTGCCGCCTCCTACGCCGCCACCACGCTCGCGATCGGCGCCCTGCACGTCAGGGAGACCAGGCGCGCGACGGGCGCCTCGTTCTTCCGTGCCCTCGGCACAGCCGCCCTTCCGCTCGGCGCGGGCCTGGTGTCCCTGCTTCCCCTGGCCCTGGCGGCCTTCGTCTTCCCCACCTATCTCACCGGCTTCATCGCCTGGTGACGGCCTCCTCGGCCGATCGAGAAATGAGGTTCCACGTGTCCCAGACGGTCCTGGTCACCGGGGGCGCCGGGTTCATCGGCAGTCACACCTGTGTCGAACTCCTCCGCTCCGGCCACGAGGTCGTCGTGCTCGACGACCACTCCAACAGCTCGCCCGTAGCCCTCGAACGCGTCGAGAAGATCGCGGGCCGTCCACTCGCCTCGGTCCACGTCGCGGACGTACGGGACCGGCGGTCCCTGGACGCGGTCTTCTCCCGCCACCCGATCGACGCGGTGATCCACTTCGCCGCGAAGAAGGCCGTCGGCGAGTCGGTCCGGATCCCCCTCACGTACTACGACATCAACGTGGGCGGCACCACGGCACTGGTGTCGGCGATGCACGACCACGGCGTGCACCGGCTGGTCTTCTCCTCGTCCTGCTCGATCTACGGCGACGCGACGACCGTCCCGCTGACCGAGGAGTCCCCGGCCGCGCCCACCAACCCCTACGCCACCACCAAGTGGACCTGCGAGCAGATCCTCGCGGACCAGTGCCGGCACGTGCCCGAACTGCGGGTGCTGGCGCTGCGGTACTTCAACCCGGCGGGCGCGCACCCCACCGGCCTGCTCGGCGAGGACCCGCGCGGAGTACCCAACAACATCATGCCGTTCCTCACCCAGATCGCCGTGGGGCGCCGCGAGGAGCTCAGCGTCTTCGGTGACGACTACCCGACGCCGGACGGCACCGGGGTCCGCGACTACCTGCACGTCGTCGACGTCGCCGAGGGACACCGGGTCGCCCTGGACCACATCGACGACGAGCCCGGCATGCGGGTCTTCAACCTCGGCACCGGGTACGGCGCGTCCGTCCTCGACCTCGTGCGCCTCTTCGAGGAGGTCTCCGGAAAGCCGATCCCCTACCGCATCACCGAGCGCCGCCCCGGCGACGTCGCGGAACTCGTCGCCGATCCGGCGAAGGTCACCGCGAAGTGGGGATGGACCGCCCAGCGCGACCTGGCCGCGATGTGCCGCGACGCCTGGAACTTCCAGCAGCACAACCCGTATGGCTACGGCCCCTGACACGTCCCGTACGCCATCTCACCAACCTCTCTGCTCCAGACAGGAGAACCAAGCATGCGGTTGACCGTCATCGGTACGGGATACCTAGGAGCTGTGCACGCCGCGTGCATGGCCGACATCGGGCACGACGTCCTCGGAGTGGACGTCGACGCCGAGAAGATCAGGGCACTCGCCGAAGGCCGGGCCCCCTTCTACGAACCGGGCTTCGACGAGGTCCTGACCCGGGCGCTGGCCTCGGGTCGGCTGCGCTTCACCACCAGCCTGCGCGAGGCCGCGGCGCACGGCGAGGTCCACTTCCTGTGCGTCGGCACTCCGCAGCGGACCGACGGCCGGGCGGCGGACCTCCGCTATGTGGACGCCGTGATCGACGGGCTCGCGCCGCACCTGACCGCGCGCTGTCTGGTGGTCGGCAAGTCCACCGTTCCGGTGGGCACGACCTCGCGCCTGACCGACCGCATCGCGGGGCTGATCCCGCCCGGGGCGCGGGCGGAGGTGGCCTGGAACCCCGAGTTCCTGCGGGAGGGCTTCGCCGTCGAGGACACCCTGCGTCCGGACCGTCTCGTCGTCGGCGTGACCAGCACGGACGCGGACGCCCTGCTGCGCGATGTGTACGCGCCGATGCTGGAGGCGGGCGTGCCGTACATCAGCACCGACCCGAACACCGCCGAACTCGTCAAGGTCGCGGCCAACTCCTTCCTGGCCACGAAGATCTCCTTCATCAACGCGATGGCGGAGGTCTGCGACGCCGCGGGCGCGGACGTCGTCACGCTCGCCGACGCCCTCGGGCACGACCCCCGGATCGGTCGCCGATTCCTCAGGGCGGGCCTGGGCTTCGGCGGCGGCTGCCTGCCCAAGGACATCCGGGCGTTCGCCGCCCGCGCCCAGGAGCTGGGCGTCGGCCCGGCGGTCTCGTTCCTCTGCCAGGTGGACGAGATCAACGAACGGCAGCGGTCCCGGACGGTCGCGCTCGCGCGTGAGATGGTCGGCGGCGACCTCGACGGACGCAGGGTCGCCGTCCTGGGCGCCACCTTCAAGCCGAACAGCGACGACGTACGCGATTCTCCGGCGCTGGCCGTCGCGTCGGCGCTGCATCTGGAGGGTGCCGAGGTCCGTGTGCACGACCCGGTGGGCGCCGCCAACGCTCGGCTCGCCCACCCTCAACTGCACTGCGGTTCGGAGCTGCTGACCGCCTGTCAGGGCGCCGACATCGTGCTGCACCTCACCGAGTGGGACCACTACGGCGCGCTGGACCCGACCGAGCTGGCCCTGATCGTGAGCCGACCGCTCCTCATCGACGCGCGCAACGCCCTCCCGCACGACGAGTGGCGGACCGCCGGCTGGACCGTCCGGGCGCTGGGCCGGCCCACCCCGGCGGACCGCCTGCCGGGCGTCCCCGTGGCCGAGCCGCTGCGGACCACGATCGCGTCGCAGACCGTACCGGCGCACCGCGCCGAGACGGCCCCGGCGCTGCCGGCGGGCACGCCGTAGCCCCTCCCCGAAACGCCTCTGCCCTGCTGCCACGATCCTCGACCGTGAGAGCAGGGCAGAGTCATGCGGGGCCGCCCGCCCCGCTCAGGGAGTGGTGCCCAGCTGCGCGGCTCCGGCCGTCAGCGACGGCGGGAGGGCCTTGCCGAAGTAGTCGGCGCCACCGAGTTCGGGGCCCAGGGTCTGCGGGCCTACGACCGCCGGCGCCTCGACCTGGCAGCGGGGCACCAGGTTCCCGGCGCGCACCCGATCGGTGACCGGGACCGCGAGACCGGTCAGGCACGGGTCGTCAGTGGTGCCGGTCGGCTCACCGGAGAGGAACTCCTGCTGGGAGGAGAGGCGCCACTCCTCCAGCGACGTGAAGCTCTGCGGACCCCACTGGAGCGACCAAGGGCCCGTGCTGTAGTAGTTGTTGCCCTGGAGCAGGATCCTGCTCGGGTCGTACGCCGACTCCGTCACCACGACAGGGCCTCCGTCAGTCGCGAGGATGTTGTTCCGGACGCGCACGCCCCGCATGCCGTCGCGCAGCCGCAGTGCCGGAGGCCGGCTCCCGGCCGCCTCCGCAGAGGCCAGGCCCGTCGAACGCATCACCACCGTGTTGTGGTAGATCTCCAGGTCCATCATCCGTGTGCCGTAGGCGACGATGCCGCCGTACTCGGGCAGCTTCCGGGCGTCGTCCCAGCTCATGTTGAAGCGGACGACGTTGTCCCGGTGGGCGCCGGTCGACTGCCCGGAGTAGACGAGGAAGCCGGGTCCGTCGTTGCCGTAGGCGAGGTTGTACTGCATGACGGAGGAGGACACGTTGTTGTCGAGGCCGAAGCCGCCGCCGTCGACCCGCGATCCGGTGCGGTTGCGGTACGACCTGTTGTTCTCCAGCACGACTTCGGTGGAGTCGTAGACCCACATGCCCTCGGGGCCCTCCTCGGCGTCGGCGGCCGAGCGCGACCCGTTGTCGTGGGCCACCGAGTGCCTCACCCGGGCGTTCTCGACGCTGCCGAGCGTGATGCCGCTTCCGGTGTTGCGGTCGTCGCTCTCGGGGTCGCCGGTGTTGGCGTACGCCTTCACGCGCTCGATGCGCAGGCCCTCGTGCGCGTAGGCGGGGCGGTCGGCCTCGAACTCGGGACCGTAGAAGGCGAGTCCGCTCTCGAGGTTGTGGTGCACCGACACATCGGAGATCCGTACGTCGTCGAAGCCCGCGACCGCGCCCTTCTCGGCTCCGAAGCTGATGCCGTTCTGAAATCCCTTGGCCTCGACGTTCGAGATCGTGACGTGGCTGAGCCTGCGCGTGCCCGGAAGCGTGGTGCGGACGTCGATCCCGACGCCCTCTCGCCGCGCCTTGCGGTCCCCCACGAGGGACAGGTTCCTGATCTCCACCCCGGCGGTGTCGTGCACGGTGATGGCGGACCTGCCGCGCGGCAGCACGGTGGCGCGGCCGGTGCCGTACGTTTCGATGACGACCGCGTTCCTGGCGTTGCCCGCCTCGTCCTCGCCCAGCGTGATGCTGCCGCGGAACCGCTCGCCTCCCTCCAGCCGGAGCCGGTCACCGGGCCGGTAGCGGACGCTGTTGGCGTGGTCCAGGGTCCGCCATGGTTTCTCCGGGGACAGGCCGTCGTTGTCGTTGTCGCCGTCGGGACTCACGTAGAAGGTGTATGGACCGCCCGAGGCCGGGCGCGCGGGCCGGTAGACGCCCGGCATCTCACAACCCGTCAGCAGCAGAAGCACCACCGCCGAGATTCCTGCGGCAGTACTCGTCACCCGGCTCCGCTTCACCGCGTTCAAGCGCACCCCTTAAGGACATACCCGTGCCATTCTGAGCAGATTTAGTGACACAGTCTCAGAAAAAGGGTGAATCACTCATAGAGGCGCGACAGTGCCGTCACCCGTGTCTTCTCAGAACACCGACAGGCCGGTGAGCGTCGTGAAGCGGTCCAGGGCCGCCACCCCCGCCACCGAGTTGCCGCGTTCGTCCAGGCCGGGGCTCCAGACGCAGAGCGTGCAGCGGCCGGGGACCACCGCGATGATGCCGCCGCCCACGCCGCTCTTGCCGGGCAGGCCCACGCGGTAGGCGAAGTCACCGGCCGCGTCGTACGTGCCGCAGGTCAGCATGACCGCGTTGACCTGCTTGGCCTGGCTGCGGGTGAGGAGGCGGGAGCCGTCGGCGCGGACTCCGTGCCGGGCCAGGAAACCGGTGGCCAGGGCAAGGTCGGCGCAGGAGGCGCGGATCGAGCACTGGCGGAAGTACTGGTCGAGCAGGGCCGGCACGTCGTTGTCGATGTTGCCGTACGACGCCATGAAGTGGGCGAGGGCGGCGTTGCGGTCGCCGTGCGCGGACTCGGAGGCGGCGACCTCCTGGTCGAAGTCCAGCCCTTCGTTGCCGCTCTCCGCCCGCAGGAACGCGAGGAGTTCGCCCGCCGCGTCCTCGGTACGGGTCTGGAGGCGGTCGGTGACGACGAGGGCGCCGGCGTTGATGAACGGGTTGCGCGGGATGCCGTTCTCGTACTCCAGTTGGACCAGTGAGTTGAAGGGGTTGCCGGAAGGCTCGCGGCCCACGTGCTCCCACAGTTCGTCGCCCTCGCGGGCCAGGTCCAGCGCGAGGGTGAAGACCTTGGTGATGGACTGGGTGGAGAAGGGCTCGCGCCACTCCCCCACCCCGTACACCGTCCCGTCCAGCTCGGCGACGGCCATGCCGAAGCTGCGCGGGTCGCAGGCCGCGAGCGCCGGGATGTAGTCGGCGGCCCGGCCCCGGCCCGGGGTGCGCCCGATCTCGTCGGCGATGTTCTCCAGGACCGGCAGGAAGGTCTGGGACGACGGCGGAACACTCATGATCACCATTGTGCCTCCGGGCCGGTCCTGGCGCGCATCAGCGGGCCGGGGCAGGTCGGACGAGCGGCGAGCCGCTCCCCGCGAGGATCTCCGGGCGCAGCAGATCGGCGAGCGTCTCGGCGGGCAACAGGCCCTTCTCCAGCACGAGTTCGGCGACCCCTCGACCGGTGGCCAGAGCCTCCTTGGCGATGTCCGTGGCGGCCGTGTACCCGATGTGCGGGTTGAGAGCGGTGACCAGGCCGATGGAGTTCTCCACCGTCCGGCGCAGCTCCTCGGTGTTGGCGGTGATCCCGTCCACGCAGCGCTCGGCGAGGGTGAGGCAGGCGGCGCGCAGATGCGTGATCGACTCCGACAGGGAGTGCAGGATGATCGGCTCGAACGCGTTCAGCTGGAGCTGGCCGGCCTCCGCCGCCATGGTGATGGTGACGTCGTTGCCGATCACCTCGAAGGCGACCTGGTTGACGACCTCCGGGATCACCGGGTTGACCTTGCCCGGCATGATCGACGAACCGGCCTGCACCGGCGGCAGGTTGATCTCACCGAGTCCGGCCCGCGGACCGGAGGACAGCAGCCGCAGGTCGTTGCAGCTCTTCGAGAGCTTGACCGCGATCCGCTTCAGCACGCCCGACATCTGCACGAACGCACCGCAGTCCTGGGTCGCCTCGACCAGGTTCGCGGCGGTCACCAGCGGCAGCCCGGTGATCGAGGCGAGGTGACGGCGGGCGGACTCGGCGTATCCCGCGGGGGCGTTGAGTCCCGTGCCGATGGCCGTGGCCCCCAGGTTGATCTCATGGATCAACTGGACCGCCTCGTCGAGACGGTGACGGTCCTCGTCGATCATGACGGCGTAGGCCGAGAACTCCTGCCCGAGCGTCATGGGCACCGCGTCCTGCAACTGCGTACGGCCCATCTTGAGCACATCGCCGAACTCGACGGCCTTGCGGGCGAAGGAGTCCTGCAGCACCGCCATCGCCTTGAGCAGCCCGCGCACCGCGAACACCGTCGCGATCTTCACGGCGGTCGGGTAGACGTCATTGGTCGACTGCCCGAGGTTGACGTCCTCATTGGGGTGCAGGTGCCCGTACTGCCCCTTCTCGTGCCCCAGCAGCTCCAACGCCCGGTTGGCGATGACCTCGTTGGCGTTCATGTTGGTCGAGGTACCGGCCCCGCCCTGAACGACATCGACGACGAACTGGTCGTGCAGCTTGCCGCCACGGATCTCCCGGCAGGCGGCGACGATCGCGGCGGCCTTCTCCGACTCCAGCAGCCCCAGCTCCTCATTGGCCAGAGCGGCGGCCTCCTTCACGGCGGCCAGCGCGTCGATGAGGTGCGGGTACGCGGAGATGGCCGTACCGGTGATGGGGAAGTTCTCGGTGGCCCGCAGGGTGTGAACACCCCAGTAGGCACCGGCGGGGACGTCACGGTCACCGAGCAGATCGTGTTCGCGACGGGTGAAGAGGGTCATGAGGAAGGAGTCCTATGTCAAGAAGGGTGAGGGTGAGCGCCCCGAAGGGGCGCGGGGAACTGCGCGACCAGCCGCAGCGCACCGGCAGCCGCGCGACAAGAAATGCGGCAGATCCCTAGGCGCACCCAGCAACAGCAACAGCAACAGGTTCCAGCGACCGAACAGGCCGCACACACCCCACAGCCCGCCCACCCCCAAGAAGCGCCTCACCCTGAAACTCGGTGAGCAACGCAGGATCGACCCCGGCCCACGCCAACGCCGCCGCCCCGACAGGGACCCGCGCCCGATTCGCCCCGTCCGAGATCTTCACGGCAACAGCCCGACCGTCAGGCAGCGCAGCGACCTGCACTCCCTCGAAGCCGTCCTTCGCCAGCAGCCCCGGCACCGCCCGCATCAGCGCGGCCACGTCCCGCCCGGACCCGGAGGCCATCTCCGCATGCCGACGCATCGCATCGGCGACCCGGGCCTCCGGCGTACCCGGCGCCGCCGTGATGATCCGCGCCGCCGCCCGAGCCAGACCGTGCAGCGACACCGCGAACAGCGGCGCCCCGCAACCGTCCACCGTCACCTGTGCGATCCGCTGCCCGGTGAGGTCCTCGACGATCTCGGCGATGGCCTGCTGAAGCGGATGCCCGGGGTCGAGATACCCCTCCAGCGGCCAGCCGTTCAACCGGCAGGTGTACAGCATCGCCGCGTGCTTGCCGGAGCAGTTCTGGGCGAGCCGCGACGGCAGCCGGCCCTCGCGCACCCACGCGTCCCGTACGACCGGGTCGAACGGCATGTCGGGCACATTGCGCAGGTCGCCCTCGGAGACGCCGGCCAGTTCCAGGATCCGCCGGGTGCCCTCCAGGTGCCGCTCCTCGCCGGAGTGGCTGGCGGCGGCGAGGGAGAGCAGCTCACCGTCGAGGGGCAGCCCGGCGCGGACCATGGCGACGGCCTGGACGGGCTTCAGCGCCGACCGCGGATAGAAGGCGGCCTCGATGTCGCCGAGCTGGAAGCGGACCTCGCCCTCGGATCCGAGGACGACGACCGAACCGTAGTGGATCCCTTCCACGACCCCGCCGCGGATGAGGTGGGCGACGGGGGCGTGGAGGGGTTCACGGACGAGGGAGGCGTCCGCGAGGGAACTGCTGTGCATCACTGCCTGATTCTCGGGGTGGGTGGTGGCCGGGGCGCGGTTCACGCGACGGCCTTGGGCACTTCGGAGCCCGCGCCGCGACGGCGGGAGGACTTGCTGGAGCCCGCGGCTGCGGCGTTCACATGGCTGGAACGTTTCTGCACACCTTCGCGCAGGGACGGCTCGCTCAACGCTCCAGCCCGCCTTCCGTGGTGCTGCTCGTGCGCGGCGTGCGCGACGGGCGCACGATGTCGGTGAGGGTGGTCTCGACGCGGTCGAGGTGATGGGACATGGCCTCCACCGCGTCGTGCTCGGACCCGTCGATCAGCGCCTCGACGATGGCCCGGTGCTCGCGGTTGGACTGCTCACGGCGGCCGCCCAGCTCGTTGAGGAAGGCCGACTGACGCGCCAGTGCGTCCCGGATCTCCTCGATGACCCGGCGGAAGACCGGGTTCTGGGCGGCCTCGGCCACGGCGAGATGGAAGAGGGTGTCCATCGCGACCCACGCGGTGGTGTCCGTCTCGCGTTCCATACGGTCGAGCAGATGGGCCAGGTGGTCGAGGTTCTCCGGGGTGCGACGCACCGCCGCGTATCCGGCGACCGGGATCTCGACGTGCCGACGCACCTCCAGCAGGTCGCTGGCCGCGTAGTCGCCGAAGGTGGGGTCCTCGACGGTGCTGGCGACCACGAAGGTGCCCTTGCCGGTCTTGGAGACGGTCAGGCCCATGGTCTGCAGGGCCCGCAGGGCCTCGCGCAGCACCGGGCGGCTGATCTCCAGGGTGCGGCACAGCTCCGCCTCGGAGGGGAGCTTGTCGCCCACGGCGTACTCGCCGCGCTCGATGGCGGCGCGCAGGTGAGCGAGCACGGCCTCCATGGCGCTGACGCGCCGGGGAGGCTGTCCGGCTGTCCGGCTGTCTGACAGGTTCACGGGGGTGATGATCCGGGTGGCGGGAGGGCCCTGTCAAGGCGGCCGAAAGGAGAGTTTCAGCGCACTGCGGTGATGAAGGCCGATTCGCCGTCAGCTGGTGAGTTCTCCCGTGCCGAGCAGGGCGAAGAGCAGCAGGCCCACGGCGACTCGGTAGACGACGAAGGCGTCGAAGGTGTGCTTCGCCACGTACCGCAGCAGCCAGGCGATGGAGGCGTAGGCGACGACGAAGGACACGAGCGTGCCGACGATCAGCGGCGCCGTGCCCGCCCCCGCGCCGAGGGCGTCCTTGAGCTCGTACAGCCCGGCGCCGGTCAGGGCGGGGATGCCGAGGAAGAACGACAGCCGGGTGGCCGCGAGCCGGTCCAGGTCGAGGAAGAGGGCCGTGGACATGGTGGCGCCGGAGCGGGAGAAGCCGGGGAAGAGCAGGGCGAGGATTTGTGAGCTGCCGACGAGCATCGCGTCCTTGAACGAGGTGTCGTCCTCCCCTCGCTTGTGCCGTCCGATCCGGTCGGCCACCCACATCACCGCGCTGCCGCCGAGCAGCGAGGCCGCGACCACCCACAGGGAGGCCAGCGGCCCGGTGATCAGGGGCTTCGCGGCCAGTCCGACGATCACGACCGGGATGGTCGCCCAGATGACCCACCAGGCGAACCTGTAGTCGTGGTGGTCCCGTTCCTCCGGGTGGCGCAGCCCGCGCAGCCAGGCGGAGACGATCCGGACGATGTCCTGGAAGAAGTAGACGAGGACGGCGGCGATCGCGCCGACCTGGATGACGGCGGTGAAGCCGATGACGGCGTGGTCGTCGACGTCGATCCCCATCAATCCCTCGACGATCTTCAGATGGCCGGTGGAGGACACGGGCAGAAACTCGGTCACCCCCTCGACGACTCCGAGGACGATGGCCTGACCGACGGTGATGGCGCTCATGGGGTCCAGTTCTCGGGAGGGGCGGTACGGCTCACAGTCCTACAGCCCGCCGGTGTGACCCGCCCTAACCCCACACCGCCCCGGCGAGCCATACCCCCGCGAAGGCGGCGCCCAGGCCCGCCGTCACGCTCCCGGCGACGTTGGCGACGGCGTACAGCCCCGCCCCCGTCTCGGCCAGCCGCAGGGTCTCGTACGAGAAAGTGGAGTACGTCGTCAGTGCCCCGCACAGACCGGTGCCGAGCAGCAGCTGGAGGTGGGAGTCGGCGGTTCCGGTGAGCAGGCCGAGGGCCAGGCAGCCGGTGACGTTGACGGTGAAGGTGCCCCAGGGGAAGCGGCGCCGCCGCAGAGCGCGGTCCGTGAGATAGCGCAGCGGGGCGCCGATCATGGCGCCCGTCACGACCAGCAGCCAGTTCACGACGACTTCTCACCTCTCCGCCGCAGGACGCGGCGCGTCGCGAGGGTCGCGAGCCACACCGCCGCGAGGGCGCCGAGGAGGGTCGCGGCGAGGTAGGCCAGGGCCGTGCCAGGGTGGCCGGAGCCGAAGAGCTTTCGGATGTCGACGGCGTACGTCGAGAAGGTGGTGAAGCCGCCGAGGACGCCGGTGCCGAAGAAGGGGCGCAGGAGGGGGTGGGGGGACCACGCCTCGCTGATGAGCACCATGAACACGCCGATGACCGCGCAGCCGACGACGTTGGTCCAGAAGGTCGCCCAGGGGAATCCGCCCGGCTGGAGGGGCCACCAAAGGGTCAGGGCGTAGCGGGCGGTGGCGCCGAGGGCTCCGCCGACGGCGACCGCGGCCACGACGGACGCCTCGCCGACGCGTCCTGCGCGGGCGCCGGGCGTCTCGGTATCCGAGGCTGTCATGGTCGTACGTCTCCTGCCGTGGCCGTGTCCGGTCACGGCCGGTCAACAGGGTAACGCCGGGTCACTTCGGGGCGGGCGGCTCGCACAGGGCCACGCCGGGCTCCCACAGGCTGCCCAGGACCAGGTGGCCACCCGCCTCGCAGACGCTGGTGACCATGCGGAAGGGGGAGCTGCCGTGGGTGAGGTGATGGACGGTGGCGCCGGTGTCGTCGAAGGCCAGGGCGCCGATCATGCCGGTCGGGCGGAAGGGGGCGCTGACCGCGACGCGGGCGGCGGCGCGGCGGACGGCGGGTGTGGCGCGGTGCAGCAGGTCCAGGGGCGGAACGCGGGGGCCGGCCAGGGCGACCCAGAAGGGGGCGTCGGGGGCGCCGCGCCAGAGGTTGTCGGGCATGCCGGGGAGGTTCTCGGCGAAGGGCTCCGACCGCCCCGCCTTCGGGCCGGTGAGCCAGTAGCGGGTGAGGCGGTACGCACCGGTCTCGGCGACGACCAGGAAGGACTCGTCGGCGCTCGGGGCGAGGCCGTTGGCGAACTGCAGGCCCTCCAGAAGGATTTCGGGGCTGTCCTCGCCGGGCGCGAGGCGCAGCAGGCGGCCCGTTCCGGTGTGTTCGGTGATGTCGCCGATCCACTGCTCCAGGGGGTAGCGGCGGCTGGAGACGGTGAAGCAGACGCTGCCGTCGGCGAGGGCCACGGCATTGCTGCAGAACCGCAGCCGCTCCCCCGCCACCGAGTCGACGAGCACGCGGACGGAACCGTCGGTGAGGTCGACGCGCAGCAGGCCCCGTTCGGCGTCGCACACCAACAGGGCTTCGTCGGGGAGGAGTTCGAGTCCGAGCGGGCGGCCACCGGTGTGGGCGAGGGTCTCGACGCGGGCGTCCTCGGGATCGGTCAGGCCGTCCAGGCGCAGGATGCGGCCGTCCGCGACGCCGGTGAGCACCCGGCCGCGGGCGTCGGCGACCACGTCCTCGGGGCCACGGCCGCCGATCGCGACGCACCGGTGCGGGACGAGTGTCCGGGGACGGTCCATCGCAGTCCTCTCCCTACCAGCCCTTGTCGAACATGCGCGCCACCTCGGCGATGCGTACCTCGTCGCGCCGGTAGTAGGTGCGGCGCCCGATGCGACGGGTGCGCAGCAGACCGATGGCCGCGAGCAGGCTCAGATGGGTGTCGGCGACCGGACGGGGGACCCCCAGCTTCTCGGCGACGGCGTCGGAGGTGACGCCGTCCTCGACGAGGTCGCCATGGCGGACGGGCCGGAAGTGCGCGGGCGGATCCTTCAGCCACTCCAGTATGTCCAGGCGCCTTTCGCCCACCGGAGTCCTCAACATCGCGTACCCTCCGTCCGATTCCTCCTCGACAGCGCGTGTTCCCACTGTCCCGCAGCCGATGCCGACATGTCCGGCACTCTCCGCGTCTTGGCCGGTACCGAACTCTCGTACGAGACACAGCCGTTCGGCTCGTGCGGGAAGATCGGGGCCGGGTCCGCACGGCTTTTGAGGCGACGAGCAGGGCCCGGCCGCACGTTCCCGCGGCCGGGCCCTGTTCGTCAGAGCGGGGTCAGCGGTGGCTGAACCACGCCATCGCCGGGAGCGCCTTGTCGTCGTAGCCGAACAGGGCCTGGTTCTCCCAGCCGTTGCCGGAGGAGGCGTCGGTCGGGTCCCAGCCGTTGCCGGTGACCGCGGTCCAGGTCGACTCCCAGTAGAAGACGCCGAGTCCGCGGCCGTTCGGGACGGCCTCGACGATGCTCGCGATGTCGTTCATCCACCGGGTCTGGCCCGCCGTGGTGGCCGGGTAGCCGGAGACCAGCTCGCTGTCGAGGTCGATGATGTTCTCGTGCGAGTCCTCGCTGTCCAGCCGGAAGGGGTAGGCCGTCTCGGCGACGAAGACCGGCTTGCCGTAGCGGGCGGCCGCGTCGTCCAGGGTGGTCTGGAAGTCGTAGAGCGTGCCGTGCCAGTAGCCGTAGTACGACAGGCCGATGACGTCGAACTTCACTCCGTTGGCGACCGCGCTGTCGAACCACCAGCGAGTGCCCGCCAGGTCACCGCCCTTGGCGAGGTGCAGCGCGACGGTGGTGGAGGAGTTGACCGCCTTGACCGCGTCGTAGCCGGAGTTGAGCAGCCCGGCCAGCTGCGACCAGTTGTCGGTGGAGCCCTCGGACCACAGCATGCCGCCGTTGATCTCGTTGCCCACCTGCACCATGTCGGCCGTCGTGCCCTGCGCCTTCAGCGCGTTCAGGACGTCGTACGTGTGGTTGTACACGTCCGTCTTCAGCTGGCTGTAGGTGTGCCCCGCCCACGCGGCCGGCTTGGACTGGGCACCCGGGTCGGCCCAGATGTCGGAGTAGTGGAAGTCGACCAGCAGCTTCATGCCCTGCGCCTTGATCCGCTTGGCCATGGCGAGGACGCGGGCCTTGTTGTTGTAGCCGTCGGCCGGGTTCACCCAGACCTTCAGGCGGGCGTAGTTCTGCCCGGCGGACTTGAGCACGGCGAGCGGGTCGGCGGTCGTGCCGGAGCTTGTCTTGTAAGTCCCGCCGTAGGCCTCGCTCTTGGCGATCGAGGAGACGTCGGAGCCCTTGATCGTCGTACCGCCGGTGCCGGACGCGAAGGTCAGGTCGTCGACGTTGATCCAGTTGCCCGCGTTGGCGTCGCTGTAGACGCTGATCGTGCACTGGTTGTTGGTGACGCTGACCGGCACGACGATCCGTAGCCACCCACTGGCGGAGACCGGGAGGTTGGTGCGCTGTTCGGTGCCGCCGCAGTTCTTCAGGGCTATGTAGGCGGAGTTCTGCCCGCCGCCGGACCGGACCCAGGCGGTGAGCTTGTAGTTGCCGTTGGTCAGCCCGGACAGGTACTGGTACGTCTCCACCTTGTAGGCGGAGGAGGCCCAGTGGCTCAGCCGGTAGCTGCCGCCGTGCCCGCCTGCCTCGCTGAACGAGGCGCCGGTGGAGCCGTATTCGGACCAGCCGGCCGGGGTGGCGGAGCCCGCGCCGTCGGACTCGAAGCCGCCGTTGGTGAGGGTGCTGGCTGCCTGGGCGGTCTGCGCGGGCAGGGCGGTGAGGGCGAGCCCGGCGGCGAGCGGCAGCAGCAGGGCCCTGAGGGTGCGTCTGGGATGGAACATCTTCGTCCGTCGTCCCTTCGACATGAATGGGGATGGGGTGCCCCTCGCCGAGCGGCCGGTACGAGCCTGCTGACACAGGCTCCGAGGGGCCCCCTCCGCCCACGGCTCTCGTGGCACGCGCGGGCGAAGGGGAGTCGGATTCAGCCGTCGGGGCGGGAGGACCCTGACGGTTCTTGCGGGCAGTCCGGCGTAGGACCCTGGCGGTTCTTGCGGGCAGTCCGGCATAGGACCCTGGCGGTTCTTGCGGGCAGTCCGGCATAGGACCCGAACGGCCCTTGTGGCGTTTCGGCCCCGGGTCCCGCACGGCCCTCGCGGGCCCTGCGAACGAGTCCACGGCTCACTGAGCCTGTCGAGCGGTACGACTCGACAGGCTCCCGCGGGCACTCGCGGCCCGTACGCCCGCGGCTCGTACGCCCGCGGCTCGTTCAGCCGTCGAGCCGTACGACCCGCACGGCCCCCGCGGGGACTTCGAGGCGGCCCGCGGCTCGTTCGCCGGTGAGGAGTTCGGTGCCGGACGCCTCCAAGGGGACCTTGGCGTCCGACGGGCTGTGGTTGATCGCGAAGAGGTAAGTGCCCGACTCGCCGGTGCGGCGCACCACTTCGACGTCGTGCGGCAGGTCGGCGCGCGGCGCGATCCGGGCGTCCTCCGCGGCCCAGCCGAGCAGGGCGTCCAGGCCGTGCGGGTCGAGGCGGGTCGACACGTACCAGGCGGTGCCCTCGCCGAGCCGGTGCCGGGTGACCGCGGGGCGGCCCGCGGTGAGTCCGTCGGCGTACGTCCACACCGTCTCGGCCTCGCCGGGCACCACGAACTCGCTCCACACATCGCCGGTCAGCTCGGAGCCGTCGGGTCCGGTGATGCGGACGGTGTCGCCCTGGAGGAGCGGCGAGAACTCCTCGACGGTCAGCCCGAGGACGTCGCGCAGCGCGCCGGGGTAGGCGCCCTCGTGCACGGCGTCGTGCTCGTCGACGATGCCGGAGAAGTACGACACGACGAGGGTGCCGCCGTTCTCGACGTACTCCTTGAGGTTGTTCCCGGCAGCCTCCGTCATCAGGTAGAGGGCGGGGACGACGACCAGGGGGTAGCCCGACAGGTCGGCCTCGGGGTGGGCGAAGTCGACGGTGAGGTGGCGGTCGTAGAGGGCCTCGTAGAAGGCGTCCGCGCGCTCACGCGGGTCGTGGTCCTCACTGGGCCGCCAGTCGAGGTTCTGCGCCCACCAGGAGTGCCAGTCCCAGAGCACCGCCACGTCGGCCCGAGTGCGGGTGCCGCGGATCGGGCTCAGCGAGTCGAGGGACGCGCCGAGCTCGACGACCTCGCGCCACACGCGGGTGTCGGTGCCACCGTGCGGGACCATCGCGGAGTGGAACTTCTCGGCGCCGCGCCGGGACTGGCGCCACTGGAAGAACATGGCGCCCTCGGAGCCGCGTGCCACGTGGGCGAGGGAGTTGCGGGCCATCTGGCCGGGGGCCTTGGCGGGGTTGCGGGGCTGCCAGTTGACGCCCGAGGTGGAGTGCTCCAGCAGGATCCAGGGCGCTCCCCCGGCCACCGAGCGGGTCAGGTCGGCGGCCATGGCGAGGTTGACGTGGGTGCGGCGACCGTCGGTGATCAGGTAGTGGTCGTTGGTGACGATGTCGACCTCGCGGCCCCAGGCCCAGTAGTCGACGGAGTCGCACTGGCTCAGGGCGGTCATGAAGTTGGTGGTGACCGGGACGCCGGGGGTCAGGCGGTGCAGGATGTCGCGTTCCATGACGAAGTTCTCGCGCATGGTGGCGTCGGCGAAGCGCCGGTAG
This sequence comes from Streptomyces sp. NPDC043726, assembly GCF_056436565.1. NCBI lineage: Bacteria > Bacillati > Actinomycetota > Actinomycetes > Kitasatosporales > Streptomycetaceae > Streptomyces > Streptomyces sp. NPDC043726. The sequence goes on from NZ_JBWKCI010000006.1 coordinate 162,663, forward strand.
TCCAGCGCCTGGGCGGGGTTGCCGACGGTGGGTGTGGTGCGCGGCGGGTTGATCTGCTCGAAGTCGGTGTAGCGCTGGCCCCAGAAGGCGGTGCCCCAGGCCTCGTTGACCGCCTCGACGCTGCCGTACGCCGTCCGCAGCCAGCGGCGGAAGTGGGCGGCGCAGGAGTCGCAGTAGCAGGCGGAGACGGGGACGCCGTACTCGTTGTGCACGTGCCACATAGCCAGGGCGGGGTGGTCGGCGTAGCGGCCGGCGAGCTGCGTGGTGATGTTCGCGGCGGCGGCGCGGTAGTCGGCGTTGCTGTGGCAGATGGCGCCGCGTGAGCCGAACTCGAGGCGGACACCGTCGGCGGTGACCGGCAGGGCGTCGGGGTGCTCGCGGTAGAACCAGACCGGCGGGACGACGGTGGGCGTGCCGAGGTCGACGCGGATGCCGTTCTCGTGCAGCAGGTCCAGCAGGCGGTCCAGCCAGCCGAAGTCGTAGACACCTCGTGAGGGCTCCAGCAGGGCCCAGGAGAAGATCCCGGTGCTCACCATCGTGACGCCGGCCTCCCGCATGAGCCGGACGTCCTCGTGCCAGACGCTCTCCGGCCACTGCTCGGGGTTGTAGTCCCCACCGAAGGCGAGCCTGGTGAGGCCCTTGGGGGTGGTCTCCGGCATGGAATCTCTCCCGGGTAATCGATCATTTGGGAACGTGCACACACATCATCGGCGGTGCGAGCCCAACATAACCGCACAGCAACAACCATTGACAAGTGTCCGGGATGTTTCTCTACTGTGAACGCTCACAGAAGCATGGCAGGTCCTCGCGACGGGCGAGGACCCCAGGTCAGGGGAGAGATCCATGCCCAACATCAAGCGTCGGCGCCTCGTGGCATCCACCATCGCCGTGGCCCTCGGCGCCACCGCCCTCGCCGCTTGTGGCTCGTCCGACGACGACACCGAGGCGGAGTCCGGTCCGGTCTCGCTGACGTACTGGACGTGGACGCCCGGCATGGACAAGGTCGTGGACCTGTGGAACGACGGGCCGGGCAAGAAGGACCAGATCAAGGTCACGGTGAAGAAGCAGGCGTCCGGCGACACGCTGGTCACCAAGATCCTCACCGCGCACAAGGCGGGCAAGGCCCCCGACCTGGTCCAGGCCGAGTACCAGGCGCTGCCGACGCTGGTCAGCAATGACGCGCTGGCGGACATCTCGAAGGAGACCGTCGACGCGAAGAGCAAGTTCGCCGACGGTGTGTGGCAGCAGACCACGCTGGGCACGGACGCGGTCTACGCGGTCCCGCAGGACATCGGCCCGATGATGTTCTACTACCGCGAGGACCTGTTCAAGAAGTACGAGCTCGAGGTCCCGAAGACCTGGGAGGAGTTCGCCGAGACCGCCCGGAAGCTGAAGAAGGCCTCCCCGGAGACGGACCTGACCACCTTCTCCGCCAACGACTCCGGCCTCTTCGCGGGTCTCGCCCAGCAGGCCGGCGCCCAGTGGTGGACCACCGAGGGCGAGCAGTGGAAGGTCGGCATCAACGACGCGGCGACCCAGAAGGTCGCCACGTTCTGGGGTGACCTCGTCAAGGACGGCGCCATCGACAACCAGCCGATGTACACCCCGGCCTGGAACAAGGCGCTCAACACCGGCAAGCAGATCGCCTGGGTCTCCGCCGTGTGGGCCCCGGGCACGCTGACCACCGCCGCTCCCGACACCAAGGGCAAGTGGGCCATGGCCCCGCTCCCCCAGTGGTCCGAGGGCGAGAACACCACCGGCAGCTGGGGCGGCTCCTCCACCGCCGTCACCACCGACTCCGAGCACCAGGCCGCCGCCGCGAAGTTCGCCGCCTGGCTGAACACCGACGACGCGGCCCTGCAGGCGCTGGCCAAGGAGAGCGGCATCTACCCGGCCGCCACCAACGCCCAGACCTCCGGCGCCTTCACCAACCCGCCGGAGTACTTCTCGAACCAGGCCGACTTCTACACCCAGGCCGCCGAGATAGCCAAGAGCACCGCCCCGTCCGCCTGGGGCCCGAACGTGAACGTCGCCTACACGACCTTCAAGGACGCGTTCGGCAAGGCCGCCAAGGACAAGTCGGACTTCGTCGCCGCCCTGAACACGATGCAGGACGACACGGTCGCCGACATGAAGAAGCAGGGCTTCGAGGTCGCGGAGTGACAACCCCCGCACGCCGGAGGCCGTACGGGGTCAAGGGGGCCCCGTACGCCTTCCTCATCCCCGCGACGATCCTGTTCCTGCTCTTCTTCGCGCTGCCCATCGGGTACGCGATCTGGCTCAGCTTCCGCAAGGTGAAGGTCTCCGGGCTCGGTCTCGGTTCCGGCGCCCGCACCGAGGTCTGGGCCGGCCTGGAGAACTACACCGACGCCCTCTCCGACAGCGAGCTGGTCGACGGCGCGCTGCGTGTGCTCGGCTACGGCTGCATCGTGGTCCCGGTGATGCTGGGCCTCGCCCTGCTGTTCGCGCTGATGCTCGACTCCGACAAGGTCCGGCTCGCCCCCTTCACCCGGCTCGCGATCTTCCTGCCGTACGCCATCCCCGGTGTGGTGGCGGCGCTGCTGTGGGGCTTTCTGTACCTGCCGGACGTCAGCCCCTTCTACTTCGTGCTGGACAGGCTGGGCCTGCCGCAGCCGGATCTGCTGGACGGCGGTCCGCTCTATCTCGCCCTGTCGAACATCGCGGTGTGGGGCGGCACCGGCTTCAACATGATCGTCATCTACACCTCGTTGCAGGCCATCCCGGCGGAGGTGTACGAGGCGGCGAAGCTGGACGGCGCCACCCCGCTGCAGATCGCGCTGAAGATCAAGATCCCGATGGTGGCGCCCTCGCTGGTGCTGACCTTCTTCTTCTCGATCATCGCCACGCTCCAGGTGTTCAACGAGCCGACCACCCTCAAACCGCTCACCAACTCCGTGTCCACGACCTGGAGTCCGCTGATGAAGGTGTACCAGGACGCCTTCGGCAAGGGTGACATCTACGCGGCCGCCGCCCAGGCCGTGATCATCGCCCTCGCCACACTGCTGCTGTCCTTCGGCTTCCTGCGGGCCGCGAACCGTCGTCAGAAGCAGGAGGCAGCACGATGAGTTCTCTTGCCGTCCGCAAAGCCGGGCCGGCGGCGGGCACCACGCCCGGCACCGCCCAGGGCCCGCCCCGGCGCAGCCGGATCGCGCTGCTGCCGACGATCACACTGCTCATCGGCGCGCTCTACACGCTGCTGCCCGTGGCCTGGGTGGTGATCGCGTCCACCAAGTCCGGCAGCGAGCTGTTCTCCACCTTCACCTTCCTGCCGGGCTCGGGCTTCACCGACAACCTCTCGGAGCTGAACGCCTACCGGGACGGCGTCTACTGGCAGTGGATGGGCAACTCCGCCCTGTACGCCGGTCTGGGCGCCCTGCTGTCGACCTGCGTCTCGGCGTTCAGCGGCTACGCGCTCGCGACCTACCGCTTCCGCGGCCGGGAGACGTTCTTCAACGTCCTGCTGGCGGGCGTGCTGATGCCGCCGGTCATCCTCGCCATCCCGCAGTACCTGCTGCTGGCCGAGGCCGACCTGACGGACTCCTACTGGTCCGTGCTGCTGCCGCAGATCCTCTCGCCGTACGGCGTCTACCTGGCCCGCATCTACGCTGCCGCCGCCGTGCCCGCCGACGTGGTCGAGGCCGGGCGGATGGACGGCGCGAGCGAGTGGCGGATCTTCACCCGGGTCGCGCTGCCGATGATGGTGCCCGGCATGGTCACCGTGTTCCTGTTCCAGTTCGTGGCGATCTGGAACAACTTCCTGCTGCCGTACATCATGCTCAGCGACGACGAGAAGTTCCCGATCACGCTCGGTCTGTACACACTGCTGGAGCAGGGCGCCAATACCCCCGCGCTGTACACGCTGGTGATCACCGGCGCCTTCCTCGCGGTGTTCCCGCTGGTCGCGCTGTTCCTGGTCATCCAGCGTTTTTGGTCCCTCGATCTGCTGTCCGGGGCCGTAAAGTCATGACCATGAGCAACACGGGGGGCCGACGCAGACCGCCGACGATCCATGACGTGGCCCGCGAGGCAGGGGTCTCGCGCGGCACCGTCTCGCGGGTGCTCAACGGCGGGCACTACGTCAGCCCGGCGGCGGCGGAGGCGGTCAACGCCGCGATCCGCAAGACGGGTTACGTCGTCAACCGGCACGCCCGTTCGCTGATCACCGGACGCTCCGACTCGGTCGGCTTCCTGCTGACCGAGCCCCAGGAGCGGTTCTTCGAGGACCCCAACTTCAATGTCCTGCTGCGCGGTTGCACCCAGGCGCTGGCCGCGCACGACATCCCGCTGCTGCTGATGCTGGCGGGCACCGAGGACGAACGGCGGCGCATAACGCGCTACATCACCGCGGGCCATGTGGACGGGGTGCTGCTGGTCTCCAGTCACTCCGGTGACCCGGTCGCCGAGCGGCTGCGGGAGGCCGGGGTGCCGCTGGTGGCCTGCGGCAAGCCGATCGGCCTTGCCTCCAAGGTGAGTTACGTGGCGGCGGACGACCGGGACGGCGCCCGGGACATGGTGCGCCATCTGCTGTCGATCGGCCGCCGCCGGATCGGTGTGGTCACCGGTCCGCTGGACACCCCCGGCGGTGTGGAGCGCCTCGCCGGCTACAAGGAGGTGCTCGCCGAGGCGGGCGTCGAGATCGACGACCGGCTGATCGTCTCCGGCGACTACAGCCGGGCCAGCGGCGAGGAGGGCGCCGAGCGGCTGCTCGCCCAGGCGCCGGACATGGACGCCGTGTTCGTCGCCTCCGACCTGATGGCGCAGGGCGTGCTGACGGCGCTGGAGCGATCCGGGCGCCGGGTGCCGCAGGACGTCGCGGTCGGCGGCTTCGACGACTCCCCCGCGGCGCTGGCCGCCCGCCCCGAGCTGACCACCATCCGCCAGCCCTGGGACCGGATCAGCACCGAGATGGTCCGGGTGCTGCTGGCCCAGATCGGGGGCGAGGACCCGGCCGCGGTCATCCTTCCCACCGAGCTGGTCAAGCGCGAGTCGACCTGACCGGTCCTCCGCCGCCGCGAGAGCGCGCCGCTCGGCTGCCCGCCGACGGCGCGCTCTCGCGTCAGGGCGACGGTCACCGATGGAGCAAGCGGTCAGTTTTGAAGAAGCCCCGGTGGGGTCACCCGGCCTAGCGTGAGAGCACCGACGAAGACGCGTCGGACCAGATCTCTCCAGGAGTACGCCATGACCGCCGGTGTTCAGACGATCATCTACCCCGTGAAGGACCTCGCCCGGGCCAAGGCCGTGTTCGGCGCCCTGCTCGGCACCGAGCCGTACGCGGACGAGCCGTACTACGTCGGGTACAAGGACGCCGGACAGGACGTCGGCCTGGACCCCAACGGCCACGCGAAGGGCATGACGGGACCGGTGCCCTACTGGCACGTCGACGACATTCGCGCGACGCGTTCCGCTCTGCTCGAAGCTGGCGCAGAATCGCTGCAGGACGTACAGGACGTGGGCGGCGGCCGGCTGATCGCCTCGCTCAAGGACGCGGAAGGGAACCTGATCGGCCTCGTGCAGGACACCGAGAGCTGACGGGCCAGTTCCGATTGCACATGCACTAGTTGCACAGGCAACCATCTGAAAAGGTGGTGTTACCGTGCCTTCATGGCAGCAGTCATAAGGGGGGCCGCTCTCGAGGAAGAGTGGCGCAAGATTCTTTCGGTGCATGCGCGAACGATTTGCGAACTCGATCGTGTGCTGCACCCCCACGGGCTCGGGGCGAGCGATTTCGAAGTGCTCGAAATCCTCGCCACCGCCACGCCCGAAGAGGCCGGGCACTGCCGGGTGCAGAACCTCGCCGGCCGGGTGCACCTGAGCCAGAGCGCCCTGTCGCGGCTCATCGGACGGCTGGAAAAGGACGGTCTGGTGGAACGCTCGGCCTGCAGAGAGGACCGGCGCGGGGTATGGGTCACCCTCACCGCCAAGGGCCGCGCGCTGCACGCCGAGGTGCTACCGCTTCAGCGGGCGGTGCTGGCCCGCATGCTCCAGTCCTGATCCACAGCCCGGCGGGTCGTTCGAGGTCCCGGCCTCCTGGGCATCATCACTCCCAAAAACCCGGTGAGGGGACCAGGAGTGACCGCCTTGGCCGTGGACGACGACGGTGGCGCCGAGTTCATCACGTACTCGACGCGCTCAGTGGAGGAGAGCCACGAGGCGATAGCGGCCCACTACTACGACCTCCGCCTCGAAGTGACGGGCCCGGCAACGGAGTTCCGCACCAGGCTCAGCGTCGTCGACCTCGGCTCCCTCGTCGTCGGTGACGTCAGTTTCGGCACCGGCATGCGGATGAGCTTCGGCGAACCGGGCGTCTATCACGTGGCCGTGCCGCTGCTCGGCGGCTTCTCCGTCCAACAGGGCGGCGGCGACGTCCTGTTCACCACCGCACAGCAGGCCGTCCTGTTCGATCCCGGGTACGACATCCGCATCGACGAGTGGTCGCCGGACTGCCGCTCGCTGACGGTGAAGATCGACAAAGAGGCCGTACTGCACAGCCTGGAAAGCCTGTTGGGCAGACCGGTGCGGCGCCCGCCGCTCTTAGAGCCGTTCATCGACGTCACTCGGGGAGCCGGCCGCAGCTGGGCCCAGCTCGTGCGCTGGTTCCTGCTGGACAAGGACGTCTCGCACGGACTGCTGCACCGCCCCCTGATCCGCGGCCGGCTGGAACAGACGCTCCTCGAAGGCCTGTTGCTCGCCGCGGACCACTCCTACCGGGCGGAGCTGGAGGGCCCGCCGCCACCGATGCGGCCGGCCGCGGTGAAACGAGTCATGGACGCCGTACAGGAGCTGCCCGCCGAGCCGTACGACGCCGCCCGGCTCGCGGCCATCGCGCAGGTGAGTGTGCGCACCCTGCAAGAGGCGTTCCGCAAGCATGTCGGGGTGCCGCCGATGACGTACGTCTGCGAGGTGCGGCTGCAACGCGTCCACGGCCAGCTCAGGGCGTCCGCGCCGGGATCGACGACCGTGGCGGACGTGGCGTACCAGTGGGGCTTCGCCCACCTCGGGCGGTTCGCGCGGCGCTACCGGGAGCGGTTCGGGGAGTCGCCGTCGCAGACGCTGCGGGCGTCGCGGTGATCGGCTGCGACCTGGTCCGACTGATCCGCCGCGTACGTCCGGACGGGCGCCGTACAGGCCCGCGTACGTCGCGCTGAACGGCCGCGTTTTGCGGACAGCCGCCGCGCAAGGGGGAGCGACGCGGACCCCACGTGGTCCTATCGTCATGAGGTCAGCGATCGTGGCCGCGCGGGCCGAGCGGAGTCGGTGCCACTCGGCCCTTGCGCGCAGCGTCGCCGGGAGGGCCCGGCCGGGCTCAGGGCCTGGCCAGCAGCGTGCGCACGCCCTCGGAGGTGAGCGTGAGGGGGTGCGGGGAGCCCGCGTCGATGATCAGGGACAACTCGTCGGCGGGCCACTGCGCGGCGAGCGCGCCCAGCGGCACCAGACGGTAGCGGCCGACGAAGGGCAGCAGCTCGGCCATCGCGGGCTCCGACGTGAACACCGGAACGACGGGATCGCCGTCCGGCTGCTCCAGCACGGGCAGGGCGACGGCGGCCGGGTCGGTCGCGTCCTCCTCGCTCTCGTCGTCCGGGACGGGCACCAGCACGTCGCTCCCGGCGAGCGAGTCCAGCGCGGCGATGTCCTCATGGTTGTCGGCCAGGGCGTCCAGCGCCTTCCGGGCCGGGGTGGCGGTGTCGCGGTTCTCGGGAGTCTCCATCACAGGTCCCCTGGTAGAGGCGGCGGTCGTGCGGGCCGCGTACCCGATCCGGAGTGGAGCATTCATCGGCCCGGACTCCAGTGGCGGCCCGGCCCTGAGGCCCCCACGCCGGTTTCGGGATCTACCGCAACCATTCCCGCAAGACGACTGTCTCCCCTGATATCAGAACGACGCACACGTCGGGGGACGCAATGCGAAGAATCAGAACATCATGGGTTGTCCTCGCTGTGACTGCCGCCCTGGGGGTGCCGGCGCTGCCCGCCGCCACCGCCTCGGCCGCCACCGCGCAGACCACGGTGTGCCCGACCGGCTGGGGCAGCCTGCCCGAGGTCCGGTCGACCTCCACCACGACGCCCGTGAAGAACATCAGGACCGGCCGCCACACCTGCTTCGACCGGATGGTCGTCGACCTGCCCGGCGCGGGCCGGGCCGGACTCGGCTACTCGGTCCGCTACGTGAAACAGCTGTACCAGGACGGCTCCGGCCGTCCGATATCCGTCGGCGGCGGTGCCGTCCTCGAGGTCCGGGTGGCCGCGCCCGCCTACGACCCCGAGACCGGTGCCCCCACCTACCCGGGCCGCGTGAACAAGCCCCTGCCGGGGGTCGACCTCACCGGCTACCGCACCTTCCGGGACACCCGGTTCGCCGGCAGCTTCGAAGGGGAGACGCTCGTCGGGCTCGGGGTCCGCGGGCGGCTGCCGTTCCGCGTGCAGGTGGTCACCGACAAGATCATCCTGGACGTCGCCCACAACTGGACCGGCGCCCGCTGAACCAGGGGCCCTGCTGAACCAGGGTCCGTGCCAAGCCGGGGTCCGTGCTGAGCCACGGCTCTCATGGAGCCCCTTCCACGAGCCCGGCCAGCCTGGCCAGGGCCATCCGCGTGCCCGTCTCGTTGTCCGCGGCGGGCACCGCGTCCGGCAGCCCCTCGTGCAGCACGTGTACGTCCGTACCGCCGCCGTCCGCGTCGGCGAGTGTGGTCGTCATGGTCATCGTGCCGCCCATGGCGGGATCCGGGGTCTCGAACTCCAGCACCTCCACCACCTTCTCGTCGGGCACCAGCTCGGCGAAGTGCCCGTGGTAGGTGTCGGTGTGCGCGTCCGACTTCCCGGTACCGGTCGGCAGGTCGTAGGTGAGCGACACCCGGAAGGCACCGCCCACCCGCGCCTCGAAGGTGTGCACCTGGGAGGTCATCCCGTCCGGAACCCGCCAGCGCTCGACCGCGTCGGCGTCCAGGAGCGCCCGGTAGACGGCTGAGCGCGGTGCGTTCACATGCCAGGAGACCCGAGTCGTCTGCATGCTCCGAACATAGCCGTGTCAGTCCCGGGACACGTCGAGCACGGCCTTGCCTGCCACCCGGCGCCCGCGCAGCGCGTCGGCGGCCTCGTCGAACCGTTCCCAGGATCCCTGCCAGCCGATCTCGACGGTCAGCGCGCCTTCCGCGGCCAGCTCGGTGAGCACGGCCAGGTCGGCGCCAGCGGGGCCGTCGTTGACGTAGGAGGTGAGCGACTTGGCCGGACCGACGGTCGCGTACGGCGGGAACACCGCGGGCTCCCCGGAGGTCCATCCGACGCTCTGGAGGCTGCCGCCGGGGGCGAGCAGATTCCAGGCGGCGACCATCTGCGGCCCGCCCACGCTGTCGATGACGATGTCGACGGGCCGGTCGATCCCGTCGATTCCGACCAGCACCTCGTCCGCGCCGGACTGGACGAGCCCCGCTCTCCTCGCCGCCGAGCCCACCGAGGCGATGACGTGCGCCCCCGCACGCGCCGCGAGCTGGACGGCGAACCGGCCGACACCGCCCGAGGCCCCGGTGACCAGCACCCGCTTGCCCGACCCGAGCCCGGCGGCACGCAGCGAGCGCAGGGCGGCGATCCCGGCGACGGGCAGTGCCACCGCCCGTGCCGGATCGAGGGACTTGGGCACGACGGCGAGCGCGGCCACGTCGATCGCGACGCGCTCGGCGAAGGCACCCGGGGTCATCGCGACGACCTGGGTGCCCGCTGCCGGCCCGGACCCGTCGGCCGCGGGCTCGACCACCACCCCGACGGCGTCCGACCCGAGCACGGCGCCTTCGGGAACGCGCCCGGAGCGGGCGTCGTTGAGGTCGCCGTAGTTGAGGGAGGCGTGGGAGACGTCCACGAGCACCTGCCCCGGCCCCGCGACGGGATCGGGGACTTCGGCGAGCCGGACGGCGGTGGATACGGACGGATCGACGACCAGAGCGCGGACGGACATCACAACTCCCCTTGGATCACGATGTATTGCCCTCATCATGATCGAAACCTCAGCCGCATGCCCGAGAGTTGTTCAAGCCGGGTCGCCCTCAGGTCATCTGCCGTAACGCCGGTCCCGTACGGCGTACGACCGCAGCGCGCGCAGCAGGTCTATCTGACGGAAGGCGGGCCACAGGACCTCGACGAAGTGCACCTCGGCGTAAGCGGACTGCCACAGCAGGAAGCCGGACAGGCGCTGCTCGCCGGAGGTGCGGATGATGAAGTCGGTGTCGGGGCCCGCCGGGGAGTAGAGGTTGTCGGAGATGTGCTGGAGGTCGAAGTTCTCGGCCAGTTCGCGCGGGTCGCCGCCGCCGGAGATGTGCTTGTCGAAGGCGGACCGGACGGCGTCGATGATCTCCCGGCGGCCGCCGTACCCGACGGCGACGTCGACCTTGAGCCCGGTCCGGCCGCTGGTGCCGGCGACGGCGTCCTTCAGGACGCGCGCGGTGTCGCCGGGCAGCAGGTCGAGCGCGCCGATGACCTCGATCCGCCAGTTCTCCTCGGCCGCGCAGATGCTGGCCACGGTCTCCTCGATGATCTCGAGGAGCGGGCCGAGTTCGGCCGGCGGCCGGTGGAGGTTGTCGTCGGAGAGCATCCAGAGGGTGACGTGCTCGATGTCGGCGGCGTCGCACCAGCGCAGGAAGTCACCGACCCTCGCACCGCCGACGCGGTAGCCCTCCCGCACGTCGTCGTGCCCGGCGCCCCGGGCCCAACGACGATTGCCGTCCAGCATGATGGCGACGTGCCGTGGACGCGGCTTGCCCTCCAGCTTGCGCGCCAGACGCCTGACGTACAGGGCTTCCAATCCCGCGCGAAGCGCCCTCAAGGCCACGTGCCAAGTCCCTTCGTCCCCACCGACCGCTAGTGGGAGCCACCGTATCGCCCGGCACGGAGCTTCAGCCATTGAGGCAGTTCGGGGCGGCGCAGGGGACACGGAAGGGCGTCGGCCCCGCAGATCCCGTGCGCGTCGACAGTGACAGAGAGTCACGAATGGCGTACGATCGATTACGTTCCGTCATCTTGTCGCCGACCGCTAGGAGATGCCGGTGATCGAGCAGCTCTGGCTCCAACCCCCGCTCGCCTTCGCGCGGTTGGGTCCGTCCAGTACGCCCTGCGACAACTACAGCTGGGGGCCGAGCGATCTCACCCCGCGCGGTACCGGCAAGACCACGGTCGTACCGCAGCCGACCCTCGACCTGGACGCCGACGGCGAACTCACGGAACGGACGCCCGAAGAGGTCCGGTTCAAGGACGCCGAGGGCTGGCGCCCCGTCTGCCCGTACTTCGAGGTCCACGGCACCTGGTCGCTCGACGGACAGCGGCACAGCGGTCCGGTGACCCGAGAGGTGCTGCGGGAGTTCGGCCTGGACCTCGCCGACGTGACCTGGACCGTGGCCGTGGCCAACCTCAAAGCGCACCACATGACCCAGAGCGAGGGCGACCGGATCGCCGCGCGGGTCGAGGTCCGCGGCGACGACAACCTGCGTCACCCGCTCGACGGCACCTCGCCCCAGGACGAGCCCGAACCCCTGGTCCCAGCCGGCAGCAGCGTGCGGCTCGGCTCCGTCCAGGTCCCGGTGCCGAATGAGAGGTTGCCCGAGTTGCGGCTCCGGTTCACACCCGCGGCGGGAGTGGTCTACGGACCGTCCGACCTGCCCCCGGACAGCGACTACCGGGTGGAACCGGGCCGACGGATCCTCAACCCGGACGCGGAATGGTGCGGCTGGCCTCTGCGGGACACGGATCTCCGGACCGTGCCGGGCGGACTCTTCGCGGGCGCCGAGGACCAGGAATCGGTGGGTCTGGTCGACGACGTCTGCGACGGCCTGGTGACCGTGGCCCTCACCGGCGGCCCCAGTGCCACGGCCCGGGTCGTGGCCTGCCCACCCGTCTTCTCCCCGGACCGCAGACCTTTCATCTCCATCGCCGACGGACTGGCCGACCGTGTCCAGCGCGACGACGTGCACGAACCCGAGTACCTGGCGGACAGGGACCTGACGGCCCGCGAGATGCGCGATCTGTTCGAGCGGATCCTCGAGACCATGGGCAATGTCAATCTCGACGTGATGAACGGCATCTTCCAGGCCTTGCCCCGTGCCGTGCCGCTGGACGGCGTACTCCTCGGGCTGACCGAGCAGGGCAGACGGCACCACCGCAGGTTCGTGGCACTGGAGATGCTGGAGGATCTGCTGCGAGAACGGCCGGACCTCATCCGGGCGGTGATCCGCGAACCCGCGGGAGATCCCTCGTTCAACGCGCAGATGCCGGTGGACATGCGCGGCGCGGACGGCGCCGCCATGCACCTCACACGCCGTCAGTACGACCTCCTGGAGGGCTGGGCACGCTCGCTGCGCGAGGCCACGGAGGCCGGCACATGACCGTACTGCTCCAGATCGGCCGGCGCCCTCCCGAGGAACCGACCCCCAGCGCTCCCCCCGACGTCTCGGCCGAGGTCAAGGTCTTCCGCAGCGCCCATGGCGCGCATCTCTTCGTGGCCGACGGCAGCCGGGTCTACGACCTGCCCGAACGACTCGCCGCCCAGGTGGAGGAATGGACCAAGGTCCCGCACGAATCGGTCACGGAACTGGCCCGTGCACTGGATCTGCCGCTGTGGGGTGAGCGCCGCATCGACGGCACCCCGGCCGAGCCCCCGCCCCTGGCCTCGATCTCGCTGAACATCATGCAGGCCTGCAACCTCAGCTGCGGACACTGCTACGCCGACGAGGGCCGGTTCGGCGGCAGCGCTCGTGCCATGTCCCGCGCCACGGCGTTCGCCGCGGTGGACCGGCTGCTCGCCGAGGCCGCGCCCGGCGCGGACGTGGTGGTCGGGTTCATGGGCGGTGAGCCCCTGCTCGCCCGGGACCTGGTGCACGAGGTCGTCGCCCACGCCACCTCGGCGGCGGCGTCCGCCGGTAACCCGGTCCGCTTCGCCCTGACCACCAACCTGACGACCGTACGGCCCGAGGACGCCCGGCTGTTCGCCGAGCACCCCTTCACCGTCACCGTCAGTCTGGACGGTGACCGGACAGGGCACGACGCGCTGCGCCGCGCCCCGGGCGGGGCCAGCGCCTACGACCAGCTGCGCGCCGGACTGGCCGTACTGGCCCGGCACGGCCGGCCCCGCCACCTGAGCGCACGGGTGAGCGTCACGCCGTACACCGGACGACTGCTGGACATCCTGGAGCACGGGATCGGTCTGGGCTTCGACGAGGTCGGCTTCGCCGCGGTGGTGAGCGCGCCCGATCCCGCCTACGAGGTCGACGCGGGGGCGTTCCAGGATTTCCTGGCGCGGATGGTGGAGTGCGGGGAGACCGCGCTGCGCGAGCTGTCGGCCGGACGGCACTACCCCTTCGGGAACTTCCAGACCGCTCTGCGTCAACTGCACCGGGGCACGCATCGCCCCTACCCCTGTGGGGCGGGCGCCGGGTACCTCAGCGCATCGGCCGAGGGCGGTCTGTACGCCTGCCACCGCCTCGTCGACGACCCTGCCTTCGCCATGGGCTCCGTCGCGGAGGGCAGTGACACGAGCCTGCGTCAGCGGCATCTGACGGAGCGCCACGTCGACCGGTCGCAACCGTGCCGCTCCTGCTGGGCGCGCTATCTGTGCGGCGGCGGCTGTTACCACGAGGTGAGCCGCCGAGGCCGCCCGGGCTGCGACTACATCCGCGGCTGGCTGGCCTTCTGCCTGCGTGCCTACGTCGAACTCGCCGAAGTCTCTCCCGGGTTCTTCCAGCAGTCCGACCCGTACCCCGCCACCAGCACCGTCAGCACCGTCTGAAGGATCAGCCATGCCCGACCTGCCGCCTCCCGGCGAGAAGATCTTCCCGCGCAATCTCACCGCCCGCGCCGACCACATCGTGCGCGGCAATCCGTCAGGTACCCGCCCGGAGAGCGGTGTCGACAACTGCTTCCCCGGGCTGGAGCTCGACCAGCGCAACTTGGACAAGCGGTTCTTCCCCGGCCTCCTCGTCGACTTCCACCGACGTGAGGGCTCGCGTGTGCTGGAGGTCTCCGGCGGCGTGCCCGAGGCCGAGGGACTCACCACCGCCGACCTCACCGACCCCGACCGTCCGCTGTACATCTGGGCGGTGTGCGGGCGTACCACGGTGGACCAGACCGAGGGCCAAGTCGTCCCGGTCGACTGCCGCGGCAGCTCGGGGCTCGGTGCGTGGCGCGCGGTGCACGACCTGCTGCCCGGCACCATCGCCGTCCTGCTGGGCCCCGGCCCGGGTAACCCCTCCACCGGATCGTCCACCGTCGCCGGGCTCAACCAGCGGCGGACGGACAACGACAGCTTCGTCCTCCGGGGCCAGGGCGGCCGGGTCAGACTGGCCGTCCTGGTCACCGAGCGGGCCGAATACCTCACCCCCGAGGGGGTGATCGACCCGGAGGCCTACGAACCCGGTGACCTGACCCGCAGCATGTGCGCACCCTGGCAGTACGACTTCCGCGACTGCATGTGCTTCTACTGGGCGTCCTCCAAACCCGATGTCACCAGCAGCGCGGACGGCGCCGTCCCGCAGATGAACTTCCTCCGCAAGGACCGCACGCCCGTGCCGGACCTGGACAACGACGACAGTCCGCCCAACCTGGAAGGCCCGCGCAGGAGGAGCGAGTTCACCTATGCGGACCTCATCGAGGACTGGAACGTCCTTCCGGTCGTGCTCAACGACCGCGAGGACGACAGCAGGGGAATCGAGGAGCCCCCGGCAGCCGAACTCCTGAGCCGAGCCGTGGTGATCGACAAACTGCGCACCCTCGCCACGGTGGAACACGCGCTGTGCATGGAGTACCTCTACGCGCACTACTCGCTCAACGCCCCGAGGGAGTTGCCGACCACGCCGGAACCAAGTCGCCTCACCCGGGCCGCGCACCGGGCCGCCCAAGAGGTGTTCCAAGTGGCGGTCGACGAGATGCGGCATCTGCGCTGGGTCAACGAGGCGCTGGGCACGCTGGGGCAGCCACCGGTCGTCGGCCGCGCGGCCACCATCGACCGCGACGGGGAACACACGGTGGACCGGCGCCCGCTCACCCCCGAGCAGCTCGACTGGTTCATCAAGGTCGAGGCACCGAGCCGGAACGCGGGCACGGGCGTCGACGGCATGTACGTCCAACTGCACCAGAGCCTCGTGCGGCAGCCGGAGCTGTTCCCCGAGCACGACCGGCTCTCCCATTTGATCAAGCTGATCATCGACGAGGGTGGGGACCACTTCCATCGGTTCACCGCCGTACGGTCCCACCTGGCGCCCTTCGCCCCCACGCAGTACCTGCGGTCCCTGGGCGCCGGTGACGGAAGCCCGCTGCAGACCCAGCTGCTGACCCTCAGCGACCAGTACTACGCCCTGCTGCTCGGGCTCCTGCACAGCACCTTCGCCTTGCAGGACCGGGCCGGTGGCGTGCTGATCCAGCAGTCCCGGACGGCCATGGAGAACCTCCATCAGATCAACCACATGCTGGCGGCCCGCGGCGTCGGACCCAGGTTCACGCTGCCCGCCGCCTTCGCTCAGGCGGGGGCTCCCGCGGCGGCGGACGGGGAAGTCGCGCGGGACGCCGCGCGCGCTGCGATCGAGGCGCAGCGGGAGCTGCGCGACCTCGCCGATCTGCGGACGCGGCAGATCATCATCGCCCAGCAGAGCCAGACCGAGGCCCTGCTCGCGCTGCTCGACGCATGAGCGGGGCCGGGGTCGCGGTCACCGGTTCCGGTCTCGCCGAGCTCACCTGCGCCCGGCTGCTCGCCGCTCGCGGGCACCGGATCCGGCTCGCCCCGGAGCCCGCCGCGGCCGGTCCCCGGCCCCTGCTGCTGACCCGACCGACGCTGGATCTGCTGCGCTCCCTGTGGGGCGTCGGACTGCTCGACGGCACCTGGGAGTTGAGCAGTCGTGAGGTGACATGGGGCACGGCGGATCCAGCTCGCTTCCCCCAACCCGCCCGCGTCGTGGACGGGGGGCTGCTGGCCGCCCGAATGCGGTCACGGCTCGACACCCTCACCCACGGGCGCGCTGAGCCCTGGCGGGAGGAGCCGGAGCGGCGCGTCGGGCCCGGGTGGCGGGAGGAGCCGGAGCGGCACGGCGGGCCCGGGTGGCACGGCGGGCCCGGGTGGCACGGCGGGCCCGGGTGGCGCGGCGGGCCCGGGTGGCACGGCGGGCCCGGGTGGCACGGCGGGCCCGGGTGGCGGGTGACGGCCGAGGCTCCGGGCAGCGTCCAACGGACGTACGGGCGGCGCGTCTTGCTGGCCGGGACAGCGCCGCTGGCTCCCGGCGGGGACGAGCGTACGGCCCGGCTGGCCACCGCCCGTCTCGGCTGGGTCCAGCTGACGCCGCTCGGCGGCGGCCGGTGCCTGGCGCAGGGCATGGTGCCCGGCCCTGCCGCCGATCCCGCCGGGCTCCTGTCCCGGCTGCTCGACGAGAGCGGACTGAGCCCTGTCCTGCGGCACCCGCCGCGTACCGCCGTAGCCCTCCCGGCGTCCCCCCACCTGCATCCGGCCCCGGCGCGGCCGCCGTCCGACGGGGTGGACGGGTGGCTGACCGTCGGCGCCGGCGCCCTGCGCTGCGACCCCCTCAGCGGCACAGGCACGGCCCAGGCCCTGCGTACCGGAATCCTCGCCGCCGCCGTGATCGACGCGGCGACGAAGGGTTCTCCGGTGAACGCCCTGTGCGCTCACTACGCCGAGCGGCTCCGTGCGGCATTCGTCGAGCATCTGTACAGCTGCGCCCGCCTTTACACGGCGGCCTTCCCGGATCGGGCGTGGCGGGACGAGATCGTCACCCGGATCTGATCGCGCTGGCGCCGGTGCCGTCCGCAAGTGCCGTCCCGGCCGGTGATCCGCACGGGTCGACCAGCCCACCCCTCATGCCGTCGTCAACTCCCGGATCAGCTCGGTCATCCGCTGGGACGGCGAGACCCTGAGTTCCTGCTGCAGGAGCCTGCGGTAGTCCAGGTAGTGCTTGACCGCGCAGGCGACATTGCCCTCCGCCGCGTGGACCTCGATGGCGATGCGGTGGGCGGTCTCGCGGAACGGGTCGACCGCGGTGGCGGCGAGGGCCGCCTGGTGCGCGGCCAGGAACCGGTCCACGGCGAGGAAGTGCTGCGCCAGGTGCTCCAGCGCGTACAGACGCATCTGGTCCCAGCGTTCGCGTTCGAGTAACAGCCACTCGTCGTCCCACCCCAGGAGCAGGGGCCGACCGAGATCCTCCACCAGCCGGTCGAGGTCTTTGGGGAGGGCCTGTAGGCCGTCCCCCGGCTCCAGGAGCCGACGGGCGATCCTGCAGATCTCCCAATGGTCGACGGCGATGCACGGCGACAGGGCGAGCCGGTGACCCTCGCAGACCACGACGTTCCGCGGGCCGATCTTCCGGCTCTGACACAGGGCCGACCTCAGGTTCGCCGCGGCCCGCAGCGGGGTGCACTCCGGCCAGAGCTGCTCCGCGGCAGCCCGCCGGTGAATCCCTTCACCGCGCACGGCAAGGAGGCCGAGCAGACGCTGAGCCCCCGCCGGGACGGCGACCGAACGCCCGTCACGGATTAATTCAAATGGTCCCAGGATTTCGAGCTGGACTGCGTTCATCACAGCTAACACTGTGCTCGACGCGTTTTTCCGCTGCAACCGCTGTGACCCCCTCGGACCAGGCATGGCTGCAACGTCGAGTACTTCAAGAATCACCAAAACGGCATCGGTCAAATAATTTCGCGACACATCGAAAACGGATTCTGAACGCTCCTCGAACGCACCCGAGATGCGTCTCAAATAGATATTCCATATTCCGTCGAATATCTGCGGAACATCTTTGTGGGAAACCTGATTCGCAACCGAAAGGATCACGAGGTCGGGGAACGGAGGATCGGATGGACGTCCGGTCGGTACTTCGCGCGGTTCCCGGTGAGACCGGGCTTGTGGGCACCCCGGCGGTTCGCGTCGCCGTGCTCGACGGCCCCGTCGACTTCGGGCATCCGTGTTTCGCGGGAGCGGATCTCACGCGCCTCGCCACGCTTGTGCCGGATGCCGCCGGTTCCGGACTGATGTCGCTGCACGGCACGCATGTGGCCAGCCTTCTGTTCGGACAGCCCGGATCTCCGGTGACCGGTCTTGTACCGCGATGCCGCGGTTTGGTCCTGCCTGTGTTCCGTGAGTCCCCCAACGGAGGTGTGGCCCGGGTTCCGCAACTCGACCTCGCGCGGGCGGTGGAGCAGGCCGTGGAGGCGGGAGCCCATGTGATCAACATCAGCGGCGGCGAGCGCAGTGCGGACGGCAGGGCGGAAGCCATGCTGGAGCGGGCCCTGCGACGGTGCGCGGAGAACGGGGTGTTGGTGGTCGCCGCGGTCGGCAACGACGGCTGCGACTGCCTCCAGGCTCCGGCCGCCACGCCGTCCGTGCTCGCCGTCGGCGCGACCGACGCCGCCGGCGACCCGCTGGACCTCAACAACTGGGGTCCCGCCTACCGGACGAACGGCGTCCTCGCTCCCGGCCGGGACATCGAGGGCGCGGCGCCCGGCGGCCGGCTCGCGTCGCTGACCGGCAGCAGCTTCGCCACCCCGGCGGTGACCGGTGTGGCCGCGCTGCTCGTCGCACAGCAGATCGCGCAGGGCCGTGATCCGGACCCGCTCGCCGCCGGCCGGGCCATCCTCGCCTCCGCGAGCCGCCCGCCGTGCACCCCGGACGACGCGCCGCAGTGCCGCCGTCTGCTGGGCGGCCGCCTTTCCGCCGCGCGGGCTTTCGAACTGATCAGGGAAGAGGGCTCGGTCGTCCCCCGGGCAACGCGGGGCGACTCCGTGAACATCATCGGCGGCCCCTCGACGACTCGGACGACTCACGCCGAACCGAAAGGAACAGCCATCGTCATGGACACGAACGCCGTACACGCGCACGCCGGGGAGGCGGCCGAGGGTCTGTCCGCGGCCGCGACCCCGCCTCCCGCCACCGGAGCGGCCCCGGCCGCAGCCCCCACGCCGACACCACCTCCCGAGCAGCCCCCGGCTCCGGCTGTGCCGCCGGTCCCGCAGACGGCCCCGGCCGCAGCCCAGGCGCCGGCCGCCTGGCCCGGGGCGATGCCGCAAGCGCCCCAGCAGATGGCGGCGCCGGCCCTTCAGCAGGCGGTGCCCCCGGCCGGAGTCCAGCCCGCCGCACAGCCGCCGGCACCGCCCGTTCCCCCGGCGGACGCCCCTCAGGCACCGCCGATGACTCAACCGGCGCCGGTCCCCGTCGAACAAGGCGTACGCCCCTCGTGCCCCGACTGCGGCGGCACCTGCGGCGGAAACGCGAGCGGGGGCACGTCGGCGAGCATGGGCACGGTCGCGAACGGCAACGGCAACGGCAACGGACGCCAGCTCATCTTCGCGATCGGCACGATCGGCTTCGACTACCGGACGGAGGCCCGCAGGGACAGCTTCCGGCAGCAGATGCCCGATGTGTTCAGGCCCGCCACCTCCGAGCATCCGGAGCAGGAGGTCGCACCGAACGTCTACGACCCCCGGCAACTCCACGACTACCTGGCCAAGAACCCTTGGGCGTGCGACAAGCTCACCTGGACCCTGAACATGGACGCCACGCCGATCTACGCCCTGGAGGCGGAGTCCCCGGTCGGCATGGACTGGACCCAGCCGATCATCACGAACCGCGAGGCGCAGCCCGACGCGGTGCGCGGCAACGCCGAGAAGGCCGTGAACGACGTGGGGTCCCAGCTGACGGACATGCTCGCGACCCTGTCCTATCCCCCGGTGTCCACGGTCTACCGGACGTTCCGTGACGCCATCGTCGGCCAGATCGAGGACCGGGAGAGCCCCGCACACGTCTCGCGGGTCTCGGTGCCCGGAGTGCTGACCGACCGGACGGTGCGCCTGTTCTCCGGCCAGGTCGTCCCGGTGGTCGAGGTGAAGAGCCGTGGTCTGTACACGTGGAACGAGCACGTCTTCGTCGACGCGGTGACGGCAGCGCTGAAGAAGGACCTGGAGCGCCGCAAGATCCGGGTCGAGGGCGAGAAATCGCCCGACCCGGCAAAGACCATCCGCGCCTTCCTGGACAAGATCTACTGGCAGTTCCGCAACCTCGGACAGAGCTCCGCGGACCGGGCGATGAACTTCGCCGGCACCAACGCCTTCGAGGTCGGCAAGGAGATGGCCGAAGGCATGCTGGCGGCCAACCAGGTCCCCGGCGCCAACGACGAGCACCTCTACTCCCTGGACACCATCACGGTCACCAAGAGTCCGTTCTGCCGTCCGGGTTCCGACTGCCAGGACGTCGTCATCACCTTCTTCGACCCCGAGAACGACCGCAGGGCGAATCTCTCGTTCCTGTTCACCTACGACGTCAGCGACGAGCTCCCGGTGAGCCTCGCGCCCGTCCACAAGTTCATCGGCGGCTTCTGACCGCCGTACCCCATCCATCAGGGAGACGTCATGCACGACTCACCACCTCGCCCCCAGCTCTCGGTTCCCCCGCAAGCCCCGGCGGTGCACCGCGAACAGTGGCAGGCGCCGGCCGACGGTGCCGAGGGCCACGGAGCGGAGGCCGCCAGGTCGATGTGCGCGGACCTGACCGGTTCGGCCCGTGACATGTGCCGGGGCATGGGCGGCTAGCAACGCAAGACGTCCGGCGGCGATCGCGCGCCGGTCCAACCCACAGGTGAGAGGAGAGAACCATGCACGACCCGCAATTCACCCTCGAGGAGAGGCCCACGCGGCCCGCGGCTCTGCGCACTCCGTTCCAGACGCCCGCGATCGACCGGAACCCCACCGTGGCCCGCGGCGCCGACGGTGACGACGCGGGAGGCGTCGAGGCCGACTTCGGCTTCGGCAACCTCCTGAAGACGGCAATGAGCCTCCTGGGCTGAGGGCTCGAGGAAGCGCCCAGCACGTCGGCGAGCGAGGCCGTCCGCCCCGCTCACCGGCATCCGGATCGGAAAGGACAGCATCATGACCGCGACCGAGAAGTGGCGTGAGGGCTCTCCCTCACCCGCCACCGCACTGCGGACCCCGTACCAGACGCCCGCGATCGACCGGGCTCCCGCAGGCCCGGCCCCCCGGGGCGACGCCGACGGCGTCGAGGCCAACTGGGGTTGGGGAGACATCCCGTGGGCGTCCCTGGGCAAGGCCGCTCGGGGTGCCCTGGACGCCGTGCTGTAGGCCGGGCGTTCCCATACACTGAGAGGACAGCGTCATGAACGACGAGCTCACACCGCGGCGGCCCGCCACCGGGCCGGTCACCGCGCTTCGGACGCCCTTCCAGACGCCCGCTGTCAACCGCACCCCCACCGACTGCGACGGGCAGCGGGACGATGCCGACGGCGTCGAGCCCAATCTGCCCATCCTGCCGCTGCTCGGTCTGGCCGGCTCGGCGATCGGCTCACTGTTCGACTGAGTTCCGTGTGCCGGCGGCGCGGCCCACGGCCCACCGCCGGTGCGGCGGCTGAAAGGACATCAGGATGAACGA
This sequence comes from Streptomyces sp. NPDC043726, assembly GCF_056436565.1. Classification (NCBI taxonomy): domain Bacteria; kingdom Bacillati; phylum Actinomycetota; class Actinomycetes; order Kitasatosporales; family Streptomycetaceae; genus Streptomyces; species Streptomyces sp. NPDC043726. The sequence continues at coordinate 184,084 of NZ_JBWKCI010000006.1, forward strand.
GGAGCCCAACAGGAGCCGGCCGTCCGCATCACGCGGCGCGGCGGGCATCCGCCTCGAACTTCCCATCCAGGCGTCCACCATCGAGCGCAGGTGGGATCTCTACGAGCCCTATCTGGTGGTCGTGGGGACGTACGACCCCGTCGACCAGCCCGAAGGAGTCATCGGACACTACATGGAGTCTCAGTTCCCCGCCGGCCACCACGTCGCCGACCCCGTCACCTCGGCCGGTCGCGACACACGCGGATGGAGCTGCCCGCCCGGGGGCCCGTGCGTGTGGGTCGGCATGGTCTAGGCGGCTGAGAGATCCAGGCGACGGCACGACGCCGGATTCCCCGGCTCCGTGCCGCCGCCGCACATCCGTACGCACACGGAGGTGGGAAGAGATGCCCACGATTGACGTGCCGGAACTCGAGAAGTCCCAAGAGGAACAGCGTCGCCAAGTCGCCGACACCGCAAGGCGGTACCGCGAGTCGACGGAAGCGCGCGAGCGGGCCGAGGCACGGACCGCGGAGGGTGTGTCCTTCCCCGACACACCGCAGGCGCTGGCCGCCCGGGCCGAGCGCATCCTCAGCCGGGGCGGCGTGGCCGCGGCGGCCGTCGTCGCTCAGATCCACGCCGAACCGCTGGACCTCCCGCAGGCCCATGAGCGGATCATCGGCCTCTCCAACGACCTCCAGGCGGCGAACTTCCTGCCACGCGGCGCCCGCGCGGCCAGAACGGTCGCACGTCTCACCCTTCGCCGCGCGGGCCGCGAACTACCGCTCGGCACCGGCTTCTTGGTCTCGCCCAGGCTGCTGATGACCAATCACCATGTCCTGCCGCAGGCCGACTTCGCCAAGGCCTGCTTTGCGGAGTTCGACGCCCAGATCGGCGTCGACAGCGCTCCCGACGACGTCGTCCGGGTGGAACTCGCCCCGGACGACCTGTTCCTCGCCCATGAGCCGCTGGACTTCGCCCTGGTGGCGCTCGCCCCGGCCGACGGGGACGTGCCGCCGGGTGAGGTGTTCGGCTGGAACCGGCTCAGCGTCCGCACCGGGAAGCTGGTCGTCGGCGAGCTGGTGAACATCATCGGCCACCCCAGCGGCCGGCTGAAGGAGATCGCGCTGCGCGACAACAAGCTCATCACGCGGCTCGACGATTTCCTGCACTACCGAACGGACACGGAGCCCGGCAATTCGGGCTCTCCCGTCTTCAACGACCAGTGGGAGGTCGTGGCCCTCCATCACATGGGCGTGCCCGACACGGACGCGAACGGACAGCCCCTGCGCAAGGACGGCACGGCGTGGCAGCCGAGCGACGGCGAGGACACCCTGTCCTGGGTGGCGAACGAGGGCGTACGCATCAGCTCCGTCCTGCGCCATGTGGCGTCCCTGCGGCCGACGCCCGCACAACACGCGCTGCTGGCGGAGATGGGTCCCGAGTCCGGGCTCGGCAGCCCCGTGCCCCAGGAAGCGCCGGGGCGCACGCAGAACGCTGCCGCGATCACGCGACCCGTAGGCGTCGGCGTGGCGGAACGAGCGGCCCGCACCGGACTCCCCGGCCGCGACACCGCCTTCGGCGGCACCCGCCGACTCGTGTTCCTGCACGGCAGGAGCCAGCAGGGCAAGGACCCCGAGGCTCTGCGCCGCGCATGGGCCGGAGGGCTCAACCAAGGCCTGACCCACGCCGGCCTGCCCACCGTCGACCCGGCCGACGCCTGGTTCCCGTACTACGGCGACCGGCTGGCCGAACTGATGGGCACGCACGAATCCGTCGCCCACACCCCACCGGCCCAGGACGCCGAGGCGTACGAGCAGATGCTCCTCGAGGCGGCGACCAGGACCGGGATGCCGGAAGAGGTGTACACGGCCGACGAGAGCCTCGACGGCGCGGTCCGCACCTTCCGGCGCGCACTCGGCTGGGTGGCGGCCAGGTCGGACGTCGACGAGTGGACCATCGACACGGTCTTCAAGGACGTGGCGAAATACCTGAGCGAGCCGCGCGTCCGGGAGGCGGTGCTGGACGCCGTGTCCGCGACCCTGCCCGCTCAGGGTGATCTCGTCTTCGTCACGCACAGCCTGGGCACCGTCGTCGGCATGGATCTGCTCGGCCGGCTGCCGGCCGGGATCGGCCAGGTCGTGCTCGTCACCGTGGGCAGCCCACTGGGCATGGACGCGGTCAACAGCCGCCTGCTGGCCCGCGGACCGCACCGGCCCACCGACGTCCGTGCGTGGGTGAACGCCTTCAGCCCGGCCGACGCGGTCGCCATCGGCTGTCCGCTGCGCGACAAGCGATGGGGCAAGGTGGACCAGCCCGAAGTCACCAACGCCAAGGACAAGGCGCACGACATCGCCCAGTACCTCTCCCACGCGAGCGTGGCCGGTCCCATCGGCCAGGCCCTGCGCTGACACTGTTCACGTCACGCGCCGGAGCGCAGGGCGCGCTGTGCCTCGCCGATGACGGCGATGCCCTCGTCGATCTCGTTACCGCGGACCAGCGGCGCTGGCCCTGGGCTGTGAGGCCGCGTCACGCTGAGCGCGGTGCCGGTGCTGCGCCGACACGGCCCGTGGGGTGTGTCCTTGCACGCGACCTGGCAGGGCGGGGTGGCCGCCGCCTACCTGGCGCTGATGATGACGGCGGTCTCCTTCGTCCTGTGGAACTCGACCGTACGCTCGCCCGGCGCCGGGCGTGCCGGACCGCTCACCGGTTTCGCTCCGCTCGCCGCGCCGTGGGTGTGGCTCGGCATCGCGTGGTGATCGTCGGTCTGGTGGTGGCCCTCGGCCACGAGGTGCTCCCGCTGTTGCTCATACGGTCGCCAAGGCACCTGTGTCCGAAGGTCCCCCGAGCCGTGGGGTCAGCCGAAGTCGGGGATCTGGTGGTCCGGGGTGAGCGCGGCGGCGATGCGCTGGACGACCGTGTGGGCCGAGTGATCGTCCGTGGCCTTGGTGCCCTTCGTCGTCGAGACCGCGATCGACAGGCGCTCGGACGGCAGGTACGCCATCGAGGCGGAGTAGCCGAAGAACAGCGGGTGTTGGGCGATCCAGTCGCCCAGGACGAGGACGCCCAGGCCGTAGTGGGTCTCCTCGGTCTGCGCGAGGCAGACCGTCGCCGGGCACTTGGCGGTCTCGTGGCCGAGGCCGACCGTCCCCGGGTTCAGCAACTCCTCGTAGGAGGACGGGGAGATCAGCTCACCCGAGCCGATCGCGGAGGCCGAGCGGGCCAGGTCGCAGATGTCGGTGGTCTGCACCGCGCCGGGTGCCGTGGTCCACGAGGGGTTCCAGAACGTGGACTCCTCATAGGTCCCGCGGTCCGAGGTGAAGGCGTGCAGGACGGGCGTCGGGATGTCGGGGGTGAAGCTGTTGCGGGTCTCGCGCAGGCCGAGCGGGCCCATGATCTCGCGGTGCAGCAGGTGGTCCAGCCTGGTGTGGGTGATCTTCTCCAGGGCGGCGCCGAGGAGGACGAAGTTGGCGTGCGAGTAGTTCCAGTTGGTGCCCGGCTCGTACCACCGCTCCTGGCGGGTGGAGATGTTCACGAGTTCCTTGGCCGTCCAGTGCCGGAACGGGTTCGCGACCACGGCCTCGACGAAGCCCGGGTCGGGGACGTAGTCGCGCAGGCCGGTGGTGGAGGCGGCGAGCATACGGAGGGTGATCCTGTCGCCGTCCTTCAGGCCGGGCAGCCACCGTCCGACGGGGTCGTCCAGGTTCACCTTGCCCTGGTCGACCAGACGGAGGAGGGCGGTGCCCATGTAGGAGATGGCGATGTTGCCGTTCCGGAAGTGCATGGCGGGTTCGGCCGGGACGCCGGTCATCGATTCGCCGAGCGCGGTGGTGACGACCTCGTGGCCGTCGACGCTGACCCGCAGGATCACCGACTTCAGGTCCAGTTCGGACTTGGCGCGCTGGGCGATGCGCAGGATCTCGCGTGCCGGGCCGTCGTCGGGCACGTCCGAGCCGACGCAGGGCCGACGGTGGTGACCGCCGCCGTCCGTCGCGCTGCCTGCGACGGCCGGGGTGCCGAGGGCTAGGAGGGCGAGGAGGGCTGTGACTGCGGTGGCCGCGACAAGGCGCGACCGTGCTGTGGAACGGGCTCGTCTCATGGCCGGAGTATTCGCCGGGCCCGCCCGCGCGGCGGACCGGGCGTCGCCGACTCGCACGAAGATCACCCGTCAGGCCCGACTGGGTCTTGGGGCAGTCCAGTGCCTGGTACAGCGTCTCCGCCTGACCGGCGGTCGGATTGCCCTCGCCGGCGGTGAGCAGCGTCGGGCAGCTGATGTTCTATACGACGTCGGAGAGCCCGTAGCGGTCCAGTTCGACGACGTACTCGCCCAGGCTCTTCAGCCCGTGCACCCACAGTCCGCGCTGTACCAGCCGCCAACGCGTGGCCGGAGACTCGGCCGGCGACGCGAGGTACGGCTCCAGCTCGGCGGGATCCACGTCGGGCAGACGGTCCGGTCCGGGTCAGGGGCTGGCCCTGGCCGGGCAGGGGCTGACGATGCGCCCCGGCTGGGAGAACGTCCTGCGGCCCCGTGATCGACCACGCGGTGACGCTGCCCGAGGTGGACGCCGCCCGGCTGGCGGTGATCGGCTGGAACCCATGGGCTCGCGGACGAGGTCGCCCGCACCGCCCCCTACGCGGGGCACAGGTAGCCGTTCAGGTACGTCCCCTCGAAGGGCACCCTGACCGGCTGGAGCGGCGGAGCGCACAACTCGGCGAAGCGGGCGAGGCAGTCCCGCTCCCGCGTGGCCGCGTCGGTGAGCCGGGGGTCCACGGGCGCGCCGAAGAGCGGGTAGTAGGCGCTACGGAAGTAGGTGGAGGCCCGCAAGTACGCCTCACGGGCGCTGACCCGGTGGCCGGCCCCGGCGCTCTCCTCCGCCCAGTCCCGCACCATCGCCGCGGTCGCCGTCCACTCCTCGAACCAGCTGTCGGGGTCGCCGTCGGTGATCCGCCGTGCGGTGAGCTCGCACTCGCCCCACTCCGCGCCGCCGCCGGTCATCGTCGCCAGGGCACGCTCGGCGAACATCTGGAACAGGGCGTCGTCGAACAGCCGCATGGGCACCTCCGGGGCGTCGGGGAGAAGGCCGACGCCGGCACGACCCGGGCGGGGCTGTGCCGGCGCGGTCCTGGCGGGTGTCGCTGCTGCGCGAGTCGGCGGGGCGCCGCTACCGCGTGTGGACGGGGTCGTACACGTTCTTGGGCGTGACGATCTCGGTGATCGTCCGCGCGACCAGGGAGGACGGTTCCTGGCCCTGGTAGAGGATGTCGGTGTTCATCATCAGCACCAGCGTCGCCTTCTTGGAGGGCAGGTACACGGTCACCGTCTCGTAGCCCGGGATGGAGCCGTTGTGCCCGATCCATCCGCCGCTGTTCATGATGCCCAGACCGTAGCTGGTGCCGGGGATGCCCGTCGGCAGCGTCTTGAGCCGCTCCGCCTGGGTCTTCGGGCTGAGCAGCGTGCCGGTGGCGACGACCTTCGCCCAGCGGCGCAGGTCGTGCAGGTTCGAGATCATGGCGCCGGCCGCCCAGGCCCAACTGGGGTTCCAGTGGGTGGAGTCGGTGACCTCGCCGGTCAGCGTCTGGTTGGTGTAGCCCTGCGGATGCGGGTCGGGGATCTCGGCGTTGTCCGGGAAGCTCGTGTGATGCAGGTCTGCCGGGCGGAGCACGCCCTTGTGGATGACCTCGGCGAGCGGACGACCGGTGACCTTCTCGATCACCAGGCCGAGCAGGATGAGGTTGCTGTTGGAGTACTGGAACTGCGTGCCCGGGGCGGAGGTGTTCTTGTGCTTGTAGCCGTAGGCGAGCAGCTCCTGGGGCGTGTACGTGCCGTTCGGGTCGCTCATCAGGTCGTACTGGAAGTCGGAGTCGAACGTGTAGGGGTACAGGCCGCTGCGCATCTCGGCGAGGTGACGCAGGGTGATCTTGCGGCCGTTCGGCACGCCCTTGACGTACTTCGCGATCGGGTCGTCCAGACCGACCAGGCCCTCGTCGACGAGCTTGAGCAGCGCGGTGACCGTGAACGTCTTGGTCTCGCTGCCGATGCGCACGTACATGTCGCTGGTCATCGGCCGTCCGGTGGCGGTGTCGGCGACGCCGGTCGCACGGACGTAGCGCCCCTTGCCCGGCATCCACAGCCCGACGACCAGGCCGGGGATCCCGGTCTTGCGGCGGACGTCCTCGATGGCCTTGTCCAGCCGGGCGGTGAGCTCGGGCCCCAGACCGTGCTGCGAGGGGTTGTCGTTGTCGTGCCGGTGGGCGCCGGCGGCGGGGACGGCGGTGGCCGGCGTGACCGCGAGCGGGGTGAGCATGGAGGCCACGAGCAGGGCCGCTGCGAACACACGGCGGGAGGGGGGACGGCACACGGCGGGGGCACCTCTTCTGGTTCAGGGGGGATCTGACGGGAACCTCACCCATCGGTTACCGGGCGGAAGCGCGGTTGCAGCACCCGTTCAGGGGAGTCCACTCAATCGGAGCCGCCCAGGTCGCTGAGGCGGCCCTGCCGGGTCTGCGGACGCCGAACCCCGCGCGCCCCCGATGGCCGTGCCCGGACGGCGGCTCTAGCGTCGGACCATGCACTCGACGGATCCCTCGGCCCACGGTGGCGCGGACGGCGGGCACGGTGGCCAGGGCTCGGCCCACGCTGACGCGGACGCCGGACGCGGCCGGTACGGCGAGACCCTGTTCGACGCGGAGCACCCCCGCGAGGCAGAGCGCATCGATGATGCGGCACTGGTCTACGACCCCGTCACTACCCACCGCCTGCGCGCGCTGGGCGCCGGACCGGGCCTGCGCTGTCTGGAGGTGGGAGCCGGTACGGGAACGGTGGCGCGCTGGCTGCTGCGGGAGGCCGGGGTGGCGGAGGTGGTCGCCCTGGACCGCGACACCAGCGCGCTGACCGGACTCACGGAACCCGGCCTGCGGGTGCTCACGGCGGACCTCACGGACGAGACCCTGGACCTGGGCACGTTCGACGTCATCCACGCCCGGTTCGTACTGATGCACTTGCCCGGACGCCGTCGCCTGATCTCCCGGCTGGCGGGCCTGCTGAATCCGGGCGGCCGGATCCTGCTCGGCGACGCGGTGGAACTGCCCGACAGCCTCGACGGCTCCTCCCCCTACCGGCACACGATGGACGCCATGTGGGAAGCCCTCCGCACGACGATCGGCACCGACATCTCCGGCGTACCGGCCTACCCCCACGCGCTGCGGGAGGAGGGCCTGACGGACGTAGCCGCGGAACTGTACTGCCCGCCGCTGATCCCCGACGGTCCCCTGGCCCGCTTCTGGTCCCAGACGTGGCAACGGATGCGCCCCGCGCTGGAGGAGACGGGCCGGGTGGACACCGCGACCGTGGAGAAGGCCTTGGACTACCTGGCCTCGCCCGGGCTCGCGGAACTGGGCCCGGGGATGCTGATGGCGTGGGGCCGACGCCCCTGACCGTCCGCGCGGGCTGACCAGGTCAGGGTGGACGAGTGCACGGACGCGCAGCCGGATACACCGAGTGCGACGACCGACACCAAAAGGCATGGTGGCAGCACGCATAGCCACTCCCAGAACTATGTTGCCCCACCACATGTGCCCCTGACCTGCACGTTCCTACCGTGTGCGAACACGTACCCGTCCCCACCGCACACGAGGAAGTGGCGCACATGGCCTCCGCAGCAACCGCTCCCCCAACGCCCGGCAATCTCAAGCGCATTGTCGCGGCCAGCCTCATCGGCACGACGATCGAGTGGTACGACTTCTTCCTGTACGGCTCCGCCGCCGCCCTCGTCTTCAACAAGCTGTTCTTCCCGGACTCCGACCCGCTGGTCGGCACCCTGCTGTCCTTCCTGACGTACGCCGTCGGATTCGCCGCGCGTCCGCTCGGTGCCCTGGTGTTCGGGCACTACGGTGACCGGCTCGGGCGCAAGAAGCTGCTGGTGCTGAGCCTGCTGCTGATGGGCGGGGCCACCTTCGCGATCGGTCTGCTGCCCACCCACGCGACCATCGGCACGGCCGCTCCCGTGCTGCTGACCGTGCTGCGCCTGGTGCAGGGCTTCGCGCTCGGTGGCGAGTGGGGCGGCGCCGTCCTGCTGGTCTCCGAGCACGGGGACGCACGACGGCGCGGATTCTGGGCGTCCTGGCCGCAGACCGGCGCGCCCGCGGGGCAGCTGCTCGCGACCGGTGTGCTGTCCCTGCTCACCGCGACCCTCTCCGACAGCGCCTTCACCAGCTGGGGCTGGCGCATCCCGTTCCTGCTCTCCGGTGTGCTCGTGATCGTCGGTTTGTGGATTCGTCTGTCTGTCGATGAATCGCCCGTTTTCAAGCAGGCGTTGGCCCAGGCGGAGGCGCGCAAGTCCGACGCCGCGGAGAAGCTGCCACTCGTCTCCGTGCTGCGCCACCACTGGCGTGACGTCCTCGTCGCGATGGGCGCGCGCATGGCGGAGAACATCAGCTACTACGTCATCACCGCCTTCATCCTCGTCTACGCCACCACCGCGGCCGACGTCTCCAAGCAGACCGCGCTGAACTCCGTGCTCATCGGGTCCGCCGTCCACTTCGCGTCGATCCCGCTGTGGGGCGCCCTGTCCGACCGCGTCGGACGCCGACCCGTCTACATGCTCGGCGCGGCCGGAGTCGGCCTGTGGATGTTCCCGTTCTTCGCCCTGGTCGACACCGGCAGTTTCGGCAATCTCGTCCTCGCCGTGACCGTGGGACTGGTGCTGCACGGAGCGATGTACGCGCCCCAGGCCGCCTTCTTCTCCGAGATGTTCGCGACGCGGATGCGCTACTCCGGCGCCTCCATCGGCGCCCAGTTCGCCTCGGTCGCGGCCGGCGCCCCCGCGCCGCTGATCGCCACCGCCCTGCTCGCCGACTACGACAGCTCCACCCCCATCACCCTGTACGTCATCGCCGCCGTCGTACTGACTCTCATCGCGGTCGGCGTGGCCAAGGAGACCCGCCACCGGGACCTCGCCGACATCGACTCCGCCCCCGAGGACGCCGAACCCGCCGCGGTGCACCCGGAGGACGCTCACACCCGCTGATCCCGGCCCGAGCCCGGCCCCCGTACGCACCTGCGTACGGGGGTCAGTGCGTTGTCGCGGGCGCGGACAACCGGTGCAGTCTCAGGGCGAGTTGGATCTCCAGCGCCCGCGCCGGGCTCTGCCAGTCGTCGCCCAGGAGGCGGCCTACGCGCTCCAAGCGCTGGGCGACCGTGTTCACGTGGACGTGCAGGTCGTCCTTGGTACGGGCGGGGCTCATGCCGCTGGCGAAGTAGGCGTCCAGGGTACGGACCAGGTCCGTGCCGCGCCGTTCGTCGTAGGTGACGACCGGGCCGATCGTACGGTGGACGAACCCGGCGATGTCCCGGTCCCCCGCCAGCAGCAGGCCGACGAACCCGAAGTCCTCCGCCGCCGCGCCGTCTCCCGAGCGGCCGAGCAGCCTCAGGGCGTCCAGACAGCGCCGGCCTTCCTCGTAGGCGGCGGCGACGGCGTCGGGGTAGGTGGCGAGGTCCTCGACCGGGGCGGAGGCACCGACCGTGACCGCCTCGTGGACCGCCCCGCCCAGTATCTGAGCCGTCCGGCGGGCGATCTCCGTCGCGCTGTCGCCGTGTTCCAGGGGCAGCAGCAGGACCGTACCGCCGTCCCGGGCCGCGGCCAGGCCGTGCCGGGTGGCGGCGAGATGGGAGGCCGCGGACCACAGGCGGCGGCGGGCGGCGGCTTCCTGTTCGGCGTCGTCGGACCCGCCGTCGAGGCGGGCCGCGAGCACGACATGGGTGGCGTCCAGGTCGGCGTCGAGCCGGGCCGCACGCTCGCGCAGCAGGCGCGGGTCACGGTCACGCGAGTCCAGCAGGTCGTCCAGCAGCTCGCCGCGCACCCGCTGTTCGGCCTCGGCGGCCGAGCGCCGGGCGAGCAGCAGCAGCGAGGTGACCATGGCGGCGCGCTCCAGTGTGCGCTGGTCGACGGGGTCGAGACCGGGGTGGCCGCGCAGCACGAGAGCGCCGAGGAGTTCGCCGCCCGCGGCGACGGCGGCGATCCAGTCCTCCTGGTGCCGTACGGCGTGTCCCTCGGCGCGGGAGGTCTCCACGGCGCCGGCGGGGGCGTACTCGGTGAATTCGACGGTGCCGTCGAGGACTTCGGAGACCGCCGCCGCCACGTCGTGCACCCCGCCGCCGCGCAGCACGAGTTCGGCGAGCCGGTCGTGGACGTCGGAAGCGCGCTCGATGACCCCGCTGCGGTCCTGGATGATCTCGTTGGCGCGCTCGAGGTCGGCGAGGGCCGAGCGGGTTTCGGTGAGCAGGTTGGCGGTGTCGATGGCGGCCGCGGCCAGCGCCGCGAAGGAGCCGAGCAGGGCGATCTGCTCCCGCTCGAAGACCCGGGCCCGCCGGTCCGCCGCGAACAGCACGCCGATGACGTGGTGCCCCAGCATCAGCGGCACCCCGCAGATCGCCACCAGGCCCTCGTCCCGCACTCCGGAGTCGATGCTGATGGTGTGCCGGAACCGGTCGTCCTGGAAGTAGTCGTCGGTGACGTAGGGGCGGGCCGTCTGGGCGACGAGTCCGCCGAGGCCCTCCCCCATGCCGAGGCGCAGTTGCTGGAAGCGGGCCGCGACCGAGCCCTCGGTCACCCGCATGTAGGTGTCGCCGCGCTGGGGGTCGTTCAGGCTGAGGTAGGCGACATCGGTGCCGAGCAGCGAGCGCGCGCGCTGCACGATCGCCTGGAGTACGGCGTCCAGGTCCCGCAGGCCGGCCAGGTCGTGGGCCGTCTCGAAGAGCGCGGACAGTTCGGCCTCTCGCCTGCGCCGGCCCTCCAGCTCGGAGCGGACCCGCAGGGCGAGGAGCTTGGCCGCCTCCAGCGCGGCGATCCGCTCGGCGGGCTGTCCCTCGGCGCGGGCGCGCAGCACCGGCTGCTCGTAGGCGTCGGCCGAGGCGCCTCGGGCCAGCAGCTCGAGGAAGGGCGCCTCGGCCCCGCCGTCCGGTGAAGGGCCGGCGGAGCGCTCTGCGGACTGCACGTGATCGCGGGACATGCGCACAGGATTACTCATCACACCGTCGCCCTGTCAGCCCCTGTGGACAACCAGCCCTTGTGGATGAACGCCGATGTCTCAGTGCGCCGTCCAGCCGCCGTCCATGACTATCGAGGTGCCGGTGACGAAGGACGCCTGCGGACTGCACAGATACGCCACCGCCTCGGCGACCTCGTCCGGCTCGATCAGCCGCTTCAGCGCGCTGTCCTGGAGCATGACCTCGCTCAGGACCCGTTCCTCGGGGATGCCGTGCGCCCGCGCCTGGTCGGCGATCTGCTTCTCGACGAGCGGGGTGCGCACATAGGACGGGCACACACAGTTCGAGGTGACGCCGTGGGGCGCCCCCTCCAGGGCCGCCGTCTTGGACAGGCCCTCCAGACCGTGCTTGGCGGAGACGTAGGCCGCCTTGTAGGCGGACGCGCGCAGCCCGTGGACCGAGGAGACGTTGACGATACGGCCCCAGCCCTGGCCGTACATATGGGGCAGGGCGCCGCGGATGAGCCGGAACGGCGCTTCCAGCATCACGGTGAGGACCGTGTGGAAGACGTCGGGCGGGAACTGCTCCAGGGGTCGCACCAGTTGCAGTCCGGCGTTGTTGACGAGGACGTCGGTGCCGGCCGCGGCGAGTTCGGCGGCGTCCAGGTCGGTGAGGTCCAGGGGGTGGGGCTCGACGGTGCCCGCGAGGCCCCGGCACCGCTCGGCGAGTGCCTCCAGGCCCGCGGCGTCCCGGTCGACCGCTCTGACCTTTGCCCCCGCGGCCGCGAGCCGCAGGGCGCAGGCGCGGCCGATGCCACCGGCGGCGCCGGTGACGAGGGCGGTGCGGCCGCCGAGGTCGAGCGAGGGGGCGGAGGGTGCCGGAAGAGCGGCGCTGGACGGGGTCATGCCCCGACCCTAGGCAGCGCTCCCGCCGCGCCCCATGTGGTCTGAACCCATACTTCAGTCGCTGGTCGTGGGTTGGAACCATGTGGGCTCGTCCGACAGGGCCTGCTTGATCCGGAACAGCTGGTACTCGCTGAGCGGGGGCAGGGCGTCCACGTCGAACCAGCCGACCTCGATCGACTCGTCGTCGTTGACCCGCGCCTCGCCGCCGACGGCCCGGCAGCGTATGCAGACGTCCATGAACTGGCAGATGTCACCGTTCTCGAAGGTGACCTCCCCGCCCGACTTCACCATCACGATCCGCTCGGGGACGCAGTGCACGCCGGTCTCCTCGTACACCTCCCGCACGGCACAGGCGGCAGGCTGCTCGCCGGGGTCCGGGATGCCGGAGATCACGGCCCACTGCTGGTTGTCGGCGCGCTGCCCGAGGAGAACTCGTCCCGCGTCGTCGAAGACGACGGCACTGACACCGGGCATCCAGAGCAGCTGCTGCCCGGCCGCGGCCCGGATCGTGCGGATGAAGTCAGGAATGGCCATGGTCACGACCCTAACGGGCCACCATGGCCACCTGCGGTGCTTCTTTCGGGAGTACGGCGGGCGTACGGTTACACGTCACCCGCGCGTCGCCCGCGCACACCGGCGCCGATCGCCCAGCCCAGGCCGCCCGCCGCGACGAGCACCAGGGCGATCTCCGGCAGGATGCCGAGCTGGGTCGCGGGCGTCTCGGAGGAGCGCAGGGGCACCTCCTGCACCAGCGAATCGGCCACGAACATGCCGGTCTTCTGGGTGATCTTCCCGTCCGGCATGATGATCGCGCTGACGCCGCTGGTCACCGGAACCGTGACGGTCCGGCTGTGCTCGACCGCCCGCACGCGCGACATCGCGAGCTGCTGGTAGGTCATCTCGCTGCGGTCGAAGGTGGCGTTGTTGCTCGGCACGGAGATCATCTGCGCGCCGTCGGTGACGGTGTCGCGCACGGCCCAGTCGAAGGCGGCCTCGTAGCAGGTGGCGAGGCCGATCTTGGTGCCGTCGACGGTGAAGACGCCCGGCTCGTCGCCCCGGCTGAAGTCCTGGCGGACCATCGAGGTCCACTCGGAGTTGATCGCGCCGATCATCGACCGCAGCGGTAGGTACTCGCCGAACGGCTGGATCTGCCGCTTGTCGTAGGTCTGCAGCGGGCCCTTGACCGGGTCCCACAGGATCTGCTCGTTGAGCAGCTTGCCGTCGCGCTTCACGACCCCGCCGACCGAGATCGGCGCACCGATCGCCTTGGCCGCCTTGTCGATGACCGTACGGGCGTCGGCGTTGGCGAAGGGATCGATGTCGGAGGAGTTCTCCGGCCAGAGCACGAAGTCGGGCCGGGCGACCTTGCCCGCCTCGATCTCGGCGGCCAGCCGCTCGGTCTCCCGCGCGTGGTAGTCGAGCACGGCCCGGCGCTGCGAGTTGAAGTCGAGCCCCGCGCGCGGGACGTTGCCCTGGATGACCGCCACGGTCACCGTGCCGTCCTCGGCCTGGTCGCTGACCAGAGGCTGGGCGGCGAGCGCGGCGGCGAAGGGGACGGCGACGCTGAGCAGCGCCACCGCGGCGGCGGACCGCTGGACGGCCCGGGTCCGCTGCCGGTCGACGGCGAGCCGGACGACCTCGTACAGGCCGAAGCCGCACAGGACGACCGCGAAGCCGAGCACCGGTGTGCCGCCGACGGCGGCGAGCGGCAGGAACGCTCCGTCGGCCTGGCCGAAGGCGATCTTTCCCCAGGGGAAACCGCTGAACGGCGCACGCGCGCGTGCCGCCTCTCCGGCGATCCACAGGGCCGCGGCCCACACGGGCCAGCCAGGAAGCCGGGACACCGCGGCGACGCCCGCGCCGACCAGCGCGACGAAGACCGCCTCGATGACGACGAGCGCGATCCACGGGCCGGGGCCCACCTCCACGCCGGTCCACACCAGCAGCGGAAGCAGGAAGCCCAGACCGAAGAGGTAACCGAGACCGAGTCCCGCCTTCCAGCTCCGCCCGCGCAGTACCCAGCCGAACACGGCGAAGGCGGGCAGGGCCAGCCACCACAGGGTGCGCGGCGGGAAGCTGACGTAGAGCAGCACTCCGGAGAGCGCCGCGGCGAGAGCGGGCCACAGGCGTGCGAGCCACACCCGGCGTCGGGCGGGCACGAGCGGCTTCACCTGGTCCGACTCGTCCACGGAAGTTGCGGTGACGGTCACTCCGGGAGTGTACGGCGGTTGACCTTCACCCCGACAGCGCGGTCCCGGGGCAGCGGCGGCCCGGTGTGCCGTAACGCTCCTGCCCAAGACGTCCACAAATCGTCCATCAGCCGTTACGGTGTGCCGGAGCAAGTGTCGTACGAGCCGGTCAGGCCGGTGTCGAAGGGGTTCGGCACGGTCGGGGGACGACCGGGTTGCGGGGGTCGGGGTGGGTGCCACAGGGATGACGTCTGCGGCCGGTTCTGAGAGCGCCAGAGACATCGGAGAAAGACGAAACGTTTCTGACGCGGCGGGCGTCATCGTGCTCGGCGCCTGCGCCACCTGGTCCCTGGTCACGGCCACCGTCCAGGACGGCCGGCCCGAGGGCGTCCTGCTCGCGATCCTGGCGGTCGCCGCCGGCTACGCGGCCGGCCGCATCAGCGGCGCCCTGCTGCCGGTGGCCGCCCCGTGCGCCGCGGCCCTCGGCGGAGTCGCCCTCACGATGACCCTCCCGCACCTGGGCCCGGACCCCGCCATCGTTGCGCCGCTCGGCCAGGCCGGGGCGACCGCCGCCCTGCTCACCCTCTCGGCGGGCGCCGCCTGCTGCGCGGCCTGGGCCGCCACCGCGCCCGCCCTGCGCCTCGCCCTGCGCCTGCTGGCCGCCGGCATCGCGGTGACCGCGGCCGCCCTCGGTTCCACCACGGGTCTCGTGGCCTGTTCCGCGGTGCTGTTGTGCTCCCTCGCCGCCGGCCGGATGCCCCACCGGGGCGTGGGCATCGCGGGGCTGGCCCTGACCACGGCCATGGTGACCGGTCTGACCTGGGCGATCGCCGGAAAGGCGGTACCGGACGGGCTGGCCGCGTCGCTGGAGGGCCGGCTCACCGGGCACCGGCTGGACCTGTGGCAGGACGCCCTGCGCCTGGCGGAGCGGGATCCCGCCCTGGGGGTGGGGCCGGGCCGCTTCGGAGAGCTGTCCACGACGGCGACCGGCACGCTGCTCTCCGACGGCAAACCGCACTCGGCGCCCTTGCAGCAGGCGGCCGAGCAGGGCGTCGTCGGGGTGGTGCTGCTGGCGGCGGCGTTCTGCTGGGTGCTGTTCGCGCTCTGGCGCGCTCCGCGCCCGACCCCGGTCGTCCTCACCGCCGGCGCGGCCCTGACCGGTCTCGCGGCGATCGCCGCGGTAGGCAACGCGCTCAGCTTCACCACGGTGTCGGTCGGCGCGGGACTGCTGGCGGGCCTGGCCACCGCCCGCCCGATGCCGGACGCGTCAGCCGCCGGCGTGCTGGAGGCACGCCCGCCCCGACCGGTGTGAGGTCAGTGCGCCGCGCCGGTGGTCCCCGCGCGGAGCCGGTCCCGGATGACCCGTACGGCGGCCTCGGCGTCGTCGATGGTGATCGTGAACGTGTGGCCGTCCCACAGCCGCAGCACGACCCCCTCCCCACGTCGTACGACGACCGCGGTGCCCTTCTCGGGCCGCCAGCGATAACCCCAGCCGCCCCAGTGGCGCGGGGTGACGAGCGGAGCGAAGTCGGCGCCCGCGACATGCGACAGCGGGATCCGGCGGCGCGGCACACCCATGTGGCCGCAGCGCACCTCGAGGCACTCCAGGTCCACCTTCAACGCGACGTGCACGAACGCCAGGGTGCCGAACAGCACCAGCAGGCCCGCCGCGATGCAGCCGACGACGGCCATCGCGAGGGGGGCGACGCCGGAGGTCCAGGCCGAGTCGACGGCCAGCTCGATGCCGAGCGCCATGCACGCGGCCCCGACGAGCGCCAGCAGCCACTGGACGCGGTTGGTGGCCCGTCCGGTCCAGACGTCGGGGTGCGGCGCGTGCGCGCCGTGGGGGTGGTCCCTCATGGCTATAAGGTACTCAGGTTTCGCTGCGCGGGTACCTCGTCGCGCACGGTGACTGGGCCGGCCGGGGGTTCTTGGCCGGATCCGCGGTCACCGCGCGGGCATGGCCGCCTGGAGCAGCTGTCCCTCTTCGTAGGCGAGGGCGGGCTCGGGCAGGGGGCCCTCACGTCCGCTCAGCAGCACGGTGACGGTGCCGTCGACGTCGGCCTCCGGGGCGGGCAGCGCGCCGATCCGGCGCAGCGCCTGGGCGGCGACCGCCCCGGCGGAGCCGTGCAGGACGAGCGGCGGGCGGTTCGGGCGCTGCACGGCGGCGCGGATGCGCTCGGCGACCAGTTCGTAGTGGGTGCAGCCCAGGACGACGGTCGTCACGTCCTCGGGCGTCAGGGCGGCCGCCGCGGTGACGGCGGTGGCGATGGCGTCCTCGTCGGCGTGCTCCACGGCCTCGGCCAGCCCGTGGCAGGGCACCTCGGTGACCTTCACTCCGTCGGCGAAGGCCTCGATCAGATTCCGCTGGTAGGCGCTGCCGGTCGTGGCGGGGGTGGCCCAGATCGCGACGGGTCCGCCGCCGGCCGCCGCGGGCTTGATCGCGGGAACCGTGCCGATCACCGGGATCTCGGGCTCCAGACGGGTCCGCAGAGTGGGCAGGGCGTGCACGGTCGCGGTGTTGCAGCCGATGATCAGAGCATCGGGCCGATGCGCGGCGGCGGCCTCGGCGACGGCGACGGCGCGCCCGATGAGGTCCTCGAGGGTCCGCACTCCCCAGGGCATGCCGTCGGGGTCGAGGGAGAGAACGAGATCTGCGTCGGGCCGCAGCCGTCGTACCGCGGCGGTGGCCGCCAGCAAGCCGATTCCGGAGTCCATCAGCGCGATCTTCACCCGGCCACGATAGACGATGGCCCCTTCCCGGCCGGTCCGGTGGGGCAGACTGCGCGGGTGAGCGCCTTCGTGTGGATCGCCGCCGGATCACTCGCCGCCTGGCTGTGGCTGCTGCTCTGTCAGGGCTTCTTCTGGCGTACGGACGTACGGCTGCCCGCCCGGCGTGATCCCCGCGCGTGGCCGTCCCTGTGTGTCGTGGTCCCAGCGCGGGACGAGGCGGCCGTACTCCCCGACAGCCTGCCCTCGCTGCTGGCCCAGGACTATCCGGGACGGGCGGAGATCTTCCTCGTGGACGACGGCAGCCGCGACGGCACCGGACAGCTGGCGCGGGAGCTGTCCGAGCGGTACGGCGGGCTCCCGCTGACCGTGGGCTCGCCGGGTGAGCCGCCCGCGGGCTGGACCGGCAAGCTGTGGGCGGTGCGGCACGGCATCGGACTGGCACGCGCGCGTGACCCCGAATATCTGCTGCTGACCGACGCCGACATCGCCCACGCGCCCGACAGCCTGAGACAGCTCGTCGCGGCGGCGGCCACCGGAGGCTTCGACGCCGTGTCCCTGATGGCCCGGCTGCGCGTGGAGAGCGTCTGGGAGCGGCTGGTCGTGCCGGCCTTCGTCTACTTCTTCGCGCAGCTGTACCCGTTCCGCCGGATCGGTGAGAAGGGGACGCGGACGGCCGCCGCTGCGGGCGGCTGTGTGCTGCTGCGCGCGGACACCGCCGAGCGGGCCAGGATCCCGGACGCCATCCGGCACGCCGTCATCGACGACGTGGCGCTGGCCCGGGCCGTGAAGGGCGGCGGCGGGCACATCTGGCTGGGCCTCGCCGACCGGCTCGACAGCGTCCGGCCGTATCCGCGCCTGCACGACCTGTGGCGCATGGTCTCCCGCAGCGCCTACGCGCAACTGCGGCACAACCCGCTGCTGCTCGCCGGTACGGTCGCCGGGCTGGCGCTGGTCTATCTCGTACCGCCCGTGGCAGTGGCCACCGGGGATCCGGCGACCGCGATCGTCGGCGGGCTCGCGTGGCTGGTGATGACCGGGACGTACATCCCGATGCTCCGCTACTACCGCCAACCGCTGTGGCTCGCTCCCCTGCTGCCGTTCACCGCGTCCCTCTATCTGCTGATGACGGTCGACTCTGCGGTGCAGCACTACCGGGGCCGGGGTGCGGCCTGGAAGGGCCGCACCTACACGCGTCCGGACGCGGTGCCCGACGAGGGCTGACTACTTGCGGCCGGGCGTCCAGTTCATGCCCCAGCCGTACGCGTAGTCGACCGTCCGCTGCGGGCTCACCCCGCGCTCGGGCACCAGGTAGCGGGCCTCGCGCTGGACCACGAGATCGCTGCCGGTGTTGGTGATCAGGGCGAGCGCGCACACCGTCGAGGGGACCGTGCACTCGTCGAGCGAGAAGTCGACCGGGGCGCCGTACTGCGGACTGAGGGTGACCGTGGCGTGCAGGTCGGCGAAGGAACGCGCGCCCTCGTAGATGGTCACGAAGACCAGGATGCGCCGGAAGGCACGCTGGAAGTCGAGGTTGACGGTGAGGTTCTCGCCGCTGGCGACGGCGCCGGTGCGGTCGTCGCCGTCGAGGTGGATGTACGGCGGCTGGTGCAGGGCGCCGAAGGCGTTGCCGAGCGCCTGGACGACACCCTTGCTGCCGTCGGTGAGCTCGTACAGGGCGCACAGGTCGAGGTCGAGGTCGTTGTGCATGGCGACCGGGCGGCCCAGCTTGCTCGCCCAGCCCGAGAACTGCTTGCGCACCTCCCAGTTGAGGTTCACGCGCAGGGCGCCGGACGTGCCGCCCTGCTTGGTCAGGGAGACCGCGGGGGCGGCCTTCGTGAGCGTGACCTTGCTGAGGCTGACCGGCGGGGCGGCCGTGGGAGGCGTGGCGGGCGGGGGCGGCATGGTCGCCGCGGGAGCGACCGGCGGCGCCACGGGCGCCGGCACGGGGGGTGTCATGGGGGGCGTCATGGGGGCGGCCTGCTGAGGCTCGTCGACCGTGATGCCGTAGTCGGTGGCCAGTCCCTCCAGGCCGCTGCTGTAGCCCTGACCGACGGCGCGGAACTTCCAGGCGCCCTGGCGGCGGTAGAACTCGCCGAGCACGAAGGCCGTTTCGACGGTGGCTCCGGTGCTGTCGAAGCGGGCGACCGAGGTGCCTTGGGCGGCGTCCTTGACCTCGATGGCGAGATCGGGGACCTGCCCGAAGGAGCCGCCGTCGGCGGAGGCGGCCAGGATGACGGTCTCGATCGCGGGCTCCACGCGCGCGAGGTCGACGAGGAGGCTGTCGGTCACCCGGCCGCCGGCGTCCCGCTTGCCCTCGTGGCGGACCGCACCGGAGGCGTGCACCGCCTGGTTGTAGAAGACGAAGTCCGCGTCGGAACGGACCTTGCCGCCGACGAGCAGCAGCGCCGAGGCGTCGGCGTCGGGCACCCCCGGCCCGGAACGCCAGCCCAATTCGACGCGCAGCGCCGTCGTCGGCACCGGAACGTTGGATCCTTTCGACATTGACATGTCCGCCCCCATCACGTGTCAGCGCGCCAGGTCACGCCCCGGCAAGTCCATTCGGTTCCGCACCTCGGTTCCGTACGGGTCAACCTATTCCCAACGAGCGGTGAACCTCCATGAGGAGTCCTCAGAAGATCGCTGGCCAACCGCCGGTAACCCGCTCGGAACTTGGCCTTTACCGCATCCGCACGCCGATCCGCGCCCCTTTTTCCCAAGTTCGCTCGCATTGGGGATCCCAGGTCACCGCCGACACGGAAAACAACCCTCTTATCGGTCTCCCCAACCAGCACATCGTGGGCTTAACTTATGTGCCATGACCTCCCCCCGCTCCACCTATGGCGGCGGCTACTACTCCGCCTCCTTCCCGGACACCCCGATCTACGACTCCCTCGTGGCCGAGCGGGGAACCCCGCAGATCGCCCCGATCCGGGTCCCCGCCGCCTACGACACCCCGGGCAGCCACCTGCCCGCGCTGCCGTCGGCGCTGCCGGCTCTGCCGGCCGCCCCCTCCCAGCCCTCGTACGGCTACCCGCAGGCGCACCAGCCCGCCCCGCTGCAGCAGGCCCCCGCGGCCTACATCCCGCAGCAGGCGGCCGCGCCACGTGGCTACCCCGGCCCGCAGCCCCAGCAGCCGCGTCCCGCGGCGCCCACGGGCTACGAGGCGATGCGTCCCGCGGCGCCCCGGCCCGCGGCACCCATGTACCAGGACCCGTACAACAACCAGCAGTACCGCGGCTACTGAGCCGGTCCCCCGCCGGTCGGTGCCACCTGGCACGATGGCCTCATGGGGAACCCGCGACTGCAGTCGATTCACGTTCATCCGGTCAAGGCGTTCCGGGGCTTCGCGCCCCGGCAGGCCGCCGTGGAGCCCTGGGGGCTGGCCGGTGATCGTCGCTGGATGCTGATCGACGACGGGGGAAAGGTCGTCACACAACGCCAGCAACCGCGCCTTGCCGTGGCCGCCGCCGAGCTTCTGCCCGGCGGCGGCCTTCGGCTGTCCGCGCCGGGCATGGACCCGCTGACCGTGCCGGTGCCGCGGCCGGGCACGACCGTCTGGGCGGAGATCTTCCGGGACAAGGTCGAGGCCGTGCCCGCCGAGGACTCCGCCGTGCACGCCTGGTTGAGCGCCTACCTGGGCGCCGGGGTGCGGCTCGTGCACATGGACGACCCGGCCACGCGCCGGCCCGTCGACCCGGAGTACGCGCAGCCCGGTGAGACCGTCAGCTTCGCCGACGGCTACCCGCTGCTGCTCACCTCGACGGCCTCCCTCGACGCCCTCAACTCCCTGATCGCCGACGGCGATCACGCGGGCGAGGGTCCGCTGCCCATGAACCGCTTCCGGCCGAACGTCGTCGTGTCCGGCACCGACGCCTGGGCCGAGGACGACTGGACGCGCGTCACGATCGGCGAGGTCGCCTTCCGGGTGGCCAAGATGTGCGGCCGGTGCGTGGTCACGACGACCGACCAGGAGACGGCGGGGCGGGGCAAGGAGCCGCTGTCCACACTGGGCCGGCACCGGCGCATCGGCGGCAAGCTCGTGTTCGGGCAGAACCTGGTGCCACTGACCGGCGGCACGATCCGGGTCGGGGACCCGGTCGAGGTCCTCTCGTAAGCCCCCGATCCGGATCGGGGACCCGGTCGAGGTCCTCTCGTAAGCCCCGGCTCCGGTCAAGGTCCACGCCTGAGCCCAGTCCTGGTCCTCTCCTGAGCCCCGGTCCAGCCCCTGCCTCGGCCCCGGTCAGGGCACTCTCGTAAGCCCTCGCCGCGTGCGGGAACCCCGGCCGTCGGCCTGCTCGTTGAGCGTTTCGCGAGCAGTTCATGAGAATCTCGGCCCGGGTGATTTCGCTCTCTCTTCGGCCGGGATCGCGCGTGAGCGGCTCCGCGGGGGGTTATCACGGAGCGGGAAGGGGGTGCGGGACGGTGCGAGCGATCTGCGGGCTCTGGCGCTGGCGGCACAACCCGCTGCGCCGGCCGACCGACCTGGCCGAGGCCTGGGTGGGGCTGTCGGCCCTGCTGCTCGTCCTCGTCCTGGCCCCTGTGTCCGGCGCCCTGACCGGTGGCCTCGCGCAGGACGCGCTGCAGGAGTCGGTGCGCGAACAGCGGGCGGCCCGCCACCAGGTGACCGCCACCGTGGCCCGTCCCCTCGGCGACTCCCCGTTCAACGCCGATCCCGAGGCCGCCGCCTCCGGCCGGGAGGTCCGCACCCGCGTGCTGGCCGACTGGACCGCCCCGGACGGCACCCACCGGCACGGCCCGGTCACGGCCCGGATCGACGACCCGGAGCCCGGCCAGCGCTTCTCGATATGGACGGACCGTCAGGGCCGCATAGCCGCCCGCCCGCTGGACTCCGCGACGGCCACCACCCATGCCGTGCTGGCCGGGTTCGGCGCGGCCCTGGTGGTCATCGGCATGGTCGAGTGCGCCAGAAGACTGATCGTCTGGCGCATGGTCCGTCGCCGGTACGCCCGTTGGGACCAGGCCTGGGACCGGGCCGGACCGGACTGGGGCCGCACCGGCACCGGCAGCTGACCGGGACGGGTACCGGCAGCTGACCGCCTTCCGGCTCTGGTCAACCCCGGACCTGCGCGCACGCTACGGTGGACCGGCCGAGTCATCGGCGACGACCCGCGCGAGCAGCCGCAGGGGTGGCCGACGCGCCCCGAAGGTGAACGAGGCATCAGTACGACCGAGGTGGGGGCACAGCAACGCCATGGCACAGGGCACGGTCCAGGTGACGCACACCGGCACATCACGGTGGCGGCGCCGCACGGGTGAGTACGCGTCGCTCGCCGCAGCGCTTCAGGCCGCGGCCGACGGTGACGTCCTCACCATCGCGCCCGGCACCTACCGGGAGAACCTCGTCATCCAGCGGCCGGTGACCCTGCGCGGCCCCGAGGGCTCCCCCGGCTCGGTGCGGATCGCTCCCCTGGACGGTGTGCCGCTGACCGTGCGCGCGTCGGCCGTGATCCAGGACCTGCACGTGGAGGGCCAGGACGCGGCGGCGCCCGCGGTGCTGGTGGAGGAGGGCGCGCCGGAGCTGGTGGACCTGCGGGTCGTCACCCGGTCCGCGGCCGGCATCGAGGTGCGCGGCGGCGCCCGGCCGGCCGTGCGGCGGTGCACCGTCGACAACCCCGCGGGCATCGGCATCGCCGTGGTCGACGGCGGGGGCGGGGTGTTCGAGGAGTGCGAGGTCGTCTCCGCCGGTCAGTCCGGTGTCTTGGTGCGCGGGGGCGGCCATCCCCGTCTGGAGCGCTGCCGGGTGCACCACTCCTCGGGCGCGGGCCTGGCCGCGACGGGGGAGAACTCCGCGCTGGAAGCGGTCGGTTGCGAGGTCTACGAGGTCCGCGGCAGCGGCGTGCAGATCACCGGCCGGGCCACCGCCCATCTCACCGACTGCGATGTCCACCGCACCACCGCGGACGGGGTCACGCTCGACACGGACGCCGTGCTGACGCTGGCCGACTGCCGTATCCACGACATCCCCGAGAACGCGGTCGATCTGCGCTCCCGTTCCGTGCTGACCCTGACCCGCACCACCGTGCGGCAGTTCGGCCGCAACGGCCTGTCGGTGTGGGACCCGGGCACGCGCGTGGACGCCAACCAGTGCGAGATCTTCGACTCGACCGGCGACTACCCGGCTGTCTGGGTCAGCGACGGCGCCACCGCCGTCCTGGACTCCTGTCGCGTGCACGACGTGCCGGACGCCCTGTTCGTGCTCGACCGGGGCTCGCGCGCGGACGTCGTCGACAGCGACCTGACCCAGGTCCGCAACACCGCCGTGTCGGTGAGCGACGGCGCCACCGCCCAGCTCGACGACTGCCGTATCCGGGACGCGGCGACCGGCGCCTGGTTCCGCGACCACGGCAGCGGCGGCACGCTGGCCAACTGCACCCTGGACGGCGTGCAGACCGGGGTGATCGTCACCAAGGGCGCCGACCCCACCATCGAGCGCTGCACCGTCGACTCCCCCGCGGAGGCCGGCTTCTACGTCTCCGCGGGCGGCCGGGGCAGCTTCCTCAACTGCCGGGTCACCGGCAGCGCGGGGTACGGCTTCCATGTCATCGACGGCTGCCGTACGACGCTGAGGAAGTGCCGCACCGAGCGCTGCGCACGCGGGGGTTACGAGTTCGCCGACGGCGGCCCGGACGCGGGCTCCGGGTCGGGGCCGGTGGTGGAGGACTGCACCAGCGACGAGAGCGCGGGGCTGGGCCGGCCCGCCGCGCCGCGCGAGACGGCCGTGCAGACGGCGAGCCAGTCGCCGGGCCTGCTCGGCGCCATCCCCGGGCAGCGCGCCACCGAGCAGGAGCCGCTGATCGCGGCCCCTGCGCCGGAACCGCCCGCCAGGACCTCCAAGGCCGTCCTCGGTGAACTGGACGCGCTGGTGGGCCTGGACAGCGTCAAGCGCGAGGTACGGGCGCTCACCGACATGATCGAGGTGGGCCGGCGCCGCCAGCAGGCCGGCCTGAAGGCCGCCTCCGTGAAGCGGCATCTGGTCTTCACCGGCTCCCCCGGCACCGGCAAGACCACGGTCGCCCGCCTCTACGGCGAGATCCTCGCCTCCCTCGGCGTCCTGGAGAAGGGGCACCTGGTCGAGGTGTCCCGGGTCGACCTGGTCGGCGAGCACATCGGCTCGACCGCGATCCGCACCCAGGAGGCCTTCGACAAGGCGCGCGGCGGCGTGCTGTTCATCGACGAGGCCTACGCGCTCTCCCCGGAGGACTCCGGCCGGGACTTCGGCAAGGAGGCCATCGACACCCTGGTGAAGCTGATGGAGGACCACCGGGACGCGGTGGTCGTGATCGTCGCGGGCTATACGGCGGAGATGGAACGGTTCCTTTCCGTCAACCCGGGTGTGGCCTCCCGCTTCTCGCGGACCATCACCTTCTGCGACTACACGCCCGAAGAGCTGCTGCGGATCGTGGAGCAGCAGGCCGACGAGCACGAGTACCGGCTCGCGCCGGGCGCCGACGAGGCGCTGCTGGCGTACTTCACGGCGATGCCCAAGGGGCCCGCGTTCGGCAACGGCCGCACCGCGCGGCAGACCTTCGAGGCCATGGTGGAGCGGCACGCGGGCCGCGTCGCCCAGCTCGCGGAGCCCAGCACCGACGACCTGACCCTGCTCTACGCGGAGGACCTGCCCGAGTCGCCGTGACCCCAGCCCCCTGAAACGATGGTTTCCGTGACGAGGTGAACACGCACAGCGCGCACGGAAAGGCACGGCCATGCTGGGACAGAGCAAGGCGTTCAGCGGTTTCTCGGTGGACGACATCGGCAGGGCGAAGGAGTTCTACGGCACCACCCTCGGCATCCGGGTGTCGGAGGAAATGGGCAACCTGGTCCTGCACCTGGGCGGGGACACCACCGTGTTCGTCTACGCGAAGGACAACCACACGCCGGCCACGTTCACGGTCCTCAACTTCCCCGTGGACGACATCGACAGGGCCGTCACCGACCTGGGCGCGCGCGGTGTGACGTTCGAGCGGTACGACGGCTTCGGGCAGGACGACCAGGGCATCGCCCGCGGCGCCGGCGACGGCACGGGACCGGACATCGCCTGGTTCAAGGACCCCGCCGGCAACGTCCTGTCCGTGCTGTCGGGAGCCATGTGACTCAGGGCTCGGCCCGCTGCACGGGCAGCTCGGGCCGCAGCCGGGCCAGCAGTCGTTCGCGTTCCTCGGCGAAGGCCGGGTCGGCCTGGTAGTCGGAGTGGCCGAGGATCGGCGCGGGCAGCGGATGCAGCTCGGTGCGGCCGTAGGCGAGGGGGTCCTTCAGGGCGTCGCGGTCCACCTCGGGGCCGCAGGCGCCGGGCAGCAGGACGGGACCGCCGATGGGGTCGGTGGGCCGGTGAAGATTGCGCCAGCAGTCGACGTCGTGGTGGAGGGCGCTGAGCGCGGCCGGGCCGAAGTGAGCCGGAAACCAGCGGCCGTACAGGCGCTCCAGCGGGGAGCCGTAGGTCAGCAGGGCGACGCGTTTGCGGACCGATGGCTTCAGCTGCCAGGCGGCGGCCGCGGCGAGGACGCTGCCCTGGGAGTGGCCGGAGAGCACCAGCCGTCCGCCGGTGGCCCGGGTCCAGGTCGCCATCCGCCAGGTCAGGTCGGGCACGGCGCGCTCGGCGTAGCAGGGCGGCGCGAAGGGGTGGGCGGCGCGCGGCCAGAAGGTGCCCACGTCCCACAGGATGCCGATGGTGCGGCGGGCGGAGGCGTCCTTGTAGGCGCGCCGGCCCCAGGTGACGAACAGTATGAAGCCCAAGCCGATCAGCCAGGACCCGAGCGCCTGGGCCGTCTCGGCGGCGCCCTGGACGAAGGCGTGCCCCGGTTCGCTCGCCTCGGCCGGCGTCTCGTCGGTGGCCCAGGCGCCCACCAGGGCTCCCGCACCGAGCAGCAGGGTCGCGGTGGACACGACGGCGACGAGCAGGGGGCCGCGGTCGGTGAGGGTGGCCATCGCGCGGGTGCGGGCGATACGGCGGGTGCGCGTGCCGTCCTCGGGCTCGCCCCGGTGCTCGCGTTCCACCGCGGCCCGTTCGGCGCGGGCCAGCCGCAGGGTCCGTCGGCCGAGCCAGCCGCACAGCAGGAGCACCAGCACCAGCAGCGGCGGGATCACGGAGGCCTGCCAGGTCAGCAGGACGGGCGGGCCGGGGATCGAGGCACGGGTGCCGTCCAGCCAGTCGGCGACGCGCTGGGCGAGGCCGCCGGACATCACTCCGCCGAGGGCGCAGGCCAGCATGGCGACGGCGGGCCCGCCGAGTCCGCGCATCGCGGCTCGCGCGTCGGGGTGGGTGCGGTGCAGGACGTGGGCGATCCCGGCGAGGACGATGACGAGCAGGCCCTGCGTGAGGGCGAGCGCGCCGAAGGTGGCGTCGCCGGGCAGCCGGCCGCTCGACACCCACTCCGGCCGCCCCCAGCCCGCGTACACCAGGGTCAGGGCCAGCAGGGCGAGACAGGCGAGCGGCAGCCGCCGTACGAGATGGTCGTCGGGGTTCTGGTCGATGCGGTGCTCGCTGCGGCCCCGGCGGCACACGACCCACGCCACGCCGGCCGCCGCGAGCAGCAGGGCCGCCTCCAGGAGGCGGCCGAGGGCGTCGAGGGTGGCGGGGCCGCCGGTGCGGTGGTCGAAGCGGGCCGCCGGCAGACCGGCCGCGGCGGCGACCGTCAGCAGGCCCGCGGCGGTGTGCGCGGCGCGCAGCCGGGCCACCAGGCGGCGGCCGTACCAGAAGCCGGGACGGCCGAGCGCGGTGCGGTCGGTGTCCTCGTCGGGCTCCGGGCCCTGCGGCAGGGGTTCCTGGGACTCGTACGCGCTCCAGGTGCGGTGGGAGAGGTACCAGAGCAGTCCGGTCAGGGCGAGCGGCACCAGCGCGGCGAGGGCGAGGCGGCGTCCGGGCAGGCTCCACCAGCCGCCGTGTGAGATCTCGGGCGACAGGAAGCCCAGCCACGAGTTGCGCTCTGCGCACGCGCGCGTGCCCGCGCACTGCCAGGCCGCCAGATCGAGCGCCACCTCGCAGGCCGCGGCGACCAGCAGCACCGTCAGGGACAGCCCGGCGAGCCGGACGAGCACGCCGTAAAGGCGTACCGTGCGCACCCGGCCGCGGGTGCAGGGGCGCATCCAGTGGGCGAGGTTGACCACCATGAACGGCAGCAGCAACAGCCACAGCGCGCGGGTGCCGTTGCCGGAGGTGAGGTTGCACCACACGTAGGCCTCGGGCACCGGCCGGTCGCGGTAGTCCTCCGGGCGGGACTCGGCGTCGGCGTCGTCGGCCCGCCGGAACATGGCCGCGGTGTCGTCGCCGGTGATCCGTACCGTGCGGGGGTCTCCGAGCATGTCCTGGGGCGTGGTGCCGCCAACTCCGTGGACGAGTAGTTCCAGGGCGGTCTCGGACCCGCCCGTCGAGACACGTTCTGACGCACGCTCCACTGTTCGCACTTCCCCCGTGACGAGCCGTCGCTTGTGTCCGTGCGGGCACCAGGATCGCCGCTGCGCGGGCGGCTCACACCCCTCGTCACGGAATCTCCCCGATCCGGGTGACGAGCGGGGGACGGATGAGAGGCAGGTGACATGCGCGCGTCGGGCCGGTCGGTGGCGCGTGCCGTGCCCCGGCGTGCGAGGATGGGACGTCCGCGGACCCGAACAGGGAGAACGTCCTGGCGAAACGGGTGCCCGAGGCGGGCGAGACGGCTTGAGGCGAAAGGAACCGGAGCGTACGTGAGTGAGAATCAGAACCTCCTCGCGGAGCAGCGGCGCGCCCTGATCCTGGACGAGGTCCGGCGCCGCGGCGGGGTCCGGGTCAACGAGCTCACCCGCAAGCTGGGCGTGTCGGACATGACCGTACGACGCGACCTCGATGCGCTGGCCCGCCAGGGCGTGCTGGAGAAGGTGCACGGGGGCGCCGTCCCGGTGGTGGAGGCGAGCACCCATGAGCCGGGCTTCGAGGCCAAGTCGGGCCTGGAGCTGACGGCCAAGGAGGACATCGCGCGGGCCGCGGCGCAACTCGTCGCCCCGGGTGCGGCGATCGCGCTGTCGGGCGGTACGACGACGTACGCGCTGGCGCATCAGCTGGTGGACGTGGCCGATCTGACCGTCGTCACCAACTCGGTACGGGTGGCCGATGTCTTCCACGTCGCCCAGCGCACGTCGGGCCCCCGGCAGGGCGCGGCCACGGTCGTGCTGACCGGCGGCGTGCGCACCCCCTCCGACTCGTTGGTCGGACCGGTGGCCGACCAGGCCATCGCCGCCCTGCACTTCGATGTGCTGTTCCTCGGCGTGCACGGGATATCGGTGGAGGCCGGCCTGTCCACCCCGAACCTCGCCGAGGCCGAGACCAACCGCCGGCTCGTGCAGTCGGCGCGCCGGGTCGTGGTGGTCGCCGACCACACCAAGTGGGGTGTGGTGGGCCTGAGTTCGTTCGCGACGCTGAACCAGGTCGACACACTGGTCACGGACCGCGGGCTCGAGGCCGAGGCGCGGGCGCAGGTGTCGGAGCAGCTGCGGCGGCTGGTCGTCGCGGGTGAGCCGGAGGAAGAGGACGCTACAGACAGCTGACGCGCTGTCAGCTAACGTGACCCCTCCGGCCATTGCCAGGGGGTTGTGTTCATGCTCCGCCGACTGCGGCACGAAGAGCTCGGCTTCGCCGAGACCGCTCCGGTACGACTGATCTTCGCCCGGGAGATCTCCGCGTCGCCCGAAGCCGTCTTCCACGCCCTCGCCGAGGACGTGCCCGGCTGGGCCGAGTGGTTCTCGGCCGTGGCGCACGCCGAGCCGGTCGAGGACGCCAAGGCCGGCCGCCGAATCCGCCTGCGCGGCGGCATCCGCTTCGAAGAGACCGTCCTCGCGGCGGACCCGGCCGAGGTGTACGCCTATCGCGTCGACGCCACCAACGCGCCCGGCCTGCGTGCCCTGGTCGAGGAGTGGCGCCTGGCCCCGGCCGGGACGGGCACCCGGGTGCGGTGGACGTTCGCGGCGGACGGCCCGGCGCCCCTGCGGATGATGCTGAAGGCGGCGCGTCCCGGTCTGGGCCGGTCGTTCCGCGACGCGGTCATCGCGCTGGACCGGCGACTCGCCAGGCCCTGAGGGGTCAGGACGGCCAGACGCCCGTCTCCAGCAGCGACTCGATCGCCTCGGTGTACGGCTGGATGTCCAGCCCCTGCTCGGCGAGCCAGGCGTCCGAGTAGTACTTGTCCAGGTACCGGTCCCCCGGGTCGCACAGCAGCGTCACCACACTGCCCTGGCGCCCCTCGGCCACCATCTCCGCGACGATCTTCAGCGCGCTCCACAGCCCGGTGCCCGTCGAGCCGCCCGCCTTGCGGCCGATGGCCTTCTCCAGCGCCCGCACCGCGGCCACGCTCGCCCCGTCCGGCACCTTCATCATGCGGTCGATCGCGCCCGGCACGAAGCTCGGCTCCATCCGGGGTCTGCCGATGCCCTCGATACGCGAGCCGCAGTCGCAGGTGACGTCCGGATCGCCGGTGGTCCAGCCCTCGAAGAAACAGGAGTTCTCCGGATCGGCCACACAGATGCGGGTGTCGTGCTGCGTGTAGTGGACGTAGCGGGCGATGGTCGCCGAGGTGCCGCCGGTGCCGGCCGTGGCGACGATCCACGCGGGCACCGGATAACGCTCCAACTCCAGCTGACGGAAGATGGATTCGGCGATGTTGTTGTTCCCGCGCCAGTCCGTGGCCCGTTCCGCGTAGGTGAACTGGTCCATGTAGTGGCCGCCGGTCTCCACCGCGAGGCGGGCGGACTCCTCGTACATCGTGCGGGGGTCGTCCACGAAGTGGCACCGCCCGCCGTGGAACTCGATGAGACGGATCTTCTCGGCGCTCGTCGTGCGCGGCATGACGGCGATGAAGGGCACCCCGATCAGCT
The DNA here is from genome assembly GCF_056436565.1 of Streptomyces sp. NPDC043726. Classification (NCBI taxonomy): domain Bacteria; kingdom Bacillati; phylum Actinomycetota; class Actinomycetes; order Kitasatosporales; family Streptomycetaceae; genus Streptomyces; species Streptomyces sp. NPDC043726. The sequence continues at coordinate 213,729 of NZ_JBWKCI010000006.1, forward strand.
TCGCGAAGTACGCCTCGGAGACGGCGGTGGAGCCGCTGGACGCCTCGATGACCGGGCGGTCCGGCCGGATCCAGCCATTGCACAGGCCGTACAGGAAGAGCGAGCGGGCGAGGCGGTGCTTGAGGCTGCCCGTCGGGTGCGTCGACTCGTCCTTCAGGTACAGGTCGATGCCCCACTGCTCGGGGAGCGGGAAGCGGAGCAGGTGCGTGTCGGCCGAGCGGTTCGCGTCGGCCTGCACCTTGCGGACGGCCTCTTTCAGCCAGGCCCGATAGCCGACGTCGGTGTGGTCGACATCGAGGGTGTCGAGGGTTTCGCCGGTGCGGGTCTTCTGGGGGGTGCTCACGGCGGGCTCCTAACGCTGCGCGCCGTGCGGGTCGCGGCGCGGCCGACGCCCCGATCATAGACACCTTCCGCACGCTTCTCACCTGCATAAACAGGGCTTTGAGAGCCTCAAAGGCCACGCTGGGGGCGGGGTGCGCCGAGCGGTCGCGGAGCCGGCGCGGACCGGCCGGGGGCGCATTCGGCGAATGCTCCGGTCCCGGCCGCCCACCTCGCCGTACGCACTGGTGCTCCCGCCTGGGTGCGGGCAGACTGCACCGAGGGCGCACACTGGATCACGAACACCCAGGGCGCACTGGAACACGACACGAGCCGGACCTCGCCCACGCAGGCCCTGCGGTCCGGCAGACCGACACGCGCAAGGGGGCGGGACGGCATGGCAGAGCCGGAGTTCACGGCCACGGGCGTGCGAATCGGGAAGCGGCTGCGCTCGCTCACCCGGGCCGGACAGGTCCGGATCAGCGGCGGTCGGCTCGAACTGCTCACCAGCTACGGCAGCGAGATCGACAGCGCGCCGGTCCAGGCGGTACGGGCCTCCAAGCCCTGGTTCGCCCCGGACGACCGAGCGCTCGCGGACCTCAATGGCAAGCGGTATTTGCTGACCCTGGGCGACCACGACCCGGCACCCGGCGAGCCCGGGCCGCCCGCCGCGCGCCGGTTCATCGAGGCGGTACGGAAGGCGGCGGGGCGTAACCGCTGACGTACGGCGAGTTGCGGTACCGCAGCCCCTGCGTCACGCTGGTCTCACGTCACTCAGGGTTTACCGGCGATAACGCTGCGAACCAGCCGCCGGCCACGACAGCAGGCGGCCGTTGGACACAGGCACCCTGCTGGATCGATCCGAATCCCGTGTTCTTCCGGACCTCAAGTCGGGGAGTCGCAGCCGTGATCAGTCACCCAAGCAGGCACTGCACGGTGGAGCTCCAAGCCCTGCCGTCGCGGATCGGCCAGGTCCGCAGAATCGTATCGGCGCAGTTGCGCTACTGGCATCTGGATCCCTTGATAGACCGGGCGGCGCTCGGTGTGACGGAGCTGTTGACCAACGTCCACCAGCACGCACAGCCCGACAAGACGTGCACCGTGGAGATCGAGCTGCTGCTCGACCGGCTGATGGTCTCCGTGCACGACCACGACCCGCGTCTGCCGGTCGTGGAGGACATCGAGACCGTCGCGCCGATGGCCACCTGTGGGCGAGGGCTCGCGATGGTGGCCGCGGTGAGCGAGAGCTGGGGCGTACGGCCGGACGGCGAGTCGGGCAAGGTCGTGTGGTTCACGCTTCCGACGCCCACGTCCGCGCGTGCGACGGCGCGTCCGCCTCGGCGGACGGTGCTGGACGCTCCCGCGCACCGCTTCACGAGTGTCGGGCCGCGTGTGGATCTGCGCAGGCCCGAGAGGGCTCCCGCCCGGTCGGCCGTTGTGGGTTGATCGGGCGGTGAGAGTTCCCAGTGGCCCGTGAAGGCTCCAGTGAGCGGTGACGCTTTTACGTGCCCTCAGCCATATTGGGGCGGTCGCCTGCGGGGCGCTGTGTGCCGATGTCGAGACGGCGATCGTGCTCAGCCCTTCGGGCCTCCGCGCGTTCGCCGTCTCGACACCGGCGCGCCCCTCCGGCTCCCTCCCGGCCGGTGGCCGGGGTGCGGTGGCCCTTGGTTGGCCCGTTGGCGTCAGTCCGTGGCTATGGCTCGCAGGGAGGAGGCGCTGAGTCGGAAGGTCGTGGTCATGCCGCAGCGCCCTTGCCGGTACGGCCGAACTGCTCGTCCAGGACGGAGAGTCGGCGCCAGTACTCGTCCTCGTCGATCTCGCCGGAGGCGAAGCGGTGGCCGAGCACGGTGATGGGTGAGTTGTCGTCGACGGAGGGGCGACGCGGGCCGCCGCCTCGGCCGCGCCGGACCGTGCGGCGCAGGAGGGTGATGCCGCCGATGACCACGGCTGCCCAGACGAGGGGGAAGAACAGGATCCAGGGGCCGGGGCCGCCGTCCGCGAAATGTGCCAGGGTCTGCATCTCGAGTCATCTCCCGAGTCGGTTCGGAGGGACCTATTGGTGAGGCCTCGAGCCTCGCTCCGGGGCGGGGTCCGGATCGTCGTACGAGCAGCGGCAGTGCGCCTACCTCCCCGGGAGTAGGCCGCGGTGCTGGGGCTGCTCCTTGGGGCGCGGATTCTGTAACTACTAGTATGTACAGTGATGTGCGTGAGCACTTCGGAGCGGTTGATCGAGTCCACACGTGAGCTGTTGTGGGAGCGCGGGTACGTCGGCATGAGCCCCAAGGCGATCCTGGAGCGCGCGGGGGCCGGGCAGGGCAGCATGTACCACCACTTCAAGGGCAAGCCCGATCTCGCGCTGGCCGCGATCCGTCGTACGGCCGAGGAGATGCGGGCCGCCGCGGAGGCGGTGCTGGGGGCCTCGGGGACGCCGTACGAGCGCATCGAGGGGTATCTGCGGCGGGAGCGCGATGTGCTGCGCGGGTGCCCGGTCGGGCGGCTGACCATGGACCCGGAGGTCGCGGCGAGCGAGGTGCTGCGGGCGCCTGTCGACGAGACCCTCGACTGGCTGCGCGAACGGCTCGCCGGGATCGTCGAGGAGGGCAAGGAGCAGGGGCAGTTCGCGGCTCGTCTGGACGGCGAGGAGATCGCCGCGGCGATCGTCGCGACGGTTCAGGGTGGCTATGTCCTCGCGCGGGCTTCGGGTTCGCCGGCCGCCTTCGACAGCGGGGTGCGGGGGCTACTCGCCCTTCTTCGTCCGGCTGATCAATCCGAGTGAGCAGTCCGACTGACCAGGGGGCTTGTTGTGCATGCGATGCAGTACGAGATCGGTCTGCCCGCCGACTACGACATGGGCGTCATCCGGCGGCGCGTCGCCGATCGGGGGCATCTGCTCGATCAGTGGGAGGGGTTGGGGGTGAAGGCCTATCTGATGCGGGAGCGGGGGGTGCACGGCTCGGCGGTGAGCCAGTACGCGCCGTTCTATCTCTGGAACACCGTCGAGGGCATGAACTCCTTTCTATGGGGCGGTGGTTTCCAGGGGATCTGCGATGACTTCGGGCGGCCCTCCGCGCGGCAGTGGACGGGGGTGGCCTTCGAGGAGGGCTCTTCCTCCCGCGCGCGGACGGCTGTTCGGCTTCGGAGGGCCGTGCCGGACGGGCGGGTGATGGCCGACGTCGTCGCGGAGGCGGTGGATGAGGGGCGCCGGCTCGCGGCGCAGGACGGTGCCGTGCTGGCCGCGTGCGGTGTGGACACCAGGGCCTGGGAGTTCGTGCACTTCTCACTGTGGGAGCACGACTCGCCCAGGGCCGAGGGGGACGTGTTCGAGGTGCTGCATCTGTCCGCGCCGGGGCGGGAAGGGCTGAGGCGAGGGAAGCTGTGATGGCCGCTACCGGGTTGCCGGCGGCTTTCATGTGCTGGACGTTCACGCGCTGTGCGGGGAGTCGGGGGTGCCGCCGGAGCGGGTAATCCTCGGGCAGCTCCATCGCTGTCCCGATGGTGTGATGCGGCGGCTCGCCGCTCAGGCCAGACGCCCTCTGGCCTGCTTCTTGGTGGTGACACAACTGCGCGCGCCTTCGCCGTCGACTGGGCATGAGCGTGGCCCGATCGTGTTGATCTTTGGCCCGTCGGATGCTTTCGGCCAGGTCTGATGTGCGGAGGATGGGAAGCGAACGGACGATCCGAGGAAAGGTGCGTGCGGACATGGCGCTGGAGATGCGCGAGCTCTGCGAGCGTTGTGAGACGGCCGCTCTTCCGGCCGACGGGCCCGCCCGGATCTGTTCCTACGAGTGCACCTTCTGCGTGCCGTGCAGCGAGGCCATGCGGGACGTCTGTCCCAACTGCGGCGGGGAGCTGGTCCCGAGGCCTCGCCGGGTCTAGGCCGTCGTCGCGATGTCCACAGGCGTACGGCCCGCTACCAGGGGATGGGGCCCTCCGCCGAGAAGTAGCCGCCCGTGGGGCCGTCCGGTCCCACCTGGGCCATCCTGACGATGATCTCGGCGCCCTGCTCCACGGTCTGGGTGCCCGTGCGGCCGTTGAGGTCCGTCGCCGTGTAGCCGGGCTCGACGGCGTTGACGCGCATCCGTGGGAACGCCTTCGCGTACTGGACAGTGATCGCGTTGACCGCGGTCTTGGAGGCCGGGTAGGCCAGGCCGGGGTAGAAGTGCGTCGGTGACGTCGGGTCGGCGAGCAGGGACAGGGAGGCCAGGCCGCTGCTGAGGTTGACCACGACGGGGGCCGCGGACCTCTGGAGCAGCGGCAGGAAGGCGTGGGTGACGCGGACGACGCCGTAGACGTTCGTCTCGAACAGTGTCCGCAGGGCGTCGGCGGTGGTGTCCTCGGCGCTCAGGATGCTGTTGTCCTCACCCCTGCCCTCGATGCCCGCGTTGTTGATCAGGACGTCCAGGCCTCCGTCGGCCTCGACCGTCTTCGCGGCGGCCTGGACGGAGGCGTCGTCGGTGACGTCGAGCCGGACGAAGCGGGCGCCGAGCCGGTTGGCGGCGCTCCGGCCGCGTTCGGCGTCCCGGGCGCCCACGTACACGGTGTGACCTGCGGCGATGAGGCGGCGGGCGGTCTCGAAGCCGAGGCCCTTGTTCGCCCCGGTGATGAGTGTGGTCGTCATGTCCTCAAGGCTGCGGCGACGCGTCCTGGGCAGCCAGGCGTCCCGTCTTCCTGGGACTGCCGGTACCAGGCAGTCGTACGGCGGACGGTGTTCACTGGGGGCATGACGGCCACGGACTTCGGGCAGGCGCTGCGGCGCTGGCGGGATCGCGCGGCGCCCGGTGCGGCGGGGCTGCCGGCCGGCGGACAGCGGCGGGCGGCCGGGCTGCGGCGGGAGGAACTCGCACTGCTCGCGGGGATCTCCGTCGACTACGTCACCCGCCTCGAACAGGGCCGTGCGGCCCATCCGTCGGCGCAGGTCGTGGAGGCGCTCGCGCGGGCGTTGCGGCTCACGGTCGACGAGCGGGCGTACTTGTTCCGGCTGGCCGGACTCGTCCCGCCGGGTCCGGAGACCGTGCCCGGGTTTCTCACGCCCAGTGTCCAGCGGCTGCTGGACCGGCACGCGGACACTCCGGTCGGGGTCTACGACGCCGCCTGGACGCTGCTGACGGCCAATCCGCTCTACGCAGCGCTGATGGGCGATCCCTCGGGTTGGCGCGGCTTCGAACGCAACGGCGTGTGGCGCAACTTCCTCGGTCCCGGCAGCCGGGTGCGGCAGACGCCGCAGGAGCGACGGGAGTTCGAGGCCGTCCTCGTCGCCGATCTGCGCACGACCGCCGCCCGGTATCCGGCGGACCGTCAACTGCGGCGGCTGGTGGCGGAGTTGCGGGCGGGCAGTGAGCGGTTCGCCGAGCTGTGGGACGCGGGTGTGGTGGGGACGAACGCGGGCGGGCACAAGACGATCGAGCATCCGCAGGTCGGCCCGGTGACCCTGGACTGCGACATCCTCACGGTGGCGGGCAGCGATCTGCGGATCATGTTCTACACGGCCGAACCCGGCACCGAGGACGCCGAACGGCTCCGGCTGGTCGGGGTCCTCGGGACGCAGTCACTGGTGGGTTAGGGCGCCGATCGGATCGTCCAGCACCGGCTGCCAGGCCAGTTCGGCGGCGCCCACCAGGCTGTTGTGGTCGAGCGTGCAGGCGAGGATCGGGACGCCGCCGCTCTGCCCCCACAGGCTGCGGTCGGCGACCACGGCACGCAGCCGGTGCGGGTCGGCGTCCAGGAGGGTGCGGTGCAGGCCGCCCAGGATGATGCGGTCCGGGTTGAGGATGTTCACCAGGCCCGCGAGGCCGAGGCCGAGGCGGTCGATCAGTTCCTCGGTGGCGGTGCGGACGGTCGGGTCGTCGTAGTGGTGCCGGATCAGGTCGTTGGCCTGCTGGAGCAGCGACACCTCGGGGCCCGGGTCGCGGCCGGCGGCGGTCAGCAGGGCCAGCGGGTCGGCCTCGACGTCCAGGCAGCCGCGGCTGCCGCAGTGGCAGGGGCGGCCCTCGGGGTTCACGGTGAGGTGGCCGACCTCCAGGGCGAGGCCCGAACTCCCGGTGTGCAGCCGCCCGTCGAGCACCAGCGCGCCGCCCACTCCCCGGTGCCCGGTCGCCACGCACAGGAGGTCGCGGGCGCCGCGTCCCGCGCCGTGCCGGTGCTCGGCGAGCGCGGCGAGGTTGACGTCGTTGGCCGCGAACGCCGGTCCGGTGATCCCGGCGGCGCGGACGCACTCGGCGAAGATCCGGCGGACCGGGGCGCCGACGGGCCAGGCCAGGTGGAGGGGGTTGAGCGCGAGCCCGTCGGGTTCGGCGACGGCGGACGGTACGGCGAGTCCGGCGCCCACGCAGCGCCGCCCGGTCGCGCGCAGCAGGTCCGCGCCCGCCTCCACGACGGACCCGAGGACCTTCGCCGGGTCGGCGTCGACGGTCTCGCAGCCCGGCGCGGTGGCGACGATCCGCCCGCCGAGACCCACCAGCGCGGCCCGGAAGCCGTCGGAGTGCACCTGGGCGGCGAGGACGACGGGACCGTCCTCGGCGACCTCCAGCCGGTGCGAGGGGCGGCCCTGGGAGCCGGCCGCGGCGCCGGGCCGGGCGTCTACCCGGATCAGTCCCAGCGCCTCCAGCTCGGCGGCGACCGCCCCCGCCGTGGCCCGGGTCACACCGAGCTCGGCGGTGAGCACGGCCCGGGTGGGGGCGCGTCCGGTGTGCACGAGCTCCAGGGCGGGCCCGAGCGCACCACGTCCCCGGTCCAGCCGCGTCCTCGAGGTGGTCCCTTCCCCCGCCGGCCGGGGGTCAGCCTTGCCGCTCATGAGGGCGAGTCTCCCATGATCCGCAGGTGGGATGACCTACCGGCCACTCACTCTGAGCGTGACGTTCAACCGACCGGCCAGACCCAACTCGGGCGGCGCCGTGCCCGGGTACACCTTCGGCACCCCGTGGTACGCGAGCCGTGCCGGTCCCCCGAAGACGAACAGATCCCCGCTGCGCAGCTCCACGTCCGTGTACGGCCGGGTCCGCGTCTCGGTGTTGCCGAACCGGAAGAGGCAGGTGTCCCCGAGGCTCAGGGACACCACGGGGGCGTCCGCGTGCTCGTCGCTGTCGCGGTGCATGCCCATGCGGGCGTCGCCGTCGTAGAAGTTGATGAGTGCGATGTCGTACGGCGGTGTGTCCGTGATGTCGTACGGCGATGTGTCCGCGGTGTCGTACGGCGGCGCATCGGAACCCAGAGTCTCCCGGACCGCGCTCCGGCCCAGCTCCCCCAGCCAGTCCGGGAACGGCTTCACGGGGGCGCCGTCGCCGTCGACGACGGTGCGGGCGTAGCCGTACGGGTACCAGTGCCAGCCCAGACAGACCTGCCGCGCGGTCATCGTGCCGCCGCCGGGGGTGCGGACCGTGCGCAGCCCCGCCGGGGGGCGGGCCCACTCCCGGCAGGCCTCGAGCAGCGCGCGCTGGCGGTCGGTGTCCAGCCAGTCCGGCACGTGCACCGCGCCGGGCGCGATCGTGGCCCGGGGCCTGGGGAACAGCTCGGCGTCCATGCCTCCATCCTGCCCTGAGGGCCTGAGCTGCGGCTCCGCTAGCCTTGACGCACGATGAACGACCGTATGACGACTCCGTGGGGCGAGATCGCGCTGTCCCGTTTCCCGGAGGATCCGCGCGATCAGCTGCGTGCCTGGGACGCCTCCGACGAGTACCTGCTGAAGGATCTCGCGGAGCGAGAGATCCCGCTGTCCGGGACGGTCGTGGTGGTCGGGGACCGCTGGGGCGCGCTCGTCACGGCGCTCGCGGCGCACCGGCCGGCCCAGATCACCGACTCCCACCTGACGCAGGAGGCGACCCGGGCGAACCTGGCGCGGGCCGGGGTCGAGCCCGGCGCGGTCCGGCTGCTCACCACGCAGGATCCACCGCCCGAGCGGGTCGACGTGCTGCTGGTGCGGGTCCCGAAGAGCCTGGCGCTGCTGGAGGACCAGCTGCTCCGGCTGGCCCCGGCGGTGCACGCGGACACGGTCGTGGTCGGCACCGGGATGGTGAAGGAGATCCACACCTCGACGCTCCAGCTGTTCGAGCGGATCATCGGCCCGACCCGGACCTCTCTCGCCGTGAAGAAGGCCCGGCTGATCTTCTGCACACCGGATCCGGCGCTGGAGCGCGGCGCCAACCCGTGGCCGTACAGCTACGCGCTGCCCGACGGCGTCGGCCCGGTCTCCGGTCGTACGGTCGTCAACAACGCGGGGGTCTTCTGCGCGGACCGGCTGGACATCGGCACCCGCTTCTTCCTGGGGCATCTGCCGAGCGGCCGGGGCAGCCGGCGGGTGGTGGACCTCGGGTGCGGCAACGGAGTCGTCGGTACGGCGGTGGCGCTGGCCAATCCGGAGGCCGAGGTGCTGTTCGTCGACGAGTCCTTCCAGGCGGTGGCGTCGGCGGAGGCGACGTACAAGGCGAACGGGGTGCCGGGGCACGCGGAGTTCCGGGTGGGCGACGGTCTGGCCGGGGTGCCGGCCGGGAGTGTCGACCTGGTGCTCAACAACCCGCCGTTCCACTCCCACCAGGCGATGACCGATTCCACGGCGTGGCGGATGTTCACCGGGGCGCGGCGCGCGCTGAAGCCGGGCGGCGAGCTGTGGGTGGTCGGCAACCGGCATCTCGGCTACCACGTCAAGCTGCGCCGCCTGTTCGGCAACTGCCAACTGGTGTCCGGTGACCCGAAGTTCGTGGTCCTGAAGGCCGTCAAGCGCTAGGAAGGCCCGCGGGGGGACTCATCGGTAGCCGCGCAGCGCCTTGTGGGCGCCGTAGGCCTCGATCAAGCCCTGGATCGGCTCCACGTCGTGCGCGAAGCTCGCGGGCCGCCACTTCGACTTGCGGCCGTCGAGGTAGCGCAGGTCGATCCAGGTGGAGACGTAGGCGGACGAGTCGGAACTGGACACGCGCAGCTTCATCCCGGCGAGTTCGTGGAAGAGGACGATCGCCAGCGGCTTGCGTTCACTGATGTACTCGACCGCGCCGTCCGGCGTGATCACCAGCAGCGGGTCCGGGTCGTCCGAGGTACCGCGGAAGAACCCGGACAGCTTGCCCCGTCTCTTGGTGAACACGCGCCAGTCGGCGGGCGCGGGACCTTGGCGTGCCTGCCACAGGATGGTTCGCGGATCGGTCATGGCACCTCCGCAGGACAGGAAGTCCGTCCAGGAGAGATTGTCCGCTCGGAGCCGGACGCACGCCAACGCGACGCCGCGCGGAATCGTCACCCGTGCTCCTGATCAGGAGAGCCGGTCAGTACGCGGATGATTCCGGACACCGCCCGTACCATCGCCTCCCTTCCGACGCTCAGGTACGTGCGGGAGTCCACCGCCTCCGGGTGGGCCGCGAGGTAGGCGCGGATGGCGCCGGTCATCGCGATGTTGAGGGCGGTACCGATGTTGACCTTGGCGATGCCTCCGGTGACGGCCGCGGTGAGTTCGGGGTCGGGGACGCCGGAGGAGCCGTGCAGGACGAGCGGGACGTCGAGGGTGGCGGCGAGGCGTTTGAGGCGCTCGTGGTCGAGGGTGGCGGTGCGGGTGGTCATGGCGTGACTGCTGCCGATGGCGACGGCCAGGGCGTCGACACCGGACTCGGCGACGAAGGCGCGGGCCTCGGTGGGGTCGGTGCGGGCGCCGGGGGCGTGGGCGTCGAGGGCGGGCTGTCCGGCCTTGCCGCCGATCTGGCCCAACTCGGCCTCGATCCAAAGCCCTTGGGCGTGCGCCCAGTCGGCTGCGGCCCGGGTCGCGGCGAGGTTGTCGGCGTAGGGCAGCCGGGCCGCGTCGTACATGACGGAGCTGAATCCGGCGCCGGGCGCCTGGCGCAGCAGGTCGTCGCTCTGGACGTGGTCGAGGTGCAGGGCGACGGGTACGGCGGCTTGTTCGGCGGCGGCGACGGCGGCCCGGGCTAGCGGGAGCAGTCGGCCGTAGCGGAACTTGACGGCGTTCTCGCTGACTTGGAGGACGACGGGCGCGTCCACCGATTCGGCGCCGGCGACGACGGCCTCGACGTGTTCGAGGGTGATGATGTTGAACGCGGCAACGGCGGAGCGGTGTTCGGCGGCACGGGTGACGAGCTCGCCGGTGGTGACGAGGGGCACGGCTGGTCCTTCCGCGGGCTTCAGGGGGCGAGGATCACCGAGCGGGTCAGGTGGCGCGGCCGGTCCGGGTCGAGGCCTCGGGATTGGGCGACGGCGACCGCGAGGCGCTGGGCGCGGATCAGGTCGGCGAGCGGGTCGAGGCCGGCCGCGACCCATGTGCCGCCGGTGGCGCGGACCTGGTCCGCCAGGCCCTCGGGGGGCTCGCCGAGCATCCAGGTGGCCGTGCCTGTCGTGGTGATGCTGATCGGGCCGTGCCGGTACTCCATCGCCGGGTAGGACTCGGTCCACGCCTGCGCGGCCTCCCGCATCTTCAGCGCGGCCTCGTGGGCGAGGCCCACGGTCCAGTCCCGGCCGAGGAAGGTGAACTGCGCGCTGGCGACGAGGCCTTGGGGCAGCGGGTCGGCCAGGGCGGCGCGGGCGTCGTCGACGACGGCTTCGGTGTGCAGGCCCAGGTGGGCGCGGAGCAGGGTGAGCGCGGTGGTCGCGAACCGGGTCTGTACGACGGAGCGTTCGTCGGCGTAGTCGAGGACGACCAGGTCGTCGGCGGCCGCCATGACGGGGGTCCGCGGGTCGGCGGTGATCGCGGTGGTGCGGGTGCGGCCCCTCAACTCACCCAACAGCTCGAGCACTTCGGTCGTGGTGCCGGAGCGGGTGAGGGCGACGATCCGGTCGTACGTCCGTCCGCGCGGGAACTCCGACGCGGCGAAGGCGTCGGTCTCGCCCTGGCCCGCGCCCTCCCGCAGCGCGGCGGCCGACTGGGCCATGAAGTACGACGTGCCGCAGCCGACGATCGCCACCCGCTCGCCCGGCGCGGGCAGCGCCCCGCCGTGGGTCGGTGCCTCAGTCGCGGCCCGGGCCCAGCACTCGGGCTGGCCGGCCAGCTCCTCCTCCACGTGGGTCATGCCCACCCCTCCCCTTGTTCGGATCCACCTTGATCCATCGTTTGATTTTTCTTGCAAGATATAGCGAGCTTTCGAGCAGAATCAAGCATTCCGGCAAAGTGCGGGTGCGCTAGGGTCGCCGGGAGGTCGAGGAACGGAGGCGCGGATGTCGCGCGACGCCCGCTGGAAGTCACTGCTGGAACTGCTCGTGGAACGCGGCCGGCTGGACGTCGAGGAGGCCGCGGCCGAACTGGCCGTCTCGGCCGCCACGATCCGGCGCGACTTCGACCAGCTGGCCGAGCAGCAGATGCTGGTGCGCACCCGGGGCGGCGCGGTCGTCCACGGGGTCTCCTACGAGCTGCCCCTGCGCTACAAGACCGCCCGGCACGCCTCGGAGAAGGAACGCATCGCCAAGGCCGTCGCCGCGCTGGTCGCACCCGGCGAGGCGGTGGGCCTGACCGGCGGCACCACGACCACCGAGGTGGCCCGCGCCCTGGCCGTACGCGGCGATCTGGCATCCGGCTCCCCCGCGCTGACCGTCGTCACCAACGCGCTGAACATCGCCAACGAACTCGCCGTACGCCCCCAGTTCAAGATCGTGGTGACCGGCGGAGTCGCGCGCCCGCAGTCGTACGAGCTCATCGGACCGCTCGCGGACGGAGTGCTCGGGCAGATCACCCTCGATGTGGCGGTGCTCGGTGTCGTCGCCTTCGACGTGGCGCACGGAGCGGCCGCCAACGACGAGGCGGAGGCCGCGATCAACCGGCTGCTGTGCGAGCGCGCCGGACGGGTGGTCGTCGCCGCCGACTCCAGCAAGCTGGGCCGCCGGGCCTTCGCCCGGATCTGCGCGGCCGACGCCGTGGACACGCTGGTCACCGACACGGCGGCCGGTCCCGAGACCGTAAGGCGGTTCACCGAGGCCGGAATCGAGGTCGTCACGGTCTGACGCCATTGCGCGCCACGGAGGGGTCCCTTTCCGCCTAGGCTGGTGCCGAGGCGGTGTCGGGGGCCAGGGAGGCTGCGATGAGCGGATCAGCACCGAGCGACCAGGACGCCCCGGGGGCGTCGCGTTACCTGCCGATCGCCGAGCACGGGCTGATCGGCGATCTGCGCAGCGTGGCCCTGGTGGGGACCGACGGCACGATCGACTGGTACTGCTGCCCGTCGTTCGACGCGCCCAGCGTCTTCGCCTCGATCCTGGACGCCGAGCGCGGCGGTTCCTTCGAGCTGGCGGCGGCCGTACCGGCCCGGACCAAGCAGTTCTACTTCCCCGACACCAACGTCCTGATCACCCGCTTCTTCACCGAGGACGGCGTCGGTGAGGTGCAGGACTTCATGCCCGTCGACGGCGACTCGGTGGAGACCGAGCGGCACCGGCTGATCCGGCGGGTGCTGTGCGTGCGCGGCTCGATCCCCTTCCGCACGCGCGTGGCCCCCCGGTTCGACTACGGCACCCAGCCGCACTCCGTCCGCATGGTCGGCGACGTGGCGGTGTTCGAGTCCGCCAAGTTGTCGCTCGGGCTGACCTCGACGGTGCCGCTGGAGCCCGACGGCCCGGACGTACGGGCCGAGTTCAAGCTCGCCGAGGGGGAGTCGGCGGTGTTCGCGCTCGACCAGGTGGGCGGCGAGGTCACCCCGCGCCGGTGCGCCCGCACCGAGGCGGAGGAGCAGTTCAGCACCACGGTCGCCTACTGGCGGCACTGGCTGTCCGCGTCCAAGTACCGGGGCCGCTGGCGGGAGATGGTGCATCGCTCCGCACTCACCCTGAAGCTGCTGACGTACGCGCCCACGGGGGCGATCGTCGCCGCGCCGACGACCAGCCTGCCCGAGCAGCTCGGCGGCGAGCGCAACTGGGACTACCGGTACGTGTGGGTGCGCGACGCCGCTTTCTGCGTCTACGCGCTGCTGCGGCTCGGCTTCACCGGTGAGGCCGAGGCGTTCATGAACTTCGTGACCCGGCACGTCAGTCCGGGCGACGGCAAGCCCTCGGGCCCGCTCCAGATCATGTACGGCATCGACGGCCGCACCGACCTCACCGAGCGCGAACTCGACCACTTCGAGGGCCACCAGGGCTCCGCGCCGGTCCGCATCGGCAACGCCGCCGCCGAGCAGCTCCAACTCGACATCTACGGCGCCCTGATCGACTCCATCTACCTCTACGACAAGTGGGCCAAGCCCATCTCCAGCGACCAGTGGGACGACGTGTGCGCGCTGGTGGACTGGGTGTGCGAGCACTGGGACCAGCCGGACGAGGGCATCTGGGAGACCCGGGGCGGGCGCAAGAAGTTCCTGTACTCACGGCTGATGTGCTGGGTGGCGATCGAGCGGGCGATCCGCATGGCCAACCGGCGCGGCCTGCCCGCCGACATCGTCCGCTGGCGCAACTGCCGGGACACCATCTACCGGCGCATCATGACCCACGGCTGGTCCGAGTCCCGCCAGGCGTTCGTCCAGCACGAGGACGACGACGTGCTGGACGCGGCCGTACTGATGATGCCGCTCACCAAGTTCATCGCGCCGACCGACCCCAAGTGGCTGTCCACCCTGGACGCCCTCACCCAGGACCTGGTCTCCGACTCACTGGTCTACCGCTACGACCCGATGGCGAGCCCCGACGGACTGCGCGGCGACGAGGGCACGTTCTCGATCTGCTCCTTCTGGTACGTCGAGGCCATGGTCCACGCCGGTCGTGTCGACGAGGCCCGCCTGGCCTTCGAGAAGATGCTCACCTACGCCAACCATCTGGGCCTGTACGCCGAGGAGATCAGCCACACCGGCGAGCAACAGGGCAACTTCCCGCAGGCGTTCACCCACCTCGCCCTGATCAGCGCGGCCTTCAACCTCGACAAGGCTCTCGGCTGACCTCAGTGGCCGTGTGAGGGCGCCTCGTCGTGTGCGGGCGCATCCTCCTGCGGCGCCGCTTTCCCGGCCCGGACCGTGAAGGCCGCGGTGTGGACCTTGCCCTCGTGCTTGAAGTCCAGGAACAGGCGGTAGGTGCCACCGCTGGGCGCCGTCGCGGTGAAGGAGACGCCGGGGCCGGGCTTGGTCCTGCCGTCGCCGGGCTCGCCGTTCGGGTGGACGTGGAGGTAGGCGAGGTCTCCGGAGCGCAGGGCCACCAGGTGGCCGTAGGCGCCGAGGTAGGGCTGGAGGTCGGTGACGGGCTTGCCGTCGCGCGACACGTTCAGCTTCAGCTCGCTCGCCGCGCCGGGGCGCAGACCGCCGTCCAGGCGGACCTCGTAGCCGTTGACCTCGGCGATGGCCTTCGGCTCCGGAAGGGCCTTCGGCTCGAACGCGCCGGAGGCGGCCAGGTCGGCGCCCAGCGTCAGGTTCTCGGCGCCCTTCTTCGCCGGGGTGAAGTCGGCGAAGACGCGGTAGCCGCCCGCCTTGGGCAGGTCGACGGGGGTGCTCCAGGTGCCGTCTGCGGCGCGGGTGGGGTGGAGGTGGCGGTAGGTGACCAGGTCGCGGGAGGCCACGATGAGGTGGAGTTCCTTGTCGTGTTCGCGCTGATAGGCGGTGACCGCGCGGCCGCCGCTGTCCCGTATGACGAACCGCAGGTCGGCGTGCTCGCGGGCGGCGACGGTCGGGGTCTTCAGGTCGAGGGTGTAGCCGCGCTCGGCGATCTGGAGGCCGCCGGCCACCTCTTTCCCCTCCCCTCCTTCCGGGCTCACTGAACTGTGGCTCTCGTGCCGCGCGGGCGCGGGGTCGTCCTCGACGGGGCCGACACCCTTGCCCACCCCGTAGGCGGTGCCGAAGGTGGCGGCGAGTCCCGTGGCGAACGCGGCGATCTTCAGTCCGGCATGCATGGCGATCTCCTCGGTGTGGGTCCTTTTGCCGCTCACAATACCCCTAGGGGGTATCAAGTCAACCTCGGATCGCGCTTGCCTTTGATACCCCCCATGGGTATACATGGAGTCGTCGGCGGGGATACCCCCACCGGGTATTGACCGAGCTTATCCAGGAGGCACCTCATGTCCACCCAGGCCCTCACCACGTACGCGGTCTCCGGCATGTCCTGCGGCCACTGCAAGGCCACGCTCACCAAGGTCGTCGGCGAGCTGGACGGCGTGACCGGCGTCGAGGTCGACCTCGAGAAGGGCCAGGTCACCGTCAGCAGCAGCGCCGAGCCGAACGACACGCTGATCGCCGAGGTCGTCGACGAGGCGGGTTACGAACTCACCGGCCGAGCCTGACCCCGCACGCCCACACGAGGAGCAGAGATGACCACCACGATCGACACAGAACTCACCATCGGCGGCATGACCTGCGCCTCGTGTGCGGCGCGCATCGAGAAGAAGCTCAACCGCATGGACGGCGTGACCGCCACCGTCAACTACGCCACCGAGAAGGCGAAGGTCAGTCACGGCGGTGGTGTGTCCGTGGACGATCTGATCTCCACGGTCGAGGCGACCGGGTACACCGCCCGGGTGCCCGTGCCGGAACCGGAGGAGAAGGCGTCCGAGGACGACGGGCTGCGGTCCCTTCGGGAGCGGCTGATCACCGCGGTCGTCCTGTCCGTGCCCGTCGTCGCGATGGCGATGATCCCGGCCCTGCAGTTCGAGTACTGGCAGTGGCTGTCCCTGACCCTGGCGGCACCGGTCGTGACGTACGCCGCCTGGCCCTTCCACAAGGCCGCCGTCACCAACGCGCGGCACGGCGCGGCCACCATGGACACGCTGATCTCGGTAGGCACCTCGGCCGCGTTCCTGTGGTCGCTGTGGGCGCTGTTCCTCGGCACCGCCGGGGAGCCCGGCATGACGCACCCCATCGAGCTGACCATCTCCCGCAGCGACGGCTCGGCGAACATCTACCTGGAGGCCGCGGCCGGGGTCACGGCCTTCATCCTGGCCGGCCGGTACTTCGAGGCGCGCTCGAAGCGGAAGGCGGGCGCGGCGCTGAAGGCACTGCTGGAGCTGGGCGCGAAGGACGTCACGCTGATACGGTCCGACGGCACGGAACGGACTGTTGCGGTAGGTGAGTTGAAGGTCGGCGACCGCTTCCTCGTCCGGCCCGGCGAGAAGATCGCCACCGACGGCACCGTCGTCGAGGGCTCCTCAGCGGTGGACGCCTCGATGCTCACCGGCGAGTCCGTGCCGGTCGAGGTCGGCGTCGGCGACCCGGTCACCGGCGCCACGCTCAACGCGGGCGGACGTCTCGTCGTCGAGGCCACCCGGGTCGGCGCCGACACCCAACTGGCCCGCATGGCCAAGCTGGTGGAGGACGCGCAGAACGGAAAGGCGGCGGCCCAGCGGCTCGCCGACCGGATCTCGGCCGTCTTCGTGCCGATCGTGATCGCCCTGGCGCTCGGCACCCTCGGATTCTGGCTCGGCAGCGGTGCCGGTCCCGCCGCGGCCTTCACCGCCGCGGTCGCCGTTCTGATCATCGCCTGCCCCTGCGCCCTGGGCCTCGCCACCCCGACCGCCCTCATGGTGGGCACCGGGCGCGGCGCCCAGCTCGGCATCCTGATCAAGGGCCCGGAAGTCCTGGAGTCCACCCGCAAGGTCGACACCGTCGTCCTCGACAAGACCGGCACCGTCACCACCGGCCAAATGACCCTGCTGGCCGTGCACACCGCGGCCAACGCCGACGAGGCCGAAGTCCTGCGCCTGGCGGGGGCGTTGGAGCACTCCTCCGAGCACCCCGTCGCCCGGGCCGTCGCCGACGGCGCCCTGGAGAAGCTGGGTTCACTGCCCGCCCCGGAGGACTTCGCGAACGTGCCGGGGCTCGGCGTGCAGGGCATCGTCGACGGCCACGCGGTCCTGGTGGGCCGGGAGCGGCTGCTGGCGGAGTGGGCGATGGAGCTTCCGGCGGAACTGGCGCGGGCCAAGTCCGAGGCCGAGGCGGGCGGTCGTACCGCCATCGCCGTCGCCTGGGACGGGGAGGCGCGGGCGGTCCTGGAGGTCGCCGACGCCGTGAAGGAGACCAGCGCCGAGGCGATCACCCGGCTGCGGGCGCTCGGCCTCACGCCGATGCTCCTCACCGGTGACAACCGGGCCGTGGCCGAGTCGGTGGCCCGTCAGGTGGGGATCGCGCCCGAGCACGTCATCGCCGAGGTGCTGCCGCAGGACAAGGTCGATGTCGTCAAGCGGCTGCAGGGCGAGGGGCGTTCGGTGGCGATGGTCGGCGACGGCGTCAACGACGCGGCCGCGCTCGCCCAGGCGGACCTGGGGCTGGCCATGGGCACCGGCACGGACGCGGCGATCGAGGCCGGGGACCTGACCCTGGTCCGGGGTGACCTCAGAGCCGCAGCGGACGCCATCCGGCTGGCCCGCCGCACCCTCGGCACCATCCGCTCGAACCTGTTCTGGGCCTTCGCCTACAACGTGGCCGCGCTCCCGCTCGCCGCGGCCGGCCTGCTCTACCCGATGCTCGCCGGAGCGGCCATGGCCTTCTCCTCGGTCTTCGTGGTCGGCAACTCGCTGCGACTGCGGTCCTTCAAGGCCACGGACTGAACGGGGCGGGACAGCCCGGTGCCCGGCCGCTCTGTCTTGAGCGGCCGGGCACCGGGCTGTGTGGCGTCGGCATGGCGCCGAGGTGGCCGAAGGGCGGCCCGGGGACAGGAAGGGCCGGGGACGGCGGGACGCCGCTGCGTGGCGTCGGCACGCCTGCGTGGCGTCGGCACGCCTGCGTGGCCGCAGGGCGACCCGGAGACAGCAACTCGCCCCGGACAGCCGGGTGCCGGGGCTGCGTGGCGTCGGCATGGCGCCGACCTGGCCGGGGGGACTCTGAGACAGCAACTCGCCCCGGACAGCCGGGTGCCGGGGCTGCCTGGCGTCAGCATGTGGCCGCAGGCGGGCCGGCGCCGAGACGCGGCCGGAGCGGCCGAGGCGCCGGGCTCACGACCGCCACGCCCCGGGCTCCGGCCACGGCGGACCAGGTCTCGCGGTCTTCAGAGGCGATCGCGTCGCAGTAGCCGCACCCCGTCCCCGGCCAGTCGCTCGGGCAGGTCGGCCAGGGCGGGCAGTTGCTCGATGTGGCGCACCCCGGGCGGCAACGATCCGCGCAGCAGCTCGCGGGCCACTTCCGCGGCCACCAGCCCGGTCACCCGGCTCTGCTCGCGCCCGGTCAGCGCGACCGAGGCCGCCGTATCCCCACGGTGGGCGTCGGCCCGCAGAGCGAAGGCGTCCCCGCCCAGGTGGACGCGGCTGAAGGCCCCGGTCAGCAGTCGCCGCGTCCCCGGCGCGCCCCGCACCACCCCCGTCCCGCGCAGCGCGAACAGCGCGGCGGTCAGCGGCCGGGAGTCCAGGCACAACCGCGTCGTCGCCTCCGGGACGCCGAGCGTCCGGCGCAGGGTGTGCTGGTCGGAGAAGGGGAACGGATGCGCGCGGTGCGTGCCGTGCCCCGGCAGGAAGACCGTCCGGGGTCCGGCCGTCACCGGCTCCGCGAGCCCCTCGACCGTCCAGCGCACGGCGTCGGTGCCATGGCGCTCACCGGAGCCGAGCAGCACCGTCACGTCGATCCGCTCCGCGCCGCCGACCGCCTCGTGGGCCCGGTGGGCCAGCAGGTTCGTGAGCCCGGGAGCGACACCGACACTGAGTACGACCGCGGCCCCGGAATCGACGGCGATCCCGTCCAAGTCCGACACCGCGTCCAGCAGTTGATACGACGCGCCCACATCGACCAGGTGGACACCCCGCTCCACGCAAACCCGCGCCAGCGACGCGTCCCCGGGCTCGACGCAGAGCACCACCGCGCTCACGTCACCCAACTTGTCCAGTACCCGCCGGAACCCGTCCAGGTCACCGACGTCGACCCGCACCCCGCCGAGCCGACGGGCCCGTATCTCGTCCCGGCCGGCCGGAACCACCCGCCCTGGGAACCACTCCCCGAGCCGCGCGGACACCGCGGCACCGACGGCGCCGTAGCCGCCGATGACGAGGATCCTCCCCCGTGCATCACCAGTAGTCATACGCGTCAACGTACGGCACCCTGGGTGCGCCGCGAGGCGTTCGCCCATCGTTCACGGGCCCCTCATGCGAGGGAAGTCGAGCGCGTCCGCCGTCGAACTAGCGTCGTCTGGTCGTCCGAACCCACACGATCGAGGTTGCGATGATGTCCGCAAGACATGTCCTCGCCGGTCTGGCCCTGGTGCCGGTGTTCACCGTTCCGGCCGTGGCGCACGAACCGGGCGCCCACCACCGGCCGTCCTTCGACCTCCAGGCCCACCGCGGTGGCCTCGGCATGACGACCGAGTCGTCGCTCGAGGGCTTCGCCAAGGCCCTGCGGCTCGGTGTGTCCACGCTGGAGCTGGACACGCAGATCACCAAGGACGAGAAGGTCGTCGTCACGCACGACCGGCAGGTCAGCGCCACCAAGTGCCAGGACACCGCACCCCTCGTGCCGGGCGACCCGATGTATCCGTACGTCGGCAAGTACATCAAGGACCTGACGCTGGCCCAGATCAGGACCATGAACTGCGGCTACCAGCAGCTGCCGGGGCATCCCGAGCAGGAGCAGATCGACGGCCTGCGGATGATCGAGCTGAAGGACGTGCTGAACCTGGTCAAGCGCTACAAGGCCCGGCAGGTCACCCTGAACGTCGAGACGAAGGTCGAGGCGGGCGCCC
Source organism: Streptomyces sp. NPDC043726 (assembly GCF_056436565.1). Classification (NCBI taxonomy): domain Bacteria; kingdom Bacillati; phylum Actinomycetota; class Actinomycetes; order Kitasatosporales; family Streptomycetaceae; genus Streptomyces; species Streptomyces sp. NPDC043726. The sequence goes on from NZ_JBWKCI010000006.1 coordinate 233,580, forward strand.
CCGAACAGACCGCGCCGCGCGAGCTGTTCGTGCGCCGGGTGTACGAGGAGATCCACCGCTCCGGCATCGAGCGGCAGGTCACCGTCCAGTCCTTCGACTGGGGTGCGCTGAAGGCGATGCACAAGCTGGCGCCCAAGTGGCCGCTGGTGGCGCTCACCAACTACGACTTCCTCCAGGTCGGCAAGCCGGGTGCCTCCCCCTGGCTGGGCGGCATCGACGCCGACGACTACGACGGCGACTTCGTGAAGGCCGCCGCCTCCCTCCCGGGGGTCACCACCCTCTCCCCCAACTACGGGTTCCCGCAGAGCGGCAAGGTCGGCGACCCCGGCTTCCGCTTCTACGCCGACGCCGCCATGGTCGAGGCGGCGCACGCCCGGGGCCTGAAGGTCGTCCCGTGGACGTGCGACGACCCGGCCACGGTGGAGGCGCTGATGGACGCCGGGGTGGACGGCATCATCACCAACTACCCCAACCGGGTACGGCAGATCATGGCCGACCGCGGCATGCGGCTGCCGAAGGCCTACGAGCCGCGCTGACCCGCCGGACATACACCTCCTTGCCGTACGTCGATCGCGGTGAGCGCCAGGGCCAGCGGCCCCGGCACCAGGAAGGCGAGCGGCAGCAGCATCCACTTGCACACGGCGGCCGTCGCCACCGCCAGCAGCACCAGCGCGCAGCCGCCTGGGTCCCGTACAGCGTCCCGGGCGGCCTCGCGCATCGCCGCCCGCCAGTCGGTGAGCGACTCGGGGCGGGCGCAGGCGCGCAGGACCACCACGGCGGCGGACAGACAGATCGCCGCGGCGGAACGCCGAACGGCCCGGCCCCGGGCAGCCCGGCGCGGGCCAGGGCGAGGTCAGCGGCCCCCAGCAGCAGTGCGGCGAGCGCCAGCGAGCCGGGCGCCAGATCGCCGATCCGCAGCCTCTGCCGTAGAAGAGCGAAGTACTGGCCCGCCGTGGCGGGGCGGTCCTCGCCCGCGCCGCGTAGGACCGCGCACGCCGTCGACAGGGCGGCGGGTGCGGTGAGCAGCGGGAGGCAGGCCACGGCGGTGGCGAGGCCGTCACTCAGTATGTCGGCGAACAGGGTCATCCGAGCCCTGACGGTCAAGCAGCCTCACGCGGCGCTGATCGTCGCCGGGTCGAAGAAGATCGAGAACCGGTCGTGGCCGCTGCCCGCCGGATTCTCGGGGCCGCTGATCGTCCATGCGAGCAAGGGCGATGATCCCGACGGCTGGTCGGCCGCCGTTCGCGAAGCCCTCGAAGGCGTGGTAGTTCGTCTACGGGGCTCTCGTCGCCGTCGTCGGCACGGTCGGCTGCCACTGGGGCGAGGACTGCTGCGCCGATCGCTACGGCGAACTGGGTGCTGGCACTGGGAGCTCGGAGACGTCATCGCCCTGTCGCGACCGATCACCGCAACCGGACGACTGAGGACGTGACGGCCGACACCCGAAGCCGTCAGCGCTTGCCTGGCGGGCTCGCAGAGGACCGGCGGCGTCATACCGATGGAACTGCTCAAGATCCTTCGCAGAGCGTACAGCGTCTTCCCGGCGATACCGCGTCTCTTCGACACCACCGAGGAATCACACCCGCACCGGGGATCAGGTGCCAGCGCGGTGATCTCCAGCCACGCGTCGGCAGCTGGCGTCATGGCGAGCTTGAGCGCCTCGTCGTCGCGGCGTTCGGCGGAATCGTGCAGTGCACGGGCGACCTCACGCCGGTCTTCGTGACGGAACCAGTCGGAGCGCTTATCGCCGATCTCCGCTAGGAGGGAGCGGTACTGGACGAGTTGCGCGCGGAGTGCCTTGGCCTCGGGGCCAGGCGCGAGCTTGAAGCGATTACGGACCCACCAGCGCCAGCCGCCGGTGAGGAGAGTGACAGCGAACGCAGCCCAGCCCGCCAGCTTGGGCCAGTCCGCGTACCAGGGTTCAGCACAGCAAATGTGATGTTCGCGGGGCTGAAGTGCTCGCCGGCTCGGGCACACCTGCCGACACGGCATGTCTGCGCTCAGAGGATGTTGAGCGCCCGCCGTGCGTGGCTGATCAGATTCTGGGCGTCGGCCCCGAACACCGCCGACTCGCGCAGCGTCTTCCAGACCTTGAGGTGCGTGGCGACGCTGTCGGCGTCGTCAAGCCATAGTTCCGCGTGCCAGTTCTCGACCACGACCTGTTGTTCGTCGTAGACCCAGAACCCTCCGCCCGGCGGGATCTTCAGAGAGGCGCCGATCGGCACGATCCCGAGCTTGACCGTGTCCAGGCCGATCACCCCGGAGAGGCGGTCGAGTTGCGCGGCCAGCACCGAGGGCGGACAGATCAACGCGCTCAGGACCGGCTCCCAGAGGAGGATGTGGTACATCCGGCCCGCGCTGTAGAGGCCCTCCTGACGCCTCATGCGGGAGCGCACGGCCTCCTCGATGTCCCGGACAGAGCCGTGCAGTTCGGTGAACCGGCTGAGAATCGACCGCGCATAGTCGGGCGTCTGGAGCACGCCGACGATCCATGACGACTCCCAGGCGTGGAGGACTGCCGCCCGCGCCTGAGCCTCGTTGTGCGCGTCCTGGACGGCCTTGTGCCCGGCGGCGAGCTGGCGCCGCCAACTGCGGATGTGGGACTCCAGCCCCCGGAGGCGGGCGAGGAGTTCCCCGTCCGCCTCCGGCTGGCCGGTCGCCTCGGCCCAGGCCCTCAGTTCGTCGGCCGTGGCCGTCTGCTTGCCGTTCTCCAGCTTGCTGATCTTCGACTGGGGCCAGCCCAGCCGCTGGGCGAGGATGGTGCCGGTGAGCCGACCGCCGGGGGCGGACTCGCGGAGCTCTCGCAGACGCTCACCAAGCGCCGCGCGCGCCTGCTGGAAGTCGGTGCTCACAGGTCCTTCTCACTGCCCCTCGGTGTCCACGTCGGCCGCGAACTCCTCGTACGGGACAGCGTGGTGCATGGCCGCGTCCCGGACCATCAAGTACCTGATCACCTCGGCCGGTTCGGTGACCAGATCGACGTCGGTGAAGTTGTCGTCGGCGTCGAAGTTGAGCAGAGCGACCAGCCGCGAGTCGAAGATCCAGAAGTCCTCGGCCGGGAGACTCAGACGATCAGCCTCGGCACGCAAGAGGTTGCGGATGTCCTCGCCCAGCGCGGCGTTCTTCTCGGCGTGCGCGAGCAGATAGCGCTGCCCGTCCGTGGCGGGCGAGTCGACGATGCGCACCCGGCCGACGCGCGCGCCGCCTGCGGTCTTCTCACGGATCGTCACGGACCACGGGGTGGTCAGGTCCCAGGTCGGCATCTCGCCCCGAGTGAACTGCGCGTAGGTCTCGGTCGCCTCGTCGGAGGCATACCGACGGCGGGTCTCCAGCCGCCAGGCGGTGTGCTCGAACCTGTCGAAGAGCTGCCCGAACGCGTCCAGGTCGATGATCTTCGCTTGCCGCGTCACGTCTTTGGGTCCCCAGTCGGTGATCAGTTCACGAGGTACGACGATCGGCACCTCCCCTTCGGACAAGTGCCTGAGCTGCGCGATGTCTCCCTGATCAGTGAGCGGCGGGCCGTGAACGATGATCTCGCCGCTGTCCAAGTCCTCGTGCACGGACGGGCAGCCGCCCTCGCCGCTGCCGGTGCCGTTGAAGCGAATCCGCCTCATGATCAGTGCCCCTCTCGTCGGGTGTGGATCACTGCGTGTCAGCGTTCCGCTTCCGCTTGCTCGCGGGCTACGGCTCGCCTCCTGCCTCGCGAGAAAGACCGTGCATACCTGAAAGTTACCCATGAATATCCATGAATATCCGCTAGCTGGCTCAACGAGCGCTCACCAACGCTGAGTTCATGACCACTGCACAGAAGTCGGGCACGACTGAAGCCATCGAGGCGGTCGAGGTGCTGCGTGGAGCGCTGACGGCGGCGGGGATCGTCCTGCCGTTCCTGGGAGCCGACACGGCCTCCCCTGAATTGAATCTGATCACCCTGGGGCGGGTGCGCGCCGACGTCGCGCTCAGGCTCGCCGATGTCCTCCGGCGGGGGCGCGCATCGTGAGTACCCGGATCGCTTCCGAAGAGGTGACGCTGAGCGCGGAGTGCTCCCTTGCCCGGCGACCGGACTACCGGGATCTTCACCGCGAGTGCAGGCAGACCAAGAACGTGCCGCTGCCGCACTCGCGCGGTGTCCTTCTCGTGCGCCGCTGCGAGTGCTCCTGCCACCGCTGGGGTGGTGCGAGGTGACCACATCCCTGTACGTCTGCCGGGCCTGCGACGAAGTAGTCGAGAACCCTGACAACGGTGCGGTCGTCGCTCATGAGCTCGGCAACTCCGGTCCGGGCTGAGACGTTTGGGCGCACCGTGAGCACGCCGACGACGTCGAGCTGATCGACCCGGACCTGCTGCGGATCATGCTCCGCATCTGGGCCGCTCACCGTCAGTTGAGTTCACCTCCCAGGGTGCTCCGGGGTACTCCGCCAAGAAAATTTCGGGAAGCCGAGCGTGGGGGAGCGTGCGATCGCAAGGCGCCGGAGCGTCCGCGTGGCGGAGCCACGTGGGCGGTTCGGCAACGCGGCTGGGGTCCCCCCTCTGGGGGAGTGCGCAGCAGACGCCGCGAGGCGGGCGGGAATTTGACGACAGGGCCTCCGGCCCCCGGTACGGGTCACTCCCCCTGGTACGGCAGCGTCGTCCCCGGCAGCGCGTACTCGTCCCGCCGGCCGCACATCCCGAAGCCGCCGAGCCGGGTGGGCGCGGCCTCGTGCGCGGTGGCCTCGGACAGGTAGGCCGGTTCGCCTTGGGCGAGCGCGTCGAGCTGGGCGCCGGTGCGTTCCGCCGTGGCGAGTGCGCCCTCCCGCCACAGTTCGCGCCAGGTCGGCACCTTGTCGCGGACCAGGCGGGCGGCCGTGCGCTGGAACTGCAGGTACGGGCCGTTGTCGCCCGCTTCGAGGGCCTCGCGCAGGGTGAGATAGCCCGCTACGGCGAGGTCGCGGCGGCGCCGGGCGGCCTCGGCGGTGTCGGCGCCGGTACCGGGCGGGAGGGTTGCCGCGGCCGTGTACTTCTCGGGGTCGGCCAGCACCTCGGGCGGGAAGGTGAACACCGCGTCGCCCGCCTCGGGCAGCCCGCTGTTCTGCATCAGCACGGTGATGCGCAGGTCCCCGCCCTGGACCATGCGGTGCACGGTGCCTGGAGTGAACCAGGCGACCGAGCCGGGCTCCAGCGGGATGTCCCGGTAGCCGTCGGGGCTCAGGGTCTGCACGGCGCCCCGGCCGCCGGTGACGACGTACGCCTCGGTGCACACCAGGTGCAGGTGCGGGCTGCCGCCGCAGACGCCGTCCGCGGCCTCCCAGTCGTAGGCGCTGAGGTGGGACAGGCCGACGGCGCCGGGCAGCGGGTGGGGCAGGGCGGGCTTCACCACGGCAGGGTCTCCAGGTGCGCGGCGACCCGTTCGGTGTCCCAGGCCCCGTCGGCGATCACCACCCGGTAGCGGTAGCCGAAGGACTCGCCCGGCGGCAGCTCGAACTCCTCGAAGAAGGCCCAGGAGAAGGCGACCGTGGGGAAGGGCTCGGAGCGCACGAACCAGTGGGACTCGTGGAGGGCGTCCTCGTTCTCCGGCGCGTGCGCGAAGACGATCGTGGAGTGGGCGTCGACGTCGTCGTGCTCGGTGGTGAAGGCGAGCCAGGGGCCCTGGGAGCCCATGAGCTTCTCGGTGTCGGTGTCGGTGTCGGTGTCGGTGCCGGGGGCGAGGACCGTGCCGCCGGTGAAGTCCCGGGGGCCGCGCCACTGCAGGCCGGTGTAGCCGGCCATCTCGCGGCCGGCCGTGGTCGGGGAGCCGAAGGCCAGGGGCTCGTCGCGGACGTTGGTGAGGCGGATCGACCAGTCCAGGGCCCAGGAGCCGGACGTCTCGTCCACGGAGTGGACGGTGATGCCTCGCTCCTCGCGCGCCCATTCCTGGCCGTCGTTCGCGACCCAGGTGAGGTCTTCCGCGAGCGTCAGGGTGTCGTCCTCGACCTCCAGCACGGGGAATCCGTCGTGGCGCATCGAGCCGACCCGCTCCGGCAGGCGCAGGTAGCCCTCGCCGTGGACGTAGCTGTTGCCGCCCCAGAAGTTCTGCCCCGACAGATGGCTCGCGGTCATCTGCAGGCCCTTGTGCCAGCGGTGGTCGCTGGGCCGGTATCCGGTGACCGTGTTCCCGGCGAGGGTGCGCAGGGGGTGCGCGTACGGCTTGCGGGACTCGAAGGCTTCGGGGTCCGGGCGGTAGACGTAGCGGAGGATCTCCGTGCCGTTCGGCGCGGCGACCGTGATGTGCTCGCCGTACGCGTGACTGACTCGGATGCTCATGCGCGCTCCTTGGGGGCCCAGTGGGGGTGGTCTCCGTGCATCGCCGCGTAGAAAGGATCGCCGGGCGCGATCTCGCCGGCGCGCACCGGCAGGCCGGTGAACGCCGACTTGTACAGGGCGGCGGCGAATTCGAGCGTGGCGCGGGCGTCCGGACCGCTGCCGGGGGGCCGTACGCCCGCGTCGTACGCGTCGAGCAGGCCGCCGAGCTGGGCGGTGTGGGAGCTGGGGACGTCGGCGGCGGGGGTGCGCCAGGCGTCGGCGCGGTCGGCGGTGACGTGGGGGGCCGGGGTGTAGACCCAGTCTTCGTTGCGGTGGCCGTACAGGTGGGTCAGTTCGAGGGTGGCGTCGGCGCAGTCGAGGCGGATGCGGCTGACCTCGTGCGGGGAGAGGACGCTGTTGACGACGGTGGCGAGGGCGCCGTTCGCGAACCGGACCAGGGCGGTGGAGACGTCCTCGCTCTCGGTGTCGTGGACGAGCCGGGCGGCCATCGCGCGGATCTCCTCCCACTCGCCGAGCAGGTGGAGCAGCAGGTCGTACTGGTGGATGCCGTGGCCCATGGTGGGGCCGCCGCCCTCGCTGGCCCAGCGTCCACGCCAGGGCACCGCGTAGTAGGCGGCGTCCCGGTGCCAGGTGGTCTGGCAGTGGGCTACCAGGGGGGTCCCGAGGGCCCCGCTGGTGATGAGCTCGCGGGCATGGGCGGAGCCGGAGCCGTAGCGGTGCTGGAAGATCACGGCGGCGTAGGCGCCGGACGCCTGCTCGGCCTCGGCGATCTCGTCGTACTCGGCGAGGGAGAGGGTGAGCGGTTTCTCGCACAGCACCCAGGCGCCCGCCTTCAGCGCGGCGACCGTCTGTTCCCGGTGCAGGGCGGGCGGGGTGCCGATGAGGACGAGGTCGGGGCGTTCGGCGTCGAGCATGTCGCCCATGGAGGTGTACCCGGTGACGTTGCCGCCGGCCAGCTCCCGGAAGGCGTCGAGTCTGCCCTGGTCCACATCGACGGCGGCGACCAGCTCCGTCCGGTCGGCGTGGTCGGTCAGCGCGGGCAGATGGCTGCCGCTGACGATGGCTCCGGTGCCGACGACGGCGACGCGGCGGCGGACGGGGTTCCCAGGGGACATGCGGCGCTCCTCGAACGGCCGACGGACATGCCTGCAGAAAGCGCTTGCTCTCAACGGCAGACCCTAGGCGCCGAGGCATTGTCCGAACAACCCCTGTACCCGGACATTGGCGAGGTCTTTTGTGAGGTCAGGGAGGTGAGGGGCTGGGAGGGGAGTGCGGGCGGAGCTTGAGGGGCAATGACCGGCACCACGAGCGGGCGGGCTGACACCGACGGGGGCGGCGCCTGCAGGCGGTACGGCGGGCCTCACTCGGTCACTCAGGCGCGCGGTCCACCCTGAAAGCCTGCGCGATCATCGCGTAGTGGGCGGCGATCTCCAGCTGGCGAGTGCTGTTGATCGCGGAGTTCGTGGCCTCGGCTCGGGCCAGGAACGCGCGGGAGCGGCCGAGGCAGTAGGAACGCACCTCGGCATCGGAAGCGTCGGCGAAGTCGAAGTCCTCCGGCGCGGGGGCCTCGGTGAACTCCGGCCGGTTCCATGGTCGCTTGCTCGTCACGGCGGTCCTCCTGTCCTGCCGGATGATCAATGGCGGCCGAGCCGTCACGCAGCGCGGGGAGCGGCGGGGCGATGGTCCGGCACCGACTAGTGCCCCAGCGGCGCAGGTGGGTTGGCGTCCTTGACGGCCGTGGGAAACGCGGGCCCTGCCGTCGTGGCCCGCTCCCGAGTGAGGGCGCCCGTCATGCGGCGGGCCAGAAGCCACGGTCCGGCACCGACTACTGCCCCAGCGGCGCAGGTGGGCTGGCGTCCTTGACGGCCGTGGGAAACGCGGGCCCTGCCGTCGTGGCCCGCTCCCGGGTGAGCGCGCCCGTCATGCGGCGGGCCAGGGAGCGACGGTCCGGCACCGACTACTGACCCAGCGGCGCAGGTGGGTTGGCGTCCTTGACGGCCGTGGGAAACGCGGGCCGAGCCGTCGTGGCCCGCTCCCGAGTGAGCGCGCCCGTCATACGGCGGGCCAGAAGCCACGGTCCGGCACCGACTACTGACCCAGCGGCGCAGGTGGGTTGGCGTCCTTGACGGCCGTGGGAAACGCGGGCCGTGCCGTCGTGGCCCGCTCCCGGGTGAGGGCGCCCGTCATGCGGCGGGCCAGGAGCGGATCGGCCGGCAGGACATGTGCGGCGAACCAGCGGGCCGCTCGGGGGTCGGGGGACGGTTCGACGAACTCGGCGCCCGCGTAGTCGTCGAGCGGTGGATCGTAGACGTAGCCGCAGACCATGCCGTGGTCCACCATCCGTTCCAGGAGGGTGTCGCGGTCGTGGACCAGGAGGGGGACCCGGAACAGCGGGAGGGGGCCGTCGGGGAGCGCCCGTTCGCGCAGGGCGGCCGAGGCCCACGCGGTGCCGGAGAGGAGCGCGACCCCGGCCCTGCGCCGGGCGAGGTCGTCGTCGAGGCGGGACATGCGCGCGGTCAGTGCTCCGCGCACCAGGGCGCCGTGGCGGACCCGGAAGCCGTGCAGGTCGACGCGGACCCAGGGTTCGTAGGCGGTGAGGCTGGGTGCCGAGCGGGCGGACGCGGTCAGGCGGGGGGCGTGCAGGGCCATCCGGAACTCGTCGCGTTCCAGGAGCCCGAGGCGCTGCATCGTGCGCCACACCGGACGGACCAGACGGAGAGTGCGGACTGTGGAGCGGGCCAGCGGGCGCAAGGTCACCTCCAAGTCCTCGCGCAGGCGACGCGGGGTGAGCAAGTCGTCGCGCAGGCGCTCCAGTTCGCGCCGGGTGCGGGCGTCCTCCACGGCGAGGAAGCCTCCCGCCATCGCCGCCACGTGCTTGGAGAGGCTGAACGCGGCCGCCGTGCCGAAGGTCCCGATGGGCCGGCCGTCCACGTGGGTCCCGATGGCGTGGGCCGCGTCCTCGATCAGCGGGATGCCCAACTGCTCGCAGCGGCGGCGCAGTTCGAGGACCCTGTCCGGTATGCCGTACAAATTGGTGGTCAGGACGGCGTCGATGTCGCGCCAGGTGGACTCCGGTACGGCCGCGGAGTCGATGTTGCCGTCCCAGACGGAGACGGGCGCCTGCACCGGGCGGCAGCCGGCCGCCAGCACCACGAAGAGGATCACGTCGTCGTTGACGGGCGACATCAGTACCCGGGCTCCGGGCCGGCACCAGCGCCGCAGCGCCAGATAGAGGGCGAGACGCGCCGAGGGCGTGTAGACGCATTCGCGTCCGAGCCGCCGCGTCATCGTCGCGGCGAGCCGCGATCCGTACGACATCTGTCACTGCCTCCGTCGAGGGTGGGTCGGACGCACAGGGGCGCACGGGAGCGCGGGCGCGAGTCGCGGACGGTGAGGTTCCGGTCGCGGCCACACGCGGCGCAGCGGCGCGCTGATACAGCCCGCGCCCCGCGAGGGGACCGGGGTGGTGCCGGAACGGCCGGGCTCAGGGCGTGCGTGCTCGCGCGCCGCCCCAGGCCGCCCGGCGTGAGGAGCGCAGTGAGCCGACCGTCTTCAGCAGCCGGTCGGCGGGCTCCCGCAGGCCGGGGTGGGCGAGGACGGTGTTGCGCAGCCCGCGTACGGGTCTGCGCCACATCCGGTGCGCCGCCGCCACGGGGTGCGGCCGGGTCGCGAACCCCTCGCCCACCCGCAGCTCCCGCGTCTTGAGCCAGTCCTTGTACTCCTTGTCGCCGCGCCCGAGGTCGATCAGCCGCACCCCGTGCCGGGCCGCCGCCTCCGCCGTGCGCAGATGCATCATCAGGCCGGGCGAGTAGTAGTGGAACTCGGGGTCGTAGGCCGTGAACCAGGCCGCGAGGACGGTCCGCGACCTCGGTCCGAAGTGGGCGGCCACGGGACGGTCCCCGGCGTAGAGCACGGAGAGCACGCCGGTGAAGTGGTCCTCGCGCAGCCGGAACAGATGGCCGACGAGGTCCACGATCCAGGGCCGGGCGAACCGGTCCATCCGTCCGGTCCTGCGGTACTGGGCGGACTTCCACTCCATGAGCCGCCGCAACACCCGCGGGTCCCGCTCGTCGAACACGAACCGCACGTCGCCGAAGTCGCGGCCCAGCCGGCGTTCCTTCTTCAGCGTGGTCTTGGCCTGCCCGGGGTAGGTGGCGCGCAGCCACGCCGCGTAGTCGCCGTCGCCGGGCTCCAGGTCGATCACCGGGGAGGCGAACATCCCGGTGACGTACCGGCCGAACGGCTTCTGCTCCTCCACGAGATGGTCGAACTCGAAGCTGGCGAGCCCGCAGCCGCGCAGCAGTTCCTCGGTGTCCCAGATGGCCCCAGGCCGGTGCACCAGGGCCTGGCGGTCGGAGAGGCCGAGTCCGATGGCCCGGCCGACGCCGAGGACATTGCGTTCGTACGGCAGGAAGCCGACGGGCTCGCCGTGTTCGTGCAGGACGCCGATCTCGACCCCGCCCCGGTGCCGGCCGACGCCGACGGCGAACTCCGGGGACAGGAACGGGTTGGCGTACTCCGGTGACTCCTCCATGGCCCGGTGCCAGGCCGCGCGCAGCGGGGCGCTCAGCTCGCCGGGTCTGTGAACGGTTATCTCGGTATCGGTGCTGCTCATGGATCGCATGGGCGACCGCTCCCCCCAGTTCCCCCCTGTGACGCGCGGCCCGCGTCACGCCCCTCCTGTCGCCGACCGCCCGACCGAGATCGGAACAGTCCGACAAGGATCAAACGTGGCGAAACCGCACGCAGACTGTCAAGACCGTCGCTCGTAAAGGAACGGCATGTTTCGGATGACCATCGCCCTGACACCCCAGAGCTGTCCGGACTGCGCTCTTCTGCTCAACTCATGTCTCCCGTACCGTCGTTGGCGTTTGTCGCGGCCATGACTACAAAGGGGTGTTCATGGGCAGAGGTCTGCTGTCGCTGATGCTCGCCGCGGTCACCGGAGCCGCCCTGCTCGCGGCGCCCGCGTCCGCGTCGCCACCACCCCCGCCGACGGATGTGTACCGCCCGGTCCGGGGTCCCGCGGCACCGGCCGAGTACCGCTCTCTCCAGAAGACCCTGCCGGGCGAGGCATTGCCCCGGCACGCCCACGCCCTCGCCGCGGCCGAGGCTCGCGAGCTGCCCACCGTGGGCGGGCGCTGGAAGAACGTCGGGCCGACCAACATCGGCGGGCGGATCGTCTCCCTGGCCCTGGACCCCAAGCGCGCGGACACCCTGTACGCGGCGGCGGCCAGCGGCGGCCTGTGGCGCAGCACGGACGCCGGGCAGAGCTTCCACTCGGTGTGGCCGGACAGCTGGACGCAGGCGATGGGCGCCGTGGCCACCGCCCCGGACGGCACCCTGTACGTGGGCACCGGCGAGCCCAACCCCGGTGGCGGCAGCATCACTTACGAGGGCACAGGCCTGTACCGCAGCAAGGACGGCGGCCGCAGCTGGCGGCCGCTCGGCCTGCGCGACTCGGGCGCGATCAGCGCCATCACCGTCGACCCGGCCAACCCGCGCCGCATCTACGTCGCCGCGGCCGGTTCGCTCTACAACGGCGGCGGCGACCGGGGCGTCTACCGCTCCGAGGACGGCGGCGCGACCTGGCGGCGCATCCTCGCCGGCGCGAACGAGTTCACCGGCGCCACCGAGATCGTCAAGGACGGCGACCGCCTCTACGCCGTCCTCTGGGACCACCGCCGCCGCCCCGACCTGAGGACGTACGGCGGGGTCGGCTCAGGGGTCTTCCGCAGCGACGACGACGGCGCGACCTGGCAGCGCCTGGGCGGCGGACTGCCCGCCGAGGGCCCGGACGTGGGCCGCATCGGGCTCGCCGTCGCGGGCGAGCGGCTCTACGCGATCGTCAACAAGGCCGGCGGCGCCTTCGAGGGGTTCTACGCCTCCACCGACGGCGGCGACACCTGGAACCGCACTCCGGCCAACACGGATCTGGCCAACTCCCAGTCCAGCTTCGGCTGGTGGTTCGGCAAGGTGTGGATCGACCCCCGCGACACCGAGCACGTGCACGTGGCCGGAGTCGCCCTGCTGACCACGAAGGACGGCGGACAGACCTGGTCCGCCGACAGCACGAGCATCCACGTCGACCATCACGCCATGGTCTGGGACCCGCGCCGGCCGGGCCGCGTGTACCTCGGCAACGACGGGGGCGTCTACCGCTCCGACGCGGACGGCGACGGCGGCTGGGTCAAGGCCCGGCACGAGCCGTACACCCAGCTCTACAGCGCCGCGATCAGTCCGCAGGACGTCACCCGGATCTCCGGCGGCTCCCAGGACAACGGCTCACTGCGCTCCTGGGGCGGGGAGCGGTTCAACGAGTACCTCGGCGGCGACGGCGAGGAGAACCTGATCGATCCGACCGACGTGAACAAGGTCATCGCCTGCTACCAGTACGGCAATTGCTTCCGCTCCACCGACGGCGGCGACACGCTCACCTACTTCGCGAACGGCACGACGTTCAAGCGCCGCAACTGGTTCACGCCCGTCGTCCACGACCCGAGCGACCCACAGATCCTCTACTACGGCGCCGAGGTACTCAACCGTTCCACCGACGGCGGCGTGACCTGGCAGCCCATCAGCCCGGACCTGACCGGCGGGCCCGGCGCTGACCCCGTCTACACCAACTTCGGGACCATCACGTCGATCGCGCCGGCCTCCGACGGGCGCACGGTGTACGTCGGCACGGACGACGGCCGCGTCTGGGTGACCGAGGACCTCGGCACGACCTGGACCAAGCTCGCCGAGGGCCGCCCCTGGGTGACCCGGGTGGTCGTCGACCCCAGGAACCCCGACCGCGTCTGGACCACCCACTCCGGCTACCGCTCGGGCTCCCCGCTCCCCCACGTCTACGGCAGCACCGACGGCGGCACGCACTGGCGCGACCTCTCCGGCAACCTGCCCGCGGCCCCCGTGAACGACCTGGTCGTCGCCCGGGGCGGCGCCCTGTACATCGGCACCGACCAGGGCGTGTTCGCCGGCTTCAAGGGCGGTGGCCACTGGATGCGGCTGGGGCGCGGAATGCCCGCGGTGCCGGTGGACGACATCGAGTACGACGCCGGGCACCGGCGGCTGGTGGCGGCGACCTTCGGGCGGGGGTTCTACGAACTCTCGGTGAGCTGAATCAGCGGCATCCCGGCCGTGTGCGGCACGGACACCCGTCGTGCTCGGAACTCAGTGGCCGCGGAACGCCTCCTCCAGCCACCAACTCCCCTGCTCTTGAACCACCTTGGCGTCGACCAGCAGAGGTGCCGAGCGCGGGCCGGTGAGCCAGTCCGTCACCGGCTTCAGGTCGGCCCGCGTCCGCACGGTCACCGCCTCGAAGCCGTGGCCGCGTGCCACGGCGGCGATGTCCGTGTCGGGGAAGCGGACCGTGTCGAGGGGGTGGCCGTCGGGGCCGAAGTGGTGGACCTCCGCGCCATAGGCGTCGTCGTTGTAGACGACCACCACCATCGGCAGACCGAGGCGGCGGACGGTGTCCAGTTCGGCGGCGGCCATCAGCGCGCCGCCGTCGCCGAGCGCGGCCACCGTGAGCCGGTCCGGGCGGGCCAGGGCCGCGCCGATCGCCGTCGCGAGACCCAGGCCGATCGACTGGAAGCCCTGGGTGAAGCACAGGCCGTGCTCGTCGGGGACCGAGAGGAACATGGTCGGGTAGCCCATGAAGTTGCCCGAGTCGACCGCGATCACCCGCTCGGCGGGCAGCAGGTCGTCGAGGGCGACGCTCAGCGTGCGGGGGTCGATCCGGTCGCGGGTGCCCGTGTCCTCGTACGGCACGTCCCGCCAGCGCACACCCGCCGCCAGCGCCTCGGCCTTCCCGGCGGTCCGGTAGCCCTCCTGGGCCGCGCCGTCCCCCTCCAGGGCCCGCCGCGCCGTACGTTCCACATCGCCGGTGACGCCCAGGTACGACTCCCGCAGCGCCGTCGCGTCGTCATCCACCTGTACGACGGTGGCGCCGGGCCCGATCAGGCGGCCGTGCCGGGTCGTCCACCCGGTGAGCGTGCAGCCCCAGGCCACGATCGTGTCGGCCCCCGCGATCAGCTCGGCGGCGATCGGCGAGGCGAACCCCCCGGCCACGTCCAGCGCCCACGGACTCCCCCGGAACAGCCCCCGCGCCACGGCCGACGTCGCCAGTAGCGCCCCGTACCGCTCGGCGAGGGCTTCCAGTGCTCGGCGCGCCCCGGGCGAGCGTGCGCCCCGGCCGGCGATGAACACCGGCCGTCGAGACCGCCGTAGCACCCGCGTCAGCGCCTCGACGTCTGCTTCCGTCGGTTCGAGGGCCGCCCGTGCCTCTGGCGGGGCTGCCGCCACCGGGCCCGGGACTTCAGAACCCTGCACGCCCAAAGGCAGGTTGAGCAGCACCGGCCGCCGCTCGTGCAGCGCGCGGCGCACCGCCTCGCACGCCACCCCGACCGCGTCCCCCGCTGCCTCGACGCGCAACACGTCGGCACCGACCGACCTCGCCAACCCCTCCTGGTCCACGTGGAAGTTGGAGCGCGGATCCGTCACCTCCCCCGCCAGCACCACCAGCGGGGTATGGCTCTTGGCCGCCTCGGCGATCCCGGTCAACGCGTTCGTCAGACCCGGCCCCTGATGGACAGTCAGTGCCGTCACTGTGCCGCTCATCCGCGCATACGCGTCCGCCATCGTCGCCGCGCCGCCCTCATGGCGGGCCGCCACGAAGCGCGCCCCCGCCGCCACCATGGCGTTGGTCGCATGGAAGTTCCCGGATCCGACCACGCCGAAGACCTGCCCGACCCCGGACGCCACCAGCGCCCGTCCGACGGCCTCGGCGGCCTTCATCAACGCTCCACCAGGGCCAACACCCGCGCGGGAGAACCAGATCCCGTGACGATGGGCAGCGGTCCGGCGATCACGACACAGCCCGTCGGCGGGAGCAGGGCGAGGTTCTGCAGCTGGGTCAGGCCGTACTTGGCGTTGCCCATGAGGTAGGAGTGACAGGGGAAGGCCGGTTCGAAGGCGTGGCCACGCCCGGCGTCCGTGCCGACCGTCTCCACCCCCAGGCCGATCACCGGCGCCTCCTCGGCCAGCCAGCGGGCGCACTCCGGCGACAGACCGGGCGTGTGCGGGCCGTTCTCGTCCGCGTTCAGGAACTCCTCCTGCGACTGGGCGCGGGCGTCCCAGCCGGTGCGCAGCAGCAGCCAGCCGCCGTCGGGCAGCGGGCCGTGCTCGGCCTCCCAGGCCTTCACATGGTCCGCTTCCAGGAGGAAGTCCGGGTCCCGTTCCGCCTCGTGCGTGAAGTCCAGTACGGCGGCGGGCGCGATCAGCCTCCCGGCCGGCACGGACGCCACGTCGGCGAGATCCTTGCCGGTCACCCAGTGGTTCGGGGCGTCGAAGTGGGTGCCGGTGTGTTCACCGGTACGGAAGTTGTTCCAGTACCAGGCCGGTCCCCGACGGTCGTACCGGCTGATCTCCTGCAGCTCGAAGGCCGCCGTCTGCCCGAACTCGGACGGCAGTTGGATCAGCGGGGTCGCCGCGGACAACGGAGCCGTGAGGTCGACGACTTCGATCGCGCCCTCCCGCAGGGCGGACACCAGCGAGGCGAGGACGGACGGTTCGGGCATGAGGGCCTCCAAACGCCTCGGGGGCGGTACGCGGAACTCCCAGGATGGATCGATTCCGTGGCATTCACCATGCGGCGGGGTCGATCGGCGCAACCAGGCCCCCGCTCCCACCGTCTCAGACAGCGAGACGATCACTAGGAGGAACCCCATGGCCCTGGTCGGCCTGTTCTGGATCACCGAGGACTCGGTCCACGTCGGCGCGGAGCCGGTGGGCACGGCGTCCGGTGTGCGGCTGTCCAAGGACGGCGTCGAGGCCCTGGGGCTGGAGCACGGCCGCTCGTGGGGCTGGGACGAGGTGACACGGATCGAGGTCGCCGACGTGGCCGTGCGGCCCGCCTCGCGCCGCTGGGTCTCCCAGGCCTTCGACGTGGCGGTGGTCGCGCTGACCGGAAGCGGGGACCATCCGCCCGCCTTCACCGTGCGGATCGGCACGACGGCGGAGGCGACGGTGGAGGTGAGCGTGCAGACGGCCATCGCCGGGGGGATCTACGGTCCGGTGGAGTACGAGCTGTCCCGCACCCTGCTCGACCGGCTCGTCGACGGCCGCACCCACCTCGAAGACCTCCTGCGCTGGCGGCGCGACCGCGTCACTGACACCGGCCCCGGCCGCGAGGAGCGCGAGGCCCTGATGCTCCGGTGGATCGGCGAGACGTCATGAGCCGTCCACGAGTCCGGCGATGTGCGCGGTGACGGTGTCCAGCACTCCGGCCCAGACGTCCTCGTCGCCCAGCACCAGGTAGTTGAGGGTCAGTCCGTCGGTCAGGGCGGCGAGGTAGCGCGTCAACACCGGTACGGGTACCCGCAGCCTGAGGTCCATGGTCCGGCGCAGCTGCTCGATGAGCTCGGCGTAGGTGTCGCCGTAGAGCTCGTGCTGGCGGCGGGCCAGGTGCTCGAACCCGGGCTGGCGCAGGGCGTACTGGGTGAGTTCGTAGGTGAGCATGTGCTCGTCGGGGTGGGCGCGGACGTGGTCCCAGTACGCCTGGAGGCCCGCCCGGACGGTCTCCTGGAGGGTGTCCCTGGGCACCAGCGCCTTCTTCACCAGGGTCACGTAGTGGTCGGTGATGGTGGTGATGACCGACTCGATCAGGGCCTGCTTGGAGTCGAAGCAGTAGTGGAAGACGCTGAGGGACACGCCGGCCTCGGCGGCGATGGACCGGGTGGTCGTCCTGGCGACGCCGTCCCGGGCCATCGCCCTGATCGCCGCTTCCGTCAGCTGCAGTCGTCGTTCCGCCGACGGCATGCGTGCCATGTGCGTGTCCCTCGTGCTCGTTGTGGTGCTCTGGTTGTTGTGCCGCTCAAGACGCTGTGGCGCTCCAGTCGCTGTGGCGTTCTAGTCGCTGTGGACGCCGACCTCGTGCAGGGAGTACCCCCATTGGGTGCCGCGTTCCAGGCCGAGGACGCGGACGTAGCGGGCGGGTGTGCCGGTGAAGCGGGCCGTGTCCAGGCCGCCGTCGCCGGCCGTGGTGGACCAGGCGGTCTTCCAGACCTGGCCGTCGGTGGAGAGTTCGACGCGGTACGACTTGGCGTAGGCGCGCTCCCAGTCGAGGGTGACCCTGCCGACGCGGTGGGTGGCCCCGAGGTCGATCCGCAGCCACTGGCCGTCGCTCCAGTCACTGGCCCAGCGGGTGCCCCGGTCACCGTCGACGGCCCGGCCGGGCGCGTAGCTGGTGAAGAGGTTCCACTCGGTCGAACTGGCCCCGGCGGGCGCGCTCCTGGCGAGGTTCACCGCCGACTGGTGCCGCTCGGAGGCTCCCCAGGTGTCGAGGTAGGACTCGGCGCCCCGGAAGAGGTCGTCCACCACCTCCTGGCCGCCGACGCGGCGGATGTCCTCGATCCAGTCGGGCACCAGGCCGTAGTGGGCGGCGCCGTCGGTGTTGAGGTCCCAGGTGCGCTGTCCGGTGGTCTGCTTGTCGATGACGGAGCCGCCGTCGACGCTCGTGAAGGGGTACGTCACCTTGTTGGGGGCGTCCGCTCCGCGCGGTCCCGGCCAGCCGCCGACGCCGTTCATGTCGGTGCCGTAGGCGTAGCCGACGCCGTACTTGTCGCGCAGCGCCTCGGTACGCCCGGCCTCGCCGATGAAGCCCTCGGAGCCGTGCATGTACTGGGCGATGAAGCCGCCGAGACCGTAGACCCGCTCGGTCCAGTCCATGTCCATCCAGCTGTGCGAGGAGAGCACGCCGGGGTAGGACTCGGCCTCGAAGATGTCGAGCACCCGGCCGGTGGCCTTGACGCTCATGTGGTCGATCTCGAGCATCATCTTGCGCTTCATCATGCCGCGCACGGCGTACTCGCCGAGTTCGGTGAGACCGCGCACATTGCACTGCGCGCCGCTCGCGTACGAGGGCACGTCGACGCCCGCCGGGAGCTCGGACTCGGCCTCGGCGGCCGTGGCGTTGCCGATGGGGTTGTCGTGCTGGGGGCCCTTGCACTCCTCGGTCTTCCAGAAGGTGCCGGTGGACAGGAACTGGCCCACGTTGATGGCGGTGCCGAGGGTGCCGGAGTCGAAGCGGACTCCGCAGAGCGCGTTGTCGAACTTGTGGCACAGGAACATGCTGCGCACGCCGAGGTCGTACAGCTCGTCCAGGCCCCTGTCGATGTCCGCCTTGCTGCACTGCGCGATGTCGAGGATCTGCTTGCAGCCGAACGGCTCGGAGGTCTCGACACCCAGGATGACCGCCAGCTTGCCCTGTTCGATGACCTGGCGGGCCTGGGCGCTGTCGGTGACGATCCGGAACCAGCCCTTGCCGGGGCCGCCGTACATCTTGTCGATGTAGGCCTGGAGGTCGTAACTCAGCTTCGCCTGCAGGCGGATGGAGGTCATCTCGTCGCAGGAACGGTCCTTGAAGAAGTAGACCGAGCAGATCACGCCGTTGGTGACCAGGTCGTTGACCATGACCCGCTGGCCGCCGCGCCAGGCCCGCTCCACCCACGCGTAGTAGTTCTGCTGGTGGGTCAGCGAGTCATGGGCGGGCCAGTCCTTGAAGGTGGGCCAGCCGACCGGGTCGTGCTTGCCGTCGCCGCCGTTGGTGATGAAGTCGAAGATCGCGAGCGATCCGTCGGGGTAGTGCTCGGGGCAGTCCTTGAGGGCGTCGGCGATCCCGGCCTCGGAGAAGACCTTGCCGCAGATGAGCCGGCCGCCGAACGCCTCGTTGGAGAACAGGTGGTTGTGCAGGTCGGCGAAGCCGCGCACCTCGCCCTGCGCGTTGGTGCCGGTGAACGGCTCGCCGGTGACACCGATCTGGGAGTCCGGCGCCGGCCGCGCGGTGGGCAGCCACCACTCGGTCCCGGCCGCCGAGCTCGGCGCGGGGCCGAGCAGCAGGGCCAGGACCAGGAGGAGCAGCGTTCCGACGGTGACGTCCTTGCGTCTGCGGTACGGGAGTCGAGCCATGGACCACCCCTCCTGGAACGGCATGACGGCGTTGTCATGACCAGCCCAATATGTGGGGTCGAGGATGACGACTGGCTCATGACGAGTCAAGAGTCCGGGACAAGTGACCTGATGCCGGGTCACAGCAGCCGTCCGCCGAACGGATAACCGTCCACCACCGGGCCGGCTTGCCCTCCTCCAGCGTGCCGAAGTCCGCGTCCGCGCCGTACACACGCGCGGGCAGCACGGTCGCCGTCCGCAGCACCTCCGCACGCTGGAGGAGGGCAACGTAGAGGGCGGGACCCGACTCGCGGTCCCGCCCCGGCGTTTCTCGGCCGGTCGTCACCCGTCGGCGTGGGACTCCGAGTCCGTGTGCACACGGGTACGGCCTGCTGAGCGGTCAGGTCGACATTCGCGATGTGCGCCCCGCCCCAAGCGCGTTCGGCTCACCGCCGGTGCTGTGCGAGCCGCCGCGCCAGCACGGGGATGATCACCGCGGCGGCCACCACGTGTGACACGGCGAGGACGATCTGCGTGGACGTCGCCGTGTGCGGGGCGACCGCCGGACCGGCGAGCGAGAGGGCGGTGAGCGCGACGGTGGTGACGGTGAAGGTGCGGGCGGGCCGCCGGGCCCAGCGGGCGAGTACGACGGCCAGGACGATCCCGGCGACCGCCCAGAACAGCACGCCTCCCGCGAAGCCGCCCACGGGAATCTCCGCCGCTTCCTTGGCTCCTGGACTGGCCGCGTCCATCGGAACGCCGGCCGCACGCGCACCGAGCGCGAAGGCCTCGGTCACGACGGCACCGGCGAGGGTGGCGGCGATGCCGACGAGCCAAACCGGGCGCTGCGAGAGGGAGGAGTGGCTGCTGGTCCGGGTCGCGGTGATGGTCATGGCTGGGTCTCCTGATTTCCTGGGGCTTGGGCTTGGGGTCCGGGTGGGCTTTCAGTTCGTTGCCTTGCATAGAGTCAGACCGTGAAGGGCCCAGGAACTGAGCGCTCTGCTGGGGAAGTTCGGGTGGGGATTTTCCGGAGCCGACCCCGGTGTCACTCATCCGTGGGGCC
Source organism: Streptomyces sp. NPDC043726 (assembly GCF_056436565.1). Taxonomy (NCBI): domain Bacteria; kingdom Bacillati; phylum Actinomycetota; class Actinomycetes; order Kitasatosporales; family Streptomycetaceae; genus Streptomyces; species Streptomyces sp. NPDC043726. The sequence continues at coordinate 253,870 of NZ_JBWKCI010000006.1, forward strand.
CGGCCCCCGAACCGGCGTGTCCGTCACCTCCCCGCCCCGAGAATCCGGCCATGGGGACTGGTTGGCGGGCGCGGCGGGTCGGCGCGCTGTATCTCGTGCTGTCGGTCGGCGGCATGGTCGGCGCGGTGTGCATCGCCGTACGTTTCGACCTGCGGATGGCCGAGACGGTGGCCGCGCTGCTGCCGTCCGTCGGTGGGATGTACCTGTCCTGGGCGAGCCTGCGCGTGGATCACGGCCGGACGGCCGAGGCGGACCAGGCGGACGAGGTGACGCGGGCCCGGCTCGCCGACGGTCTGGCGTCGGCCGTACGACAGCAATGGGAGGCGGAGGCACGCGTACGACGCCTGAACGACCCCTACCCCCTCCCGGTGTCCTGGCAGGCGGCCGATGCTCGCTTCGGTGAATCCTGGGCCCTGCTGGAGGAGTTGGCGAGCGATCGGCCCGCAGCCCCCGGCGCCCGCCGGGCCACCGGACCGGACGGCCTGAGCGGCGTCGGTGGAGAGCTCACCGAGGTGTTGCTGGAGCGGATCCCGACCAGACGGCTGGTCGTCCTGGGCGGACCCGGCAGCGGAAAGACGATGCTGCTGGTGTGTCTCCTGCTGGCCCTGACCGCCGAGCGCGCCCCGGGTGCCCCGGTTCCGGTGCTGTTCTCGCTCGCCTCCTGGAATCCCGCTGAGCAGCCTCTGGAGTCCTGGATGGCGGAGCGGCTCGCGCGGGACTACAGCGGTCTGGACGAACCGGGAGGCGCAGCGCGGGCGTTGCTGGAGCACCGGCTGATCTGGCCGATCCTGGACGGCTTCGACGAGATCCCGGAGCCGAGCCGCGCGTTGGCCCTGGACGCCATCAACTCGGCGCTCCCGCCCGACCGGCCCCTCGTCCTCACCAGCCGGCTGGAGGAGTACGGCGCCACCCTCGCCCCGGCCCATGGGGTCCCCGTCAAACTCATCGGTGCCGCGGCCGTCGAACTGCGGCCTCCGGCAGCCCCGGACATCGCCGACTACCTCCAACGCGACGCGGGCGGCCAGGACTCCGCCACCGCGCGCTGGACCCCGGTGATCCGCCTGCTGGGCACCGAGGCGCCGGTGGCCCGCGCCCTGACGACACCCCTGATGCTGTTCCTGGCCCGCACGGTCTACAACCCCCGCCCGGGCGAACGGGACACCGCGCTGCCCAACCCCGCGGACCTGTGCGACGAGGACCGTTTCCCCGTCCCGGAGGCCGTCCGGACACACCTCTTCGACGCGTACGTGCCCGCCGCCTACCGCCCCCACCCCCGGTACCCGTCCCGCTGGACCGCCCAGGAGGCCGAGCACGCCCTGCGCTGGCTGGCCCGGCACCTCCAGCACACCAGCGACTTCTCCTGGTGGCGGCTGCGCAGGGCGCTGCCACCGCGCTGGGCGCAGGTGGTGACAGGGGCCGTCCTCGGTGTCGTGTCCTGGGCCGCCGCCACGGGCGCGGGACGGCTCACCGCCTTGTTGGCCGGTCTCGACTCCGGCTGGCTGACGGGCCCGCCCGCGGCCATCGTCGCGGGCCTGGCCGGAGGCATCGCGGGCGGCATCGGCTGCGGCTTGGTGGCGGGCGTGACCGGGGGCGTCGCCGAGGGCCTGACCCACGTACTGGCCACCGGTCAACTGCACTGGCCTGCGGCGACGACGGCCAACGGGCTGGCGTACGGCTTCGTCGGCGGCATCGTGGGCGCGCTGGCCGGGCGCCGAGGGGCGCCGGAGCCGACCGAACGCTGGGCCTGGAACGCCCGCATGAGCGCGCTCGGGCTCCTCACGGGCGCCACCCTGTTCCTCTCGTACCGCCTCAACCACGATCCAACGGCCGCGGCGGCGGGCGCCCTGACGGCGGGGGTGGCGTACGCGCTGGCGGGCGGCGCACTCGGCAACCGCGCGGGCCGCCTGTCGAAGCGCCGCCCCCGAGTCGTTCCGACCGTGCGCACCCGGTGGGCCTGGGACTGGCGGGGCTTCGCGACGGGACTCGCCGGCGGCTCCGCCCTGGGTGCCACGCATTGGGCGATCCTGAGGCTCCAGTCACTCCTCTCCGGCGCCTCGGCCTACCCCGTCAGCACGATGCTCACCTTCTCGTGCGCCTTCGGCATCACGGTCGGCGTCGCCTTCGCCCTCACCGGCAGACCGGCGGACCTGACGGCCCCGACCGGCCCCGTCACACTCCTCCACCAGGACCGCAGGATCCTCGGCCGGCTGTGGCTCGCGGTGGGCATCGCGGTCGGCGCCGCTTTCACCCTCTGCTACGGCATCGACTACGCCGTCCAGGGCGGCCTCACGTACGGCATGGGCCGCGGCACCACTGACGGCAGGGCCCTGTCGATGACCCCGGCGCACATCCTGACCCGGGGCCTGGCGTACGGCGTCACGGTCGGCCTGGCAGCCGCCCTGAGCCGGAACGCCTGGTGGTACTACACCGTCGCCCGCCACCACCTGGCGGTACGCCACAACCTCCCCCGGGACCTGACGGCCTTCCTTACCGACGCACACGAGCGACGCGGGGTGCTGCGGCAGACGGGGGCGGTCTATCAGTTCCGGCACCTCGACCTTCAGCGGCATCTGGCGGGGCCGTCCCCGCGGGCGCTTCCCGGGAGCCGTCGCAGCCGGGAAGCGGAGCGCCTGGGCCGTCGTGGTTGAGCGTCACGCTGTCGGCTCAGCGGGGCTGCGGGCCTGGGGACTGCGGCTCTGCGCATCGCGCGTCCGCGGGTCTGCGGGCGCTCGCCGGAGAGCCGGCCGCCGCCCGGAGGAGGCGGCGGAATGTCGGGCACTCCAGGTGGCTCGGGGCCGGGCAGGCGGCGGCGTGGCGGAGGGAGTCGCGCAGGACGGCGAGTTCCCTGATCCGTGCCTCCAGTTCGTCGGCCTTGGCCGCGAGCATCCCCCGGTCGAGGTCCGGTCGCCGGTCCGGGGTGACCATGCGGGCGATCTCGTCGAGGGAGAACCCCGCGGTCCGTCCCAACGTGATCAGCGCCAGGCGTTCCAGTACGCCGGGGTCGTACTGCCGGCGCAGGCCGCGCCTGCCGATCGGGGCGATCAGGCCCTTCTCCTCGTAGTAGCGCAGGGTCGAGGCGGGCAGCCCGGAGCGGTGTGCCACCTCGGCGATGTCCAGATCCGTCATCCGCTTGACCTCAAGTCGACTTGAAGTAGCACGCTGTCATCTCCGCACGCCGACCGCAAGCACGGGAGACGATGATGAGCGTGACGAACACCGGTGACGATCAGGCGGCCCGCTGGGCCCGGGCAGGTCATGTCTGGGTCCAGGAACAGGCGTTGCTCGACGACCTGCTCAGGCCCTTGGAGGAGCTGCTCGTGGAGGCGGTGCCCGCGGGGCGGGGAGGCCGCGTTCTCGATGTCGGCTGCGGTACCGGCGGCACCACACTGGCCGTCGCGCGGCGGCTCGGCCCGACGGGCAGCTGCGTCGGCGTCGACATCTCCGAGCCGATGGTCACCGCAGCACGCGAACGGGCCGAACGGGAGGGCACCCCGGCCTCCTTCGTCCAGGCCGACGCCGCGGAACACGCCTTCGAGCCCGCCGTCTTCGACATCGTCGTCTCGCGCCTCGGGGTGATGTTCTTCCACGACTCCGTCCGCGCCTTCGCCAACCTCCGGCGAGCCGCGACGGACGAGGCCGGGCTGCGGTTCATCGTATGGCGCGGGGCCGAGGAGAACCCGTTCATGACGACGGCCGAGCGCGCCGCGGCGCCCCTGCTGCCGGAGCTCCCCGCCCGACGGCCGAGCGGTCCCGGTCAGTTCGCCTTCGCGGACCCGGACCGCGTCCGGGAAGCGCTCACGGCCGGCGGCTGGACCGGGATCGACATCCGGCCGTACGACGTGACCTGCGCGCTTCCCGAACAGGACCTGGTCCGCTACTTCACCCGGCTCGGTCCGCTCGGCATGATCCTCCCGGACGTGGACGAGGAGACCCGGGAGCGGGTCGTCGAGACGGTCCGCCCCGCCTTCGACGAGTACGTCCACGGCTCGGAGGTCCGTTTCACGGCCGCCTGTTGGGTGGTCGACGCCCAGGCGTCGTAGGCGATACGGCCGACGCGCGGCGAATTGGCTCCTTCGCTTCAGGCACGACTCGCCCGACGAACCATGGGCGCTGCTGCACCATGCTGGGGGCGGTGGTCCTGGCCCGGGCGGTGAAGGACTCACCGCTGTCGGACGACATCCTGGAAGCGGCCCGCGAGGCGCTGTCCGGGCCGCCGAGGCGACCCGGACGGATCGCGAGCCGAGCGGGCTAGGTTGTGTCCGTGGCGGACGGCTCCATCACCATCAGACTCCCGCGCGATCAGGCGCTCGTCCTCTCGGACTGGCTCTACGAGGCGATGTTCCGGTCCGACGATCTGGAAGGCATCGTGCGTGACCGAGCCGTCTGGTCACCGATCCACACGAGACGAGGAGGACTGACGGAGCGAGTACGTCCGATGTGACGGGCATCACCGCAGCGCGCTCCCCGCTCAGGACAGGGAACAGTGTGGAACTCTCACTGCGCGCCCGCATACGGGCCGGGGATCCGGACGCGTTCGGCCGGCTCTTCGACGAGCACGCGTCGGCGGTGCACCGGCACGCCGTCCGGGTGACCGGCAACTGGTCCGCGGCCGACGACATCGTCTCACTGACCTTCCTGGAGGCCTGGCGCCTGCGTGAACGCGTGCTCCCGGACGGCGGCAGCCTGCGCCCCTGGCTGCTCGGCATCGCCACCAACGTCACCCGCAACACCTCACGCGCGGCCCGACGGCACCGGACCGCGCTCGCCCGGCTGCCACCCGCGGCGCCCGTCCCGGACTTCGCCGAGGAGGTGACCCAGCGGCTGGCCGACGCCGAGGAACTGGCCGCCGCGCACGCGGCGTTGAGCCGACTGCGCCGCGGCGAACGGGAGGTGTTCACGCTCTGCGTCTGGGAAGGCCTGGACGCGGCGTCGGCCGCCGAGGCACTGGGCGTGGCCGTGGGCACCGTACGAGCGAGACTCTCGCGCGCCAGAAAGCGCCTGCGCGAACTCACCGAACTGGAACTCGACCGGACCGCACGGCCCGCCGACTCGGCGCAACGCCACCCGGCGACCGGACAGATACCGGGCAGCCGCCATCAGACGGCTCGGTCCCCGCAGGAGAAGAAGCGATGAACACCCGTCCGCGACGCCACGAAGAGCCCGTCGGCCACGACGACTTGGCCGAGCTGCTGCCCGCTCCGGGCAATCCGGTGCTCCCGCAGGACCGTCACGCAGTCCTCAAGGAGTACCTGATGCGCCAGTTCACCGACGAGCGGTCCGCCCCGCCGACGCCGACCGCCCGCGAACTCCTGGAACGCCCACGCTCGAAGCGCCGACGCGTCACCCTCATCGCGGCACCGCTCGCCCTGGCCGCCGCGGTGACACTGGGAGTGGTGGCGATGGACGACGAGGTCAAGAAGTCCGCGCCGGTCACTGCGGCTCAACACCGCGAAGCCGCGCGGCTGTTGGACCGTATCGCCACGGTGGCCGCCGAACGTCCCGCGGTCAAGGTGACGGACGACCAGTACATCTACACCAGGACCCGAGGCGCCGGCTCCGTCCTGGGCATCGGCGACCACGTCCTGCGCGACCTCGTCCAGCGGGAGGAGTGGCATGCGGTGGACGGCAAGCGGGACGGCTGGATCCGCGTCGACCCCGTCGAGGGCACGCGACCGGACACCACCCAGCGGGTGGAGGGTCCCATGGACGGCGTCCCGTACCTCACTTTCCGCCAACTCCAGTCCCTGCCCACCGATCCCGACGCGCTGCTGAAGAAGCTGCGCGCCGACACGAACAGCGTGGAATCCACCCAGGAGGAGGCGATCTTCGAGTACATCGACACCATGCTCGAGGAAGCCACCCTCCTCCCCGACCTCGGCGCGGCCCTCTACCGAGCGGCGGCCCAGCTCCCCGGCATCCGGGTCGACCACCACACCCAGGACGCCACCGGCCGCAAGGGCATCGGCCTGTCCTACACGGACTCCTCGACGGGCGAGCACACCTGGGTCTTCGACCGTACGACCCTGGCCTACCTGGGCACGACGAGGACGGCGTTCCTGGGTGCAGGCGTGTCCGACGCCGTCCGTGAGGCGCCGTCGCGCTGACCCCCTGGGGCGAGTCCTGGCAGCCGCCGACGCTCTGCTTGGATCAGCACATGACGGACTGGTCCAAGCTCAGCGACGCACACGGCTCGGCGGAAGACGTCCCGGCCCTGCTCGACCGGTTCGAGGCCGATCCACGGCGTGTGTGGTCCGAGCTGATGGACCGGTTGTGCCCGATGCTGGACACCGCGTTCCCGGCGAGTTTCGCGGCGCTGCCCCGCCTCACGGAGATCGCGGCGGCCCGCGAGCCCGCCGCCCGGACCTGGGTGCTGTTCGCGGCGGGCCCGATCGTGTCCAGCGCACGCCGCTCGTTCGAAGGTGTCGCCGCACTCGAGATCCACGCACCGCAGATCGCGCGGCTGGCCCGGCTCGTCGACGAGTCCCTCCGTCTGCCGTGGGAGACGGAGGACTACGTCGGACTGCTCCAGGCGGCCCTGGCCTTCGAGGGCGTCGAGTTCTGGGACGAGCATCTGGACAAGCTCGCCCAGGGCGAATACGAGGTCGACTGCCCTCACTGCGGCGTGAACCTGTTCATCGTGATGGGCGACGAAGGCTTCTTTTCCTGCAGCGAGGACTACGCGCTGGGCGAGGTCGAGCGGACGCCGCTGTGCCCGGCCGATCCGGCGGAGCTGGAGGGCGTGGCCGAGTGGCTGCGCGACCGAGCCCTCGCCGACGGGCAGTCGGAGGTGGCTCGGCGGTTGCCGTATCTCTTCGGGCGAGCGGTGTGCGGCGACTGCGGGACGGAGTTCGCGGTGGCGGACCGCGTCGCCGCGAACGCCGCCCCCTCTTGGTGATCGAGACGCCGGCAGCCCCTTTCCGCGTTCTCCTCCCACTCCCCCGCAGGTCACATGCCGGGCACCAGTTGCGAGCGAAGTTAGGTAAGGCTTACCGTACCCAATCGCACCACTCGGGGCTACGACCGTCACACCGGTCCGCCCGCGGCGAGCGCTTCACCGACGCAGCCTGGCCGTCCTCCCCCAGCGCCCTGAGGCCTGGGAGGTACCCCCAGCCGGAACCCGCTCACAGGACCGCACTTGAACGACTCGACCTTCGGTCTGTACGACCCTGCCCGCGACCACAGCGACTGCGGCGTCGGCTTCATCACCCGCCTGGACGGGACACCGAGCCACGACGTCATCCGCAAGGGCCACGAAGCGCTCTGCGCCATCCCGCACCGCGGCGGCAAGTCCGCCGAGGGTGTCGGCGACGGCGCGGGCGTGAGCGTCGACCTGTCGGTCGAGTTCTTCGGCGCGCTCACCGGTGAGGACCTGCGGGCCGGGCACTTCGGCGTCGCGAACTGTTTCGTCCCGGCCGACGCCACACGCCGTGAGGCCGCCGTCCGCCTCGTCGGGCGCTGCGTCGCCGACCAGGGCTTCGAGACCCTGCTCGTCCGTGCCGTGCCCGTCGACCACACCGTGGCACGTCCCGCCGCCGAGCAGTACCAACTGCCCCTCGTGCAGTGGGTGTTCCGCGCCCCAGAGGCCTGGTCGCGCGCCGACGTCGACGCGGCCGCCCACCGCGCCCTGCTCGCCGTGGAAGCCGTCGCCTACGCCGACGACGACACCTACGCCGGGCTGTATCCGCTCTCGCTGAGCGCACGGACCCAGGTCCTCAAGGGACGGCTCAACTCCGGTGAGGTCATCGGGTACTTCCGCGACCTCACCGACCCCCGGCACTCGGTCCGCTCGCTGTACTTCCACACCCGGTTCTCCACCAACACCGAGCCGCACCCGACCATGGCCCAGCCGTTCCGGCTCATGGCGCACAACGGCGAGCTCAACACCGACCGCAAGAACCGCCTCTCCGACGAGGCCCTCGCGCGCGCCCGCACCCGCAGCATCGTGCGGCCGCCGGGGCAGTCCGACTCCAGCCGGCTCGACCAGACCCTGCAGAGCCGGGTGTTCGACGACGGACTGGACCTCGTCGAGGCGGTCGTCTCGCTCATGCCGCCCGCCTGGGAGAACGACCGCACCCTGCCCGCCGCCGTCCGCGACATGCTGGAGTACTTCTCCCTGTACGAGGAGAAGAACGACGGTCCGGCCGCGGTCATCTTCAGCGACGGGGACGTCGTCGGCGCCCGCCTCGACCGGCTCGGGCTGCGCCCGCTGCGTACCGTCGAGACCGCCGAGTACCTGATCGTGGCCTCGGAGGCCGGGCAGGTCGCCTTCCCCGACGACGAGGTCGTGCACCGGGGCCGTATCGAAGCCGGCGGCATGCTCGTCGTCGACCACCGCACCGGCCGCCGGATGCGCACCCGCGAGGTGCTCGACGCCCTCGCCGCGCGCCGGCCGTACTCCGAACTCCTCGCCGCGGCCCGGGTGAACCTCGACGACCTGCCCGCCCCCGACTACTACCGGGGCACGACCACACTCGGATACGACGGCGACCTCACCCTCGCCGGGCGGTACGTGGCGTACTCGCTGAACCAGGAGAGCTTCCGGTTCATGCTCGACCCGATGCTCGCCGACGGGTCGGAGCGGATCTCGGCGATGGGGTACGGCAACGCCATCAACGCGCTCAGCGACACCGAGGGCGGCATGGCGAAATACTTCTCGCAGCGTTTCGCCCAGGTCACCAACCCGCCGCTGGACAGCATCCGCGAGGCCGACGGGATGAGCATGCGGGTCGCCCTCGGCCCGAAGCCGGACGGCACCCACGCCACCAACGGCAAGCAGCTCGTGGTGAACTCGCCCGTGCTCGGGCACCTCGACATGGTGCGGCTGCGGGACCAGCGGGTCGTGCCGCTGGAGCGGTTCGCCATGCTCTACGAACCGGTCGGCGGGGACGAGTCCGCCAACGCGGACGCGCTGCGGTCGGCGCTGGAGCAACTCTGCGACGACGTCGAGCGGTTCGCCGCCGAGCGGGGCGGCATCGCGCTGCTCACCGACCGAGCGGTGTCGTCGACGCGTGCCCCGCTGCCCGTCGTCCTCGCCGTCGCCGCCGTCAACCAGCGGCTGATCGAGACCGGGCTGCGGCCGCGCGTCTCGCTCGTCGCGGAGAGCGGGCAGCTCGCCTCCTCGCACCACGTCGCGACCGCGCTCGGCTTCGGCGCCTCCGCCGTCTACAGCCTCAGCGCACGGCTGCGCGCCGAGGAGAAGTACCCGAGCGCACCCGCGCCCGCGGGTGAGATCACCGGGACCGACCGGGCGCTGGCCAAGTTCCGCAAGGCGGCCGAGAAGTCCCTCGCCAAGACCATGGGCCGCGTCGGGCTGTGCACCGCCGAGAGCTACATCGGCGGCGAGTTCTTCGAGCCCAACTACCTCGACACCCGCGACGACGTCTTCGCGCGGATCTTCCCGCACATGGAGGCGCCGGTCGGTGGTGTGGGCTTCGCCCGGATCGCGCAGGCCGCGACCGAGTGGCACGAGCGCGCCCGTACGGTCGAGAGCGAGCAGCAGATCCCGCTGCTCGGGCTGTTCAAGGAGCGGTCGGACGGGGCCGGGCACTCCTTCGGCGTCACGGCCGTGCGCGGGTTCGGCGACATGGCCGAGGAGAAGCCGCGGTTCGCCCGTCCCACCGACTCCGACGCGCTGCGGCTCCTCACCCTCGGCCGGCTCGACGACGCCTTCGGCATCACCGACGCCGCCTACCGCAACACCGGGTACGACGCCCTCAGCGACGCCGAGATCGACGCGTTCCGGATCACCCCCGGGTACCGCGCCTTCCTGCGCACCACGCACGAGGAGCGGTCCCGGCGCCCGTCCGCGCTGCGGGACGTCCTCGCACTGCCCGCCGACGTCACCGGGCTGCGTACGCCCGAGGACTTCGCCCGCGAGCTGGGCCGGTTCTCGACCACCGGCAACACGGGCGTCACGGTCCGGGGCCTGGACGTCTCCGGCACCGAGGGCACGACCGTCCGGCTGAGCCTCACCGAGGGTGGCGTCGAGCGCCACACGGCCCTCGCCGAGCGCCACACGGCCCTCGCCGACGGCCTCGCGCTCGCCTGTCCCGGTGAGGTCGTGACGCTGAAGGCGACCGAGGACGAGGTTGTCCTGGAGGTCACCGGCACCGCCGCCCGTCTCCTCGCGCTCCTCCAGAGCGCCCCCGCCAGCGTCCCCCTCGACGAGGTCCAGCCCGCCCACGAGATCACGCCCGCACTCGCCTCCGGCGCGATGAGCCACGGCGCCCTCGTGGCGACCGCGCACGAGGCCGTGGCGCACGGCACGAACATGGTCGGCGCGATGTCGAACAGCGGTGAGGGCGGCGAGCACCACTCCCGCTACGGCACCATCCGGGGCTCTCGGATCAAGCAGTTCGCGTCCGGCCGGTTCGGTATCTGGGCGGGCTATCTCGCCGACCCGATGCTCCAGGAGCTGGAGATCAAGATCGGCCAGGGCGCGAAGCCCGGCGAGGGCGGTCAGCTGCCCGCGCCGAAGGTCACGGTCGACATCGCGGCCGCCCGCGGCGGCACCCCGGGCATCGAGCTGATCTCCCCTCCTCCGCACCACGACACGTATTCCATCGAGGACTTGGCCCAGCTCATCCACGACTGCAAGGCCGCCCGCGTCCGGGTGATCGTGAAGCTGGTCTCCTCGGAGGGCATCGGCACCATCGCGGTCGGTGTCGCCAAGGCCGGCGCGGATGTCATCAACGTGGCCGGGAACACCGGCGGTACGGGCGCCGCGGCCGTCACCAGCCTGAAGTACGCGGGCCGTTCGGCGGAGATCGGTGTCGCCGAGGTCCACCAGGCGCTGGTCGCCAACGGGCTGCGCCAGAAGGTCGTCCTGCGCTGCTCCGGCGCGCACCAGACCGGCGGCGACGTCGTCACCTCCGCTCTTCTGGGCGCCGACAGCTTCGAGTTCGGCACGACCGCGCTGATGATGCTCGGCTGCGTCATGGCGAAGAACTGCAACGTGAAGTGCCCCGCCGGGCTCACCACCAACCCCGAGGTCTTCGAGGGCGATCCGCGCGCGCTGGCGCAGTACCTGCTCAACATCGCCCACGACGTACGGCAGATCCTCGCCCGCCTCGGTCTGCGCTCCCTGCGCGAGGCCCGGGGCCGCACGGATCTGCTCCAGCTCCTCGACCACCCCGCGAGCGTGGGCCGCCTGGACGTGCGGCGCCTGCTCGCGCGGGTGCCCGAGAAGCTCGTGGCGGACCCGGAGTACCTGGAGAAGGACTTCACCACCGACGACGCGCTGATCGAGCGCATCAGGGAAGCGCTCCTGGACCGCCGCGAGCCGTCGGTGCTCGTCGACGGCATCCGCCTCGGCAACAGCGACAAGTCGATCGGCGGGCAGCTCTCCATCGACATCGAGCGGCTCCTCAATCACGACGGAGTGAAGTACGGCATCGACGAGACCGTGCCCGCCGTCGTCGCCGACGACCGCGGCCGTCGCCGCCTCGTCGACGGCGCCGTCACCATCCGCACCACCGGCTCCGCCGGGCAGTCGTACGGCGTCTTCTGCAACGACGGCATCGCCCTCGAACACACCGGCACCGCCAACGACGGTGTCGGCAAGAGCCAGAGCGGCGGCCGGATCGTCGTCCGCGCACCCGGCGGCGGCAGCGCCGAGCGCGGCGGGAACGTCCTCATCGGCAACTTCGCGCTGTTCGGCGCGACCGGCGGCCGGACCTTCGTACAGGGCGAGGCCGGTGACCGGTTCGCCGTGCGGAACTCCGGCGCGACCGCGGTCGTCGAGGGCGTCGGCGACTTCGGCTGCGAGTACATGACCGGCGGCACCGTCCTCAACCTCGGCGGCTTCGGCAAGGGCCTCGGGAACGGCATGAGCGGCGGGTTCCTCTATCAGTACGACCCCTCGGGCGAGCTCGCGAACCGGGTCAGCGCCGACTCGCTGCTCGTCTTCCCGGTGACCGGCACCGAGCACGGCACCTTCCACGAGGCGGCCGTACGACTGCTGCTGTCCTGGCATGTCGAGGCCACCGGTTCGGAGTTGGCCGCGCGGCTGCTGCACGACTGGGACACCGAGCGGCAGCACATGTACTGCGGAATGCCCCGGGCCCTGCTCCTCTACCAGGACGCCGGCGAGATCCTCGCCGCCGCAACCCGCTCCGAGCTCCTCGACGAACTGGCGAGCTCGATCGCCACGGACAAGCTCCGCGCGTTCAAGGTCGACTACCGCGACCGCCGTACCGTGCTCGGCGGCCGGGCACCCGCTCTCGGCGACCAAGGCGGCGACGACATGTTCTCGCTGCTGTCGTCGTACGCGGTGCTCGGCGCCGCGCAGGACCTCGCGCTGAAGCGGGTGCCCGGGGCGAGCGGACCGGACGACCCGCGGATCGCCGAGGCCGTCCGCAAGCTCATCCTCACCGAGGACTTCTTCGTCAAGCAACGCGTGGTGAAGTACCTGCGCGGCACGCTGGACCGCTTCGACGACGGCGAACTCGCCACGCTCATCGCGGTCAAGCGCCTCGACGACTACAAGCGCGCCCTGAAGCAGCGCAACAACCTCAGCGTGGACGCCCCCGGCACCTACGGCTGGATCGTCCACCAGACCACGAAGAACGCCGGCCGCGTGCGCGCCGCCCGTTTCGACGAGCTGCTCGCGAACGCGGCACTCTCCGACATCGCCGCACTCGCGCACCGCGGCATCCCGCAGGCCCCCACCGAGGCGGTGACCCCGTGACCCCCACGCCCCCGACCGGGACCCTCATCCCGGCCGACGCGCCCTTCTCCGCCGAACAGGAAGCCTGGCTCGCGGGATTCATCGCCGGGATCGCGGCGGCCGGACAACGGGACGGCGCAACGGCGGAAGCACCCGGGGCCGTTGTCGACGTCCTGTTCGGAACCCAGACCGGCAACGCCGAGTTCCTGGCCGGCGAACTCGCCGCCGGGGCCCGCGCCCGCGGCCTCGGCGGGACCGTCACCGCGCTCGACGACGTCACACCCGAGACGCTGGCGGCGATGTCCCATGTCATCGTCGTCACCTCGACCTACGGCGAGGGCGAGATGCCCGACAACGCCGGACTGTTCTGGGAGGCGCTCCAGTCCGACACCGCTCCCCGGCTGGAGGGGCTGCGCTACGCCGTGCTCGGTCTCGGGGACCGCGGCTACGACGAGTTCTGCCAGGCCGCGAAGCTGATCGACACCCGGCTGGAGCAGCTCGGTGCCACCCGCCTGCACGAACGGCTCGACTGCGACGTGGACTTCGAGGAGCCCGCGGCCGAGTGGACGACGGCGGTGCTGGAGCGACTGGCCGCCGAGACCGGGGCCACGGGCACGGGCGAGGCGGCCCCCGCCCAGCAGCCCACTCGCTCCACCTGGAACAAGCGCAACCCGTACCGCTCGCGGCTCGCGGTGAACCGGCTGCTGTCCGCGCCGGGCAGCGCCAAGGAGATCCGGCACTTCGAGTTCGACCTCGGCGACAGCGGCATCACCTACGAGGCGGGCGACGCCCTGGCCGTCGTACCGGTGAACGACGAGGCACTGGTCGCGGAGCTGCTGGAGCAGGTGGGTGCCCGGGACGACGAACGGCTCGCCGAACTCCTGCGCACGGAACGCGAGATCCGCACGCCGTCGAAGGAGCTGATCGCCGACCTGGCCGAGCGGGCCCCGGCGAGCGAACTCGCGTCGGTCGTGGCGCACGGAGACCGGGTCGAGCTGGACTCCTGGCTTTGGGGCCGCGATGTGCTCGACCTGCTGAGGGACGCGGGAGCCGACGCGCCCGCCCGGGACGAACTTCTGCCCCTTCTGAGGCCGTTGCAGGCCCGTCAGTACTCGATCTCGTCGAGCCCGCTGGCCCACCCGGACCGTGTCCACCTCACGGTGGCGTCCGTCCGGTACGGCGGCCGGTACGAGGGAGTCGCCTCGACGTATCTGGCGGACCGGGCCGGCGGGGAAGTGGCCGTGTACATCCAGCCGAACGCCTCGTTCAGCGTCCCCGCGGACGACGACGCCCCGATGGTCATGATCGGCCCCGGTACGGGCATCGCGCCGTTCCGCGGCTTCCTGCACGAGCGGGCGGCGCGGGGTGCCGCCGGGCGCAACTGGCTGTTCTTCGGCGACCAGCACCGCGCGACGGACTTCGTGTACGAGGACGAGCTGAGCGAGCTGCAGAAGCGTGGCGTACTCACCGAACTCGACCTGGCCTTCTCGCGCGACCAGGCCGAGAAGGTCTATGTGCAGACCCGGATGCGGGAGCGTTCGCGTGAGCTGTACGCGTGGCTGGAGGACGGCGCGTACGTGTACGTCTGCGGCGACGCCTCCCGCATGGCCAAGGACGTCGAGGCGGCACTGCTGGACGTCATCGCCGGGCAGCGCGGGCGCGGTGCCGACGAGGCGGCGGAGTACCTGGCCGGCCTGCGCCGGGCGAAGCGCTACGTACGGGACGTGTACTGAGCATGACGGATCATCATTCCGAGCGTCGGTGCGCGTTCGAGGGGTGCCGCGGCCGGTGCGGCGGCAGCGTGCGGCTGATCGACGCGCGCATGCCCGAACTGGCGCGGTCCCTGACGCTCTTCCGGTACGTCCAGGCCGTCACCGGAGGCCCGGTCGCGCGGATCGACCAGGCGGGCAGCTATGACGTCCCGAGCCTGCGCGGTGACGCGTTCGGCGTCCGCCCGGGCTCGATCGCACTGCGCCTCGACGCCGACGGTGTGGCTTCGGCGGTGCTCGCGCGGGAGGAGGGCGCCATGGCCGTACACCTGCTGGACGAGGACGGCAGGACCGTGCACCAGGGGCGGCTGCTCTCCGACGGGGACCGCCTGCTGGCCGGCCTCGTGCGCACGGTGGCCCCCGGATCCCGGCCGCCCACCGGCCCGTCTCCCTTTCCCGAGGTCCCGGCGTGGGAGAACGGCGATCAGCTGGCGCAGTTCGACGCGATCCTCGCGGACGGCGGCGCCGCCCGGCGCGCGTCCTTCGCCCGCTACGGCGGCGAACACCGCACGGTCGACTCCGCCGTCATCCCCTCCGTCCTCGACCACGTCTGCGCGGTCGGACTCCCGGTCGGCGTCGCGGTGTTCGCCCCGGCGGCCATGCAGGCGTGCGCCGGCCGGATCCACGTCACCGACCGAACCGTGGCCGGCCGGGTGTTCGCGGCGCTGGCGGACAGTTCGGTGGAGCTCGACCTCGCCCGCGTCCGCTCCTGCCACCTCGTCCGCTCCACGGCGGCACACGGCCCGACCTCGGCCCTGGAACTCGACGACGAGCACGGCCGCTGCGTCGCGATCATCACCCAGCTCGGAATCGTCGGGGAGGACGTCCACACGGCGTGGGAGCACCTCGCGGCATCACTGCCCGACGCCTGACCCGCCCGGAGCCTCCGCGCAAGAGACTTGCCCCAGCCCTCCTTCCCTCCTAGCCTGACTTTGTGCCGCAAATAAACAAACCCCGTTCGCACAACGTCGTGCCCGGAACCGCGACCGACCTCACCCGCCTCCGTATCGCCCTCACCGTCTTCTTCGCGCTCGACGGCTTCGTCTTCGCCGGCTGGGTCGTGCGGATCCCCGCGATCAAGGAGCAGGTCGACGCCTCCGCGGGCACCCTCGGGCTGGCCCTGCTCGGCGTCTCCGCGGGCGCGGTCGTGACCATGACGCTCACCGGACGGCTGTGCCGTCGGTACGGCACCCATCCGGTCACCGTCGTGTGCGCCGTGCTGCTCTCCCTCAGCGTCGCCCTGCCGCCACTCACCCACTCCGTGCCCGCCCTGACGGCCGTGCTGCTGCTCTTCGGCGCCGCGTACGGCGGGATCAACGTCGCCTTCAACAGCGCCGCGGTCGATCTCGTCACCGCGCTACGGCGGCCGATCATGCCGAGCTTCCACGCGGCCTTCAGCCTGGGCGGCATGGCCGGCGCGGGGCTCGGCGGGCTGGTCGCCGGGAGTCTCTCGCCCACACGGCATCTGTTCGGGCTCACCGTCATCGGGCTGGTCGTCACCCTCTTCGCGGGGCGCGTCCTGCTCCGGATCGAGCCGCCCCGGGCAACGCGGACCCCCGAGCACGCCGAAGGCCCGCGGCGCCTGGACCGCCGTACGCGCGGACTCGTCGCCGTCTTCGGGCTGATCGCCCTGTGCACGGCGTACGGCGAGGGCGCCATGGCCGACTGGGGCGCCCTGCATCTCGAACAGGACCTGGACGCCTCACCGGGGATGGCGGCCGCGGGGTACTCCTGTTTCGCGCTCGCCATGACGCTCGGCCGGCTGACCGGGTCGACGCTGCTCCAGCGGCTCGGACGGACCCGTACCGTCGTCCTCGGCGGCGCCACCGCGGCCGGGGGCATGCTCCTGGGCTCGCTCAGCCCGTCCGTATGGGCCACCCTCGTCGGGTTCGCCGTCACCGGACTCGGACTCGCCAACCTCTTCCCGGTCGCCATCGAGCGCGCGGGCGCCCTCGCCGGTCCGAGCGGGGTCGCGACCGCCTCCACCCTCGGCTACGGCGGCATGCTGCTCGGGCCGCCCGCGATCGGCTTCATGGCCGAGTGGTCCTCCCTGCCCACGGCCCTGACCAGCGTCGCCGTACTCGCCGCCGTCGCCGCCGCCATCGGCTTCGCCACCCGGCACACCTCCACGGAGCACGCGGCCTGAACCGTCTCAGGCCCGCGCGAGTTCCGCCGCTCCGAAGGAGACGTCGAACCGGTCGCACCAGATGCTGACGCTGCTGTAGCCGTTCAGGTCCACGTCGGCCGGGACGACGTAGTTCTGGCTGCCCTTGTTCCCCTTCAGCTTGCCGAGGCTGACGTACTCCCCGTCGTCGAAGACACGCCAGCCGGCCGTGCCCTCCTTCACGGGGGCGTCGGTGAGCCACACCCGCAGGTCGGGGCCGTTGCTGGTGTAGAGGTTCTCCAGCCGGACCACATGGGAGCCGTCGGCCAGCCGTACCAGCTTCACGCTGCCCGAGGTGTCGTGCTCGTGGCTGATCAGGTCACCGCGGGCGAGGATCCGCGGCGCCGGTTCGGCGGCCGGGGCGGACGTCTCCCCGGCGCTCCCGGACGACGGCTCTGCGGCGCTCGGCGCCGACCCCACCGCCACGGGCAGCGCCTCGTCCACGGTCTCGTCCTGCCACAGCTTCCACGGCGCGAACCAGTACAGCCCGAACCCGACCGCCACGACCGCGACCACCAGCACCCCGCTGATGACCGACTTCCGCGCACGTCCCATGATCTGCCCCCGAGTTGAGAAGAGTCTGCTGTCTCCCCTCATTCCAGCGGATCACCTGGGGGTACGGCAGGCCTGAACCGATGACGAAACCCTTACGGCCGTCCTCATGAGGCAGACTCGGCCCATGGAGACTGCCGAGTTCATCCGCGTCCTGGACCGGGAGGGCCGACTGCTGGCCGAGGCGGCCGAGCGGGCCGGGACCGATGCGAAGGTGCCGACCTGCCCGGGCTGGCAGGTGGCCGATCTGGTGCGGCACACCGGGATGGTGCACCGCTGGGCGGCGGCGTTCGTCGCCGAGTGCCACCCCACGTTCCAGCCCGCCCAGGACCCGCCCGGCCTCGACGGCACCGAGCTGACCACCTGGTTCCGCGAGGGTCACCGCCACCTGGTCGACACCCTCGCCGCCGCCCGACCGGACGTCCGGTGCTGGCACTTCCTGCCCGCGCCGTCGCCGCTGGCCTTCTGGGCCCGCCGTCAGGCGCACGAGACGACGATCCACCGCCTCGACGCGGAGGCGGCCCGCGGCGGAACGCCGGGTGACACCGACCCCGCCTTCGCCGCCGACGGCGTCGACGAACTCCTCCTCGCCATGCACGCCCGCCCCAAGAGCCGGGTCCGCAGCGCCGAGCCCCGGGTCCTGCGGGTGCGGGCGACCGACGCGGACGACGCGGTGTGGACCGTACGACTGTCCGAGGAGCCGCCCGCCGCCGCGCGCGGGGCGGCCGGGAAGGCGGACTGCGAGGTGTCCGGGCCCGTCGCGGAGCTCTATGCGGCACTGTGGAACCGGGCGCCGTTCCCGGGAGTTGAGGGCGACGCCTCGGTGGCCGAGCTGTGGCGGGAGACGTCCGCGATCACGTGGAGCTGAGCGACGCGATCACCTGGAGCCGAGTAACCCGAGGCGTGCCGCCGTCAGTCAGTGCGCGAGCATCTTCGTCAGCACCGCGCGCTGCACCGGCAGCACCTCGCCGTGCAGGTCGCGCCCCTTCGCCGTGAGCGCGACCTTCACTCCGCGCCGGTCCTCGGGGCACATCCGGCGTTCGACGAGGCCGTCCTTCTCCAGCCGCGCGATCAGCCGGGACAGCGCGCTCTGACTCAGATGGACATGCTCGGCGATCTCCTGGACGCGCTGTGCGCACTCGCCGCCCGCGAGCACGTCCAGTACCTCGAAGTCGCTGCCGCACAGGCCGTGTTGATGCAGTGCCCGATCGAGTTCGCACTGCGTCCGGGCGTGCAGCGACAGGATGTCCCGCCACTGGTCAACGAGCGTTTGCTCGGCCTTGTTCGCCGCCATGGGCGCACCGTAGCAGAGAAGCGAGATTATTGCATCGGAATTAAATGTATTTGCATTCAATGCATGCGCATGTAGTGTCTGCCGCATGACCTCTCCGCTCACCGCGCCCACGTCCGACGGCCGCTGGACACCCCGGCTGTGGGGCACCCTCCTGGTGCTCTGCGCCGCGATGTTCCTCGACGCCCTGGACGTCTCGATGGTCGGCGTCGCCCTGCCCTCCATCGGTGCCGACCTGGGCCTTTCCACCTCGACACTGCAATGGATCGTCAGCGGCTACATCCTCGGCTACGGCGGACTGCTGCTCCTCGGCGGACGCACCGCCGACCTGCTCGGCCGCCGCCAGGTCTTCCTGGTCGCCCTGGGCGTCTTCGCGCTCGCCTCGCTGCTCGGCGGGCTCGTCGACTCCGGCCCGCTGCTCATCGCCAGCCGGTTCATCAAGGGCCTCAGCGCGGCCTTCACCGCGCCCGCCGGCCTGTCCATCATCACCACGACCTTCGCCGAGGGCCCCGTACGCAACCGCGCCCTCGCCATCTACACCACCTGCGCCGCCACCGGCTTCTCCATGGGCCTGGTCCTGTCCGGCCTCCTCACCGAGGCCAGCTGGCGCCTGACCATGCTGCTGCCCGCGCCGATCGCCCTCATCGCCCTGCTGGCGGGCCTGAAGCTGCTGCCGCGCAGCTCCCGCGAGAAGGACCACAACGGCTACGACATCCCCGGCGCCGTCCTCGGCACCGCCTCGATGCTGCTGCTGGTGTTCACCGTGGTCCAGGCACCCGAGGTCGGCTGGGCTTCCGCCCGCACCCTGCTGTCGTTCCTCGCCGTCGCCGTCCTGCTGACCGCGTTCGTCCTGGTCGAGCGCCGCTCGCCCGGACCGCTGGTCCGGCTCGGCGTGCTGCGCTCGGGCAACCAGATCCGCGCCCAGCTCGGCGCGATCGCGTTCTTCGGCTCGTACGTCGGCTTCCAGTTCCTGACCACGCTGTACATGCAGTCCCTGCTCGGCTGGTCGGCGCTGCACACCGCGCTCGCCTTCCTGCCGGCCGGCGCCCTCGTGGCGCTCTCCTCGACGAAGGTCGGCTCGATCGTCGACCGGTTCGGCACCCAGCGGCTGATCGCGGCGGGCTTCGCGCTCATGGTCGTCGGCTACGCGCTGTTCCTCCAGGTCGACCTGGATCCGGTGTACGCGGCGACCATCCTGCCGTCGATGCTGCTCATCGGCGCGGCCTGCGCGCTGGTCTTCCCCTCGCTCAACATCCAGGCCACCAACGGCGTCGACGACCACGAGCAGGGCATGGTCTCCGGTCTGCTCAACACCTCGGTGCAGGTGGGCGGCGCGATCTTCCTCGCCGTGGTGACGGCGGTGGTGACCGCCGGGGCGCCCGACAACCCGACCCCGCAGGCGGTCCTCGACAGCTACCGCCCCGGCTTCGTGGTGGTGGCGTTCGTCGCCGTCGCGGGACTGCTGATCACGCTCACGGGCCTGCGCGGGAAGCGCCCCGCCCAGCAGACGCTCGTGGTCGCCAAGTCCACTGTGCGGGAGGCGGAGACGGACCGGGTCCCGGTCCGCGACTAGGGGGACGCCTCCACCACGGGTGCCCGGCCGGGTTTCGCTTGCCCGGCCGGGCATCCGCCTGTTTCACTCCGTACATGAGCGTGAACCGGGGGACGGACTCGAATACCGACGGCGGACGGCGCACCAAGGCCGAACAGGACGCCTTCGTCGTCGAAGTCGGGTACGCGCTGTGCAGCGCGCTGTTCGCGGCGGGCGTGGTCTTCGCCGCACTCGCCGGTCCCGCGCTGCTGTTCGAACTGCCGTACACGGCGGAGTCGTTGCTGATGCTCGGCGGCAAGGTGGTGGCCGTGGTCCTCTTCGTCGCCCGCGTGATCAGCGTGCTGGTCCGGTTCCGGCGCTCGGCTCAGCCCAGCCAGCCCGGCCGTACCAACCCCGACTCGTAGGCCAGCACGACCAGTTGGGCCCGGTCGCGCGCGCCCAGCTTCACCATCGTCCGGCTGACGTGGGTCTTGGCGGTGAGCGGGCTGACCACGAGCCGACGCGCGATCTCCTCGTTCGACAGGCCGATGCCCACCAGCGCCATCACCTCCCGCTCCCGCTCGGTGAGTCCGGCGAGGGCGTCGGCCGCCGCGGGCTCCTTGGAACGGGCCGCGAACTCGGCGATCAGCCGCCGCGTCACCCCGGGCGACAGCAGCGCGTCCCCGGCGACCACCGCCCGTACCGCGCGCAGGAGTTCCTCCGGCTCGGTGTCCTTGACCAGGAACCCGGAGGCGCCCGAACGGATGGCCTCGAAGACGTACTCGTCGAGCTCGAAGGTCGTGAGCATCACCACCCGTACGTCCGCCAGCCGGTCGTCCCCGGTGATCCGACGGGTCGCGGCGAGGCCGTCCAGCACGGGCATCCGGATGTCCATCAGCACGACGTCCGGCGCGAGTTCACGCACCGCGCGCACCGCCTCCTCGCCGTCCGCGGCCTCACCGGCCACCTCGATGTCGGGCTGCGCGTCGAGCAGGGCCCGGAAACCGGCGCGCACCAGTGACTGGTCGTCGGCGAGCAGTACGCGGATCACCGGTCGTCCTCCTTGGCGGTCTCGTTGGCGGTGAGGGGCAGCACAGCGAGCACGCGGAAGCCGCCGTCGGACCGAGGGCCGGCCTCGATCGTGCCACCCAGGGCGGCCGCCCGCTCGCGCATTCCGGCGAGTCCGTTGCCGCCGCCGCCCGCGTCGGCGCCGGTCGCGGGACCGTCGTCGTCGACCCGGATCCGGAGCGTCCCGCCGCCGTCATCGAGGTCCACGCGCGCGTGCCGCGATCCGGAATGCCGTACGACATTGGTGAGCGCTTCCTGGACGATACGGAAGGCCGCGAGGTCGGTTCCCGGCGGGAGCGTGGGCGGTGTGCCGTGCAGATGGACCGTCAGTCCCGCGGCCGCCGCCTGATCCACCAGCTCGGGCAGCCGGTCGAGTCCTGGTGCGGGCGCGCGCGGCGCGTCTCCCGGCGCGCGAAGCGTGTCGAGCACCTGCCGCACCTCGCCGAGCGCCTCCTTGCTCTGCGCCTTGATGGTGGTCAGCGCCGTGCGCGCCTGCTCGGGATCGGAGTCCAGCAGCGCGAGACCGACGCCCGCCTGGACGTTGATGACGGAGATGCTGTGGGCGAGGACGTCGTGCAGTTCGCGAGCGATCCGCAGCCGCTCCTCGTCGGCCCGCCGCTCGGCCGCCCGCGCCCGCTCGGCCCGCTCCCGGGCCCACTGCTCCCGCCGGGTCCGCACCAGCTCCGACAGCGCCACGATCGCGAGGACCCAGGCGGCGACCACGGCTTCCTGCCCCCAGGGAGCGGGCGAGTCGCCGGAAGGCGGCAGCCACCGGTAGAGCCAGTGGGCGACGAGGACGTGCCCGGCCCACAGAGTGCCCAGCGCCGCCCAGGCGGCCCGCCGGTGCCCCGCGACGATCGCGCTGAAGCAGCTGATCGCCACGGTCAGGAAGACCGGCCCGTACGGATACCCGGCGCCCAGGTAGACCATGGCCGCGGCGGCCGTACCGAAGGCGACCAGGACGGGATACCGGTGCCGCCACAGCAGCAGAAGCCCGGCCACGAGCAGCAGCGCCCGTGCGAAGAGGTCGAGGTCGGCCCGCTCGCCCGCCTGCTCCTCGGCGGCGAAGTTCGATCCGGCGAGGACGAAGGCGGTGACGAGCAGGGTGGACTTCCAGGGCCACCGGCCCTGCTCCTCCCTCTCCCGCCACCAGGGCGGCCCACTCCGCCACCACTGCGGCGGCCCGCTCCGCCACCCCTGCGCCGGACGGCTGCGCCACCACCGCGGCGGACCTGCCCCGGGCACACGCTGCTCCTCCATGCCCGTCACGCTAGACGCCCGCCCCGCCGGGCCGCGTCACCCGCGCGTGGTGATCACACGTACTCCCGGGGAAGTACGCAGCGGTGCCCCTTGCGGCCGGTCACGCCCCTCGTGCGGCCGGTCACGCCCCTCGTGCGGCCGGTCACGCCCCTCGTGCGGCCGGTCATCCCCCCGCGCCGCGCGCCCGGTCACTCCCCCGCGCGGGCCGGGCCGGTCTGCGGATACACCAGGCCGACGCCCACGGCGAGCTGGCCCGCCGCGTGGCGGAAGAACCGCTCGCGATCCTCGACGACCCGGTGGAACTGGCCGAACAGTTCGAACCCGACCAGGCCGTAGAGCTGAGCCCAGGCGGCGACGAGGGCGGCGACCGTCTCCGGAGGGAGGTCGGGCGCGAAGTCGGCGGCCATGCGCGCCGCCTCGGGGCGCAGTTCGGCGGGGAGGGGAGGTTTCGCGAGGCCGAGCCCTTGGTGGGCGTCGCGCAAGATGCCGATGAAGACCTGGCCGACGCGGGAGGCGGCCGGGATCGTGGTGTCGGGGGCGGTGTAGCCGGGGACCGGTGAGCCGTGGATCAGCGCGTACTCGTGCTCGTGCGCGAGCGCCCAGCCGCGCACGCCTTCGCACACCGCGATCCAGCGGTGCGCGGGACCGGCGTCGGCGAAGGCGTCCCGCGCGGCCTCGGCGTTCTCCCCGACGGAGTTGTAGGCGTCGATGATCAGTGCCGTCAGCAGGTCGTCGCGGCTGGGGAAGTAGCGGTAGAGCGCGGAGGAGACCATGCCGAGTTCGCGGGCCACGGCGCGCAACGAGAGCTTGGCGGCGCCCTCGGCGGCGAGCTGTCTGCGGGCCTCGTCCTTGATGGCCGCGGCGACCTCGATCCTGGCCCGGGCCCGGGCGCCCTGCGGGGCGCTTCCGTGTGCGCTGCTCATGCGGGGCAGTGTCGCATGAAAGCGAGAGCAGTGCACACAAAGGAGATCGGCGCACTGAAGGTAGAGCGGCGCACTGAACAGTGAGCAGTGCTCTGAACAGTGAGCATCGCGCCTAAATGAGAGCAGTGCTCTTGCAATGGAGCACCGCTCTCGTCCACACTGAACACGCAGCAAGCGAGAGCAGTGCTCACACTAGAGAGCGCCGCTCACGAAACCTTGGCACTCACAGCCCGCAGAGCGCTGCTCACTAAAGAGAGCACCGCTCGCCCACACGCACCGCGCTCCACCGACACCCGGCGCTCGACGCCCGACACCTGCCGCCCGACACCCGACACCCGACACCCGACTCCCGACACTGGAGGACCCATGTCCACGCACGTCAAGAAGCCCGGCTGGTTCACCGTCAACGTCCTCAACCGCACCGTCGCTTGGCTGACCCGCCGCGGTCTCAGCGTGTGGGGCTCCCGCGTCCTCGCCGTCCGCGGCCGCAAGAGCGGCCAGTGGCGGACCACCCCCGTCAACCTGCTCAGCGTCGACGGCCGCCACTACCTCGTCGCCCCGCGCGGCCACGTCCAGTGGACGCACAACATGCGCGCGGCCGGCGGCGGCGAACTCCGCCTGGGCAAGAAGGTGGACGTCTTCACCGCGACCGAGATCGCCGACGACGACAAGGCGCCCCTGCTGCGCGCCTACCTCAAGCGCTGGAAGGCCGAGGTCGGCGTCTTCTTCAACGGCGTCGGACCCGACTCCCCCGACGCCGACCTGCGCCGTATCGCCCCCGACCACCCGGTGTTCCAGGTGACCGTGCGGAACTAGGACCCGGCGCCGGACTCCCCGCCCACGGACTCCCCGCCCACAGGCTCTCCGCCGACGGGCTCCCGGCCGACGGTCCTGCGGTCCATGGCCGTCAGGGCACGCTGGGCCATCGGATGGCTGCGCACCAGCTCGCCCAGCGACGTCGATCCGCGGGTGATCTCCATGAACGACCGCCACGCGGGCCGGAACCCGGTCAGCGCGGCATGGAACAGTCCAGGACGCCGCTCGAACACCGTCAGCAGCCGCTTGCCGACGCTCATCTCGACGCCGAGCCCCGCCTTGACCGCGAACGCGTAGTTCAGGGCCTGGCGGCGCGTGTCCACCGCGTCGTGCGCCTCGGCGATCCGCACCGCCCACTCCCCCGCGAGCCGCCCGGAGCGCAGCGCGAAGGAGATGCCCTCCCGGGTCCACGGCTCCAGCAGCCCCGCCGCGTCCCCGCACACGAGGACCCGCCCTCGCGACAGCGGCGAGTCGTCCGCCCGGCACCGCGTCAGATGCCCGGAGGAGATGGCGGGTTCGAACCCGGCGAGCCCGAGCCGGCCGATGAACTCCTCCAGATACCGCTTGGTGGCCGCGCCCTCGCCGCGCGCCGAGATCACCCCGACCGTGAGGGTGTCGCCCTTGGGGAAGACCCAGCCGTAACTGCCGGGAATCGGGCCCCAGTCGATGAGCACCCGCCCCTGCCAGTCCTCGGCGACGGTCTCCGGCACCGGGATCTCCGCCTCCAGGCCGAGGTCGACCTGGTCGAGCTTCACCCCGACATGCGCTCCTATCCGGCTGGCGCTGCCGTCCGCGCCGACGACCGCCCGCGCGAGCACCGTCTCGCCGCCCTGGAGGACGACGGCGACCGTACGCCGGTCCGGCACCGCCGAGCCGTGCTGCTCGACGCGCTGCACGGTCACGCCGGTGCGCAGTTCGGCCCCCGCCTTCTGGGCGTGCTCGACCAGCTGCTGGTCGAACTCGGGCCGGTTGATCAGCCCGAACAGCATCTGCTTGGAGCGACGGGTGCGGCTGAAGCGGCCGTTGTGGGAGAACGTCACCGCGTGCACCCGGTCCCGGAAGGGCAGTTCGAAGCCGGGCGGGAGCGCGTCGCGCGAAGGGCCGATGATGCCGCCGCCGCAGGTCTTGTAGCGCGGCAGTTCGGCTTTCTCCAGCAACAGCACACGCCGCCCCGCGACCGCGGCCGCGTAAGCGGCGGAGGCCCCCGCGGGCCCCGCGCCGACCACGACGACGTCCCACACCCGCTGCCCGTCGTCCGCCGAAGAGTTCTCGCTGCTCACGATGGTCTACTGCTCCCGATCAGCCGCCTGCCGCATCTGTCTCCCGCATCCTACGGCGGCGGTCACCGCAGGCCGCTGTGGGAGGATCGGCGATGTAGGTGCCCACCGCACCCGGCGGGGCCTACGCTCACACGATCAGCCGTACACAGAAGTACGCACAGGTACAACGTCGCACCCACGAGGAGCGTGCCCATGTCGTCGAATCCGGTCGCCGAGACCGTCGCCTCGCTGATGCCGCGGGCGTGGACGGAACTCGCCGAACTGGTGCGGTTCAAGTCGGTGGCCGACTTCGACCAGTTCCCCCGGAGCGAGAGCGAGGGCGCCGCGCGCTGGGTCGCGGACGCGCTGCGCGCCGAGGGCTTCGAGGACGTCGCGCTCCTGGACACCCCCGACGGCACGCAGTCGGTGTACGGCTACCTGCCCGGCCCGGAGGGCGCGAAGACCGTCCTGCTCTACGCCCACTACGACGTGCAGCCGCCGCTGGACGAGACGGCCTGGCGGACCCCGCCGTTCGAACTGACCGAGCGCGACGGGCGCTGGTACGGCCGGGGCGCCGCCGACTGCAAGGGCGGCCTGATCATGCACCTGCTGGCGCTGCGCGCGCTGAAGGCCAACGGCGGTGTCCCGGTGCACGTCAAGGTGATCGCCGAGGGTTCAGAGGAGATGGGCACGGGCGGTCTGGAGCGGTACGCCGAGGCTCACCCCGAGCTCCTCGCGGCGGACACGATCGTCGTCGGCGACGCGGGCAACTTCCGGGTCGGCCTGCCGACCGTCACCACGACGCTGCGCGGCATGACCATGCTCCGGGTGCAGATCGACACCCTGAAGGGCAACCTGCACTCCGGCCAGTTCGGCGGCGCGGCCCCGGACGCGCTCGGCGCGCTGATCCGGGTCCTGGACTCGCTGCGCGCGGAGGACGGCTCGACGACGGTCGACGGGCTCGCGCCGGGAACCGAGTGGGAAGGGCTCCAGTACGACGAGGAGCAGTTCCGCAAGGACGCCAAGGTGCTGGACGGGGTGGAGCTGATCGGCTCCGGCACGGTCGCGGACCGGCTCTGGTCGCGTCCGGCCGTCACGGTCATCGGCATCGACTGCCCGCCGGTGGTCGGCGCGACCCCGTCCGTGCAGTCGAGCGCCCGCGCGCTGATCAGCCTGCGGGTGCCGCCGGGCGTGGACGCGGCCGAGGCGACCAAGCTGCTCCAGGCGCACATCGAGGCGCACACGCCGTGGGGCGCGCGGGTGCGCGTCGACCAGGTCGGCCAGGGCCAGGCGTTCAGCGCCGACACCACGAGCCCGGCGTACGCGGCGATGGCCCGGGCGATGACCGAGGCCTACCCGGGCCAGGAGATGCAGTACGCCGGGCAGGGCGGCTCCATCCCGCTGTGCAACACCCTCGCGGCGCTCTACCCGGACGCGGAGATCCTCCTGATCGGCCTGAGCGAGCCGGAGGCGCAGATCCACGCCGTGAACGAGAGCGTCTCGCCCGAGGAACTGGAGAGCCTGTCCGTGGCGGAGGCACTGTTCCTGCGCCACTACGCGGCGAACTGACCGCAGGACGCGGCAGGAGGCTCGGCAGCGCGCGCCAGAGGCGGCAGCACCCGTCAGCGCTCGGTAGCGCGCGGCAGAGGGGGCGGCAGCCCGCGGCAGGCGCGGCAGCGCGTTTCAGGGGGCGGGAATCCCCGCCTCCAGATACAGCGCGGCCCCGCGTTCGCGGGCGCGCAGGGCCCAGCGCAGGCGTTCGTAGCGCACGGGCGGCAGCAGATCGGCGGCCTCCTCCTCGCTCGCGAACCGCCAGGCGCGCAGTTCGGGTCCGGGCAGCAGCAGCCGCTCGGCACGGGCGGAGTCCAGCCGGCCCCCGTCGAAGAGGAGGCGCAGTCCGCCGTAGCCGGGTGGCGCGGGTGGTTCCCAGTCGACGACGAGGAGCCGGGGTACGTCGGTGAGCCGGATCCCCGTCTCCTCGGCGACCTCGCGCATGCCCGCGCGCGCGGGCGCCTCGCCGGGTTCGACGACACCGCCGGGGAACTCCCAGCCCGCCTTGTAGGTGGGGTCGACGAGCAGGACACGGTCCTGTTCGTCGAAGAGGAGGACGCCGGCCGCCACCGTCTCGGCGGTGGGCTCGGGGGTCTGCACGATGTCGCAGGCGGGCACGTCTTCGGCGGCGACGGCCTCGGCGATGCGGGCGGCGGTCTGGTACGGGGTGAGCGGACCGTTGTCGACGGGGTAGGCGTCGGCGCTGAGCCAGGAGGCGAGCGCGGAGCGGTACGGCTCGATGTGGTCGTACGACCATTGCCGCGTCCGCAGTTCGCCGTCGGGGACGTCGGGGACCTCGCGCCGCGCTATCCGCTCGCGCAGGATCGTTTCCGCCGGGGCCAGGAGGATGTGCCGTACGGCGATCCGGCGCGCGGCGAGGCCGCCGAAGATCTCGTCGCGGTACTCCTGGCGCAGCAAGGTCATGGGAACCACGAGGGTCCCGCCGAGCTCGGCGAGCATCGCGGCCGCGGTGTCGATCACGAGGCGTCGCCAGATCGGCAGGTCCTGGAAGTCGCCGACCTCGGCGAGGTGTTTGGGCGGCAGCAGGTGCGGCAGTGCTCCGCCGATGACCTCGGGGTCGAAGAGCGTGCTGTTCGGGATCAGTTCGATCAGTTCCCGTGCGGTGGTGGTCTTCCCCGCACCGAAAGGCCCGTTGATCCAGACGATCACAGACTCCCCCTCTTCTGTTGGCCCCCTGTGGCTTGCCCGCTCCACCCTGCCACGGAAACCAGCCCCAGTTGAGGGCCCACGCACGGCGGCGCCGGTGCCCCTGGGTGCGGGACACCGGCGCCGTGCCGTCGGGCTCGTCAGTCGTTGTTCTGCCCGAGGGCGTTGTCCTCGACGGCCAGGCTGTCGCTGGCGATCGTGTCCTCGACGGTGCTGAGGGAGCTGAGGGTCTCCCCCACGTCGAGGTCCGTCAGATCGCTGCCGAGCGAGTGGGACGGCGTGACGGCCGCGACGACGAATCCGGTGGCCAGGGAGGCGATGGCGAGCATGCTGCGCTTCTTCATGGCCGGTTCAACTGCGCCGCGGGTGAAGGGTCACGGTGTCGCGGCCGGAAAGCGGATCACCCACGGCCGCCGGAACGTTCCTGCCGCCCCCACCAGAAGATCAGACCGCTGCCGCGTCCACCCGCCGCGTCAGCGCCGCGGCCGCCGCCCCCACGAGCCCCGCGTCCGTGCCCATCTGGGCCGGTGTCACCGCCAGGCGCTGGACGAAGGAGAGGGTGGCGTAGTCGGCGAGGGCCTTGCGCAGGGGGGCGAGCAGGACCTCGCCCGCCTTGCCCACGCCGCCGCCGATGACGGCGATGTCGATCTCGACCAGGGTCGCGGTGGCCGCGATCCCGGCGGCCAGGGCCTGTGCGGCCCGCTCGAAGGAGGCCACGGCGACGGGATCGCCGGCGCGGGCGGCGGCGGCCACCGCGGCGGCGGAGGTGTCACCGTCGGGGCCGGGCACCCAGCCGTTCTCCAGGGCACGCCGGGCGATGTTGGGACCGCTCGCGATCCGCTCCACGCAGCCGCGCGCACCGCACGGGCAGGGGTCGCCGTCGAGATCGACACTGATGTGGCCGATGTGGCCCGCGTTGCCGGTGGGGCCGGGATGCAGCCGGCCGTTGAGGACGAGACCGCCGCCGACGCCGGTGGACACCACCATGCACAGGGCGTTGTCGTGGCCGCGCGCGGCGCCCTGCCAGTGCTCGGCCGCCGTGATGGCCACCCCGTCGCCGATCAGCTCGACAGGCAGCCCGCCCGTCGCCTCACGAACCCGTCGGACCAGCGGGTACTCCCGCCAGCCCGGCACGTTCACCGGACTCACCGTGCCCGCCGAGGCGTCCACCGGCCCCGCGCTGCCGATCCCGAGGGCGCCCACCCGCGCCCACAGCGAGGAGGCCGTCAGTTCACCCAGCACCGCCTCGACGGCACCCATCACGGTGTCACCGTCCTCCCGCGCCGGCGTCGGACGCTGGGCGCGCGCCAGGATCCGGCCGTGGCCGTCCACCAAACCTCCGGCGATCTTCGTTCCGCCGATGTCGAGCGCGGCCACGAGGTCGGTGTGCATCAGAGTCAGATCTCCCGGTCAACTGCGGAAAAGGGCAGGCCGGTCACGCCGTGGGGTGCGGGCCGGAAAGTGCGGTGGACAGTGTCCCCCGCATCTGACAACGTTGTCCAGGCTCTATGCTCGACGCCACATCCTCATACAAACTGTGGATCGACGCATCCCCATGGCCGAAGCCGCACCCCCGTGGACGAAGACGCATCCTCGTAGACGAGGACGCACCCGTGGACGAACAGGACAGGACCCGCATCGTGCCCGAGACCATCCGCCGCGCCGACCGCTCGCCCCAGAACCGCTACGGCAACCGGCCGACGATGAAGGACGTGGCCGCGCGGGCGGGGGTGGGCCTGAAGACGGTCTCGCGAGTGGTCAACGGCGAGCCCGGGGTCACGCCCGAGACGGAGCGCCGCGTCCAGGAGGCCATCGAGGCGCTCGGCTTCCGCCGCAACGACAGCGCGAGGGTGCTGCGCAAGGGCCGTACCGCCAGCATCGGCCTGGTCCTGGAGGACCTCGCGGACCCCTTCTACGGCCCGCTCAGCCGCGCGGTCGAGGAGGTGGCGCGGGCGCACGGCGCGCTGCTGATCAACGGCTCCAGCGCCGAGGACGCGGACCGGGAGCAGGAGTTGGCGCTGGCGCTGTGCGCACGGCGGGTGGACGGCCTGGTGGTGATCCCCGCGGGCGACGACCACCGGTATCTGGAGCCGGAGATCAGAGCGGGCGTGGCCACGGTGTTCGTGGACCGTCCGGCGGGGAAGATCGACGCCGATGTCGTGCTGTCGGACAACTACGGCGGCGCCCGGGACGGCGTCGCCCATCTGATCGCCCACGGCCACCGCCGGATCGGCTTCATCGGCGACATGCCCCGCATCCACACCGCCGCCGAGCGGCTGCGCGGCTACCGGGCGGCCATGGAGGACGCGGAGATACCGGTCGAGGACTCCTGGATGTCCCTGGGCGTCACCGACCCCGAGCGGGTGCGCAGGGCCGCCGAGGAGATGCTTGCCGGGCCCCGGCCGGTCACCGCGATCTTCGCGGGCAACAACCGGGTGACGGTGACCGTCATCCGCGTGCTGGCCGAGCAGAACCGCCAGGTCGCGCTCGTCGGCTTCGACGACCTGGAGCTCGCCGATCTGCTGCAGCCGGGCGTCACCGTCGTCGCGCAGGACGCGGCCGCCCTCGGCCGTACCGCCGCCGAGCGGCTGTTCCGGCAGCTCGACGGCACCCTCGTCACTCCCGAGCGCATCGAGCTGCCCACGCGCCTGATCACCCGCGGCTCGGGCGAACTGCCCCCGGCGGACTGAGGTCGCCATGGACGACCGGACCCTTGAGGCACTGGGACTCGCACTCGCGCCCCGCGACCATCCGCTGCTCTACCCCGGCACCTGGCCCGCGGACTCCGGGCTCCTGGACGGCGAGCGGTTCCTGTCCCTGGACCGGCTCACCCACACCGACCGCGCCCCCGTCCTCGCCATCGGCTCCAACGCCTGCCCCGGCCAACTGCGGGACAAGATGGCCGAGTCGGGCATCGCCTCCCCGGTCCCCATGGTCAGGGCCCGGGTCACGGGCGTGGAGATCGGTGTGTCCGCGCACGTGAGCCGCCTGGGCTACGTGTCGGCGTCGCCGGTCCACTCCCCCGGCACCGTACGGGAGTTGTTCGTGCTCTGGCTCGACCCCGAGCAGCTCGCGGTGATCGACGCCAGCGAGGGCGTACCGCTGCCCCTCGGCAACTACCGCCGCGCCTGGCTGCCTTCACCCGAGGTGCGGGTCGACCTGGCGGACGGCACGACGCTGCCGGGTGTCTTCTCGTACGTCAATCGCCGGGGCGTCCTGCGCAACGGCACCGGAGCGCCGCGCACCCATCCCGGCCAGCGGGAGCTGCTGACCGAACTGCTCCTCGGTTCCGCCCGGTTGAGGGAGCTGTTCGGGGAGACCCCGGAGGAGTTCTGCGAGCGGGCCCGCGCCGACCACGTGCTGTGCGAGCGCGGCACCCGGCTCTTCGCACGGGAGAAGCTGGTGACCGAGCACGGCCTGGAGCGGTACGCCGGTCAGCAGAGCGGGAGTCCCGGCACCGGTTCGTCGTTGTCGCCGCCCATGACGTAGACGTCGCTGACCCAGACGTCGGCGTTTCCGCTGTCGTCGTCGGTCTTCGCCCACCAGACGTTGGTCCACCGCCCGGACGTCTCGCGGCGGCCCAGGTTCTGCTGGCAGTAGAAGTAGTTGGTGCCCTCGCCCAGGACACCGACCTCGGTGCCGTCGGCGGTGTAGGACTTCGCGGTCTTCCACACCTCGCAGTTGTACTTGCCGTCGCCGATGGGGTGGCAGGCGGACGCGGGGATCGTGGCGCCGCCTCCGCCCGAGGTCTTGCTCGGGGTGGGCTTGGGCGTCGGCGTGGCCTCGGCGCTGCGGCTCGGGGTCGGGGACTTCTCCTCGGGCGTGCCGGTGGGCTTCGTGCCGGTGGGCTTCGCGTCGGCGGATGTCGTCTCGGGCGAGGACGGCGTGCCCGAGCCGGCGTCCGAGGTGGGCCCTCCGGCCGACTTGGTGTCGTCCCCGCTGTTCAGCACGGCCACGGTGGCGCCGGCGGTGGCGAGGACGACGGCGACCGCGGCGGCGGCGAGCAGGACGCGGTGCCTTCGGCGGGAGCGGGCGGGGCTGTCCAGCGGGCTGGTGGCCGCCGCAGGCCCTGCTAGGCCTGCTTGGCCTGCTTGGCCTGCCTGCCCCGCCTGTCCCGTCAGTTCCGCCTGTCCCGTCTGTTCCGTCCGTCCCGTCTGTTCCGTCCGTCCCGGCGGGCCGAAGCCCTGCGGCACCGCCGCAACTCCGATCTCCGTCGCCGCCCGGTCCGGCGGAGCCGTGCCGCGCAGGGTCGTGGTGGGCGTGTCGCGGGCGACGGAGTCGGCGACGGCCTGGAGCAGCTCGCGGGCCTCCTCGGCCTCTGGACGGGCCTCGGGGCGCTTCTCCAACAGCCGCTGGAGGACCGGGGCGAGCGGTCCGGCGCGGTGCGGTTCGGGCAGCGGCTCGCTGACGATCGCGGTGAGCGTGGAGAAGGTCGAGGTGCGGCGGAAGGGCGAGGAGCCCTCGACGGCCGCGTAGAGCGTGGCTCCGAGCGCCCAGACGTCGGAGGCGGGGCCCGGCTGGGAGCCCTGGGCTCGCTCGGGCGCCAGGTAGTCCAGGGAGCCGACCAGTTCGCCGCTGCGGGTGAGGTGGGTGGCCGAGCCGTCGCCCGGGTCCTCCATGGTGGCGATGCCGAAGTCGGTGAGCACGACCCGGCCGGAGCGGTCGAGCAGGATGTTGCCCGGCTTGACGTCGCGGTGCAGCACGCCGGCGCGGTGGGCGGCGGCCAGCGCGTCCATGACCTTGGCACCGATCCCGGCCGCCTCCCGGGCGTCCAGCGTGCCGCGCTCACGCAGCACGTCGTCCAGGGAGGGGCCGTCGACCAGCTCCATGACGATCAGCGGCCGTCCGTCGACCTCGGTGACGTCGTGCACCGCCACCACTCCGGGGTGGCGCACCCGGGCCGCCGCCCGGGCCTCGCGCTGCATCCGCAGTCGCAGTGCGTCGAGTTCGGGGCTCTCGGCGTCGATGTAGGTGCGCAGTTCCTTGACGGCGACCTCGCGCCCGAGGACGTCGTCGACGGCCCGCCAGACCACGCCCATGCCACCCCGGCCGAGCTGGCCCAGGACGCGGTACCGCCCGGCCAGCAGCCGCCCGGTCTCGCCGGTCCGCCCGTTCTCCCCCGAAGACACCCCTGCCCCGTTCCTGTGAGCCGTCCGTGTGTGGCGTACAGCCTAAGGGGCAGGGGTGACCGGGCTCCGCCGGGTGCCGACGGCCGTGACGGACCCGCTACTTGGCGGACGGCGTCAGGTCCGCGCGGCGCGGGCCGGCGTAGGCCTGGAGGCGGGCCAGGGTCAGGCCGGTGAGGCGGGTGACCTCGCCGGTGTCGAGGGCGCCGCAGTCCAGGCCGCGCAGGAGGTATCCGGCGAGGGCCTTGGCGGTGGCGGGCTCGTCCATGACGTCGCCGTCGACCTGGTTGGCGTAGGCGGCGAGGCGCTTGGCTGCGGCCTCGAAGCCCTCGCGGTAGAAGGCGAAGACGGCCGCGTACCGGGTGGGGAGGTGGCCGGGGTGCATGTCCCAGCCCTGGTAGTAGGCGCGGGCGAGGGCGCGGCGGGTGAGGCCGTAGTGCAGCTTCCAGGCCTCGTGCACCTTCTTTGTCGTACCGACCGGAAGGACGTTGGTGGAGCCGTCCGAGACGCGCACGCCGGTGCCGGCCGCCGCGACCTGCATGATCGCCTTGGCGTGGTCGGCGGCCGGGTGGTCGCTGGCCTGGTAGGCGGCGGAGACGCCGAGGCAGGCGCTGTAGTCGAAGGTGCCGTAGTGCAGTCCGGTGGCGCGGCCCTCGGCTGCCTGGATCATGCGGGCGACGGCGGCGGTGCCGTCGGTGGCGAGGATGGACTGGCTGGTCTCGATCTGGATCTCGAAACCGATCCGGCCGGGCGTGAGGCCGCGGGCCTTCTCGAACTCCTCCAGCAGCCGGACCATCGCGGTGACCTGCTCGGGATAGGTCACCTTGGGCAGGGTGAGGACCAGGCCGTCGGGCAGCCCGCCGGCCTCCATCAGGCCGCTGAGGAAGATGTCGAGGGTGCGGATGCCGCGGTCCCGGACCGGGGCCTCCATGCACTTCATGCGGATGCCCATGTACGGGGCAGCCGTGCCGTTCTTGCAGGCGTCGGCGACGAGCCGGGCGGCGCGGGCGGCGTGCTGGTCCTCGTCGGTTCCCTTGTAGCCGTCCTCGAAGTCGACGCGCAGGTCCTCCACGGGCTCGCGCTCCAGCTTGGCCCGCACACGCGTGTAGACCGGGCCGGCGAGTTCGTCGGACAGGCCGAGGACGGCCGCGAAGGACGCGGCGTCCGGGGCGTGTTCGTCGAGCGCGGCGAGGGCCTGGTCGCCCCAGGAGCGGATCGTGCCGGCGGCGAAGACGTCGCCGGGGACGTAGACGGTGTGGACGGGCTGGCGGGTGCCGGGGTCTCCGGGGTAGCGGCGCTCCAGTTCGGCGTCGACCGGCGCGAGGGAGGCGCTGATCTCCTCGCTGACGGCGCCCGCGAGGCTCGTCGCCACCTGCTCCTGCTGGCCCTGACCCATCCCACACCCTCCTGTTTTCCGCTGTACGGAATCAACAATCCGTAGAACGAAGTTATCCGGGGCCCTCCTGAAGGTCAACACCATGTCCACGGGGCGAAACCCCGCACTCTCGCCATGTTCACGTCCACCTCATGGCACGCTATGACACTCATTGGGCACGTCCGCACGACTCGTCCGGCAGTTCCCACCGAAGGAGCCACCGTGCCGCACCACAGCCGAGTCACGCGCCGTCTGGGCCTGAAGGCCGCGTTAGCCGCCGCGGTGACCACACCCCTCTCCAGTACAGCACTGACCTCCGAGTCCGCGGCGGCGGAACGCCCGCGCCGCCATCTGGAGGTCATGTCCTTCAACCTGCGCTTCGCGAGCACCGTCGAACCCAACAGCTGGGCCGTGCGCAGACCGGTGATGCGCGAACTGCTGCGGCGCGAGGCCCCGCACGTCATCGGCACCCAGGAGGGCCTGTTTCCGCAGCTCCTCGACATCGACGCCGACCTCGGCCGGCACTACGACTGGGTGGGCACCGGCCGCCTGCACGGCAGCGCCGACGAATCCATGGCCGTCTTCTACGACACCCGCCGCCTCACCCCGCTCGAGTACGACCACTTCTGGCTCTCCGACACGCCGTACGTGATCGGCTCGAACACCTGGGGCGCCGCCTTCCCCCGGATGGTCACCTGGATCCGCTTTCGCGACCGGCGCGCGGGCGGGCGGGAGTTCTACGTCCTGAACACCCACTTCGACCACCGCGGCCAGCCCGCGCGCGAACGCAGCGCCGCCCTGATCGCCGAGCGGATCGCCGGCTTCGACCCGGCCCTGCCGGTCGTGGTGACCGGCGACTTCAACGTCGCCGCACACAAGAACGTCGTCTACGACAAGCTGCTGGGCGCCGGACTCCTCGACACCTGGGACACGGCCGCCGAGCGGAGCCCGCAGTACGCGACCTTCCACGGCTACCGTCCGCTGGTGCCGGACGGCGACCGCATCGACTGGGTCCTGACCACCCCAGGCGTCACCGCGCACCGGGCGGCCATCAACACCTTCGCCCTGGACGACCAGTTCCCGAGCGACCATCTGCCCGTACAGGCCTCGCTGACCCTGGGCTGAACACGCCGAGGCCCCCGCGACCGCAGGAACGGTCACGGGGGCCTCGTACAGCCTGCCGCGGGATCAGCCCTTGCGGGTCTTGATCTCCTCGGTGAGCTGGGGGACGACGTCGAAGAGGTCGCCGACCACGCCGTAGTCGACGAGGTCGAAGATCGGGGCCTCGGCGTCCTTGTTGATCGCCACGATCGTCTTCGAGGTCTGCATACCGGCGCGGTGCTGGATCGCGCCGGAGATGCCGGAGGCGATGTACAGCTGCGGCGAGACCGACTTGCCGGTCTGGCCGACCTGGTTGGTGTGCGGGTACCAGCCGGCGTCGACGGCGGCACGCGAGGCGCCGACGGCCGCGCCGAGGGAGTCGGCGAGCGACTCGATGATCGCGAAGTTCTCCGCGCCATTGACGCCACGGCCACCGGAGACCACGATCGCGGCCTCCGTCAGCTCCGGACGGCCCGTGGACTCACGCGGCGTGCGGCCGGTGACCTTGGTGCCGGTGGCCTGGGCGGAGAAGGTCACGGCCAGGGCCTCGACGGCACCGGCGGCCGGGGCGGCCTCGACAGCGGCCGAGTTCGGCTTGACCGTGATGACCGGGGTGCCCTTGGCGACCCGGGACTTGGTGGTGAAGGACGCGGCGAACACCGACTGGGTGGCCACCGGGCCCTCATCGCCGGCCTCGAGGTCGACGGCGTCGGTGATGATGCCGGAGCCGATGCGCAGCGCCAGACGGGCGGCGATCTCCTTGCCCTCGGCGGAGGAGGGGACCAGCACGGCGGCCGGGGAGACCGCCTCGACGGCGGCCTGGAGGGCGTCGACCTTCGGCACGACCAGGTAGTCGGCGTACTCGGCGGCGTCGTGGGTGAGGACCTTGACCGCGCCGTGCTCGGCGAGGGCGGCGGCGGTGTCGGCGGCGCCGTTGCCGAGGGCCACGGCGACCGGCTCGCCGACGCGGCGGGCCAGGGTCAGCAGCTCCAGAGTGGGCTTGCGGACGGCACCGTCCACGTGGTCGACGTAGACGAGAACTTCAGCCATGGGACTTCTTCTCTCCTGCTTGCGAAAGATGAGGGGCGGTCAGCGAAGTGGGGCTCAGATGAACTTCTGGCCCGCGAGGAACTCAGCGAGCTGCTTGCCGCCCTCGCCCTCGTCCTTGACGATCGTGCCGGCGGTACGGGCCGGACGCTCGGCCGCGGAGTCGACCACCGTGTAGGAGCCCTCCAGACCGACCTCCTCGGCGTCGATCTCGAGGTCCTCCAGGTCCCAGGACTGAACCGGCTTCTTCTTGGCCGCCATGATGCCCTTGAAGGACGGGTAACGCGCCTCGCCCGACTGGTCGGTGACCGACACGACCGCCGGCAGGGAAGCCTCCAGCTGCTCGGAGGCGGCGTCGCCGTCACGGCGGCCCTTGACCGTGCCGTCCGCGACCGAGACCTCGGAGAGCAGCGTGACCTGCGGGACGCCCAGACGCTCGGCGAGCAGCGCGGGAACGACACCCATGGTGCCGTCGGTGGACGCCATACCGGAGATGACCAGGTCGTAGCCGGCCTTCTCGATCGCCTTCGCCAGCACCAGCGAGGTGCCCAGGGCGTCGGTGCCGTGCAGATCGTCGTCCTCGACGTGGATCGCCTTGTCGGCGCCCATCGAAAGCGCCTTGCGCAGCGCGTCCTTGGCGTCCTCCGGGCCCACGGTCAGGACGGTGATCTCGACGTCGTCGTCCGAGTTCTCGGAGATCTGCAGCGCCTGCTCGACGGCGTACTCGTCGAGCTCGGAGAGCAGACCGTCCACGTCGTCCCGGTCGACGGTCAGGTCATCGGCGAAGTGCCGGTCGCCAGTGGCGTCGGGCACGTACTTCACAGTGACAACGATCCTCAAGCTCACGCCGGCTCTCCTACTGCGTCGACATTTCTCTGCTGCCTGCTTGCAGGCAGCATAGGCGCCTGAAGCGGCCGTTCCCGATCGGGGCGACCTGCGCTCCGACCGCAATATTACTCGTCAGTACACCCAGTTCGTTCCCGCTAAGCAAGCGCTTTGAACTGTGACCTTCGCAACGCAGCGTAATCGGAACTGACCGACTTCGCAGAACTGTCCGATACACGGTCAGTCACGCAGGCCGGTGAACCGGCCCTGGTGGTACAGCAGGGGACGCCCGGGGCCCGTGTGGTCACCGAGCAGGACTTCCGCCAGCACGATCCGATGGTCCCCGGCCGGCACGCGCGCGGTGATCCGGCCGATCAGCCAGGCGGGGACGCCGTCGAGGACGGGGACACCCTCGGGGCCCTCGCGCCAGGCGGTGGGCGCGCCGAAGCGGTCGGCGCCGCTGCGGGCGAAGGTGGCGGCCAGCTCCCGCTGGTGCTCGCCGAGCAGGTGCACGCCGACATGACCGGCCCGCGCCACGGTGGGCCAACAGGAGGAACCGGTGCCGATGCCGAAGGAGAGCATCGGGGGTTCGGCGGAGACCGAGGTGAGGGAGGTCGCGGTGAACCCGACGGGGCCGTCCGCGCCGCGGGCGGTGATCACCGCGACTCCCGCGGCGTGCCGCCGGAAGACGGAGCGCAGCAGTTCGGGAGAGGCGAGCCGGGAGGCGTCGACGTCGGGCGTGGCGGTCATGGAACCCTGGGGAGGAGGAGCGGGGCGGACATCTTGTCAGACTGACGATAGGTGGTCCGTACAGTCAAGTCGGTCCCGGGATGTAGGAGATGACTCACTGTCGGGTCGTGGCCTGTCACACGGCCTCGCCGAGGGCCGCGATGACGTCCGCCTTGCGGGGCTGGCCGGTGGCCCGGCGCACCACCTGCCCGGCGGCGTCGAGGACCAGCACGGTGGGCGTCCTGAGGATTTCCAGCTCCCTCACGAGCTCCAGGCGGGCCTCGGCGTCGATCTCGACATGGACGACACCGGGGACCATGGCGGCCACCTCGTCCAGGACCCGCCGGGTCGCCCGGCAGGGAGCGCAGAAGGCGCTGGAGAACTGTACGAGGGTGGCCCGTTCACCGAGCCGGCCGCCCAACTCCCGCGGCCCCAGCCGCTTGCCCTCACCCTGCACGCGCACCCCTGTCCTCCTCCGGTCCTCGACTCCTCAGCGTTCACCGGTACGTAAAGATTCCCCGCCGCGACTACAGCGACGTGACGAGGATCTCGCTGTTCACCGGCACCAGGACTGGCTCCCCGTCCGTTCTTGGGGCACGATCTGCGAAAGCCGTAAACCTACGGCTCCGTAACTTTCCCGCCGGGAGCACTCCTTCCCAGGCAGAGAAGGAAGGGTCCACCCCGTCCATGGCAGAGCTTGTCTACCGTCCCGTCGTCGGTCTCGCCCTCACGATGTTCAAGGCGTGGGACCTCAAGATCGACTGCAAGGGTTCGGAGAACATCCCGCGCTCGGGCGGCGCCGTACTGGTGAGCAACCACATCAGTTACCTGGACTTCATCTTCAACGGCCTGGCCGCGCTCCCCCAGAAGCGCCTGGTGCGCTTCATGGCGAAGGAGTCGGTCTTCCGGCACAGGATCTCCGGTCCGCTGATGCGCGGGATGAAGCACATCCCGGTCGACCGCACGCAGGGCGAGGCGGCCTACCAGCACGCCCTGGAGTCGCTGCGGTCCGGTGAGATCGTGGGCGTCTTCCCGGAGGCGACGATCTCGCAGTCGTTCACGCTGAAGAGCTTCAAGTCGGGCGCCGCGCGGCTCGCGCAGGAGGCCGGTGTCCCGCTGATCCCGATGGCCGTGTGGGGCACCCAGCGGCTGTGGACCAAGGGACACCCGAAGAACTTCAAGCGCAGCCACACCCCGATCACGATCCGGGTCGGCGAGGCGATCGAGGCGTCCAAGGACAAGTACGCGGGCGCGATCACGCGGCAGCTGCGGGAGCGGGTGCAGGAGCTGCTGGAGGCGGCGCAGCGGGCGTATCCCGTGCGCCCCAAGGACGCGACCGACACCTGGTGGATGCCGGCGCACCTCGGGGGGACGGCGCCCACGCCGGAGCAGGTCCGGGAAGCCGAAGCGCGGTAGTCGTTCGGCCGCACGACGGTGGGGGCTGGTCGCGCCCACGCGGCGGAGCCGCATGTCGACACAGCCCCGCACCCCTAAAGGGGCGCCACTGCGCCGCCTACCTCGATGCGTGCCCCGGGACAGAACTTCTCCAGGTGCTCAGCCAGTTCCGCTCCCGCCCGCTCCACCTCGGCCACCGGCATCGGGGCCATGCCCTCCAGCAGGAAGATCGCCGAGACCGACTCCTCGGTGAGGCGGGTGCGCGGCCCCTGGCGCCAGTTCCAGCGGCGGCAGGTCACTCCGGCCTCGTCGCACCACACCACCTCACCGGCTTCGGGGTGCTCCACGACCTCGGTGCCGTCGGCGACGGTCACGAAGGGCTCCTCGCCGGTGGCCCTGATCAGCCGCATCCCGCCCTGGACACGGTCGAGGTCCTCGCCGCCGACCGGGATCAGATGGGCCACGCTGATCGCGTTGTAGAGGTCGACGAGCGCGTTGATCCGGGGCAGCCCGGGGCCCGACAGCGCCCGCTTGGCCAGCGCCTCCGCCGAGTTGCGGGTGCGCGAGGGCTTGGACCCGAACGCCGAGTACACCTCGCGCCAGGCCGCCATGTGCGGGTCCTCGTGCGGGGCCCGGCCGTCCAGGCGTACGGCGAGCCTGTGGGCCGCGTCGTCGAGGAGCGCGGAACTCGCCTCCGTGCTGGGCCCGTTGACGAGTCCGTGGGCCTCGACGGCGACGTGGGTGAAGCCGGGCGCTAGGGCGCGCACCTCGTCGGAGACGGTCAGGGTGAGGGTCATGGTCGGCCTTGCCTCAGAGTGCGGTCGGGAGGATCTGCCACAGGTGCGGCCGGTCGGTGGCGCTTCGGAGGGCGCCCAGCACCGCAGCGTGAGGTTTAGCGTACAGGACTGGGTAGTCCAGTTCATTGGACTTCGGGTCGACGGGGAAGGCCAGCCGCTCCCCGTCGAGGGAGAACCGCGCGTCCACACCCGGCTTGTTGCCACGGGGATCCTGCCGATGCCAGGCGCCGTTGAAGCGCACCGCCACCAGACCGTGCACCACGTCGAACTTCTGATAGCAGAGCGCGGTGGGGATGTCCTCGGCCCGCAACAGCGCCGCCAGCGCATGGGACTTGGCGTAGCAGATGCCCGTCCCCTGCTCCAGTACGTCGGAGGCGCGCCACGTCACCCGAAGGTCGCCGGAGTCCTGGGAGTGCGGGATGGTGTCGCGTACGAACTCGAAGGCAAGCCGCGCATAGGCATACGAGTCCTCAGCCTGGCCGGCGAGTCGCGCGGCCGTCCGCCGTACCGTCGGATGGTCGTGATCGATGGCCTCGTCGGCAGCCAAGTAGGCGGAGAGGTCGGGGATTTCCTGGATGAGCTCCATGGCCGCAGAGCATAGGAAAGCGATCACCCGGGAGTCAATGCTTTTCCGGGCGACCGCATACCTATGCATTACCAGGGGCTACCGCGCCATCTCCTCCTTCAGCGCCGCCACGAAGGCGTCCACGTCGTCCTCGACGGTGTCGAAGGCGCACATCCAGCGCACGGTGCCCGCGGCCTCGTCCCAGAAGTAGAACCGGAACCGCTTCTGCAGACGGACGCTCACGTCGTGCGGGAGCTGGGCGAAGACGGCGTTGGCCTGCACGGGGTAGAGGATCTCGACGCCGTGCACCGCGCGGACGCCCTCGGCGAGGCGCTGCGCCATCTCATTGGCGTGCCGGGCGTTGCGCAGCCACAGGTCCTTGGCGAGCAGCGCCTCCAACTGCACCGACACGAAGCGCATCTTGGAGGCGAGCTGCATGGACAGCTTGCGCAGATGCTTCATGTGGCTGACGGCGTCCTGGTTGATCACCACGACCGCCTCGCCGAACAGGGCGCCGTTCTTGGTGCCGCCGAGCGAGAGGATGTCGACGCCGACGGCGTTGGTGAAGGTCCGCATCGGGACGTTCAGGGAGGCCGCCGCGTTGGCTATCCGGGAGCCGTCGAGGTGCACCTTCATGCCGCGCGCGTGGGCGTGGTCGCAGATGGCGCGGATCTCCTCGGGCGTGTAGAGCGTGCCCAGCTCCGTGTTCTGGGTGATCGAGACGACCTGCGGCATCGCGCGGTGCTCGTCCTCCCAGCCCCAGGCCTGCCGGTCGATCAGCTCGGGGGTGAGCTTGCCGTCCGGCGTGGGCACGGTGAGCAGCTTCAGCCCGCCCATCCGCTCGGGCGCGCCGCCCTCGTCCACGTTGATGTGGGC
The DNA here is from genome assembly GCF_056436565.1 of Streptomyces sp. NPDC043726. Lineage (NCBI taxonomy): Bacteria > Bacillati > Actinomycetota > Actinomycetes > Kitasatosporales > Streptomycetaceae > Streptomyces > Streptomyces sp. NPDC043726. The sequence goes on from NZ_JBWKCI010000006.1 coordinate 295,724, forward strand.
GCTCTCGGCGCAGATCACCGCGCCCCAGCGGTCGGTGACCGCCTGGAGCGCGACCACGTTCGCGCCGGTGCCGTTGAAGACCGGGAACGCCTCCGCCGTAGGACCGAAGTGGCTGCGGATGATCGTCTGGAGGTTCTCCGTGTACACGTCCTCGCCGTAGGCCACCTGGTGGCCGCCGTTGGCCAGGGCCAGGGCGGCGAGGACCTCGGGGTGCGCGCCGGCGTAGTTGTCGCTGGCGAAGCCGCGCAGCTCCGGGTCGTGATGGCGACGCGCATCGGTCTTCGGGGGGTTCACGGCTTCTCGGTGAGCCACAGACGCTGTCCGTTCACTTCGGCTGCGGGCTTGTCCCAGACGCCGGCGATGGCCTCGGCGAGGTCCGTGACGTCGGTGAAGCCCGCGAACTTCGCGTTGGGCCGCTCGGCGCGCATCGCCTCGTGCACCAACGCCTTCACCACCAGGATCGCAGCCGCCGAGGTCGGGCCCTCCGCGCCCCCGGCCTTCTTGAAGTAGTCGGCCATGGCCAGCGTCCAGGCCTCGGCGGCGGCCTTGCCCGCGGCGTACGCGGCGTTGCCCGCGGTCGGCTTGCTCGCCCCGGCCGCGCTGATCAGCACGTACCGGCCCCGGTCGCTGCGCTGGAGCGCCTCGTGGAAGGCCAGGGAGGTGTGCTGCACGGTGCGGATGAGCAGCAGCTCCAAAAAGTCCCAGTCGTCGAGGCTGGTCTTGGTGAATGTCTCGCTGCCGCGCCAGCCGCCCACGAGGTGGACCAGGCCGTCGACGCGGCCGAAGTCCTTCTCGATCCGGGTGGCCCAGTCGCGGGTGGAGTTCAGGTCCAGCAGATCGACCGTGTCGCCGACGACGGTGGCGCCGCCGTGCGCGTAGCTGGCCGCGTCCACGGCCGCCGCCAGCCGCTCGGGGTCGTTGTCGGAGCCGACGACGGTGGCGCCCGCCTCGGCCAGGCGCAGCAGCGCCGCCCGGCCGGCCGGTCCGCCCGCCCCGGCCACCGCGATCACCGCACCGCTGAGCGGCCCGTTTCCGTTCGCCATCTTGCCCTCCTGAGCCACGTCCTCGGTACGGTCGCTCACGCGGCGACCCGCTCGGCGCTGTCCGCCGTGATGCCCTTCGCGGAGGCGATCACGTTCTTGAGCTTCTTGGACAGTGCCTCATAGAACATGCTCAGCGGAAACTCGTCCGGAAGCACGTCATCCACGAGCTTGCGCGGCGGCAGGCTCAGGTCCAGGGCGTCGGGGCCCTTGGCCCACTTGGAGCCGGGGTGCGGGGCGAGGTAGGTGGAGACCAGTTCGTAGCCGGCGAACCAGTGCACGAGCTTGGGGCGGTCGATGCCGTCGCGGTACAGCTTCTCGATCTCGCCGCACAGCTCGTTGGTGACCTGCGGGGCCCGCTGCCAGTCGATGAAGAGCTTGTTGTCGGTCCAGCGGACGACGTCGTGCTTGTGCAGGTAGGCGAAGAGCAGCTGGCCGCCGAGGCCGTCGTAGTTGCGGTTGCGGTCGCCGGTGACGGGGAAGCGGAACATCCGGTCGAACAGGACCGCGTACTGCACGTCACGGGCCTGCGGGACGCCCTCGGCCTCCAGCTTCACGGCCTCCTTGAAGGCGGTGAGGTCGCAGCGCAGCTCCTCCAGGCCGTACATCCAGAACGGCTGGCGCTGCTTGATCATGAAGGGGTCGAACGGCAGGTCGCCGTGGCTGTGGGTGCGGTCGTGGACCATGTCCCACAGGACGAAGGCCTCCTCGCAGCGCTTCTGGTCGTGGACCATCGCGGCGATGTCCTCGGGCAGCTCCAGGCCCAGGATGTCGACGGCGGCGTCGGTGACCCGGCGGAAGCGCGCGGCCTCGCGGTCGCAGAAGATCCCGCCCCAGGTGAATCGTTCCGGCGCCTCGCGCACGGCGATCGTCTCGGGGAAGAGCACGGCGGAGTTGGTGTCGTAGCCGGCCGTGAAGTCCTCGAACTTGATGCCGCAGAACAGCGGGTTGTCGTAGCGGGTGCGCTCCAGTTCGGCCAGCCAGTCCGGCCAGACCATGCGCAGCACGACCGCTTCCAGATTGCGGTCGGGGTTGCCGTTCTGCGTGTACATCGGGAAGACCACCAGGTGCTGGAGGCCGTCCGCGCGGTTCGCGGCGGGCTGGAAGGCCAGCAGCGAGTCCAGGAAGTCGGGCACCTCGAAGCCGCCCTCGGCCCAGCGGCCCAGGTCCCGCACCAGGGCCTTGTGGTAGGCCGCGTCGTGCGGCAGCAGCGGCGACAGCTCCTCGACGGCGGTCACGATCCGGGCCACGACGGCCTCGGCGTCGGCGGCGGCCGGGGCATCCTCGGCCGCGAAGTCGATCGACCCGTCCTTGGACTGCCATGGCCGGATCTGCTCCACGGCATCCTTGAGCACGGGCCATGCCGGGTGCTCCACCACCCTGGCCACAGGAGCAACCTGCTCCCCCACACCCGACTGCACAAGAATTTCCGTCATGTCCCATCCTCCACGGGAGAACCTCGCGTAAGGACACCGTATGCGTACGAGGTTTCTCTCAGCAAGAGGGACCTCGGGAAATTATCCTGCGCAACCCCTATCGTCACCGAACTTTTTCCTGCCGGAAGGGGTTGCGGCACTCTCTCGGGGTAGGCGCAACGATTCGGCCGGTCAATGCGCGTGAGACTCGCCCACGGCCGGGTGACCGGCCACCGGGGTCAGCCCGAGCGTCGGCCAGGTACTGGCCGGATCCTTCCGTCCACCGCCCCGATCCCGCGTGTACGCACGGGTTTCATCCGGGGTCCCGGCGGTTAGGCTGCGGCCCTGCCGCGCGAACGTCCCGTTCCGGTCGTGCGCGCGCCGAGCCGCCGTCGACGGAAGCGAGTCGAACCTTGAACTTCCTTACCATCGGTCACCGCGGAGTGATGGGTGTCGAGCCCGAGAACACCCTCCGTTCCTTCGTCGCCGCCCAGCAGGCCGGCCTCGACGTCATCGAACTCGATCTGCATCTGAGCAAGGACGGCCATCTCGTCGTGATGCACGACACCGAGGTGGACCGCACGACCGACGGCAGCGGCCCCATCGCCGAGAAGACCCTCGCGGAGCTGCGCGCGCTCGACGCGGGCAAGGGCGAGCGGGTGCCGGTGTTCGAGGAGGTCCTGGACGCCGTCGCGGCTCCGCTGCAGGCCGAGATCAAGGACGTGGCCGCGGCACGGGCGCTGGCCGAGGTGATGGGGCGACGGGACCTGCTCTGCCGGGTGGAGGTGTCCTCCTTCCACGACGAGGCGGTCGCCGAGATCACCCGCCTCGTGCCGGGTGTCCGCACCGCGCTGATCGGCAGCCGCTACGGCACCGACATCGTGGAGCGGGCCGTCGAGGTGGGCGCAAAAACGGTCTGCCTGAACATCCGCCGGCTCACCCTGGAGGTGGTGGAGGAGGCCCGCGAGGCGAACCTCCGGATCATCGGCTGGGTGGTCAACACCCAGGACCACCTGCGCCTCGTACGCGCCCTGGAACTCGACGGCGCGACCACCGACTATCCCGAGATCAAGCGCACGGGACGCTTCACCGCCTGACGTCAGGCTCCGAGTTCCTTGGTCAGCAGCTCGAACCGGAGGTCGTCGCGCTGCGGGATGCCGAAGCGCTCGTCGCCGTACGGGAAGGGGGTCATCTTTCCCGTACGGCGGTAGCCGCGCCGCTCGTACCAGGCGATGAGGTCCTCGCGTACGGAGATCACCGTCATGTGCATCTCGGTGGCGCCCCAGCTCTCGCGGGCGACGCGCTCCGCCTCGGCGATGACGGCCTTGCCGAGACCCGCGCCCTGGAGGGCGGGGCTGACCGCGAACATCCCGAAGTAGGCGTGCGTACCGCGGTGTTCGAGCTGGCAGCAGGCGACGACCTCGCCGTCCCGTTCGACCGTGAGCAGCCGGCTGTCGGCGGCCTTGATGACCTCCCGTACGCCCTGCGGGTCGGTGCGCTGACCCTGGAGGATGTCCGCCTCGGTGGTCCAGCCGACCCTGCTGGCCTCACCGCGGTAGGCCGACTCGATCAGCGCGACGAGAACGTCGACGTCGGCGTCGGTGGCGTCACGGAAGGTCAGTCCGGCTGCGGTCTCCATGAGGCGGGTCTCCCCTTCTAGGCACTGCTTCTCCTGGGCACCGCCTCGGGCTGCTTCCAGGCACCGCGCGGCCAGGGACGAGAGTAACGCCCTGGCGCTACGCTCCGGGATCATGGTGCATGTACTGAGCAGCCGCATCCTGCTCCACCCCGTCGACCCCGACCGCACCCGCCGCTTCTACGGCGACCAACTGGGCCTCGCCATCCAGCGCGAGTTCGGCACGGGCCCCGAGCGCGGCACCGTCTACTTCCTCGGCGGAGGCTTCCTGGAGGTCTCCGGCCGCTCCGAGACCCCGCCCTCCCCCGCGCTCCAGCTCTGGCTCCAGGTCGAGAACGCGGAGGCGACCCACCAGGAGCTCCTCACCAAGGGCGTGGAGATCGTCCGACCGCCGGTGCGGGAGCCGTGGGGGCTGATCGAGATGTGGATCGCGGATCCGGACGGCTGCAAGATCGTGATCGTCGAAACCCCTGGAGATCATCCCCTCCGCTACCGCCCGGGCATCTGACACGGTCTGCGGGCTCGAAGGGCGTCACGGGACATCACGGGGCGTCCCGGGGCGCCAACCGCCAGTACGCCTGGCTGACGGTCCGGAAGCGCGTGTGGTGCGGGTGGAGGGCCTGACGCCGCTCCGCCCACCCCACGACGTCATTCCCGCCCTCGCCGGCCTCCAGGCACCGGACGCACTCGATCCACCCCCTCACGGGAATGCCTTCGGCCTGCAGCCTCGTCGCCGGCGCAGACGGCTGCGGGGAACTCGGATGCGGTGAACTCACACCCGCCCCCGCTGCTTCCGGTCATGCGGATGCCGACGGATCTCGACCGCGCAGTCCGTCGCCCGCGTCATGTCGTACGACGGACCCCCGGGCGTCGAGGCCGCTCTCCACTGCCTGAAGAGCGCGGCACACACGTCGCACCCTTCCGCCGGCTCCGGCGCCGCGAAACTGAGCGGATCCATCAAAGTGACGGGCCCACTCAGCGCCCCTTCCAGTGCCATCCCTACACCTCCGCCGTCGGTCTCGATACGGATGACGCTAGGCAGGGAGGGCGAGGCCGTTCCACAGAATTCTATGAAGTTCTATGCGACGTCAGTCGAGGGCGTCGATCGCCGCGGCGACCAGTGTCCTGGCTTCGGCTCCGTAGACGGCGAGCGATGCCATTTCCTCGAATGCGCGCGCGTACATGGCGAGTTCACCGGGGGCTGTGACGGTGACAGCGGCTGTCAGAAGCTCGACGGACACACGCTCTTCGTCGAAGAGGGTGAAGGTCTCCAGGGTCCACATACTCCGCTCGCGGCCTGCGGGGATGATCCCGACGGACCCGGACGGCAGCGCCATCACGGAGAGCAGATGGCCCAGCTGGCCGGCCATGATCGCGGCATCGCCGACGACGTGGCGGAGGACGGACTCCTCCAGGAGGAAGGCGAACTGTCGGCCGCCCTCACGGATCACACGCGAACGCTCGACTCGCGCGGACGCCGCGTCGGCCACGTCGTCAGGCGCCCCGTGTACGCGCGCGACGTTCCCGAGCAGTGCCGCCGCGTACTCGTGGGTCTGGACGAAGCCCGGGATGACAGTCGAGCTGTAAACGCGGAACCTCGTCGTCCGCTCGTAGAGCGGGATGCGTGATTCCTGGAGCCGCAAGAGTCCGCTCCTCTGCACGCGGCGCCACTCGACGTACATCGAGTCAGCCGTGCGGTTGGCGGCGATCAGATCGGGGATCCGGTCGTCTGCGCCGCACACCGTGCACCACGTCCGGATGTCGTCGTCGGAAGGTGGTGTGGTGGCGTTCTGGATGCGGGAGATCTTCGAGGGTTGCCACCCCGCCCGAGCCGCGACCTCTCTACCCGTCAGGCCCGCGTCACGCCGGATCTCACGCAGCTTCTCCGCGATCGAGCGGCGAGCCTCGTCGAGGGCGGAAGACGGGTAGGGAGGTTGCATCGGCCGGCGGCGCTCAGATCTTGTAGTTCTCGTGCGGAACGGCGCGCTCCCAGACGGCTTCGAACGCCTCCGAGTGGCGCTTCACGACGTCAGGGGCGTCGCTCATGACGTCCTCGACGAACCGGCCGTCCCCGGCGAAGAGGCTGAACCGGATGAGGCGACCGTCAAAGATCCACAGATCGTTGCCGGGGAGGAGCAGATCGGATGCCAGACGTCGGGGCAACCACCGGACGTCTTCGCCGGCCGCCAGGTTCTGCGGCGTGCACGAGTGCTCGAATCGGATGTAGTCACTCACGGGCTCCGATACGACCCGGGCGCGACGCACCACGACTCCGCGGCCCACGGCATCGGCCACCACGCCATGGAACGGGTTCCACCATGACGCCCGGTCGGCCAGGTCGTGCCGATGCCCAGCGCGCCATGCTGCGAAATCCGCGTCCTCCTCCTCGACGCCGTAGACGTCGCGCGCCTCCAGGTGGACGGCAGACCGAGAGCACCCCGCGAGCAGATCAGCGAACGGTGGCGCCTGCGGCGGCATCACACGCCTCCCTGATCTGCTGCACCATGCGGGCGGGCAGTCGAACGACTGCCTCCGTGTGGGGGATCGGCCCCGTGGCAAGGCATTGTGCCTGAAGTTCCTCGTCCGCCTTCCACCCCTGGAACACGAACTCCTGCCGCGTCTCGTCGAACCACACCGTGGGGCAGTGATCGCCGTTGGTCTCAGGGTCCTTGCCGAAGAACCGTAGGGGCATGATGACCTCCGTTGGCTCGCGAATTGCGCAATGTTCTACAAACCATCACGCCATCGGCCGTCGCCGTCAATGGCGCGTACCGCGGTGTGGGGCTTAGCGTGCTGGAGGGGGACGGGCTCTCGGAAGGAATGTCATGAAGCTCGACAAGGCGGTGATCGGCGGACCCTGCTGGACCGAGCTGGGGACCAGTGACGTGGAGGCCGCCAAGCGGTTCTATACCCGGCTCTTCGGCTGGCGTCCCGAGACCGACCCGCGCGCGGAGGCGGGCGGCTACACGATGGCCCACCTGGGGGAGGCGGCGGTCGCCGCGCTGACCCCGCTGTACCAGGAGTCCCAGCCGGTCGCCTGGAACGTGTCCTTCCTGGTGGCCGACGTCGACGCCACCGCGGCGCGGGCGGAGGCGTCCGGCGCGACAGTGCTGGTCGGTCCGATGGACGTGTTCGACGTGGGCCGGTTCGCGGTGGTCCTCGACCCGACCGGCGCCGCCTTCCAGATGTGGCAGGCCCGCGCCTTCCCCGGCGCCGGGCTGTTCAACGCGCCCGGCTCGCTCGGCTGGGTGGAGCTCATGACCCGTGCGCCGGAACGGGCCGTGGCCTTCTACCAGGCGCTGTTCGGCTGGAGCGTCAACGCCTCGGAGCACTACACGCAGTGGGGCATCGACGGCGCCGACTTCGGCGGCATGGTGACGATGGACGACAAGTTCCCGCACGAGGTGCCCGCGCACTGGCTGCCGTACTTCGCCGTGGCCGACGTCGACGACGCCACGGCCGCCGCGACCGAGGCCGGCGGCAACGTCCTCATGGAACCGACGTCCGTCCCCGACGGCCCCCGGATCGCGGTCCTGCGCGACCCGCAGGGCGCCATGTTCGGCGTCTACCGCGCGGCGGACTACGCCGACTGAGGCGCCTGCCCCCGGCTGACCCGCCTTGCCTTGAAGCGCGCTCCAGCACCTAGCGTCGGTCGCACGAACCGCCCGAAGGGATGGAAACGTGCGGTACACACTGTTCGGCAGGACCGGGCTGCGGGTCAGCGAGTTGAGCCTCGGGGCGATGACCATCGGCGACGACTGGGGCTGGGGCGCCGGCAAGGAGACCAGCGCCCGGATCCTGGACGCCTACGCCGAGGCGGGCGGCAACTTCGTCGACACCGCGAACAACTACACCGACGGCAGCTCGGAGCGGATCCTCGGCGAGCTGCTGGCAGGGCGGCGCGACGAGTTCGTGCTGGCCAGCAAGTACACCTGCGGCATCCGCGACGGCGACGTCAACGCGGCGGGCAACCACCGCAAGAACCTGCTCCAGTCGGTCGAGGCGAGCCTGCGGCGGCTGCGCACCGACCGGCTCGACGTGCTGTGGGTGCACGCCCGCGACAACTTCACCCCCGTCGAGGAGGTCATGCGCTCCCTCGACGACCTCGTGCGCGCCGGCAAGGTGCTCTACGTCGGCGTCTCGGACTGGCCGGCCTGGGAGATCGCCCAGGCCAACACGCTGGCGGAGCTGCGGGGTTGGACCGCGTTCGCCGGCTCTCAGCTGCGGTACAGCCTGCTGGAGCGCACCCCGGAGCGTGAACTGCTCCCGCAGGCGCGGGCGTTCGACCTCGCCGTGCTGGCCTGGGCGCCGCTGGCGGCGGGGCGGCTCACCGGCAAGTACCGCCGGGGCGAGAGCGGACGGCTCGCGGCGAACGGCGAGCCGGATCCCCGCGAGGAGGAGATCGTCAGCGCGGTCCTCGACATCGCCGAGGCGGGCGGCTGGAGCCCGGCCCAGGTCGCCCTGGCCTGGCTGCTCGGCCGGCCCGGCAATGTCGTTCCGATCATCGCCGCCACCAAGGAGAGCCAGCTCACCGACAACCTCGGCGCCGTCGACGTCCGTCTCGACGCGGACGCGGTGGCCCGCCTGGACGCGGTGAGCGCGGTCCCCCTGGGCTTCCCGCACGACTTCGTCCGGGAGCCGCAGATCACCCGCAACATCTACGGCGACCGCTGGACGCGGATCGACGACCGTCGCTCCACCCATCGCCGTACGGCACACGACGTGCTCTGAGCGCACGTCACAACCGCAGCCCGCGTCACAACCGCAGTCCCTCCAGACGTACGAGCAACTCGGCGAGCAGGGCGGCCAGTTGCTCCCTGTCCTCGATGCCGGACAGCACCGTCGTCTCGTAGGTGAGCTGTTCCGGCAGGATGCCGTCCACGAGGTCCCGCCCGGCGTCGGTGAGGCGGACGTGGGCGACCCTGCGGTCCCGGGCGTCGCCGCGGCGCTCCACGAGGCCGCGCTCGGTGAGCTGCTTGAGGCGCTTGGTGACGGCCGCGCCCGAGGAGAAGGTCTCGCGGGCCAGTTCGCTGGGGGTCAGCTCGTGCCCGGTGCGCCGCAGCGCGCCGAGCAGGTCGAACTCGGGGCGGCTGAGTCCGGCCCGGCGCAGCGGCGCGTCCTCGGCCTGCTGGAGGAGGGCGGCGCAGCGGTTGATGCGGCCGATGATCTCCATGGGCCCGGTGTCGAGGCCGGGGTGGACGGCCCGCCACTGCCGGACCACGGCGGCGACCGTGTCGGCCGGTCCTCTGCCTTCGTCGGCTGCCGTCATGGTCGTACGCCTTCCTTGATCCGGTGTCGGGTGGTCGCCGCGAGCGTACGGTGCCCGGCCCGCTCGGCGAGCACGACCCGCTCCAGGGGCAGGGCGCGCCGCCACCAGTCGCCGGAAGCGGCGTCGACGGTGGCGCGCAGGTCGACCAGGGCGACCGCGAGGGACCGGTGAGCGGCGGCCACGTCGGCGGGCGCGGCCTGCGGCTCGGCGAGCAGACGGGCGGCCTGCTCCCGCGCGCGTTCCACGGTCGCCAGCGCCCGCTCGACCCGGTCGCCCGCGCGCCGGTCGGTGACGACCAGGGCCGCGAGGAAGCCGAGGACGGCGCCGACCAGGGTGTCCACGACCCGCTCGGTGATCAGTGCGCCGGGTTCCTGGAAGCCGGTGAACTCGGTGATCAGGAGTGCCATGGGGGTCACGCAGACGCTGCCCAGCCAGTAGTTGCGGCTGATCAGCGCCTCGGCGCCGAAGTTCAGCGCCACGCAGCACAGGACGAGGGCCGCTTGGCCGAGGTGGGCCAGCGGTGCGAGGGCGGCGAAGAACAGGACGCCGGCGAGGTTGCCGACGACCCGCTGGACGCCGCGGCTCCAGGTGAGGGTGAGGTTGGCCTGGTAGAGGGCGGCGGCGGTGACCAGCGCCCAGTAGGGGCGGCCGATGCCGAGGGCGAGCGAGGCGTATCCGGCGAGGGCGCAGCCGAGGGCGGTGCGCGCGGCGAGCGGCGCCAGCGGGCGCAGGCGGTGCCACAGCGGCTCTCGTGGTACGGCGGACTCGGCGGCGACGCCCAGCAGTTCTTCGGGCACGGTTCCGGTGCCGCGCAGGTCCCGGGCCCAGCCGCGCAGCCGCTCGGGGTCGGCGTCGGCGGGGGCCGCGAGGGCGACCTCGGCGCTGACGACGAGCCGTTCCAGGGCGCTGCGGGTGGCGGAGCGGCGACCGGCGGAGAGCAGCGACTGCCAGGCCGCCTGGATCGCCGCCGCGGCCTGGGCGCGGGTGCGGCCGTCGCGGGTGCTCGCATGGGCCGCTGCCGCGTTCAGCGCGGCCGCGGTCGCCCGGCGCTCCGGTCCGTGCGGGCGGACCAGGCCCGGCGCCATGCCGACGATCCAGGCCCAGGCACCGGCCACGACGGCGAGCGCCAGATGGGCGGGGACCTGGGTGAGGCTCTGCGGGGCGAACAGGGCGGCGGAGGTGATGAAGGTGAGGACCACGTTGCCGGGCGGTCCGATGCGGGTGGCGTCGCACAGTGCCTTCTGGGCGGCGGCCAGCAGGGCTCCGACGGTGACCAGGACGACCGCGCTGGAGGTCAGCGACGCGGTGACGAGCGCTACGGCGAGACCGCCGACCATGCCCGCGACGACCCAGGCCAGTGCGCGGGCGCGGGCCGCGTAGGGGCGGTTGTGGGCGTAGAGGGCGCACAGGGACCCGGCCATCGTGTACATCGCCAGGTCGAGGCGGCCGAGCGCCAGCAGGAGCAGGTTGGGCGGGGCGACGGCCGCGACGACGCTCAGGGCGGGCTTGAACCAGATCTCCGAGGGGCGGCCGAGGCGCAGCACACCGGCCGGCCGGAGACGTCGAGGTGGGGTCGCACTGCTCATGACGTACAACCTTAGCAGGTGTTTTACTCGTAAAGCATATGGGGTGACCTGCCGTGCTCCCGTGAATGCTCCCCGTGTACACCCTTGCGCTCGCGTGCGCGCCGCATGGCCCGGGCAGTCTCCGACCGACCCGGGCGACTGCCCGGCAGCACCGTCGAGCGGGGAGGGCGTGTGCATCTACCGGCTTCGCCCGGCTGGCTGCTGGTCGCGCTGTGCGCGGCGACCGGCGCCTACTGCCTGCTGCGCATGCGCAGCGACGTCGAGGAGCAGCGCCGGTCCGCGGGCGGCGAGGCGCTAATGGGCTTCGGCATGGCCGCGATGGCCGTGCCCGCCGCGGTCTTCACCCCACCGGCCTGGACCTGGCCGGTCTACGCGGTGGTCTTCGGCGCGGCGGCGCTGCGCGCGCTGTGGGCGGCGCGGACGAGCTCGCACCACCTGCACCACCTGGTGGGCGCCTCGGCCATGGTCTACATGGCGGTCACGATGGCCGCCTCCCCCGGCCACGGCGCCTCCGGCGTGCCGCTGCTGACGGGCGTACTGCTGCTGTACTTCACCGGGTACGTACTGCTGACCGGCGTCCGGCTGGTCCCCGTCACCGCGGGCGGCGGCGCCCTGCGCCTGGGCGACCGGCCGGAGTTGGCGCGGGCGTGCCGGCTGTCGATGGGGATCGCCATGGTCGCGATGCTGCTCACCATGTGAGCCCCACCGCTCGCCACGCCGCACTCCATGCGATCCCCGTGGCATGGGTCACTTCGCCGCGGCCGCCCCTGCCCAGGGCGCCCCGGCGCTCATAGGCTTCGCACATGATGGTCCCCGCGGCACTGTTGCTGCTCGGCGCCCTGACCGCCGTGGCCGCGCCCCGACTGCTCGCCCGGGCCGACTGGCAGGACCGCGAACCGGTCGTGGCGCTGTGGGTGTGGCAGTGCGTGGTCGTGGCCGTACTGCTGTGCTGCGCGCTGTCGATGACGCTGAGCGCCGCCGCGGCCTGGGAGGCGGTGCGCGGGCAGGTCTTCGCGCCCGCGCCGCGGACCGTCGTGGAGGCCTACGCCCTAGGCGTGGCCGGTCCTTGGGCGGCGACGACCGCGGTGGCGCTCGCCTGCGGCGCGGTGTGGAGCGCGGTGATGCTGGTGCGCGAGGTCGCGCGGGCACGGGCCCGGCGTCGGCGGCGCCGGGCCGAACTCCTCCTGCGGGCACCGCTGTTGCCCGGCGAGGAGCCGGGTCCCGACCACCGGCTGGTGGTCCTGGAGGGCGAGCGCCCGGACGCCTGGTGGCTGTCCGGCACGGCCCCTCGGCTCGTCGTCACCACGGCCGCGCTGCGCCGCCTGAAGGGCCGGCAGCTGGACGCCGTACTCGCCCATGAGCAGGGCCACGCCCGGGCCCGGCACGACTGGCTGCTGCATTCCTCGGCGGCGCTGGCCACCGCGTTCCCGCAGGTGCCGGTGTTCGCCGCGTTCCGCGACGAGATGCACCGCCTGGTCGAACTCGCCGCCGACGACATGGCCTCCCGCCGCTTCGGCCGCCTCACCACCGCGCTGGCCCTGGTCGAACTCAACGAGGACCGGGGCGTGTTCGGCCCCTGCCCGACCGCGCACGGGCATGTGCCGCAGCGGGTGACCCGGCTCCTGACGCCCCCGGACCGGCTCACGGCGGCACGTCGGCTGCGCCTGACGGCGGCGGCCGCGCTGGTGCCCGTGGTGCCGGTCGTGGTGGCCTTCGTGCCGGGGCTGCGGGCGCTGGGATAGGCCGGTATCGACTCCCGTATTGGCCTACGGACCCAGGAGTCGGCGAGGATCGCAGTATGCACACCCAGTCCGTCGACTCCCCGACCCGCCCGTCGATCCGCAGGCCCTCCGTCCGTTGGGCCGCCGCCCTGGCGCTGTGCTCCGCGCTGCTGCTGGCGCTGGTGGCGGTCCGGTGGCACCCGCTCATGACACTCGACGGCGACATCGCCGAGACCACTCACCGCTGGGCGGTCGCCGAGTCCGGGCTGACCCAGACGTTCCGGATCCTCACGGACTGGGTCTGGGACCCGTGGACCATGCGCATCCTCTGCGCGGTCGTCGTGCTGTGGCTGCTGTGGCGGCACGCGGCGCGCTGGGCGGCCGTGTGGCTCGTGGTCACCACCGCGCTCGGCACCGCGCTCCAGCAGGGCCTGAAGGCCGCCGTGGACCGCTCCCGCCCGGTCTGGCCGGACCCCGTCGACTCCGCCCACTACGCCGCCTTCCCCTCCGGGCACGCCATGACGGCCACCGTGGTGTGCGGCCTCCTGCTGTACCTGCTGCACCGGGCGGGCGTGGGCCGCGCGGTGTGGCGTACGGCCGTGGCGGTGGCCGTCGTGTCGGTCGTCGGCGTCGGTCTGACCCGGGTCTGGCTGGGCGTGCACTGGGCGACGGACGTCATCGGCGGCTGGCTTCTCGGCGCCGCGCTGGTGGCGCTGGCGGTGTCCCTGTACGGCCGACGGCGGCCCCGGACGACCGAGCGCTCGGCCACCGACCACGCACCGGACGACGACTGAACCGATCTGCCCGCGCGGGCCGTCGACTCCCCCGTAGGGTTCGAGCATGATCGCAGTCCTGTTCGACTTCTCCGGCACCCTCTTCCGCGTCCAGTCCACCGAGACCTGGCTGCGCGGGGCGCTCGCCGAGCGGGAAGTGGAGCTGAGCGAGACGGAGTTGGCCGAGACGGCGCGGGCGCTGGAGCGGATGGGGGCGCTGCCGGGCGGGGCGAGCCCGGCGTGGCTGCCGGAGGACGTGGCGAGCGTCTGGGGCGTCCGGGACAAGAGCCAGGAGCTGCACCGGGCCGCGTACACGGGTCTGTCCCGGCACGTCAGGCTGCCCGACGAACGGCTGCACGACACGCTCTACGAGCGCCACATGACGCCGTCCGCCTGGGAGCCGTACCCCGACGCGGCCGACGTACTGGGCTCGCTGCGGGACCGCGGGATCGGGATCGGCGTGGTCAGCAACATCGGCTGGGACCTGCGCCCGGTCTTCCGCGAGCACGGCCTCGACCGGTATGTGGACGTCTACGTCCTGTCCTTCGAGCACGGCGTCCAGAAGCCGGACCCCCGTCTCTTCCGGGCCGCCTGCGCCGAACTCGGCGCCGATCCGTGCGAGGTCCTGATGGTCGGCGACGACCGCAGGGCGGACGGCGGGGCCGCGGCGCTGGGCTGCGGGGTGCACTTCGTGGACCATCTTCCGGCGGCCGAGCGGCCGGAGGGCCTGCGGCCGGTGCTGGAGCTGGTCGGGCGCGGCCGGCGCGACGGCGCCTGAGAAGTCGCCCCAGGCCACCATCGGGGAAAGCGCACGCCTGCCTCAGGCGATCCCCCGCGTCGCCCAAGGCAGGCGGCACCGAACCGGCCGGCACAACGGCACGACCGGATGCGCTGAGTATAGTTGGCTGGCAGCCAGTCAACGCAGGAGTTACAGCATGTCCCCGCGAAGCGCTTCGGTCAATGAAGAACTGCGAAGGCGTTCCCGGGAACGGCTTCTGCAGGCGGCGGTCGAACTGGTCGGTGAGCGCGGCTTCGAGGCCACGACCCTCGGCGACATCGCGGACCGGGCCGGTTCGGCGCGCGGTCTGGTGTCGTACTACTTCCCCGGGAAACGCCAGCTCGTCCAGTCCGCGGTGCACCGGCTGATGCACCGCACCCTGGAGGAGGGGCTGGAGCGGGAGCCGCGCACCGAGGACGGCCGGGAGCGGATGGCGAGGGCCATCGACGCGATTCTGGGGCTCGCCCGGGACCGGCCGGTGCTGATGCGCCAGCACATGGCGGGCATCCTCCAGACCGAGGGCTTCATCCAGTGCCCGGAGCAGCGGCGCCTCGCCGAACTCCTGCGGGACACCTGCGCCCGGCACGGCTCGCCCGACGTGGACGCCGACTATCCGATGCTCCGCGCCCTGCTCATGGGCGCGGTCTACGCGGCGCTGGTGCCCGGGGTGCCGATGCCGGTGCCGGTGCTGCGCGCCGAGCTCTTCAAGCGCTACCGGCTGGACTGGGAGATGGGCGTCCCGCCGGACCCGGGGGGCGCGTCCGGCGGGACGTGCGACATGGACCTTTCACGGTTCTTCCAGACCGGGGAGGAGCCGGCCGGGCCGACGGGGAACCGAGTTCAGCGCCGGGCGTGACGTGGGGTCAGGAAGCCCGCGTCACGCGCCTGGGCGATCAGGCGCAGCGACTTGCGGCGGCTGTGTCCCGTCGCGCACATCACCGCGAGGACGGGGTCGAACCCCTCCTCCTGCGCCGCCCGGTACTCCTGCGCGATCAGCCATCGCCCCTCGACCCCGCGGGGCCACGCGGGCCGGGCGCGCCGGGCGCCGCCTGCCTCGCCCTCCGGGCCCTCGGCCACCCCGCAGGCCTCGGACAACGGCTCCTCGATCCAGTCGGCGAGCACGGTCAGATCGTGCAGCGAGAGCGCGGGCTGGGCCCGTACGTCCTCGATGGAGACGCGTCCCTCGGACACGACGGCGAGCGCGTCGACCCGGGCGCCGTCGGCGAACGCGAGGCGGACCTGGAACCACGCGGTCGCGCTCTCGCTCTCCTGCACTTCCCACGCGGGCCACACGGACACCTGGCCGTCCGTCGGACAACGATCAGAAAGATTAAGAAAGGATGCTTCTAGCACACACGGAACGTAACCGCATCATCACACTCCATAAAAAGGACACGCACGGCCACTCCGCGTCAGCACCCTGTCAGCGCAGCACCACAGGTGCGATGCTGGAAGCACCAGCGCTCTCCTGAGATCCCACGGGTGAGGAGTTCCGCCGTGCTGCATGTCGCCGTCGTCGGCTCAGGGCCGAGCGGGTGTTACACCGCGCAGAGTCTCGTACAGCAGGACCCCGCGGTGCGCGTCGACGTCCTGGACCGTCTGCCCTGCCCGTACGGACTCGTCCGGTACGGCGTGGCGCCCGACCACGAGAAGATCAAGTCCCTTCAGAACAACCTGCGGACAGTGCTCGAGCACGAGCGGGTGCGGTTCCTCGGCGGGGTGCAGATCGGTCCCGACGGAATCCCGGCCGCCCGGCTGCGGGAGCTGTACCACGCGGTGGTGTACTGCGTCGGCGCCGCCACCGACCGGCACCTCGGGATCCCCGGTGAGGACCTGCCGGGCAGCTGGTCGGCGACCCAGTTCGTGTCCTGGTACAGCGCCCACCCGGACGCCGTCGACGACGGTTTCGTGCGGAGTGCGCGCTCGGCCGTCGTGATCGGCGTCGGCAATGTCGCGGTGGACGTCGCCCGCATGCTGGCCCGCGGTACGGCCGAGCTGTCCCCGACGGACATGCCGCAGGCGGCGCTGACCGCGCTGTCCGCGAGCAAGGTGACCGAGATCAGCATGGTGGGCCGGCGCGGCCCCTCCCAGGCCCGTTTCACCACCAAGGAACTGCGCGAACTGGGCTCCCTGCCCGACACCGACGTCACCGTCGACCCGGCCGAGGCCGCCCTCGACCCGGCCTGGACGGATCCCTCGGCCCTGCCCGGCGCAACGCGCCGCAACGTGGAGGTGCTGCGGGGCTGGACGGAGACAGCGGCCACGGACGCCCTACGGCGCATCAGCCTGCGGTTCTACCTGCGGCCGGTCGAACTCCTCGCCGAGGACGGCCGCGTGGGCGCCGTCCGCTTCGAGCGCACGGCGCCGGACGGCCGCGGCGGGGTGGCCGGGACCGGGCAGTTCGAGGACATCGAGGCCCAGTTGGTGCTGCGCTCGGTGGGCTATCGCGGAGTTCCGCTGGAGGGCCTGCCGTTCGACCCCGCGACCGGCACGGTGCCGAATCTCGCGGGCCGCGTCCTGCGCGACGGGGTCGTCGTGCCGGGCGAGTACGTGGCCGGCTGGATCAAGCGAGGCCCCACTGGAGTCATCGGCACGAACAGGCCGTGCGCGAAGGAAACGGTGACGTCATTGATCGAGGACGCCGCCGTGCTCGTGGAAAGGGAAGTTCCCGAAGATCCGCTGACGGTCATGCGGGCAGCGGGAGTCGAGCCGGTCCGGTGGGAGGGCTGGCGCGCGATCGAGCAGGCGGAGGCGGCACTGGGGGCCACCCTGGGCCGGCGGGTCGTGAAGCTGGCGGACTGGCAGGCACTGATGAACGCCGCGCACGGCAACGGGTCATAGGGCCGGGACACGCACCGGAAACGCCTCGGAAATCAACAAACTGTTCAAGGGGCCTACGGTCTCGCGCATGACCTCACCACACCCCGTTGACGAAGTCCCACCGGTCCGCCACCTGGCCGCCTTCGGCCTGCAGCACGTCCTCGCGATGTACGCGGGCGCCGTGGCGGTCCCCCTGATCGTCGGCGGCGCGATGAACCTGTCGCCCGCGGACCTCGCGTATCTCATCACCGCCGACCTGCTGGTGTGCGGTGTCGCCACCCTCATCCAGTGCATCGGCTTCTGGCGCTTCGGCGTCCGGCTGCCGATCATGCAGGGCTGCACCTTCGCGGCCGTCTCCCCCATGGTGATCATCGGTACGGAGGGCGGCGGACTGCCCGCGATCTACGGCTCGGTGATCGTCGCGGGGCTCGCGATCGTGCTGCTGGCACCGGTGTTCGGAAAGCTGCTGCGCTTCTTCCCGCCGCTCGTCACCGGCACGGTGATCCTGATCATCGGTGTCTCCCTGCTGCCGGTCGCGGGCAACTGGGCCGCGGGCGGCGCCGGTTCGGAGGAGTTCGGCGAGCCGAAGAACCTCGCGCTGGCCGCGTTCGTGCTGGCGGTCGTGATCGGGGTGCAGCGGTTCGCGCCCGCTTTCCTCAGCCGGATCGCCGTGCTCGTCGGCATCGTCGTCGGCCTCGCCGTGTCCGTGCCGTTCGGGTTCACCGACTTCGGCGGGGTCTCCGACGCGGACTGGGTCGGCATCAGCACGCCCTTCCACTTCGGCGCGCCCACGTTCGAGGTGTCGGCCATCCTCGCCATGCTCGTGGTGGCCGTGGTGACGATGACGGAGACGACCGGTGACTTCATCGCGGTCGGCGAGATGACGGACCGCGAGGTCGACGCGCGGTCCCTCTCCGACGGACTGCGCGCCGACGGCCTGTCGACCGTCCTCGGCGGCGTCTTCAACACCTTCCCCTACACGGCGTACGCGCAGAACGTCGGGCTGGTCGGTATGACGCGGGTGCGCAGCCGCTGGGTCGTCGCGGCGGCCGGCGGCATCCTCGTGCTGCTCGGGCTGCTGCCCAAGCTCGGCGCGGTGGTCGCGGCGATACCGGCTCCGGTGCTGGGCGGCGCGGGTCTGGTGATGTTCGGGACGGTGGCCGCGAGCGGACTGCGAACCCTCGCGAAGGTCGACTTCACGGGTAACCACAACCTGACGGTGGTGGCCGTCTCGGTCGCCATGGGCGTGCTGCCGGTGGGGGTGCCGACGATCTACGACGAGTTCCCGGACTGGTTCCAGACGGTGATGCACAGCGGGATCAGCGCCGGGTGTCTGACGGCGATCGCCCTGAACCTGCTCTTCAACCACCTTCCCTCGAAGGCGGTCTCGCCCTCGAGGGAAGCCGCTCTGAAGGAAGAGGTCGACGACGGCGCTTCTAGCGGCGCGCCAACCGCATGACGGTGGACTCCAGTTGAGGCAGCGCCCGCTGGCTCGCCACCGCGAGGGCGATCGCCGCGGCGACGCCCGCCCAGGCGACCGGGCCGAGCGGGGTGCAGCCGAACAGGTTGCTGACGCCCGGGGTCTGGACCAGGGCGACCAGGGCGACCGCGGAGCCGAGCGAGGTGACCCGGACCAGGGGACTGTCGCGGCGGTCGGCGAGGGTCTGGGCGAGCTGGGTGCCCACCACCGCGCACAGCGCCATCGTGGTGGAGCGGCGGGCCGTGCCCGGCGTGAACCGGCCGATCAGCCAGGCGACCACCGCGCCCAGGGCCGTGGTCATGGCGCGGTGCCGGATCTGTTCCATCAGCGGGGCGCCGAGCAAGGACGTGCCGAGGGGATGGTCGTCGTGGGTCCCGGGGTCGCCGGGGTCCTGGTGCGGGGTGACGGCGACCGCCATCGCCGGGAAGAGGTCCGTGAACAGGTTCACCAGCAGCATCTGGCGGGTGGACAGCGGCGCGGACCCGCCCAGCAGCGTGCCGACGATGCCGAAGCCGACCTCGCCCGCGTTGCCGCCGATGAGGATGGCGATGGCGTCGGCGACGCTGTGCCACAGGGCGCGGCCCTCGGCGATCGCCTCGATCAGCACGGTCAGGTCGTCCCCGGTCAGCACCAGGTCGGCGGCGTTCCGGGCGGCCGCCGACCCCCGGGCGCTGATGCCGACGCCGATGTCGGCGGCGCGGATGGCGGCCGCGTCGTTGGCGCCGTCGCCGACCATGCCGACGACCCGGTCCGAGTCCCGCAGCGCCTCGACGACCTGGAGTTTCTGCTCCGGCGCGACCCGGGCGACGACACCGGCGTCGTGCAGCATCCGGGCCCGCTCCGCCCGGTCGACGGCGGCCAGTTCGTCGCCGGTGACCACCTCCGTGTCCTCGGGCCAGCCCAGTTCCACGGCGATGGCGAGCGCGGTCTGCGGATGGTCACCGGTCAGCATCACCGGCCGTACGCCTTCGTCGCGCAGCCCGTGCACCAGCGTCCGGGACGTCTCGCGGGGCACGTCGGCCAGCGCCAGCAGACCGACGAACTCCAGATCACGCAAGGCCTCCTCGGTGTCCTTGTCCGCCGCGTCACGGCGCCGGGCGACCGCGAGGACGCGCAGTCCGTCGCGGGCCAGGGAGTGCGCGGCCTCGGTGGCGTGGTCCGGCAGATCGCGGCAGGCGGGCAGGACGGTCTCGGGGGCGCCCTTGACCACGAGCACGCGGGCGTCGTCCTTCTCGTGGCCCACCGCGGCGGCGTAGCCGCGGGCGGCCTCGAAGGGCAGGCCCTCGGTCTGCGTCCAGTCCGGGTCGTCGTCGGCCGCGGCCAGGACGGCCTCGTCGGTGGCGTGCGCCGGGCGGTCGGAGCCGCCGTTGAGCTGGGGGCAGGCGCGGGCGGCGATCCGCAGGACGGGCGCTCCCGTCTCGTCGTCCGGCTTGCCCGTGCTGCCCTCGGCGTCGGTGAGGCGGACCAGCCGCAGCCGGTTCTCGGTGAGGGTGCCCGTCTTGTCGAAGCAGAGGGTGTCCATCCGGCCGAGGGCCTCCAGCGTGCGCGGGGCCCGCACCAGGACGCCCCGCCGACTGAGCCGGCGTGCGGCGGCCAGTTGCGCGGCCGTGGCCACCAGCGGCAGCCCCTCGGGCACGGCGGCCACCGCCACCGCCACACCGCCGCTGACCGCCTCCCGGATCGGCGTACCGCGCAGCAGCGAGATCCCGGTCACCGCGGCACCGCCCGCCATGGTCAACGGCAGGGCCTTGGCGGTGAGTTCCTGGAGCCGGGCCTGCACTCCGGCGGACGGCGGCTTGCGGGCGGCGAGGGCCACGGCACGGGCGGCCTCGGTGCGCTCACCGGTCTCCACGACCACGGCCCGGGCGTGTCCGGCGACGACGGTGGTGCCCTCGAAGACCATGCACCGGCGATCGGCCACGGGGGCGTGCGGGGTGGGATCGGTCTGCTTGTCCACGGGCAGCGATTCACCGGTCAGCGCGGACTCGTCGACCTCCAGACCTTCCTCCCACAGGAGGCGGGCGTCGGCGGGGACCACGTCGTCGGCCTTGAGCTCGATGATCTGGCCGGGGATGAGCTTGGCGGCGTCGACGGTGTGCGGGGGTTCATGCCCGGACTCGTCCGACGCGACGCGGGCCTTGCGCTTCTGCTCGGCCAGCAGACCGGCCAACGCCCTCTCCGCCCGCATCCGTTGCACACCGCCGACCAGCGCGTTCAGATCGAGGGCGCCGACGACGAGCAGCGCGTCCATGGCGGAGCCGAGGATCGCCGAGGCCGCCGAGCCGACGGCGAGCACCGGGGTGAGCGGATCGTCCAGTTCGCCGCGCACGGCACGCGCCAGCCGCACCGACCAACGCGCCGGCGCCAGCGCGGGGACGCGGCCCGCGGCGTCGGCCGCCCGCCGCACCCGGCCCGTCGCCTGCTCCACGGCCGACGGCTCCCCCTCGGACCTGCGGCGCAGCCGGGCCCGTACGTCCGAGTGCCGCAGGGCATGCCAGGCCACGCGGGCCCGGGGATGCGGCGCGGGGGTCGCCGCCACGCCGAGGGCGGCCCGCGCGCCGGAGAACAGGGCCACGGCGGCGCCGATGTCGACGGGCGCGTGCTGCAGCCCGGGCAGCGGGGACGGCCGGCCTCGCCGGGACTCGCCCACGGCCACCAGCAGGCCGGAGAGCGCGGCACCCGACCGGGCGAGCGTCTGGGACCTGCTGCCGACCTTGCGCGCGGCGGGCACGGCGGTGAGCAGCCGCCATACGTCGGCCAGTCCGCCCGTGGCCACGAGGTCCGCGGCCCACACGACCGGCGAGTCGCCGTCCGCGAGCGCGACGGCCAGGTCGGAGCTCAGCAGTCCGGTCAGTACGTCGGTGTCGTCGGCGGTCTCGGGACGGGCGACGGTGATCACGCAGCCGTGCTCGCGCAGCGACTCCACGACGTCGCGCAGCGGCCGGTCCCGTACGACGCGGTCGGCGAGGGCGGTGAAGTCCTCCAGGGCGGGATGGTCGACGACCACGACCCGCAGGCCGGCGTGGCGCGCGGCGTCCAGGACGGCCTCGGTCCAGGCGTCCGCGCTGTCCTCCCCCTCGCTGTGCAGGGCGCTGGGGTGCAGGACGAGTGTGCGGGCGGTCTCCAGCCGTCGTACCCGCTCCGCGTCCCGGACCAGCACTCCGCTCCGGGCCAGGGCGCAGCCGAGGACCGCGTTGAAGGCGGCCGGTCCGTAGCGGGCGGCCTTGGGCGAGCCCGCGAGCACGGCCTCGGCCGCCTCCCCGGCGCTGTGCTTGACCAGCAGGGTCGCGGCGGCGCCGACCATGCTGCCGGTCTCGGCGTGGTTGGCGTAGTCGTGGGCGGGTGTGGAGCGCAGGGGCGGGCGCTCGCAGACGTCGGGTGCCACGTCCGGGCGGTCGGGAACGCAGAGCCGGTCGTGCAGGGTGTCGAAGGCGCTCGCCCGCGCCAGGGTCTCCGCCAGCTGGAAGGTGCGCAGGGTGCCGTCGAGCAGCAGGGAGGTCGGGGTCTGTCCGGCGCCGTGCGTCGCGGCGTTGGCGACCGCCAGCAGCAGGTCGGTGCGGGATCGGCCGACCCGGTCGCGCAGCCGGCCGCGGAACCACGGGTTCTCCCGCAGTAGGGTCACCCCGGCGGTGACGAAGCGGGGCGAGGGCGGCAGCCGTAGCGCGTACGCGGTGAGCGCCGCCCCGGTGCCGACCACGTCGGCCAGGAGCGCGGCGGCAGCGGTGCGGATGCCGTCGGGGTCGCCGGGGTGCACGAAGTCCTCGACCGAGTCGTCGTCGCCCGGTCCCAGCCCGTGGCGTTCGGCGAGGGCGGACGCATGCTCCAGCACCTCGTCCGTGACGACTTCCTCGCGCGCGGCCACGACCAGCCGGGCCAGTCCGCCGTCCCAGTAGGCGTACGCCACCTCCGGGTGCTCGGCGAGGGCGACGGCCACCTTCCGGGCGGCCTGAGCGGTTCCGCCATGGTGCTGTACGCGCTCCGGTGCGGCGGGGCGCAAGGCGAGGTGCGCCCGTGGCCCGGAGCGCCAGTGGTGCTCGCCGCCCGGCAGCGCGTTGCGGGCGACGCGGCCGACCCGGGCGGCGGCGTCGGCGCTCCTGACCCCTGCCCGCGCGGTCCCGGCCACGGCTCCGGCGGCGACTCCCACGGCGGGCGCGGCTCCGCGTGCCAGCAGCCGGGGCCCGGCCAGCACGAGCCCGGCCACGGCGGCGGAGGGTCCGGTCAGCAATCCCCGTCCCATGGCGCGCCTCAGCTGCCGCTACGGCTGCCGGGGCGCACGGTGGACGCCTGGCCGGGAGAGGTCTTCCCTGCCTTCTTGGCCTTTTTCGCCTTCTTGGCCAGGGCCTTCTGCTTGGCGGCCGCGCGCTTCTTGGAGCCGCCCTTCAGAGTGCCCTTCTGCGTGGTCGGCTGCTGGTCGGCTCCCGTGCTCTGACGCAGCGTCTCTCCCGCGTGCGGTTCGTGCGGTCGCGGCTGGGTCAGCCAGGCCACAGCCGCCCCGGTGACGGCGACCGGCCATTCCACCAGGCCCGTAACCCCGAGCACGCCGGCGCCGGTGTAGACCGCGATCCGCCGCCCGCGGGGCGACACGCTGCCGATGGCGTCCAGTGCGCCCCCGGCGGCCCGGCCCACCGTGCCGGCGCCGGGGACCTTGCTCAGCGCCGAGGCCGTGGTGCGCAGCGGCTGCGGCAGGGTGGTCGACGATGTCTGCTCTGCCATGGCTTTCTCGCCTCCCGAGCGAATCGCCTGCTTGATCCGGCGGGTTCCCGTGATTCGGAATTCGAAAAGGGAGGTCGGCGGGTCTAGGGAGGATTCGGTGGTACGGCCGTCGCGGGCGCCGGCCCCCGACGGCCGTGGGTTCAGCCTGTCGTGCAGGCGGTGCCGTTCAGAGTGAAGGCGCTCGGTGCCGCGCTGTTGCCGGTGTGGGTCGCCTGATAGCCGATGCTGACGCTCGCGTTCGGCGCGATCGTGCCGTTGTACGAGGCGTTCGTCGCCGTCACCGCCCCCGAGACCGGGGTGTAGGTCGCGTTCCAGCCGTTGGTGATCGTCTGGCCGGTGGGCAGGGTGAGGCCGAGCCGCCAGCCGTTCACCGTCGTCGTGCTGGTGTTGGTGATCGTCACGGAGGCGGTCAGGCCGGTGTTCCAGGCGTTGGTGGTGACGCTGACCTTGCAGGGGCCGGCCGGGGGCTGCGGCGCGGGGCCGTCGTCGTCGAGGCCGAAGAAGGCGATGGCGAGCGGGCCCATGACGCCGTAGCTGTAGAGGTTGTGTCCGACGCCCTGGAGGCTGATCGCCTCGACGGGGGCCTGGTCACCGGTGCCGCCGTAGCGGGTACGGGTCCAGCCGGACCGGGGCGAGTCGGTGGCGGCCGGGGTCTGGCCGAGACCGAGCACGTTCGTCCACTGCTTGATCTCCTCCCCGAAGTTCGGGTAGCGCAGCACGTCGTCCTCCGTGCCGTGCCAGAGCTGCATGCGCGGCCGGGGGCCGGTGTAGCCGGGGTACGCGGAGCGGGCGAGGTCGCCCCAGGCCTGCGGGGTGCGGGTGATGGTGCCGTTGGCGCAGGCGCTGTTCCACTCGGAGCCGTCGGTGGTGGCGAAGCAGCCGAACGGTACGCCGGCGAAGGCGGCCCCGGCCTTGAAGACGTCGGGGTACACGCCGAGCAGGACGTTGGTCATCATCGCGCCGGAGGAGATGCCGGTGGCGTAGATCCGCGAGCTGTCGGCGTCGTAGGTGCTGACGGTCCAGTCGACCATGGACTTGATACCGACCGGATCGCTGCCGCCGCCCCTGGTCAGGGCCTGCGGGGAGGCGACGTCGAAGCACTTGCCGGCCCGGGTGACCGAGGGGTAGACCACGATGAAGCCGTAGCGGTCGGCGAGCGAGGCGTACTCGGTGCCGGAGTGCATCGCCGGGCCCGATCCGGTGCAGTAGTGGACGGCCACCAGGACCGCCGGGTTGTCGGTCACGCTGTCCGGGACGTACAGGTACATCTGGAGGTTGCTGGGGTTGGCGCCGAAGTCCGTGACTTCGGTGAGGGTCGCGGCGGGGCTGACGTAGGTCGTCCCGGCGCGGGTCGCCGAGGATGCGGGCGCGGTGACGAGCAGTGCCGTGAGCAGCGATAACAGTGCCGTGAGGAGAACGGCACGTCGTGTCGTGGGGGTGGGCACGTCCTGGTCCCTTCTGGTCGGCCGGTCCAGCATCGTGGCATGCACATGGCCGCCATGGAAGCGCTCCCACGCGTCGAAAGAATTCGCTCGACCCGCCGTACACGGCGGCCGAAAGTGACTCGCGCGAAGCGTTGACCAGAAAGCGCTTTCCCTCTACCTTCCGTTCAACGGCGTGACCGGCCCGCACCCCAACGGGCACACAAGGCCGCACAGTTGAGGGATGGCGTTCATCATCACGAACGTCATTCACGGATGAGATTCGAAGGAACGGACAAGAGCCGAAAGATCTGCCCCCCACTCAGAAGAAGGCATCGGGACATGACTTCACGAAGGACCAGGCATCGCGCGCTGATCGGCGGGCTCGCCTCACTCGGCGTCACGGTTGGCATGATCACGACAGGAACGACTCCGGCGGCGCACGCCGCCACCTGGCCGACTCCCACCAGCAGCCAGGCGGTGAGCGCCACGATCCCCGTCTCCGGCACGGTGGACGGCGGGATGAAGCGCTACTACGGCAGCGGCGACCTCGCCGGCGACGGGCAGGAGGAGGGCCAGGACCCGATCTTCCGGCTTGCGGCCGGCGCGACGCTGAAGAACGTCATCATCGGCGCGCCCGGCGCCGACGGCATCCACTGCGAGGGCAACTGCACACTGCAGAACGTCTGGTGGGAGGACGTCGGCGAGGACGCGGCCACTTTCCGGGGCGGCTCGACGTACACGGTGACCGGCGGCGGCGCCAAAAAGGCCGCCGACAAGGTCTTCCAGCACAACGGCCCCGGCACGGTGAACATCTCCAACTTCGCCGTCAGCGAGTTCAAGACGCTGTACCGCTCGTGCGGTGACTGCTCCACGCAGTACACGCGGCGGGTCAACCTCAGCAACATCGAGGTGACCGGCACCGGGACCACCGCGCGTCTGGTCGGCATCAACGTCAACCGCAACGACGTGGCCACCCTGCGCGGCATCACAATCCTCAACGACGCGAGCCGCCGGGTCGTCCCCTGCCAGAAGTACAACAACACCACCGCGGTCGGTACGGGCCCGGACAGCACCAACTGCCTGTACTCGACCTCGGACATCACCTACCGATAACCCTCCCCCCGCGGTGAAGGCGGCCGTACGAAGCGTCCCCGCACGGCGCTTCGTACGGCCGCCGTGCCGTTCCCGGACGCTACGCGCGCGTGCCGCCTCGGCGGGTCAGTGCGGCCCGCACGCGCGCGTACCCCGCCGGGTCATTCCGCCCGCGCACGTCTTCGCGTCATCTCCGCTGCACGCGCGCGTACCTGTCCGCGTCATTTCCGCTCCACGCGAGCGTGTACCCGTTCGCGTCATTTCCGCTCCACGCGAGCGCGTACCTGCTCGGTCACGTCCCGCAGATACCCCGTGTAGGCGGCGCGCAGCCGCGCCCCCGGCCAGTCGGCGGGCAGGAGTTCGGGCGGCAGCACGGGATCGGCCAGCAGATGACGTACGACGGCGGCGAAGCCCGTGAACCGGTCGGCGGGACCCTGCGCTTCGGCGACGTGGGCCAGCAGCGCCCGCGCGGTCGCGGCCCACTCCTCCACGGGCCACAGCGTCTCGGCCAATTCCCGCGCGGGAGTGGCGGGTCGGGCGGCGTAGTGCTGGGACACCGGGTCGAGGTCCGGCGGGAGGGGGCGAGTGAGGTTGGCGGGACGCAGCCAGACGCCCTCGCGGAGTTCGGCCAGGCGCAGCGCGGTCAGCCGGGCGCGCAGTTCGGCCCGCTCGGCGGGGCCCCGGCCGGTCGCGGTGATCACGATCATCTCCCAGTCGCCGTCCCACGCGCGCGTGCGGGGCCGTACCGCCTCGTCCTGGCGGCGCTGACGCTCCAGCAGTCGGTCGCTGAGCCGGTAGACGGTGTCCGCGCGCTGGAGGTCCCCGGCCGCCACCATCCGGCTGAGCGCGGCCCGAACCGTGGAGCCGCCCACCCCGAAGGGCTCCACCCCGCGCACGAGGTCCTTCACGGGCAGCTCCGGCGGATGGCTGCCGAGCAGCAGGCTCAGCACGACCGAGCGAGCGGACAGCGGGCGCAGGGCGAGTTCCACCGCCTCGGCCGCCCCGGCCGTCTCGTTCGTCCCCATGGGCCGTACTGTACGGCGCCGATTTCGATGTTGCACTATTGCTGCGATCGCAGCACAAGTGCAACACTCGCCGTATGGTCCTGACACCCGAGCACGAGCCGTACGCCACGCACGAGGTCACCAATCAGCCCCCTCCCCTGGCCCCTTACGACGCCTCCGAGGACACGGCCCTGCTCGAAGGGCTGCGCCGGGAGGGCGCCGGATGGGCCGAGGCGGACGTCCGGCGGCTGGGCCGTGCGGCCGGTGGGCCCGAGGCCCAGGAGTGGAGCGAGCGGGCCAACCGCCACGAGCCGGAGCTGCGCACCCACGACCGGTACGGCCATCGCGTCGACGAGGTCGAGTTCCACCCGAGCTGGCACCAGCTGATGCGGGTCGCGGTCGGCGAGGGCCTGGCCGCGGCGCCCTGGGCCGAGGACCGGGAGGGCGCCCATGTCGCCCGTTCCGCCGGCGGCCTGGTGTGGGGGCACACCGACGCCGGACACGGCTGCCCGACGTCGATGACGTACGCCGCAGTCCCCGCGCTGCGCGCCCAGCCGGACCTCGCCAAGATCTACGAACCCCTGCTGACCAGCAGGGAGTACGACCCCGGGCTGCGCGTGCCGACCGAGAAGCGGGGCCTGCTCGCGGGCATGGGGATGACCGAGAAGCAGGGCGGCTCCGACGTCCGCACCAACACCACGGCCGCCACGCCGACCGCGGAACCCGGTGTGTACACCCTGCGCGGCCACAAGTGGTTCACCTCGGCGCCCATGTGCGACCTCTTCCTGGTGCTGGCCCAGGCGCCGGGCGGGCTGTCGTGCTTCCTGGTGCCGCGCGTCCTGCCCGACGGCACCCGCAACACCTTCCGCGTCCAGCGCCTGAAGGAGAAACTGGGAAACCGGTCAAACGCCTCCTGCGAGCCCGAGTTCGACGGGACCGTCGCCTGGCTGGTCGGGCCTGAGGGACGGGGGGTCAAGACCATCATCGAGATGGTCAACTGCACCCGCCTGGACTGCGTGATGATGTCGGCGGCGCTGATGCGCAAGACGCTCGTCGAGGCCGGGCACCACACACGTCACCGCAGCGCGTTCGGGGCGCGGCTCGTCGACCAGCCGCTGATGCGCAATGTTCTGGCCGACCTGGCCCTGGAGTCCGAGGCCGCCACCACGCTCACCCTGCGTCTGGCGGGCGCCGCCGACCGGGCGGTGCGCGGCGACGCCGGTGAGGGCGCGTTCCGCCGGATCGCCACCGCCGTCGGCAAGTACTGGGTCACCAAGCGGGGCCCGGCCTTCACGGCGGAGGCGCTGGAGTGCCTCGGCGGCAACGGCTACGTGGAGGAGTCGGGCATGCCCCGCCACTACCGCGAGGCCCCACTGCTGTCGATCTGGGAGGGCTCGGGCAATGTCAACGCCCTCGACGTGCTGCGCGCCCTCGGCCGGGAACCCGGCGTGGCCCAGGCCCTGTTCGACGAACTCGCCCTCGCCCATGGGGCGGACGCCCGGCTGGACGCGGCCGTGACACGGCTCAAGAACATGCTCTCCGAAGCCTCGCAGAGCGGCGCCCGGCGCCTGGTGGAGCTGATGGCGATGGCGCTCCAGGCGTCGCTGCTGGTCCGGCACGCCCCGCCCGCGGTCGCCGACGCGTTCTGCGCGAGCCGGCTGGGCGGCGACTGGGGGCACGCCTTCGGGACGCTCCCCGACGGGGCGGACGTGGCCGGAATAGTGGACCGCGCGCTGCCGCACTGACCGGTTCGCACACAGTCACAGCACGATTCCGACCCGTTGTCAGTGCCGTGGTGCAGACTCCCAACCAGGTGGTTTTTGCCTGGGGAGGACTAGTGTTCACGGGGATCGACGAGGTCGACTGGGCCTCGATGCACCATGCGTACGGCAGCGCCGAGGACGTGCCCGCACTGCTGAGGGGCCTGGCCTCGGCGGACCTCGCCGAGCGTGAGACCGCGCTCGACGGCCTTTACGGCGCCGTGCACCACCAGGGAGACGTGTACGACTCGACGCTGGCCTGCGTGCCGTTCCTGTTCGCCCTCGCGGCGTGCCCGCTCGTGCCGGACCGGGGCGCCGTCGTGGAACTGCTGGTCAGCATCGGCGGGGAGGGCGACGGCCCGTCCGCCGTACGGGCGGGCGCGGAGGTGTTCGTGCAGCTCGCCGGGGACCCGGACCCCGGGGTGCGCCGGACCGCGCCGGGCGCGCTCGTGCGGTTCCTCGACGAACCGGCCCGCGTCCTGCGCCTGTTGCGGGAGCGGATCACCGTCGAGCGGGACGACCGCGTGCTGCTCGCCCTGACCGAGAGCCTCGGTCTCTTCGCCCGGAGGCACCCCGCGCACGCCGACGCCGCGGTGGACCTCCTGGCCGCGCAGTGCGCGCTGCCCCACGGGCCCGAGCTGCGCCTCGCGGCGCTGGGCCAACTCGCGGGCTGCGCCCCGGACCGGATACCGGCCGACCTGGTCGCCGTCGCCGTGGAGCTGCTGCGGGAGCGGTCACGGCGGCGCGCCTGCCGGTCGGTGGTGTGCGCCCGCCCGCACGCCACCGACACCCTCGTCGGCCGGCTGCGCCGGCTGCGGCCGTCGGACGAAGAGGGCTCGCAACTGCTGCGCACCCTCCACCACGCGCTGGACGGCCGGACAGCCGACCGGACCGCCCTGCTGGTGGGCCAGTTGAGCAGCCCGGACTGGGCGGACCGGTGCAACGCGGTGTGGATGTCCGGGACCCTGTTCCGTACCTGGCGCGGCGACTTCAGCGAACCGGTGGCCCTCATCGGGGCCCAACTGGGCGCGGAGGAAGACCGGTTGCGGGACGCGGCGGTGGCCGCGCTCAAGCAGCTGTTCGGGCTGGCCGCACCCGCGGCCGACGACCTCCACACCCTGGTGCGGGCCCGGCCCGCCCACTGGGTACGGCGATGGGAACACGGAGCGCCGACCTTGGGCGATCCGCTCCGGGCGCTGGTCCGGTCCGGGGATCCGCGGGCGGTGCCGGTGCTGGCCGAGGTGCTCGCCGGGGCCGTGGTGCCGGACGACCTGGGCCACGAGATCTCCTGGCTGGGCGCCGCCGCGGCGCCCTTGGCCCCGGCACTGCGCCGCCGCCTCGGCTCACTCGCCCTCGACGACCCCGAGACGCCGGGCAGGGCGGGACCCCTGCTGCGGGCGCTCACCGTGCTGGGCCATGCGGAGGCGGTGCCGGAGGCTCTGCGGCTGCTGGAGGGCGGCGACCGCTCGCGGAGGATGCTGATCGAGTCCACGGTCGCCGCGCTCGGTGCGTGGGGCTCCGGGGCGCGGGAGGCGATACCGGCGCTGCGGGGGCTGCTGGACACGGAGTACGCGGTCCCGGCGGCGGCCGCACTGCTCTCGGCCGAGGAGGAGCCCTCCGCTGTACTGCCGGTCCTGCTGGCCGGGTTGGCGGATCCCGACGCCCGCCGGTGGGGGGTGGCCGCCGAGGCGCTCGGGCGGCTGGGGCCGGTGAGCGAGGCCGCGCTGCCGGAACTGCGCCGGGCCGCGGAGTCCGCCGGGTCGGCGGAACGGCGCGCGACGGCCGCGGGTGCGCTGTGGCGGATCGGCGGCGAGGCGGAGACGGCTCTCCCGGTGCTGCGCACCACCTGGGAGGAGAAGCCGCACCTGCGCCGCTCGGTCGCCGCATGCCTGCGGGCGATGGGCCCGGCGGGCGCGCCACTGCGGGACCTGGTGGAAACAGAACTCGTCACACCCCGGCGGCACACGGCCCATACCGACGGTCACGGCAGCCATGACATCGCCTACGACGAGGAGCTGTTGAGGGTGTGCCGGGAGATGTTGGAGGCGATGTAGGGCGCCGATTCTTGGGCACGGTGGGTCTCGGTGCTGGGGCCATCGGCGCCCGGTTCTCGGCCCCAGGCAGGGCGCGCCGCGCGCAGTCCGGGGACCTGCGGAGGGCGCGCGGGTATCTCAGGCGTAGGCCCCGGGAGCCCGCGGTGTTCAGCCCGTCGTGCGGCCGCCCCAGCTCGGTCCGAAGCGGGCCCACTCGACGTCCCACTGGGCGATGCGGTGGCGTTCCAGGCGGCGGCGCAGCATGCGGCCGCCCAGGAAGGGGACGAGCGCCGCGCTCGCTCCCACCAGGCCGCCGGTAAGGGCGGCCCGTGAGCGGGCCTGGGTGGCGGTGGCGGGCTCGGTGACCAGGCGGCCGACGGGGTCCGTCCAGACGGTGACCGGCGTGCCCGCTCCGCTGCCCGGGCCGACCCTGGCCTGCCCGGTGCGCTCGGACCCGTCCGGCGCCGTCCAGCGGACCTTCGCCCAGATCTGCCCGCCGCTCGAGGTCGCGGGCGCCCGATCCGTGAGCCGGGCCTGGACCGGGCGCCACTCGGCGCGCTCACGGGCCAGGCCGTCCTCGATGGACCCGGCCGTCGTGAAACCGGCCGCCACCCCGACGAGGACGGTGATCGCCCAGGCCCCGAACAGCACCCAGGACTCCACCGCGTCGGCGCGGCGCTTGAGCGGATTGCGCCGCCAGCGCCACAGCCACACCCTCGGACCTCGCAACGCCATCGCGGGGTTCCTCCTCATGCGCACACCACCTGCCGGACCGTCCTCCCATACGGCGGACGGCCTCCCGATGCTCACGACAGCCGCCGGATCGCGTACGCCGACCGCCCTGTCTCCGACCGTGGCACCGGCCCGGGGCCCGGGCGGGCGTCTTCCGGAAATCGCCCCCGCCGATCCGGAAGGCGGTCTATCATCGCCGCGCTGACCTGCGACGAAGCCGTTTCCAGAGGTGACTGTCAGTGCCGGGGTGCAGACTGGCCCGTGTCTGAGACGAAGACGTCGCGGAGGTGTTGGGCATGACCGAGGTACTGCTGGCCGTGGGCACACGCAAGGGCCTGTTCATCGGGCGGAAGCGGGGTGACGCCTGGGAGTTCGACGAGAGCCCGTACTTCAACGCGCAGGCGGTGTACTCGGTCGCCATCGACACCAGGGGTGAGCGTCCGCGGCTCCTGGCCGGCGGCGACAGCGCGCACTGGGGCCCGTCCGTGTTCCACTCCGACGACCTGGGCCGCAGCTGGACCGAACCGGCCCAGCCGGCCGTCAAGTTCCCCAAGGACACCGGGGCTTCGCTGGAGCGGGTCTGGCAGCTGCACCCGGCGGCGGCCGAGCCGGACGTGGTCTACGCGGGCACGGAACCGGCAGCGCTGTACCGCTCTGAGGACCGCGGCGAGACCTTCGAGCTGGTCCGCCCGCTGTGGGAGCACCCCACCCGCTCCCAGTGGGTGCCGGGCGGCGGCGGAGAGGGACTGCACACCGTGCTCACCGACGCGCGCGACCCGCGGTCGGTGACCGTGGCCGTGTCCACCGCGGGCGTCTTCCGCACCTCGGACGGCGGCGCGAACTGGGCGCCCTCCAACTCCGGTGTGTCCGCGGTGTTCCTGCCCGACCCCAACCCGGAGTTCGGCCAGTGCGTGCACAAGGTGGCGCGGGACGCGGCGACCCCGGACCGGCTGTACCTGCAGAACCACTGGGGGGTGTACCGCAGCGACGACGCGGGCGCGACCTGGACGGACATCGGCGAGGGACTGCCGTCCACGTTCGGCTTCGCGGTGGCCGCCCATCCGCACCGGGGTGACACGGCGTACGTGTTCCCGATCAACGCCGACGCGGACCGGGTGCCCGCGGGCCGGCGCTGCCGGGTCTTCCGCACCGGGGACGCGGGCAAGACGTGGGAGGCGCTGTCGGCGGGGCTGCCCCAGGAGGACCACTTCGGCACGGTGCTGCGCGACGCTTTGTGCACGGACGACGCGGACCCGGCGGGCGTGTACTTCGGCAACCGCAACGGCGAGGTGTTCGCCTCCTCCGACGACGGCGACAGCTGGCGCCAGTTGGCCTCGCACCTGCCGGACGTGCTGTGCGTGCGCGCGGCGGTGATCGGATGAGTGGCACCGTGCCTGCCGGCAGCCCTGCGACGAGGGGCGGTACTTGATCGTCGGACAGGACCCGTGTCCGAGTCGATCGTCAGGGCGCCCGTCGGGGCAGCTGACCGCCTCAGTCCTCCTGCCCCGCGGGGGGCAGTTCGGTGCCGGCCCGGCAGCCGATGAAGGACGCGTTGGGGCAGAAGGCGTCGAAGCCCATGCCGTAGCGGACGAAGGATCCCCAGGCAGCCGTGCGGACCTTGGGGTACTCGGCCTCAGTGAAGGCCGTGCCCCTGAGGTCCTTCAGGGCACGCAGGATCGCGCCACGGGCGGTGAGGAACGACGGGTTCTTCGGGGTGAGTTTCAGCCCGTCGACCACGGCCTGCCAGGCCACCCGGTAGCCGCGTTCCTTGCTGCCGAGTTCCGCGCTGATCCGGCGGGTCATCTCCAGGAGCGCGGAGCACCAGATCTCGCCGACGTTGTGGATCTTCGTGTAGTCCAGCCCGTTCGCGACCCGTCCGATGTCCCCGAAGCCACCGGGGTACTGGTCGTCGTACGGCCGCTGGCGGATGCCGCCCGGCCTGCCGACCGCCCAGTCGCCGATCACGGGATGCTCCCGCTCCCGGAAGTAGTTGCGGATGGTGAGTGCGAAGTAGTCCGACCAGCCCTCTCCCATCGCCCGCGACTGCGCCTCACGCAGACCGTTGGCGTCGTGCAGACCGCCGACGAGGCGGTTGGTCACACCGTGGGTGAACTCGTGTCGGAGGATGTCGACGTCCATGGCCGTGTGCCGATTGGTTCTGGCGACCAGTCCCATGTTCATTTCCGCTGCCACACCGTCGGCGCGCGAGAGCATATTGGCCGTGCCGAGCACGGGCCCGGGGTGGGTGAGGGCCACGACGGGGTCGGCGCCCTTGCCCAGGCCTGAGAAATTGACGGTCTGGAAGTTGCCGTGCTTCTCCGTGAAGCCGAGCATCATGAAGAAGTCGTGCATGTAGTTGCACACGAAGAAGATGTTGGTGATGCGCTGTTCCACTGTGTCGGGGTGGGGGGCGAACACCCCGTTGCCCGCCGCGTCGACATCGACCTGGAAGCTCTTGCCGGTGTCCGCGTCGACGGCCCGCACATTGTTCCCGACGGTCGCCACATGCCCGTTCTGCTGCGTGGCCCACGGGCCGGGGAACCCGGGCAACGGCTCTGGCGGGAGTCTGACCGGATAGTCGTTCAGCGGGAGCGGGAAGGAGGCCAGGGCGGGCTCGGTCTCGGCCGGGTTCTGCCGGACCACCAGTCCTCCGACGATGTGATCGGTCAGGTCCTGGAGATACAGGACCTGGGGTGCTGTCGGGTCCGCCGTCTTCGCGTCAGCCTCCACGAGCGCGTGGTACTGCACGGCGCCGCTCGCGCGGGAGAACCTGAACGACCAGGCGAGACGGACGTCGTCGCCCATGTAGAAGTACACCAGCCGCCCGGGGATCGCCTCGTCGAAGGCGCCTGCCTCGAAGGTCGTCGGCTGGTCGTTGCGCGCCTGGGAGCTGAGCCGGCGGAAGCCGTCCGAGATGTCCAGGGCCGGCAGCTCGTCGGTGCCGAACGGGCCCTCGATGGTGATCGGTTCGGCGGCCTTCGCGGCGCCGGCGGCAAGGGCTGCATCGACCGGCACTTCCGGCATCGTGGGAGCGTTGCTCTGCACACTCACCGTGTCGCCGACGACCCTGTCGACCGTGCCGTCCTCGCGCAGCCACACCTTGGGAGCCATGCCCCACACGTCGATGCCGTTGAGTGTCTGCTGAAGGCTGACCACGCGCATACCGCCGCTCGTGGACGTCACCTTCGGATCGGCCTCGAACTCGGCGGGCTCTCCGGCGGCGAAGCCGATCGCCCCCGAGACCGAGGAGAGGTACTCCTTGGCGCGGGCGATGTAGTCGCCGTCGGCGGCCTCGGTGCCCGGCCGGTCGGTGGGGCCGGCTTGTGCGCCCTCCACCCGTAGTTCGGTCAGGTGCCCGGTGAAGCGGTTCACCTTGCTGTCGTCGGCGATGAGGGTGTGGTGCACCGACTCCGCCACGCGATTGGTCTCGTGGAGAAATGCCTGGGCGCCTTGGACGCGGTCGAACCGGTCGTACGCCAGATTCCGCTTGTCGATGAGTTGGGTCATGACGCACGCTCCTGGGACCCGGGCCTGAGGCCCGGCTTCGACTGTCTTGTGGGCTACGGGCCGTCGAGAGTGGTTACAGGCCCGCGAGGGTGAGGGCGGTCGCCGTGACGGAGCGGGCGACCGTGGCCGCGAACTCCGGGCTGTGATCCTGGTCGAGGAGGGTGTCTCCCGGGGTGTGGTACTGCCTGGTCCCCGTACCGGGCCCGCCGTCCGGAGCGAAGATGTCCTCGGAGACGGCGATGGCCGCCCACCCTCGCTCGTGGAAGCTGGTGTGGTCGCTCCGTCCGATCGCCGGATCGGAGGGGCCGGTGAGCTGCTGGACCGTCACCGCGGGGTCGAGGGCGGGGATGGTGTCCGCGACGAGCGCGCCCAGCGCGTCGGAAGCGCCGACGACCGGACCCGGCACCGAGGAGCCGGCGTGGATCTCGACGGTGGGTGGGCTGCCCTGCCGACGACCCGCGATCATGTCCATCTGGAAGACACCGGCGATGCGGTCGTCGGCCGCGGCGGCGGCCCGCGCGTAGAACTTGCTGCCGAGCAGGGCCTGTTCCTCGGCGTTGAAGAGCACGAAGCGTAGGTTCCGGGTCGGTGTCCTGCCCTCGGCGAGCAAGCGGTGCAGGCACTCGGCCGCGGCCATGACGGCGGCGGTTCCGCTGCCGTCGTCGTCGGCGCCCGGCGCGGGGTCCTCGGTGGGGTCGTAGGGGCGCGGGTCGCCGTTCTCGTCGACGAATTCGCCGTTGGAGGCGGTGGAGTCCAGGTGCGCGGTGATGAGAACCGTGGAGTCCGCCCCGGCCGCACGGTGCTCGGCCTCCACGTTGAACAACGGTTGTCCGCGCCACCGGAACCGGTGCAGTCGTACCGCCAGGCCGAGGTTCTGGAAGCGGTCCGCAAGCGCCTCGACGACTCGGGGGTTGTCAGCGGCGGACGCGTCACGGCTGCGCACCCGCAACGCCTCGCCGTCTCTCAGCGGTTCCACGCCGGAGATGCGCGCGACATGGCCGCGCAGCACCCCGGGGGTCACGGCCGCCCTTACCGCGGCGATCGTCTCCGGGGAGGGGTCCGACCGGAGTGGGCCCGGCTCTGGGCCTTCCGTGGATTCTGCGCCGAGTCCTTGTGTCCATGCCTCGCCGGGGCGGGAGAGGAGCGCCGGGTCCGGAAGCAGTCGCTCGGTGTGGCCGGGCTTCGCACCCGGCAGGTGGACGTTCTCGATCGGAACGCCGGCGGGTGCGGCGAGGTAGACACCGCCCGGCGCGGGGCCCAGCGGAAGCAGCGGTCGGGCGGTGAAGCCGGCGAGCTCGTCGGCGACGAGGCCGAAAGCGGACGTGGCGCGTGCCGTCGCCCTGTCCGGGGCGTCCGCGGAGCCCGGCGGGAGGGGGAGGTCGTCGCGGATGAGGAAGGCCGCCGTCTCCTCCACCGGCCCCCGCAGGTCGACCGTGAACCCGGCCTGTTCGAGTGCGGCGGCGCCGCGCATGGTCGCCATGGCCAGCACGAGCCGCGCGGAGGCGATGTGGACGGGAACGGCCTCGGTCTGGTTCGCCGCCGTCTCCAGAGCGGGCAGTCCTCGGTCCTCGGGCAGTTCGATCCGCGCCCACAGCACGGGACGGTTCTCCACGGCGGCGCCGGTGAACACGGGGTGAGCCGCCGTACGGAGTCCTGCCTCCCGGGCGAACGCGCGCTCCTGGTGGTCCTCCCCCACGAAGACGCACTCGTCGGCAGCGGAGGCCGTGATCTCCCGCCCCGCCGTGCCGGCGACCGCCTCGTCGAAGATCCCCCGGCTGTTCTTGGGGCCCCAATGGATCA
Organism: Streptomyces sp. NPDC043726; assembly: GCF_056436565.1. Lineage (NCBI taxonomy): Bacteria > Bacillati > Actinomycetota > Actinomycetes > Kitasatosporales > Streptomycetaceae > Streptomyces > Streptomyces sp. NPDC043726. Next base: position 332,307 of record NZ_JBWKCI010000006.1, read on the forward strand.
GCGTGTCGTCCGTGAACCGGCCCGGGAATGCCTCCCGCAGGGCTGAGGCGGCCCGCTCCGCGTCGCCCGCACTCGAGCCCGGGTTGGAGATGACGCCCTTGCGTACGTCGGGGAAGGCGTCGAGCACGGCGAGGACGCGGGGTCGGGGCAGCAGCGTCAGGGAACCGTCCGCCTCCTCCCGGGCATCCGCCAGGGTCGCTCCTATGTCGAAGAAGAGCACGGGCATTTCGGTGCCTCCACGAAATGGACCGGTCCGGAATGAGCACGTGACCGAATTGACGTCCCGGACGGCAGTAACCGCTCCCGCTCTCTCCATCGTCCGTCTTCGGTTGCGCGCTCGCATCCTGGGATGTACGGGAGGACGAAGCAGGCGAACGTTCAACGATACTTGGTTGCATCGTCTACGACTGTGAAAAGGCTTAGCCTGGTTTGGGGGAGGTAATTCCGGCTACGTGCGATGGGAGTAGTAGCCATGGGCAGGCAAATTCACTACACCTTCGAGACTTACAAAGCAGTGGCCGACAGCAGCCGCGCCGTGGAACTCGCCGCGACCACTTCCCCGTTCCAGATCGAGGTGCGGTTCCTCAGAGGATTGACAAGCAGTCAGAGGAGCATCTTCGCCGAAGCCGCGGACCGTTGGGCGCGTGTCATCGTGGGTGACCTGGAAACCGCGGTCATCAACGACTTCTCCGGCCGGGTAGTGATCGACGATCTCTTGATCGATGCCGAAGGCGTGCCGATCGACGGTGTCAACAACGTCCCCAACACCCTCGGGGAGGCAGGCCCGACGCGGTTCCGGAGTGAGGACGCGGCCAGCGGAGCGGGTCTTCCGGTGAAGGGGCACATGAGGTTCGACAGCGCCGACCTGGCACAGATGGAAGAGGAAGGCTCACTCCTCGACGTCATCACGCACGAGATGGGGCACGTTCTGGGAATCGGAACCGTTTGGACGGACTTCGGCCTGCTGAAGAACTTCCCCGGCCCGAACTTCCGGAACAGCGACCCGACCTTCGTGGGGCCCGGCGCCATGGAGGAGTTCGGCAAACTCACCGGCGGGGGTCCTGCCCCGGTACCGGTGGCCAATGTCGGCGGCCCCGGAAGCGCGGGCGGCCACTGGCGCGAGACCGTCTTCGACAACGAGTTGATGTCGCCGAACATCGATGGCAGCAACAACCCCTTGAGCCGGCTGACGGTGGCGAGTCTGGGGGACCTCGGGTACACGGTCGACCTCGACGCCGCGGAAGACTACGAGCTCCCGAACTTCCTGGAGATCGCACGCTCTGGCCGCGTCTCGACCTCGGCGCCGCAGCGAGTGGTGCTCCCGACCGTCCCGACCCGCATCCCGGCCGAGCGGCCCTGACGCAGGAACCCGGCTTCTCCGCCGCTTGCGCCGCTGCGAAGGAGTGGTGTGATGGACCTTCTGCCGGTCGAAATCAAGGTCAACATCGAGGACGACGTGGCATCGGCGTTTGCGGCCCTCGGTGCGGCTCACGGGCCGAGGAGGACGCGTCGGATCTGGTTCGCCGAGGACCGGGACGGCGTCACCAAGGGCCGACTGCCCCTGCTGGCCAGTGGCGCGATCGTACGATTCCGTGTCGGCGGCGGTCCGGATGACCTGACCGTCAAGTTGCGTCCCTGCACCAGGGAGCAGTTGGTCGGCCGGTTCTCCGCTCCGTTCGAGGCGGAGCCGTTCACGTACAAGATCGAACAGGATTGGTCGACGAACGGCCGTGTGCTGGCTGCCTCGTTGGTACATGACCATCCGCCGGGGGCCCTGTCGGACGCCGTGGAACTCGGGGCCGATCCCGCCGCACCGATCGACGCGGTGCAGGACCAGTTCCTGCACGCCTGTGCGCCCGCCGTCCGGGTCGACGGACTGGTCGCGCTGGGACCGATCGTCTCGACGAAGGTCGAAGACGTTCCACTCGACGACCTGGAGGTGAACCTGGAGGCGTGGTCGGCCGCCGGTCTGCACTTCCTGGAGGCCTCGATCCGGGTGAAACCCAAGGACGAGGACAATGCCGAGGAGTTCAGGGCGCGGGCCGAGCGGAAGCAGCGAAAGCTGGAGGCCGCGGTGCGTGAGCGCGGGGTGAAACTCTCCGAGCATCCGGAGAGCAAGACCGGACGCGTCCTCACCGCCTTGGCGAGGGCCAGGCAGAGTTGAGGCCGGCGGCCCGGCCACAGCCCGCCGGGCTGCCCGAACGGACCCGGCGAGGGCCGTGACCTACGGCAGTTGCCAGTTCACCGGCTGGGCACCCTGCTTGATCAGCAGGTCGTTGGCCCGGCTGAACGGGCGGGACCCGAAGAACCCGCGGTCGGCCGACATCGGCGACGGGTGCGCGGACTCCACGGCCGGCAGATCGCCCAGCAGCGGCCGCAGATTGCGTGCGTCACGCCCCCACAGGATCGACACCAGCGGCGTACCCCGCGCGGCCAACGCCCGGATCGCCTGCTCGGTGACCTCCTCCCAGCCCTTGCCCCGATGCGCGGCGGGCTTGCGCGGGGCCGTCGTCAAAGCCCTGTTGAGCAACAGCACACCCTGCTTCGTCCACGGCGTCAGATCGCCGTTCGAGGGCCTGGGGAGCCCGAGATCGGAGTGCATCTCGCGGAAGATGTTCTCCAGACTTCCCGGCAGAGAGCGCACCTCCGGCGATACGGCGAAGCTCAACCCGATCGCCATACCCGGGGTGGGGTAGGGATCCTGCCCCACGATCAGGACACGGACCTCCTCGAAGGGCTGCTGGAAGGCCCGCAGGACGTTCGCCCCGGACGGAAGGTAGGTCCGGCCGGCCGCTATCTCGGCCCGCAGGAAGTCCCCCATGGCCGCGATGCGTTCAGCTACAGGGTCAAGGGCCTTCGCCCAGCCTGCTTCAACAAGTTCATGCAAAGGTCGTGGTGCCACGGCGCGTCACTCTACTGGTACGGGTCACGCCCCCGGCACAAACCCATGAGCCGTCCCGCACAGCCACCGCTCCGGGCGCTACTCTTCCTCCTCATCGAGATCTTCGAACCGGTCGAGCAGGTCACCCAGCCGGTGTCCGGGAGGAGGGGGAAACCGTTGCGTCCAGTGATCAAGCCACTCCGTGATTGTGATCATGCCTGGTCAGCTGCTCCCACTCGATACACAGATCCACGGCCCGGCAGCACGCTGATCCAGCAGGGCGGTCAGCCGGTGGTACGTCGCCTGCCGTGACCGCGGCCCGTGGACTCCTCGCCGTCGACTCCGGAGGCTCCGGTCTGCGGGTCGTCGTCGGCACCGCCGACCGGGGCGTACTGGCCCGGCGCGAGTCCCGCGAGCCGGTGCGCACCGGGGCCCGCGGGATCGACCCCGGGCATCTGATGGAGCAGTTGGTGCCCTTGGTGCGGGAGTTGACCGCCGAGGCTCAACTCGCCGACGTGGGCACCGCCGTGATCGGGGCGGCTGGGCTCGCCACTCTGGGGGACGCCCTGCGCGCGGAACTTCCGGCATGGCTCGGGCGGGAGTTCGGGGTCCGCAGGGTCGCGCTGGCCGCCGACGCGGTCACCGCCTACGCCGGTGCCCTGGGCCTCGGAGCTGGTGCTGTCGTGGCGGCCGGCACGGGTCTGATCGCCATCGGCACCGACCTGGCACGCTGGTACCGGGCGGACGGCTGGGGGCATCTGCTCGGCGACTGCGGCGGCGGGGCGTGGATCGGGCGGGCGGGCCTCGAGGCGGCGCTGCGCGCGTACGACGGGCGGCCCGGCGGATCGGCCGGTCTGCTGGCCCGCGCCGAGAAGATGTTCGGCGCGCTGTCCGGGCTGCCCGGACAGCTGTACCCGCGGCCCGACCGTCCGGCCGTCCTCGCCTCCTTCGCCCCCGAAGTGGCCGCCTGCGCCGAGGGGGACCCGGTCGCCGGGGGCATCCTGCGGGCGGCCGCTCGCTGCATGGCCGAGTCCGCGGCGGCCGTCTGTCCGGCCGAGGGGGAGCCCCGAGTCGCGCTCACCGGCGGGCTGTTCAAGATGGGCGACCCCCTCCTCGTACCGCTGGAGGAGGAGTTGGCGGCGCGGCTGCCGCACGCGCGTCGGGTTCCGGCCGACGGGGATCCGTTGTCCGGGGCGGTGCGCATCGCGACCGAGCTGGCGTCCGGGCGGCTCACTCTGCCGAGTGACGGGACGATGCTCTCCGTGGTGACGGCGTGATGACGACGTGAAGGCGACGCGAAGGCTACGTGGTAACTGGCGTGGCGACCGACGCCGTGACCACAGGGGACTGATCGCCCGCACCCGCCCGGTTCCGCAACGCGCGTAACTCATCAGACAAAACCGGACGGATACCGCTCACCTGCACCCTCCCCGAACAGGGGAACCCCGGAAACCAGTAACATGCGGCGCCATGAGCTCCCCCACTGGGCCCGCGTCCGGCCTGCCAGTACGAATGCCGCGCCCCCGCCAGCCCGGGCGGCACCGCCGACCCGAACCCCTGGCTGCTCCCGAGGGCGCGCCCGCACTCGTCCTCGCGGTGCCGGGCACCCCGGGCGCCGCCACGCGCAGCCTCGCCGAGGAGGTCGTGAGCATCGCCCGCTCCGAGCTCCCCGGCCTTGACGCCCGGATCGGGTACCTCGACGGGGACGACGCGGAGTTCCCCACCCTCCAGACCGTGCTCGCGCACACCGCCCAGGAGCGCACCGCTCGCTACGAGCAGGCGCTCGCCGCGGGTGTCGAGGCCAAGGCGCCCGAGGGCCCCGTGGCCGTCGTGGTGCCCCTGCTGGCCGGTCCGGACAACGCGCTGCTGCGCCAGGTCCGCCAGGCCGTGATGGAGAGCCGGGTCGCCGCCGATCTGACGGACGCGCTCGGCCCGCACCCGCTGCTCGCGGAGGCGCTGCACGTGCGCCTGTCGGAGGCCGGTCTGGCCCGCGCCGACCGCGCCCGCCTCTTCACCGTGGCGACCGCCGCCGACGGCATCATCCTGGCCTCCGTGGGTGGCGAGGAGGCCGTGCAGGCGGCCGGGATCACGGGCATGCTGCTCGCCGCGCGTCTCGCCGTGCCGGTGATGGCGGCCGCCCTGGACCAGGAGGGTTCGATCGCCTCCGTCGCCGAGCAGCTGCGCGGTTCCGGTTCGCAGCAGCTGGCGCTCGCGCCGTACCTGATAGGGCCCGAGATCGACCCGGCGCTGATCGAGGACGCGGCCAAGGAGGCGGGCTGCTCCGCCGCCGAGGCACTCGGTCCGTACCCGGCGATCGGCAAGCTGGCCCTGGCCAAGTACACGACGGCGCTGGGCATCGCGCCCCAGCAGCCGCAGGGCACGCCGGTCCGCTGACGGCGCCCGCCTGCCCACAGCACGACGGAAAGGGCCCGCTCCACATCGGGAGCGGGCCCTTCGTCGTAGGCGAACGGTCAGCCGATGAGCACCCGAACGGTCAGCCGCTGAGCACCCGAACGGTCACCGATGAGTACCCGAAAGGTCAGCCGATGACCACCCAAGGGCCAGCCGATGAGTACCCGAAGGGTCAGCCGATGACCACGCAGGACGCCGCCGGGACCTCGATCGAGCCGCCGTAGCGCGGCAGGCCCGTGGCCGGGTCCACGGCGAACCAGGACACGTCGCCGGAGCGCTCGTTGGCGGCGTACAGGAAGCCGCCGGCCTCGGTGAGGGCCCTCGGCCAGTGGCCGCGGCAGGGCACCGTGCCGAGGAGCCGGAGCCCCTCCCCCTCGACGGCGAACGTCGACAGGACGTCCTCGCCGCGGGTCGCGGTCCACAGGAAGCGGCCGTCGGGCGACACGACGATGCCGGACGGGTAGGCGTCGCCCGCCGGGGCGCCCGGGAGCACCTGGGTCTCGGACAGCGGCTTCAGGGAGCCGTCGACGGCGTCCCAGCGGCAGACGGTGACGGTGGGGGTGAGCTCGTTGACCACGTACGCGTACGAGCCGTCCGGGTGGAAGGCCAGGTGACGGGGGCCCGAGCCGGGGCGCAGGGCGTACTCGCCGTGGATGTCGAGGCGGCCGTCCATCAGCGTGCAGACCCGGACCGAGTCCGTGCCGAGATCCACACTGACGGCCCAGCGGCCGCTGGGATCGGCCTGGACCTGGTGGGCGTGCGGGGCGTGCTGGCGGGGCGTGTGCGGGCCCGAGCCGGTGTGCGCGAGGACCGCGAGGGCTGCGTCGGCGAGGGAGCCGTCGGCGCGCACGGGGACGGCGCTGATGCTGCCAGAGCCGTAGTTCGCGGTCAGGACGTGTCCGGCGTACAGGCCGAGGTGCGTGGGGCCGCTGCCGGAGACGGGGGTGGGTGACCCGAGGAGTTCGGGCCTGTCGCCGTTCACGCGGTACGCGGCCACCGCGCCCTCGGTCGTCTCGCTGACCGCGTAGAGCGTGCCGCCGTCGGGCGCCAGGGCCAGATAGGAAGGGTCGGGCACGTCGTTCGCGCCAGCGAGGACGGTCAGTGCCCCGCTGTCGGCGTCCACGGCGGCCGCCACGATCCCCGGCCCCCCGGCCGCCGTGAACGACCCGATGAAAGCCCGCCTGCCACCGTCTGCCACCACTGTCCCCTCTCGGTCGGGTGCGTCCGGAGCTGACGGTAGCAGTCGATCATTCGCGGTCTAGACCAAGTCACCCACATGCTGAAGGGCGGCGTCCCCGCGCGCTTCGGCGCGGTGCTACGCCCCGACCAGGGGCGATCCCGTCGGAGTCCGCAGCGGGGTGGCGAGTTCCGCGAGGGCCCGCTCCAGGCCGTGCAGGTGGGTCAGGGCCGGTTCCGCCGCGGGCGGGGGTGTCGCGGGGTCCGCGGGCCGCTCCGGGCCGCCATTCGTGAGCGCCTCGACCGCCGCCTCCACGCGCCAGCAGGCCGCGGCGAGGCGGGCGTCGTGCGAGGCCACCGGGTCGGCGGCCACCGCGACCAGGCCGCGGATCTCGCGGGCGCAGTCGTCGAGCAGGGCCAGCACCCGGCGGGCGCGCCGCTTGCGGCCGAGCATCGGGTTGAGCGGGTGCACCAGCGGGGCCACCGACAGGCGGACCCGGCCGAGCAGCTGCTCCAGCTCGGCCACGCGCACGGCGGGGTCGGCCGTCGGGGAGCCCGCCAGGCGCGCGGCGGCCTCGGCGGTGGCGGCGTGGACGCAGCGCAGGGCGCGCTGGATCCAGGCGTCCGTGACGGCGTGGGTCGTCACCGGCAGCACGAACAGCACCGCGAGCACGGCGCCGAGCGCGCCCACGCCGGTCTCCGCGGCCCGCAGCGCCAGCAGCGCGGGATCGAGGACGCCGAGCAGGCCGTAGAGGAGCTCGGCGAGGAGCGTGACGCAGAGCATCATCCAGGTGTACGACACGGCGGCGGTGTAGAAGATGCCGAAGACGCAGACGGCGAGGATGGCGGCCGTGGGGACCGGGGCGCCGTCCAGCGGGACCGCGACGGCCAGTCCGAGGCCGATGCCGATCACCGTGCCCAGGACCCGGCGGAAGCCGCGGACCAGGGTCTCGCCGCGCGAGGTGGTGTTGACGAACACCCACCAGGTCGCGCCGACGGCCCAGTACCAGCGCTCACCGGAGACCAGCTGGCCCACGACGAGGGCGAAGCCCGCGCCGGCGGTCGCCTGGACGGCCTGGCGGGTGGTCACCCGGGCCAGACCGGTGCCGCCGGGCGGCGCGGGCGCCGCGGCCGGGGGCATGCGGCGCTCGTAGCACCACAGGCCGAAGCGCACCGCGGCGGCGACGGCGAGGGACAGGAGCAGGGCGGCGTAGAGCTCGGGGAGGTGCCGCGGGGTCGCCTGGAGGAACTGCGCGACGAAGTACGTCATGAACGCGAAGACGCCGAGGCTGTGCCCGCGGGGCCCCCAGCGGCGCGCGTACACGCCCGCGCCGACGACCGCGAGGAAGGTCAGGTCGCGGGCGAGCGGCTGGTCGTGCAGCTCGGCCGCCGCGGCGAGCACCGGCAGGCCGACGAGCGGCAGCAGCGCGGTGGTGACCGCCTGACCGCGCACGGTGGCGTCGGTGACGGTGAACAGGGCCAGCAGCGCGGCGAGGCCGCCGGTGACGGCCCCCACGAGGGAGTGCCCGGCAAGGCCGCAGACCACGACGGCGAGACCGATGCCGACGACGGCCCGCGCGGCGAAGCGCAGCCGCGCCCGCCCCGGGTCCGGCGCCACGAACACCCTCTTCAGCACTGCTTCCCGCCCCCTGCTCGATCAAGGCATGAAAAAGGCGCCGCGGGGTCCGCAGCGCCATCGACCGTGTCATTGCAGCATCCGTCCGACTGCTGGCTCAAGTGGCGTCGCCTATGCTGGGCCATTGGCACAGGGAAACGGGTCCGGTGTCGCCCACCGGCGGGCCAACGGACCACGCGTGAGGAGGCCGGGCCCATGGCCGTGGACGAGCTCGACACCCGCATCCTGCGGCTGCTGCTGGAGCAGCCGCGCACCAGCGTGCGCGAGTACGCCCGCATCCTCGGGATCGCCCGCGGCACCCTCCAGGCCCGCCTCGACCGGCTGGAACGGGACGGCGTGATCACCGGCACCGGCCCGGCCCTCTCCCCCGGCGCTCTCGGCCACCCGGTGCTGGCGTTCGTGCACATCGAGGTCACCCAGGGCCACCTCGACGACGTCGGCGACGCGCTGGCGGCCGTACCGGAGATCGTGGAGGCGTTCTCGATCACAGGCGGCGGGGATCTGCTGACCCGGGTGGTCGCGCGGGACAACGCGCACCTGGAGGACGTGATCCAGAAGCTGATCAGCCTGCCGGGCGTGGTGCGCACCCGCACCGAGGTGGCGCTGCGCGAGCGGGTGGCGCACCGGCTGCTGCCGCTGGTGGAGTCGGTGGGCCGCACAGCGCGCAGGTGAGCCTTGGCATGCTGGACGGCATGAGCAATCTCGGCACCCTCTCGGTCATCTTCGATCTCGACGGAACGCTCGTGGACAGCGAGCCGAACTACTACGAAGCGGGGCGCCAGACCCTCGCCGAGCACGGTGTGCCGGACTTCTCCTGGGCCGAGCACGAGAGTTACGTCGGCATCAGCACCCTGGAGACGGTCACCGCCTGGAAGGCGCGCTACGGACTGCGGGCCTCGGTGGAGGAACTGCTCGCCACGAAGAACCGCCGCTATCTCGAGCTCGCCCGCGCCGGCACGCGCCCCTACCCGCAGATGCGGAAGTTCGTGGAGCTGCTGGCGACCGACGGGATCCCGATGGCGGTGGCGTCCGGCTCCTCGCGGGAGGCGATCGAGGCGGTGCTGGCCGGCACCGGCCTGGACGCCCACCTGCGGACCGTCGTCTCCGCCGAGGAGGTCGCCCACGGCAAGCCCGCCCCCGACGTCTTCCTGGAGGCCGCCCGCCGACTGGGCGCCGAGCCCGCCGACTGCGTGGTCCTGGAGGACGCCGCCCCGGGCGCCGCCGCCGCGCACGCGGCCGGGATGCGCTGCATCGCGATCCCGTACGTCGCCGCTCAAGCGGACGCCCCCGAGTTCGCGACGGCCGGGCTGCTCCTGCGGGGCGGACAGGAGGAGTTCACGGCGCGGGGAGCGTACGAGTGGCTGGCGGGCCGGGGCTGAGACCGCCGTACAACCCTGGCGTGCACCTCTGGCGTACAACCCTGGTCGCATCCCGGTGGTCTTGGTGGCGTGACCGAAATGATCAACGGACTGTCATGCTGAGGCCGCGGCGCCGCCGGAGCGGCGAGGTGGTCCACATGTTCGAGCTGTACCGCCTGCACGCGGACGCCGAACGCGCCAAGCGGACCGCCCTGTCGTTCACCGTGACCGCCCGGCTGGCCGCGGGCGCCGCGGTGTCGCTCGGCTGGCTGGCCGGGGCGCTCCTGTGGTGGCGCCCCGACCACTCGGGCGCGCGCACGGCACTGCTGGTCGGCTGCGCCGCGCTGGGCTGCGGCGTGCTGTGGGCCGTACTGCTGGCCGGGGCCACGCGCTGGCTGCGGCGCGGCCTGGTCGCGGACGCGGGCAGCGAGCCGCCGCGGGTGGCCGGCCTCGCGCCCGACAACTGGAGCACCCCCGACTGGGTCTGGGACACGCTGCGGATCGCGAACCTGGTGCTGATGTGCGTCCCGCTCACGGGCCTGGGACTGGCCCTCGGCGCCCCGGCCGCGCCCGAGGACGTCGAGGAGTGGCTGCGCGTGGGCCGGTGGCCGGCCACCGGCCTCGCCCTGTTGCTGACCGGGATCATGGGCGGGGTCATCGGCGGGCTGTCCGTCGGTCTGGGCGCCACGACGAAGGAGTGCTGGACCGTGCGCGGGGCGCTGGGCTGGCTGACGGTCTACGGCACACCACTCGCGCTGGCGGCACCCTGGCTGGCCGGCGCGTACGCGCACTGGTCGGCCGCGCTGCTCTGCCTGGCCGCGTTGTGGCTGCTCATCGCACCGGTGAACAAGGTCGCCAAGGAGATCCCGGGCGGCTCCTCGGACTGAACGGCCGGAACTGGTCGCTCCAGACCCGTTGACCCTCAGGCGCCTCGTTCCTATCGTCTGGTCGATCACTCGTACGGTGTTCGCAATACCGAACAACTCATACGGCGTTGACTCGCAGAGGAGCACCCATGGCACCGCCCCTCTCCAGACGATCCCTCCTCCAGGCAGCGGCCCTCGCCGCCGCGGCACCCGCCACCACCCTCGCCCCCGCCGGCCGCGCCGCAGCGGCCGGCGCCCAAGAGGCCGCGCTCCCCGCCCCGCCCGCGTGGACCGTGCGGCCCTTCGCTCTCGACCAAGTCGCCCTCGGGCCGGGCGTCTTCGCCGACAAGCGCGAGTTGATGCTCGACCACGCCCGTGGCTACGACGTCAACCGGCTGCTCCAGGTCTTCCGCGCCAACGCCGGCCTGCCCACCGGCGACGCCGTCGCCCCCGGTGGCTGGGAGGGCCTGGACGGCGAGGCCAACGGCAACCTGCGCGGGCACTACACCGGCCACTTCATGACCATGCTCGCCCAGGCCTGGGCCGGCACCGGCGAACAGGTCTTCGCCGACCGGCTGCGCACCATGATCGGGGCGCTGACCGAGGTGCGCGAGGCACTGCGCGAGGACCCCGTCGTGCTCAGCACCGGGGGGAAGTTCGGTACCGCCGCCGAGAACGTGCGCGGCTCCTACCAGTACGTCGACCTGCCCTCCGGCGTCCTCGGCGGCGCCGACGCGGTCACCCTGTCCGCCTGGGTGAAGCCCACCCACGGCAGTTCCTGGGCCCGCGTCCTCGACTTCGGCGACAACACCACCCGCTACCTGTATCTGGCCGCCCGCAACGCCGACGGCGTCCCCCGCTTCGCCATCACCACCGCGGGACCGGGAGCCGAGCAGGGCCTCAACGGCACCGCCGCGCTGCCGCTGAACCAGTGGAGCCACCTCGCCGTCACGATCGCGGGCGGCACCGGCGTCCTCCACGTCAACGGCACCGAGGTCGCCCGCGACACCGCGATGACCCTCACCCCGGCCGCCCTCGGCACGCCCGCCAACCACTGGCTGGGCCGCTCCCACTACCCGGCCGACCCCGTCTTCGCGGGCGCGTTCGACGAGTTCAACGTCTGGTCACGGGCGCTGACGGCCACCGAGATCACCGCCTTGCAGGGCAGCCGGGCCGCCGACACCTCCGCGGGACGCGGCGACCTGGCGTCGTACGCCTTCGACGAGACGTCCGGCGGGACCTTCGCCGACGCGTCCGGCCGGGGACTGACCGCGACGCTGCGCCGCACCTGGGGCGCGCCGAGCCATCCCGGGTTCCTGGCGGCGTACCCGGAGACGCAGTTCATCGACCTGGAGTCGAGGACCAGCAGCGACTACACGAAGGTGTGGGCGCCGTACTACACCGCGCACAAGATCCTCCGAGGTGTGCTCGACGCCCATCTCGCCACCGGCGACGCCCGCGCCCTCGACCTGGCGTCCGGTATGTGCGACTGGATGCACTCCCGGCTGTCCAAACTGCCGGAGGCCACCCTGCAACGCATGTGGGGCCTGTTCTCCAGCGGCGAGTTCGGCGGCATCGTCGAGGCGATCTGCGATCTGCACGCGATCACCGGCAAGGCCGAACACCTCGCGCTGGCCCAGCTGTTCGACCTCGACCGGCTCATCGACTCCTGCGCCGCGAACACCGACATCCTGGACGGCCTGCACGCCAACCAGCACATCCCGATCTTCACCGGATACCTGAGGCTGTACGACGCCACCGGCGAGCGGCGCTACCTCGACGCCGCCCGCAACTTCTGGGACATGGTCGTCCCGCACCGTATGTACGGCATCGGCGGCACCAGCACGGGTGAGTTCTGGAAGGCGCGGGACGTCGTCGCGGGCACGATCAGCGCGACCACCGCCGAGACCTGCTGCGCCTACAACCTGCTCAAGCTGAGCCGGACGCTCTTCTTTCACGAGCAGACGCCGAAGTACATGGACTACTACGAACGGGCGCTGTACAACCAGGTGCTCGGCTCCAAGCAGGACCGGGCGGACGCGGAGAAGCCGCTGGTCACCTACTTCATCGGGCTGACCCCGGGGCATGTCCGGGACTACACCCCCAAGCAGGGCACCACCTGCTGCGAGGGAACCGGCATGGAGAGCGCCACCAAGTACCAGGACTCGGTGTACTTCACGAGGGCGGACGGCACAGCGCTCTACGTCAACCTGTTCAGCCCTTCCACGCTGACCTGGGCGGCGAAGGGCGTCACCGTCCGGCAGACCACTCGCTACCCGGAGGAGCAGGGGACCACGATCGCCTTCGGCGGCGGCTCCGCGGTCTTCGACCTCGAGCTGCGGGTGCCCTCATGGGCGACGGCCGGGTTCCGTGTGACGGTCAACGGCCGTGCCGTGTCCGGCACTCCGACACCCGGCACCTACTTCACGGTGTCCCGCACCTGGCGCGCCGGCGACACGGTCCGCGTCGCCGTCCCCTTCCGGCTCCGGGTGGAGAAGGCCCTGGACGACGCGAGGACGCAGACACTCTTCTACGGCCCGGTGAACCTGGTCGGCCGCAACTCCTCGCCCGATTACCTGGAGTTGGGCCTCTACCGCAACGCCGGTCTCTCCGGCGATCTGCTCCCCTCGCTCACCCCGGTCGCGGGCAGACCGCTCCACTACGCTCTGAACGGCACCGAGTTCGCCCCCTTCGCCGAGGGCACCGAGGACCCGACCCACGCCTACTTCCGGCGCGTGGAACCCCGGGTGCTCTTCGGGAACCTCGACTCCGGCGTCGCGAACCCGGCCAAGTCCGACGGCACCACTTTGCTGGACGAGATCTGGGCCGGCGCACCCTTCACCGGCAAGGGCGCGCTCGTCGCGCGGGTGCGGTCCACCGTGGACGCGTGGGTGACGGCGGGCCTGCTCGGCGCGGCCGAAGGGCATGCGGTCGTCACCACGGCGCGGCGCGCCACCTACGCTCCCTAGACCGCTCCGCGCTCCCTGGCCGCTACGACCTGCGGCGCGGCTTTCCGCCGCCGCGTCGCGGGGTGCCGCCCTTGCCCGACCGCTGGGTCTTCCCGGCGGCCGGCTTGCGGCGAGCCTGCTGCGCGGGCTTGGCCTTCGGCTGGGCCTTGGGCTGGGCCTTGGCCTGCTCCGGGGTGCGGCCGCGGGTGCTGTTGACGGTGCGGCCGCGGACGACGCCGATGAAGTCCTCGACCAGGTCGGTGGTGGCCTCCTCGGGCCAGGACAGGGCGATCCCCGACTGGGGGACGTCCACCAAAGTGCGGTAGGTGAGGTCCTTGCGGTGGTGGAGGCGGGCCAGCGACTGGGGGACGACGAGCAGGCCGACGTTGGCCGCGACCAGCTCGACGGCGTCCGCGGTGGTGGCGGGGCGCTCGAAGCCGGGCTGACCCGGCGGCCGCTCCCACTCCAGGACGTCGTCCAGCGGATGGAAGACGACCTCGTCGGCCAGGTCCTCGGCGGTGACCTCCTCGACGGCCGTCACCTCGTGGTCCTTGGGCACCACCACGACCGTGGTCTCGGTATAGAGGGGGATCGCGCTGAAGAACGCACGGTCGACCGGCAGCCGTACGAGACCGGCGTCGGCGCGGCCGTCCCGCAGGGCCTCCGGGGCCTCCTCGGCGGTGACCGCGAGGAGCTCCAGGGGGATGTCGGGGTAGCGCTCGTTCCAGATCCGCACCCACTTCGAGGGTGTCACTCCGGGAACGTACGCGAGCCGGAACGAGAGGGGTGCTTCCGAGCCTGTCACCTGGCCAGGTTACCCGCCGTGGTCGGCGGCCGTTCACTCACTCGATACCCTTGACCCATGACGCAGCACCAGAGCACCCAGACGATGAAGCCCGCCACCGCGGCCAAGAAGCTGGGTGTGTACCTCGAGGCCACCCCCGCGGAGTTCCGGGAGGGCGTGGTCTCGCGCGCCGAGCTGAACGCGCTCCAGGCGGACCCGCCGGAGTGGCTGCGGGAGCTGCGGCGCACCGGCCCGCACCCCCGCCCGGTGGTCGCCGCGAAGCTCGGCGTCTCCATCGCGGGCCTCGCCCGGGGCGGGGTCACCGAGCCCCTCACCACCGAGCAGATCGACGCCCTGAAGCAGGAGCAGCCGGAGTGGCTCCAGAAGGAGCGCGCCACCCAGGCCGAGGTCCGCAAGGAATCGGCCCGCATCAAGCAGCAGCAGGCCGAGCGGGCGAACCGGCAGGACTCCTGACCGTCAGCCGATGTCGGCATGGGACCCGGGGGCGCCGGGTTCGGGGTCGGTCAGCTCGGCGCGGCCGATGATCTTCTCCTGGGCCGCGACCGCGGGGGCCTCCCAGGCGTCCAGGTCGTGCAGGTACTTCTGCACCATCGCGTAGCCGCCGCCACGGAACGCCGGGTTCTCGGTGCCGTCGACGAAGCCGAGGAGGTCGCGGGCGTCGGGGCAGGCAGTTCGCGTACCGCGCCCTCGCCGCGCGGCTCGACGGTGGCGACCAGGAACAGGGCGCTGGGGGCGAGTAAGCCCCCGGCAACACCCGAACGCGCACCCGCCAAAACCCGAATGCGCACAAGAGTACGACCCTGTAATCATCCTGGCATGCAGCTCAGCCTGGAATCGCTGGTCGTCCGTCACACCCACCGCCTCCCTTCCCCCGCCGGTTCCGCGGGGCAAGGGGCCGTCGCCGCGCGGCAGTTCGACGCCGCGCTGATGTCCGTGGGCTTCAAGCTGTCGGCGGACCTGCTGAAGCACCTGTCGGGGCTGTCGGCGGACACGGTCCTCGCCACCGCCGAGCGCACCCTGGCCACGGTCCGGGAGATGGTCGGCGACCATGTGCGGCACAACGTGTACTTCGTCGACTTCCCGGCGAACGTGCCGGACACCCTCGACTTCTGGCGGGACTGCATCGCCCGCGCCCTCGCCGACGAGTCCGTACGGCCCGGGATCCTCGCCCAGCTGAGCACCGGCGTGGTGAACCTGCTCACGCTGCCGTCGTACGGCCGCTACCAGCACTCGTACGAGGAGATGCTCGCCGCGCACGAGGAGCTGCTCGCCGCCGCCGGTGACCGGGTGACCGTGCTGCACCTGGGCGGCGCGCTCGACGACGAGGTCCATGACCTGTATCTGGCTCTCGCCGGTTCCACCACCCCGCTGGGCGACGAGCACCTCGCCGACCTCGCGGTCCTGGCCGGGATCTGCGCCGACCGTCCGCAGCCCGAGGCGATCCCGGTGCGGGAGAACCGGGCCGTGGTGAACCGGGCCCGGCTGGCGGCGGGGGCCGCGCCGATGCTGGACACGGTCACCGACGTACTGCGGCTGGCCTGCGCGCTGTCCGACGGTGACGTCACACTCCAGACGCCGACCCGGTTCCGGGCGCTGTCGCGTCCGGTGCGCCGCGCCCTGCTCGCGGGCCTGGACTCCGTCGTCGCGGCGGCGCCCGGCAAGCTCGCCGACGTCCCCGTGCACCGCGAGGCGTTCAAGCGGCTCGGCGAGCGGCTGCACCCGCACGAGTACCCGCGGTGGCCGCACGCCGCCGAGGCGTTCGCGGTCGCGCGCGGCGAGCGCAAGGCGCCGTCCTTCGACCGCCGGCTGGAGGAACTGCTCGGCGAAGGAGATGTCATCGGTGCGGCGCTGCTGCTCAAGGACGCACCGGGCCGGCTGTTCCGGTCCCTCGACCGGCTGCTGCGCCTGTGCCGTACGCAGGAGGAGCGGGACTGTGTCGTGGGCGCCGCCGTCGAGGCCGCGCCGCAGGTCTCCGGGCGGGTCGTGCTGTCGGTGCGTGAGCATCTGCACAACCGGGCCGACGGCGGCGAGCGGCGGCGCGTGTTCATCAACCGGCTCGGGCGGGCCTGGGTGACCGACGACACCCGCGCGGGCGTCCCCGAAGCCGAACGGGTCGGTCTGATCGAGGCGTTGGACGACGAGATCCGCCGTCGGCTGCCGGAGCCGGGGCAGTTGCTGGTCGACCCCGATGTCCTGGACGTGGCGCTGCCGCTCAGCGGGCGGGCCACCGCCGCCGGGCTCGGGGTGCTGCCCCGCGGCTCCCTCTCGCCGGTCGAGGGCGAGTTGCTGCGGTTCTTCGTGTACTGGAAGCAGCGCCGGCGGGACACCGACTACGACCTGTCGGCGCTGATGCTGGACGCCGACTACCAGACGGTCTGCTGGCTGTCGTACACCCATCTCGCCGAGTTGGAGGGCGAGCACTCGGGAGACATCACCGAAGCGCCGCAGGGGGCCTCGGAATTCATCAATCTCCGGCTGGGGGCCGTGCGCGGGACGTTCGTCGTGCCGCAGGTCAACCTCTACTCCGGGGAGGGGTTCGAGGAGGTCGAGGAGTCGTTCTTCGGGTTCATGCTGCGCGAGGGCGAGCAGAAGGGGCGGCCGTTCGAGCCCCGGACCGTGCGGATGAAGTCGGAACTGCGCGGTCCCGGCCGGGTGGCGCTGCCGCTCGCCTTCCTGCGCGGGGAGGACGGCGGGTGGCGAGCGAAGTGGCTGCACCTGTACCTGAAGGGCACGCCGTCGGCCAACCGCGTAGAGGACAACCGGGTGTCGGTGGCGACGCTGCTGCGCGGGATCGTGGAGCGCGAGCAGTTGACGGTCCGTCATCTGGTGGAGCTGATGAGCGGCGGTGAAGTGACCCTGTGGGACGGGGAGAAGGTCCCGGACGGGCCGGTCACCTACATCGGGCTCCAGCGGCCCGAGGGGCTGCACCCGGACTCGCGGATCGTGACGCTCGAAAATCTGCGCGACCTGATCCCGGAGTGACTGGTAGCGTGAGCCGTGGCGAGGCCATGAAGGGGCTTCCTTCTACCTCCGTGAGAACGGATTCCATGAACTAGTCCCTTTGCTCTCCTCGCCCTAGTCGGCACCGGCCGTCCCGCCACCGCGCGGGGCGGCCGGTTCGCTGTTTCAGCTGTCGTAGTCGACGGTGAGGGTCTCCGAGACCGGGTACGACTGGCAGGTCAGCACATACCCCGCCTCGACCTCGTTCTCCTCGAGGGCGAAGTTGCGGCGCATGTCGGCCTTGCCGTCCGTGACCAGCGCGCGACAGGTGCCGCAGACGCCGCCCTTGCAGGCGAACGGCAGGTCGGGGCGGGTGCGTTGGGCGCCGTCGAGGATGCTCCGCTCCCTCGGCAGGGCCGAGGTGGTGGAGCGGCCGTCGAGGACGACGGTGACCTGGCTGATAGGTCCGGTCGGCCCGGACTCCGTGTGGCGCACCTCGCGGACGGGCTCGTCGTCGGCGTAGAACAGCTCCTGGTGGACGCGGTCGGCGGGAACGCCGAGCTCGTCCAGCACCCGCTGGGCGTCGCGGACCATGCCGTGTGGGCCGCACAGCCACCAGTGGTCGGCGGTCCGCACATCGACCAGGCCGTCGATGAGCGCCGCCAGCCGCTCGGCGTCGAGGCGGCCCGAGAGCACCTCGGCCTCGCGGGGCTCCCGGGAGAGGACGTGGGCGAGCTGGAAGCGGCTCGGGTACAGGTCCTTCAGGTCGGCCAGCTCGTCGGCGAACATCACCGTGCCGCTGCGGCGGTTGCCGTAGAAGAGCGTGACCCGGGAGCGGGAGTCGGCGGCGAGGACGGACTCGGCGATGGACAGCATCGGGGTGATGCCGGAGCCGGCGGCGAGCAGCACATGGTGGCCGTGGGCGGTCAGGTCGGGGGTGAAGTTGCCGGTGGGGGCCATCACCTCGACGGTGTCGCCGGGGCGCACCTCGTTGACCAGCCAGGAGGAGAACAGACCGCCCGGCACGACGCGGACGCCGATGCGCGGGTCCGCACCGGCGGGCGTGCAGATGGAGTACGAGCGGCGCTCGTCCCGGCCGTCGATCTCGCGTCGCAGGGTCAGCGACTGGCCGGGCGCGAAGGCGAATTCCTCGGACAGCTCGGGCGGGATCTCGAAGCCGACGGCGGCCGCGTCCTCGCACAGCGGCTGCACGGCGGCGACCCGCAGCGGGTGGAAGACCGGGCGGCGGCGCGGGCGCGGCTTCACGGCCTCGGCGGGGGCGGTCGGGGCCATCAGATCTCCTTGACGTACTCGAACGGCTCGCGGCAGGCGCGGCAGCGCCACAGCGCCTTGCACGAGGTGGCGGCGAACCGGGAGGTCTCCTCGGTGTCCGCCGACCCGCAGCGCGGACAGGCCACCTCGCGCCGGGTGGGCGACAGCTTGAGCGGCACCGGACCCGCGGCCCGGCGGGGCGCGGCACCGGGCGGGGCGATGCCGTGCTCGGCGAGCTTGCGGCGGCCCTCCGGGGTGATCCAGTCGCTGGTCCACGGCGGGTTCAGGACGGTCCGGATCTCCACGCGCGCGTACCCCGCGTCCCGGAGCCGGGCGGCGACGTCCGCGCGCATCTCGGCCATGGCGGGGCAGCCGGAGTAGGTCGGGGTGAGGTCGGCGACGACCGTGCCGTCCTCGGTGAGCGTCACGCCGCGCAGGACGCCGAGGTCGGCGAGGGTCAGCATGGGCAGCTCGGGGTCCGGCACCCGCTCGGCGATCTCGCGGGCATGCCGTACGTCGAGCTGGAGGGTCACCATGTCGCCCCCGGGTGGGCGCGGGCCACGCTCTGCAGCTCCTCCAGCAGCGGGGCGAGGTGCTCGGTGTGCTCGCCGTCGCGGCCGGAGCCGGGGGACGGGCGGTACATCGGCATGGGCAGTCCGGCCTCCTCGGTCACCTGGCGCAGTACGTCCACGACCTCGGTGCGCACGTCGCAGGCGGTGAACAGCTCGCCCAGGTACGGGCCGACCTGCTCGACGGCCTTGCGCATCCGGCGGTGCGACTCCTCGGTGCCGTCGCCCAGGCGGACCGCCCACTCGGCGGCGTACTGCCGGTGGTAGGTCAGTTCCTTGACGCCCTTGGCGGCGACGGCGGAGAGCACCGGGTCGGGGTGCGAGACCAGTCGCTCGAAGTGGGCGAGCCGCCAGCTGGACAGCACCAGCAGCCGCACGACGGTGAACGCGAAGTCGCCGATGGGGAGTTCGGCGAGCCGGACGTTGCGGAAGTCGGCCGCGTCGCGGAAGTAGGCGTAGGCGTCCTCGTCGCGGCCGGTGCCGTCGGCCTGTCCGGCGCGGGAGTAGAGCAGCCGGGCCTGGCCGAGCAGGTCGAGGCCGATGTTGGCGAGCGCGACCTCCTCCTCCAGCTCGGGGGCGCGGGTGATCCACTCGGCGAGGCGCTGGGCGCTCACCAGCGCGTCGTCGGCCAGGGCCACGCAGGTCGCGGCGAGTTCACCGGCGTCCACGCCGTCCGGCACGGTGGTGTCGACGCCGTGCAAGGGGTCCTCGAAGCCGGTGCCGTAGGCCCAGCGGGTATCGTCCTCGTGACCCTCGGCGAGGGTCATGTAGACGTGGTCCTCACTCATCCCGGCTCCTAAATGTGCGGGACATCGTCGGGGATGTCGTAGAAGGTCGGGTGGCGGTAGACCTTGTCCGCGCTGGGCGCGAAGAAGGGGTCCTTCTCGTCGCGGGTGGAGGCGGCGATGTGCTCGGAGCGCACCACCCAGATCGACACGCCCTCGTTGCGCCGGGTGTACAGGTCGCGGGCGTGGGTGAGGGCCATCGTGTCGTCGGCGGCGTGCAGCGAGCCCACGTGGACGTGGTTCAGGCCGCGCTTGCCGCGCACGAACACCTCGTACAGAGGCCAGTCGGTGTTGCTCATGCCGCCGGTTCCTTCCGGGCCCGCTTGGCCGCGTGGGCGGTGGCCGCCTCGCGCACCCAGGCGCCTTCCTCGTGGGCGCTCCTGCGCCGTTCCATCCGCTGGGCGTTGCACGGTCCGCCGCCCTTGATCACCCGCATCAGCTCGTCCCAGTCGGGGGTGCCGAAGTCGTGCCGGCCGCGCTCGGCGTTCCACTTCAGCTCCGGGTCGGGCAGCGTGACGCCGAGCTTCTCGGCCTGCGGGACGGTCATGTCGACGAAGCGCCGGCGCAGTTCGTCGTTGCTGTGCCGCTTGATCTTCCAGGCCATCGACTGGGCCGAGTTGGGGGAGGCGTCGTCGGGCGGGCCGAACATCATCAGCGACGGCCACCACCAGCGGTTCACCGCGTCCTGCACCATCTCCCGCTGGCCCTCGGTGCCGCGCATCATCGTCAGCAGCAGTTCGTAGCCCTGCCGCTGGTGGAACGACTCCTCCTTGCAGATCCGCACCATCGCGCGCGCGTAGGGGCCGTAGGAGCTGCGGCACAGCGGGACCTGGTTGCAGATCGCGGCGCCGTCGACGAACCAGCCGATGACGCCGACGTCGGCGAAGCTCAGTGTGGGGTAGTTGAAGATCGAGGAGTACTTCTGGCGGCCCTCGATCAGCCGGTCGGTGAGGTCCGCGCGGTCCGCGCCGAGGGTCTCGGCGGCCGAGTACAGGTAGAGCCCGTGTCCGGCCTCGTCCTGCACCTTGGCGAACAGGATGGCCTTGCGGCGCAGCGACGGCGCGCGGCTGATCCACTCCCCCTCGGGCTGCATGCCGATGATCTCCGAGTGGGCGTGCTGCGCGATCTGCCGGACCAGCGTCTTGCGGTAGCCCTCGGGCATCCAGTCGCGCGGCTCGATGCGCTGGTCGCGCGCGATCGTCGCGTCGAAGTGCTCCTGGAGCGCCTCCGGGGGCTCCGGGGGCACGGCCTCGGCGAGGTGTGTCGTGGTCATCTCCACCAGCTTCCCAACCGACCATTCGTTCGGTCTCCAGTGTGACGCGTTTCCGTGGCTCCGGCAAGACCCTTGGAGGGCGGGAACGGACCCTTGACAGCCGTACGCCCCGGCTGATTGTTTGGCCGTGCCGAATGCAGACCGAATGGTCGGTTGGGACAGGAAGTGGTGGAGATGACCACGACACACCCCGCGGCGGCGATGTTCGCCGCGGACCAGGCCTCCCGGGGTCTCGGGATCGAGCTGCTGGAGCACGGCGAGGGGACGGCCGTGCTGCGCATGACCGTGACCGCGGCGATGGTGAACGGACACGGCATCGCCCACGGCGGCTATGTCTTCCTGCTCGCCGACACCGCCTTCGCCTGCGCGTGCAACAGCCACGGCCCGGTGACCGTCGCCGCGGGCGCCGACATCACCTTCGTCGCCCCGGCGTACGAGGGCGACGTGCTCGTGGCCCGCGCGCAGGAGCGCACCCGGTTCGGCCGCAGCGGCATCTACGACGTGAGTGTCCTGCGGGGCGACGAGGTCGTCGCGGAGTTCCGCGGACGCAGCCGCAGCATCGGCAGTACGACGACACACGCGCCGAAGGAGTCGCGATGAGCAACCTGGGCGAGCCCCTCCCCCACCATCTGCTGGACGAGGCCGAGCGGTTGACCCGCGAGCAGCTCAGGGAGCTCCAGCTCGACCGCCTCCGCGCGACGTTGCGGCACGCCTACGACCATGTGGAGCTGTACCGCGAGAAGTTCGACGAGGCCGGTGTCACCCCGGACGACTGCCGCGCCCTGGAGGACCTCGCCCGGTTCCCGTTCACCACCAAGGCCGACCTCCGGGACACCTACCCGTTCGGCATGTTCGCCGTGCCCATGGACCAGGTGCGCCGGGTGCACGCCTCCAGCGGCACCACCGGCCGGCCCACGGTCGTCGGCTACACCGAGAACGACCTGTCGATGTGGTCGGACGTGGTCGCCCGCTCGATCCGGGCCGCCGGCGGCCGCCCCGGCCACAAGGTGCACGTCTCCTACGGCTACGGCCTGTTCACCGGCGGACTCGGCGCCCACTACGGCGCCGAACGCGCCGGCTGCACGGTGATCCCCGCCTCCGGCGGGATGACGGCCCGGCAGGTGCAGATCATCCAGGACTTCCGGCCCGAGATCATCATGGTCACCCCGTCCTACATGCTCACCCTGCTCGACGAGTTCGAGAAGCAGGGCGTCGATCCGCGCGACAGCTCGCTGAAGGTCGGCATCTTCGGCGCCGAGCCGTGGACGGAGGAGATGCGCCGCGAGATCGAGGAGCGGGCCGGGATCCACGCGGTGGACATATACGGGCTGTCCGAGGTGATCGGCCCGGGTGTGGCGCAGGAGTGCGTGGAGACCAAGGACGGACTGCACATCTGGGAGGACCACTTCTACCCGGAGATCGTCGACCCGCTCACGGGCGAGATCATGGCCGAGGGCGAGGAGGGCGAGATCGTCTTCACCTCGCTCACCAAGGAGGCGCTGCCGATCATCCGGTACCGTACCCGCGACCTGACCCGGCTGCTCCCGGGCACCGCCCGGCCCGCGTTCCGCCGGATGCGGAAGGTGACCGGCCGCAGCGACGACATGATCATCCTGCGCGGGGTGAACGTCTTCCCGACCCAGATCGAGGAGATCGTGCTGCGCACCCCGGCGGTCGCCCCGCACTTCCAGATCCAGCTCAGCCGGCACGGCCGGATGGACCACATGACCGTCCGCGTCGAGGCCCGCCCCGACGCCGGGCCCGAGCAGCGCCGGACGGCCGCCGGGGCCATCGCCCAGGGTGTGAAGGACGGCGTCGGGGTCACCGTCGAGGTGGAGATCGTGGAGCCGGAGACGCTGGAGCGTTCGCTCGGCAAGCTGAAGCGGGTCAAGGACCTGCGCAAGGAGTAGGGGTCAGCGCCCGCGCAGGCTGCCCGCCGTCTCCCCGGTGCGTTCGCGCAGCAGCACGCGGAGGGTGTGGGCGTGCTCGTAGCCGACCTTGCGAGCGATGACCTCCAGCGGCTGGTCCGTGGTCCGCAGCAGGTGCGCGGCGCGCTCGACGTTCTCGGTCACCCGCCCCACCGTGTGGGGCGCCCGCACCCGTCAGCGAGCGCACCCTCCAGCGCACCATGCGCCGCACCCGTGCGCCGCGTCGGCGATCGATATCGGCTCGGCCACTCCGCGTGCAGCGAGCGGAAACTGCTTGACCGTTCGGAATTCCTGGATGAACTCTCCCTTCTGGTGCAGCCGGGGCCGGAGGCTCATTTGGTGCTGTCCGAGAGCGCACCGCGGGAATGCACTGTCGGACCATCCCCGGTGCACTCGTGGAACCCAGACACCCATTCGAAACCCCTAACTTCGGTGCCCAGAGCCGAATTCGCCGTATCCGCAAAGGGGGTTTCCGAAAATGTCGACGATGCCGGTCGGCGGGCTGGTTCCGCGAGCCGACGACAACGCGGCGGACCTCGTGGTCCGCAACGCCCGTATCCACACCGGCGATCCGCGCCGCCCGCACGCGGAGGCGCTCGCCGTCCGGGACGGGGTGATCACGGTCGTCGGCGACGACAAGGACGTGGCGGACGGGATCGGTCCGGCCACGAAGGTGGTCGACGCGCTCGGCCGGCGGATGGTCCCCGGCCTCAACGACGCCCACCTTCATGTGATCCGCGGTGGCCTCAACTACGTGCTGGAGCTGCGCTGGGACGGGGTGCGCAGTCTGCGTCAGGGCCTTGCGATGCTGCGGGAGCAGGCCGCGCGCACCCCGAAGGGCCAGTGGGTGCGGGTGGTGGGCGGCTGGTCGGCGGAGCAGTTCGCCGAGCGCCGGCTGCCGACGGCGGCCGAACTGAACGCCGCCGCCCCGGACACCCCGGTGTTCGTGCTGCACCTGTACCAGTCGGCGGTGCTGAACCGGGCCGCGCTCAAGGCGGCCGGCTTCACCCGGGACACGCCCGACCTCAAGGGCGGCCAGATCGTGCGCGGCCGGGACGGGGAACCCACGGGCCTGCTGCTCGCCGCGCCCAGCGCCCTGATCCTGTACTCGACCCTCGCCAAGGCGCCGATGCTGGAGGGAGAGGACAGAAAGACCTCGACCCGGCATTTCCTGCGCGAGCTGAACCGTTTCGGACTGACCTCGGCGATCGACGCCGCCGGCGGATTCCAGAACTTCCCCGACCATTACGCGACCGTCGTCGAACTCGCCGAAGCCCGGCAGTTGTCCCTGCGGATCGCCTATCACCTGTTCCCGCAGACACCGGGCCAGGAAATAGCCGACCTGACGCGCTGGACCGAAATGGTGAGCCCCGAGGACGGCGATGAATGGCTGCGGCTGAACGGCGCGGGCGAGAATCTCACCTGGGCCGCCGCCGACTTCGAGAACTTCACCCAGCCCCGCCCGGAACTCACGGATTACGAGCCCGAGTTCGAGAAGGCGGTACGGCTGCTCATGGAACGCGGCTGGGGATTCCGGCTGCACGCCACCTACGACGAGACCATCCGCCGCGACCTCACCGTGTTCGAGAAGCTCGCCGCCGAGGGGCTCTTCCCCGCCGGCAACCGGTGGCTGTTCGACCACGCCGAGACCGTCTCCCCCGCGAGCCTGGACCGTATCGCCGCGCTCGGCGGCGCGATGTCCGTGCAGAACCGCCTGTCCTTCCAGGGCGAGGCGTTCCTGCGGCGCTACGGCCCCGGCGCCGCCGCGGACGCCCCACCGCTCCGCGCCATGCTGGACCGCGGTCTGACCGTGGCCGCCGGCACGGACGCGACGCGCGTGTCGACGTACAACCCCTGGGTGGCGCTGCACTGGCTGGTCAGCGGCCGGAGCGTGGGCGATCTGGAACTGCGCCCGAGGTCCAACCGGGTCGACCGGGAGACCGCGCTGGCGATGTTCACCCGCGCGGGCGCCGAGCTGACCGGCGAGGACGAGGTCAAGGGCGTGCTGCGACCGGGCTGTTACGGCGATCTGGCCGTACTGTCCGACGACTACTTCACCGTCCCCGAGCCGGAGATCGCGCACATCGAGTCGCTGCTGACGGTGACGGGCGGCCGCATCGTCTACGCCGCCGCCGAGTACGAGGGGCTCGACGAGGAACTGCCCGCGGTGAGCCCCGCCTGGAGCCCGGTCGCCCACTTCGGCGGCTACCAGGCCGCCCCACACGCGGGCGTCCGCCAGGCCGTCCTGCTCGGCGAGGCGGTCGCCGAGTCCGAGCACCACCGCCAGTGGCGCGTCGCCCGCGGCCTCACCCCGGACGGCACCGCGACGCCGTTCGACCCCTGCTTCTCCCTCTGACGGAACCGATTTGACGGTCCGTCACCGCATGTCCGACAAACCCTCATCACCCCTGTCCAGAAAGGTCTCCACCATGGTCGACATCGCCGAGGTCACCGCCGCTCCCAGCCCTGACCTGCTCACCCCCGACAACTGCGCGGTCCTCTTCGTGGACCACCAGCCGCAGATGTTCTTCGGCACCGGCAGCGGCGACCGCACCGCGATCATCAACGCCACCGTGGGACTGGCGAAGGCCGCCCGGGTCTTCGACGTGCCGGTCGTGCTGAGCACGGTCGCCGCCGAGTCGTTCTCCGGCCCGATCATGCCGCAGCTCGCGGACGTCTTCCCCGACCAGAAGATCATCGACCGGACGACGATGAACGCCTGGGAGGACGTGAACTTCGTCGAGGCCGTCAAGGCCACCGGCCGCCGCAAGCTGGTCCTGGCGGGGCTGTGGACCGAGGTCTGCGTCGTCCTGCCCGCCCTGTCCGCGCTCTCCCAGGGCTACGAGGTCTACGTCGTCACCGACGCCTCGGGCGGCGTCAGCCCGCAGGCCCACGAACACGCCGTCCAGCGCATGATCCAGGCCGGGGCGATCCCGGTCACCTGGGTGCAGGTGCTGCTGGAGCTCCAGCGCGACTGGGCCCGCACGGAGACGTACACCGCGGTGACGGATGTCGTGAAGGAGAACGGCGGGGCCTACGGCCTCGGCATCGTCTACGCCCAGTCCGTCATCGGCGCGCACGCCGCCGGCTGATCACCCACTCACGTCAGGAACAGGCGGGAAGACGATGGACACCGGGCTGCTGCTGCTCCGGCTCACCGTAGGACTCCTCATCGCCGGGCACGGAGTGCAGAAGGTCAGCTTCCGGCTCGGCGGCGACGGGCTGGCGGGCGGCACCGAGGAGTTCCGCCACGACGGCTTCCGCGGCGGGAAGCTGACGGCGCTGGTCGCCGGTGCCAGTCAGATCGGTTCCGGCCTGTTCCTGGCGGCCGGACTGCTCACGCCCCTGGCCGCGATGGCAGCCATGGGCGTGATGACGGTCGCGGGCACCGTGAAGTGGCCGAAGGGGCTGTGGGTGCAGCACGACGGCTACGAGTATCCGCTCGTCCTCGTCGTCGTGTCGGCGGCGCTCGCGCTGACCGGGCCGGGACGCTGGTCCGCGGACCACGCGCTGGGCGCCACTGCGTGGCCGGAGTGGGTGGCGGTCGCCGCGATCGTGCTGGGTCCGGCGAGCGGGCTGCTCACGCGGGCGGTGCTGCACCGGCCGGAGGAGAGGACGCCGGAGGAGAGGACCAGGTATGCGCAAGCTGCTGACTGACGCGTTCCGCACGCTGGTGCCGCGGGGTGGGGACCGGCACGGGCCGCTGCCGCCTCTGCTGTTGACCCTCACCGTGGTCACCGGCCTGGTCGACGCGGTCAGTTATCTCGCCCTCGGGCATGTCTTCGTGGCCAACATGACCGGCAACGTGGTCTTCCTCGGCTTCGCCCTGGCGGGCGCCGAGAGCCTGTCCGCGCTCGCCTCCGCGGTCGCGGTGGTCGCCTTCCTGGCCGGCGCGCTGGCCGGGGGCCGGGTCGGCGCGCGGTACGCCTCCCACCGCGGACGGCTGCTGACGTCGGCGACGGCCGTGCAGACGCTCCTGGTCGCGGTGACCGTGGTGGTCGCCGCCGTGACGGACGGGCGGGTCGGAACCGGCGTCCAGTACACGCTGATCGTGTTCCTGGGGCTCGCCATGGGCCTGCAGAACGCGGTCGCCCGGCGCCTCGGGGTGCCGGACCTGACGACGACCGTGCTCACCCTCACCCTGACCGGCCTCGCCGCGGACTCCTCCACGGCCGGCGGCGAGGCTCCGCGCCCCGGGCGCCGTGTCCTCTCCGTCCTCGCCATGTTCCTGGGCGCCCTCATCGGCGCGGCGCTGCTGCTCGACGACCACCTGGTCCCGCTGCTGCTCCTGACGCTGGTGCTGCTGGCGGTCACGTCGGTGACCGCGCACCGCCTGTCGAGGGCCGACGCCCCCTGGATCCGGCCCTGAGCCATTGCGGCGCCTTGAGGCCTTGAGGCCTTGAGGCCTTGAGGCCTTGAGCTTTTGGGCCGCCGCTGATCTACGCGTCCAGCCGTCCCAGGTGATCCACGTTCCGCCGGTCCTCGGCGTCCTGGCTGGCCTCGCTCGCGAACCAGGCGTCGAGGATCTCCTTCAGCAGCGGCTCGGACGTCAGCCGCAGACTGAGGGCGAGCACATTGGCGTCGTTCCAGCGGCGCGCGCCGTCCGCCGTGTAGGCGTCCGTGCACAGGGCCGCCCGGACCCCGGACACCTTGTTCGCGGCGATGGAGGCGCCGGTGCCGGTCCAGCAGCAGACCACGGCCTGGTCGGCCCGGCCGTCGGCCACCTCGCGGGCGGCGGCCTCGGAGCACACGGCCCACTGGGGGTCGTCGCCCGGCCGCAGCGCCCCGTGCGCCACGGTCTCGTGGCCGCGCCGCTCCAGCTCCGCGAGGAGGAAGCGGGCGACGGGTTCGTCCATGTCGGAGGAGACGGAGATCCGCATGCCCGCAGCCTACTCAGCCCTCCGCCGGGTGACCCGCGTCACGTGCTGTCACAGGGATCGGCCGCGCGGTGTCTTGAGGCCGAACCCCTGAAGCGGAGGAGACACCATGAGCGAGAACCACCAGGTCGTCGTGGTCGGCGGCGGATACGCGGGCGTCATGGCGGCGAACCGGCTGACGCAGCGCGACGACGTGACCGTGACCCTGATCAACCCCCGCCCGACCTTCGTCCCGCGGCTCCGCCTGCACCAGCTGGTCGGCGGTGAGCAGGACGTGGTGCTCGACTTCGGCGACCTGCTGGCCGAGCGGGTCGGCCTGGTGGTCGACAGCGTGGAGCGGATCGACGTGGCCGGGCGGCGCGTGGAGCTCAAGAGCGGCGGCGCCCTGCGCTACGACTACCTGGTCTACGCCGTGGGCAGCGGCAGCGCCGATCCGCGGGTGCCCGGGGCGGCCGAGTTCGCCCACCCCGTCGCCACCCTGGAGGCGGCGCGACGGCTGCGGTCGATCCTCGACGGCACGCCGACGACGGCCCCGGTGACCGTGGTCGGCGCGGGTCCGACCGGCATCGAGACCGCCGCCGAGCTGGCGGAGCGGGGCCGCCGGGTCACCCTCGTCTGCGGCGGACCGCTCGGCGCGTACCTCCACCCCAAGGCCCGCCGTACGGCCGCCAAGCGGCTCACCCGGCTCGGGGCGACCGTGCTCGACGGCCCCGGCACGAAGGTGACGGCCGTGTCCCGCGACGCCGTACGGCTCGCCGACGGCCGCGAGCTGCCCAGCACGGTGACGATCTGGACCGCCGGCTTCGGCGTGCCCGATCTGGCCGCGCGCAGCGGGCTGAGCACCGACGCGGAGGGCCGCCTGCTCACGGACGAGACGCTCACCGGCGTCGACGACGAGCGCGTCGTCGCGGCGGGCGACTCGTCCGCTCCGTCGGACCTCCCCTTCCGGATGAGCGCCTACGTGGCGGGCTGCCTCGGCGCGCACGCCGCCGACACCGTGCTCCACCGCCTCGCGGGACGGCGGCCCGAGCCGGTCGACATGTCCTTCAACGCCATGTGCGTCAGCCTGGGCCGCCACGCCGGCATCTTCCAGCTCGCGCACAAGGACGACACCGCGCGGCGGCTCTACGTCCCCGGCCGGGCCGGTGCGCGGCTGAAGGAGATGACGTACACCTTCAGTGTCAAGCACCTGGTGAACGAGGCCCGCAAGCCCGGTTCCCACCACTGGCCCAAGGGCCCGCACCGCCGGGAGCAGCTGCGGGCCGCTCAGCCCTCGACGAACCCGCCCGGCCTCCCGGTGAGCTGACGCAGGGCGATCGACAGCCACACCAGGACGGCACCGACGATGACGTGCAGGGCGATGGTGAGCGGGGAGTCCGGCAGCGCGGTCAGGAACGCGAACACCGGCAGGACGACGGCGTATCCCCAGGACGGGATCCTGGGGAAGACGCGGGCTCGGACGAGCGCCGCCCCGAACGCGGCGCAGCCCGCGGCGAAGACGGCCGCCGAGCCGATGAGCACGGGAATCGTGGGGCCGGTCAGGGTCTCCTCGATGACCTCGTCGTCGAAGTGGAACAGGACGAGGTTCGAGGCGAACGCGGCGCCGCCGAACAGGCCGAGGCCGATGATGTTCACGGTGTGGGCGGTGTCCGCGAAGCGGCCGGTGGCGGCGCCCTGCGCCAGATGCAGGGCGCCGAGCAGCGGCAGGGCGAAGGCCGGGGAGACGGCCAGCACGCAACTGGTCGCGGAGGTCTCCCCGGTGAACGCCTCGACCAGCGCGGACAGGGCGATGAGCAGACCGGAGAGCGCCCCGCACAGCGCGCCCAGGCGGAGGCGGGGCGCGGACGGCGGGGCGGCGGTGGAGACAGCGGTCATGGGGCCAACTCCTCGGTTCGGTGGGGCGGTTCGGGCGGCCAGCTTGGGGCGCGACCGGGCAGCGACGGGAGAGGGGAAGCGGCGACATCCGAGCGCCGGACGTCACCAACTGCCGTCACGCCGATGGCCGTTCGGCATGTGTCGTCCGGCACGGTCCGCCGGCGGCCTCGGCGGCCTAATCTGACGGCAAGGGGGTGCGCATGACGGCCTATGTGCCTGTGCGGTGGGTGGCGCCGCTGTTGTACGGCGCGGTGCTCGTCGGCGGCCTGTACCAGGCGGTGGCCGTCTCCGCTCCCTCGCTCCCGCGGACGGCCGGCTTCGTCACCGCGACAGCGGCGCTGTTCGCCCTGGAGGCTGCCACGGGACGCCGGCCGCTGCCCCGGTTGCCGCTGCTCCTGACGCGCCTCGCACTGATCGGCACGGTGGTGGCCCTGGACTCGTCGGGGCTGTCCCAAGTCCTTGTCGTCCTGCTGCCGTTCACCGCCTACTTCGCGTACGGCCGAACGGCCGCCCTCGCCCTGGCCGCGCTGTGTCCGGCCGCACTGATCACCACCTGGGCGCTGACCTCCCCCGGCTGGCACCGCGAACTGGAGCACGTGTCGGACCTGCTGATGCTGTGCGTGGGTCTGATCCTGGCGCTGTCCATGGCCGCCGTGGCCGTCGGCGAGCAGCGTGCCCGGCTCGCCGCCCAGGAGTCCGCGGCGCGTGTCGCGGAACTGTCCGCCGCCGCCGAGCGCAACCGGCTGGCCCGGGACCTCCACGACAGTCTCGGGCACCATCTCACCGCCGTCTCGGTGCAGTTGGAGATGGCCGCGGAGTTCAGAACGCTGGACCCGGAGGTCGCCGGGCGGGCCATGGCCGAGGCGCGCCGGTCGGCGAAGCTCGCCCTGGGCGACGTACGGCAGTCGGTCCGCGTGCTGCGCGGCGCCACGGCCCGTCCCAGGCTCGCGGTCGCGCTCGCCGACCTGGCGGGCGACGGCGGGGCGCTGCCCCGGGTCACGGTCGAGGTGAAGGGCGACGAGGACGGCTACGGCACGGCCGAGTTGACCGCCCTGTACCGGGCCGCGCAGGAGGGGCTGACCAACGCGCGCCGCCATGCCCGTGCCTCGCGGGTGACGGTCACCCTGGAGCTGGCGCGGGAGGACGCGCGGCTGGTGGTGGCCGACGACGGCTGCGGGTTCGCGCCGGACCGGGCGACCGGCGGGTTCGGCCTGCTCGGGATGCGGGAGCGGGTCCAACTGGTGGCGGGGAGCGTGCGGGTCGACAGCAGTCCGGGCGCCGGGACCCGGCTGACGGTGACCGTGCCGCGCGGCAGAGGGGACGGGGCGTGAGTGGGCAACCGGAGGAGTCGGTACGGGTGTTGGTGGTCGACGACCAGCGGCTGATCCGCGACGGCATCGCCTCCCTGCTGTCCCTGCGGCCGGGCATCGCGGTGGTCGCAACGGCCGCGGACGGCCGGGAAGCGGTGGCCGTGGCGCTCGAACTGCGGCCGGACGTCGTGCTGATGGACGTACGGATGCCGGAGCTCGACGGCGTCGAGGCGGTCGCCGTGCTGCGCGAGCGGGCGCCGGAGTGCCGGGTGGTGATGCTGACGACCTTCGACGACGAGGACTACGTCCTGCGGGCGCTGCGGGCCGGGGCGAGCGGCTATCTCCTCAAGGACCTGCCGGCCGAGGAACTCGCGCGGGCGGTGCGGCTGGCGCACGCGGGCGTCACCCAGCTGGAGTCCTCGGTGGCCCGCCGCCTCACCGAGGCCCTGCCCTCCCCCGGTCCCGCGGCCCCCACGGCCGCGTCGGCCCCGGCCGATCTGACCCCGCGCGAGATCGACATCCTGCGGCTGGTGGCCCATGGCCACACGAACCGGGAGATCGCCGCGCGGCTGTTCCTGAGCGAGGGCACGGTCAAGAACCACATATCCCGCATCCTCACCCGGCTGTCCCTGCGCGACCGCACCCAGGCCGCCCTGCGGGCCCGGGACCTCGGCCTGCTGTGACGGTTGCGGGCGGGCGGACCCTCGTTCGGGCGTCCCGGGGTCGCGGCACACCACCGGCCGGCCGGACGCTTGGCATATGCCGACCGCCACCGCCCGCAGTACGACCCTGGCCCTCAGCAAGGGGGGCGCCTCGCTCGTGGACCTGCTCGTCGACGTACCCGAGGTCCGGGTCGTCGTCACCGGGCCCCGCATGCTGTACGACCACCTGAGCCTGCTGACGACCCTGACCGCGGCCGACGGCTGCACCGCGCACCGCCTGAAGGAGCTCGCCGACAGCCTGGAGGCCTCGGTGCACTGCGGGGCGGTCGGCGTCCGCCCGGTGGAGATCGCGGTCGCGCCGTACCGGGCCGGGGTACTGCTCCGGATCGGGCTCGGCCCCGCGAACATGTACCAGAGCGAGCTGGTCCTGAGCACCCGGACGGGAGAGACCTTCCGGGAGCTGCTGACTCGGCTCCTGACGGACGATCCCGACCGCTCCTTCTTCGCCGGCCTGCACGGCGTCGCGGCCGCCGGCCATCTGGAGCACGATCACTCACCCACCCGCGACACGCACGACCACGGGGGTGGCACGCACGATCACCGGGGTGGCACGCACGACCACGGGAGCGGCACGCACGACCACGAGGGCGGCACGCACGACCACGGGAGCGGCCATGGACATCCGTAAGAGCGCCGTGGACCTCACCGGTCAGGAGCGCG
This sequence comes from Streptomyces sp. NPDC043726, assembly GCF_056436565.1. Classification (NCBI taxonomy): domain Bacteria; kingdom Bacillati; phylum Actinomycetota; class Actinomycetes; order Kitasatosporales; family Streptomycetaceae; genus Streptomyces; species Streptomyces sp. NPDC043726. The sequence goes on from NZ_JBWKCI010000006.1 coordinate 364,600, forward strand.
ACCGGTTCCTGGAGGCCGTCGTCCGGCTCAAGCACCGGCCCGCACCCGCCGGTCCCCCGGGAACGAGCGTCTACGACCAGTTCGTCGCCCTGCATCGCGCGGTCATGGTGGTCCGGCCACCGGGGACTCCGACCGGGACGACCGTCAACTTCGCGCACTGGAACATCGGGTTCTGCGCCTGGCACCGCCAGTACGTCCGGCGGTTCGAGAAGGCGCTCCAGTCCGAGGTCCCCGGTGTCACCGTCCCCTACTGGGACTGGACCGATCACCCGGGCGCCGTCGCCAGGCTGTTCACCGGTGACTTCCTGGGCTCCTTGGGCTCGGGCTCGCCGGCACCGCTGACCGACAGCGTGTTCCGCGACCCGGTTCCCCCGGCGGAGCGGCCGGCCTGGTGGCCGACGAATCCGCCGGGAGCGACGGGATTCCCGGTCCACCCCCTCCTGGCGGACTCCTTCGGTACGTCCCTGGCCAGGGCCGGCGCGGGAGCGCAGTGGCCGCCGGGACGGGCGCACATCGCGCTGCTGGAGCGGTACGCCCCCGAGCAGCCGGGCGTGCACCCCTTCTGGCATTTCTGGACCGCGCTGGAGGAGGGTTTCTCCGCCCTGGACGAGAACGGCTCGCCGGTGTTCGTCCCCGCCCACAACAGCGGTCACAACTTCATCGGCGGCCACATGTCCCAGGGCTTCTCCCCCAACGACCCCGTGTTCTGGCTTCATCACGCCAACGTGGACCGGGTGTGGGCGAACTGGCAGTCCCGTCGGCTGGCCGCCGTGCCCGGCTCCAAACCGCGCGACCACTATCCGCCGCCGGCCCAGCCCTCGCCGTTCGACCTCCAGCCGGCACCGCCCGGCCACCGCCTCCTGGACCCGATGTGGCCCTGGGTGGGCGGCGCGGCGGGGTACGACACGCTGGTCGACGCCCAGGTGAAGCAGCTCCTGCCGGACTTCTCCGCCGAGGACCCGGTCAGCGTGGAGGACGTGCTGGACACCGAGACGGTCGACGCCGTGGGCTACCGCTACGCGCCGCCCGCGGCCTGACGTCCCCGCAGAACCGTCAGCGTGGTCTCCCAGTCGGCCGCGCGGGGCCGGTTGTGCGGCAGCCGGCCCAGGACGGCTCCCATGCCGCAGGTGTCGGTGAGCGCGGAGAAGACCAGACCCCCGGCGATACCCGCCGCGAGCAACTGCCAGGCGGGGTGGAGAAGGGCGCCGAGGAGCAGTCCCAGGAGCACGACCGCGCCAGCGGTGAACCGCACTTGGCGTTCCATGGCCCACCCGGCGCGGGCGGCCTCCGGACGCCGGACTTCGTTGCCTCCGGCCGCCCAGGCGCCGGTGCCCCCCGCGAGCGTGGCGGCGGCGATGCCTTCGGCGGCCAGGATCCGGCAGGCGTTCTCGGAGCGGTTGCCCGAGGCGCACACCATGAGCAGCTCGCCCGCCTGCCGCAGCTCGGGCAGGGCCGCGCGGAGCCGGTCGAGCGGGAGGTTGAGGGCGCCGGGCAGATGGCCCGAGGCGTATTCGCCGGGGGTCCGTACATCGATGACGGTGACCTCGTGCAGCCGGGCGCGGGCCTGGGCGACGGTCATGCCGACAGGGGTGAGGGGAGCGGTCATGGCAGATGTGATCCTTGGTGTTCGACGTCGTCCCGAAGTGGGACGTAGAGTACCCCTAGGGGTATTTCTGGAGGAGTGATCGTGGAACTGGACCTCGCGGGTGCCGACCTCAAGGCCGTGCTGAACCGGCTGCGCCGGGCGCAGGGCCAGATCTCCGGTGTGATCCGGATGATCGAGGAGGGCCGGGACTGTGAGGAGGTCGTGATGCAGCTCGCCGCCGCGTCACGCGCCCTGGACCGGGCGGGCTTCGCGATCATCGCCACCGGGCTGCAGCAGTGCGTGAGCGACATCGAGGCCGGCCGCAGCTCGGGCGAGGACGCCGAGCAGATGCGGGCCCGACTGGAGAAGCTGTTCCTGTCGCTGGCGTAAGCGCGGGTACGGGGCGTCACGGCTGTTCCTGTCGCTGGCGTAAGGGCGGTGCGAGGCCGTCACGGCTGGTCCCGATCGAAGGCGCACGCATGGGCGCGGGGCCGTCACGGCTGGTCCCGGGCGCCGGTGGGCCGTCACAGGATCGCGTCCCCCGCCATCAGGACGGCCACCGCGAGCAGCGCCCACGCGAAGGCCCGCTCGAGCGCCGACGCGGAGAACTTCGCCGCCAGCCGCCGCCCGTCCCACGCGCCCAGCACGGCCGCCCCGGCGAAGGGCGCGACGAGGGCCCAGTCCAGGCCCTCGCCGGTCCCGGCGCGCAGAGTGAGCGCGGCCAGGGCGTTGACCGTGATGACGAGCAGGCTGGTGCCCACCGCGGCCCGCATCCGCAGCCCGACGCCGGTCACCAGGGCCGGTACGGCGAGGAAGCCGCCGCCGACGCCGAGGACTCCGGTGACCGCGCCGAGCCCGGCGCCGACCGCCGCCGCCCGGCGGGGCCGTAGCGGACGCTCGCCGACGACCGGACCGGTACGGCTCGTGCGGAGCATCCGGGCCGCGATCAGGGCCGCGAGGACGGCGAAGGCCCCGGTGAGCACGGTCTGTGGAATGCTCGCGGCGACGGCTCCGCCCAGCAGCGCCGGGCCGATGCCCGCTGCCGCGAACGCCAGCCCGGTGCGCCAGCGGACCCGTCCGTCACGGGCGTGCGCGCACAGCGTGGTGGCGGAGGTGAGGGTCACGATGACGAGGGAGGCGGTGGTGGCCGCCGCCGGGCTGAAGCCGAGCAGATAGATCAGCGCGGGCACGGCGAGCACACTGCCCCCGCCCCCGAGCCCCCCGAGCGCCAGACCGACGACGGCCCCGGCGGCCAGGGCGAGGAGCAGCTCGGTCACGCGCCGCCCTCGTCGACCACGGTGAGTCCGGCCCGTTCCGCCGCGTCGAACCCGTCGTCCACCGCGACGACCGCGCGGCCGGAGGCGTCGAGCAGGGACGCGGCGATCGCGGCGCGCATCCCGCCCGCGCAGTGCACCCACACCTCGCCCTCGGGTATCTCGTCGAGCCGCCGGTGCAGGGTGTGCAGGGGGATGTGGAGCGAGCCGTCGACGTGTCCGCCGGAGCGTTCGGAGGCCCGCCGCACATCGAGGACGACGACGTCCGCATCCGGACGGCGGTCCGCGAGGTCGGCGAAGCCGGCGCGGGGGAAGGAGGCCGGGGTCTCGCCCGAGCGGACCCAGTCGGACGGCCCGCCGGTGGCCGCGGCGGCCGGCCGGTCGATGCCGACGCGCACCAACGCGCGCTGGGCGTCGGCCAGTTGCTCCGCCGACTCGGCGAGCAGCGTGACCGGCCTGCCCCAGGGGATCAACCAGGCGAGGTAGGTGGCGAGTTGGCCGTCGGCCTCGAAGTTGAACGAGCCCGCGACATGCCCCTCGGCGAAGGCGACCCGGCCGCGCAGGTCCACCACCCACTCCCCCGCCGCCAGCCGCGCGGCGATCTCCTCGGCGTCGGCCACGGCGGGCGCGGTGAGGTCGACCGGGCGCGGTCCGGCCGCGTTGAGGGGGCCCATGTGGGCGTAGTACGCGGGTATGTCGTCCAGCTCCGCGAGCAGTTCGGCGACGAAGATGTCGACGTCCCGGGTGAGCGCCGCGTTCGCCCCCCTCTCCTTGCCGATGGTCGTGGTCTCGCGCGTGGCCTGGGCGGAGGAGCAGAAGCTGCCGAAGCCGTGGGTCGGCAACACCGGCGTCTCGTCGGGGAGTTCGTCGGCCAGGCGGTGGGCGGAGGTGTGCTGGGCACGGGCCAGTTCCTCGGTCAGCCGGGGTTCGACGAGGTCGGGGCGGCCGACGGTGCCGATGAGCAGGGAGCCGCCGGTGAAGGCCGCCACCGCCGAGCCGTGCTCCTCCAGGACGTAGGAGGTGTGGTGCGGGGTGTGGCCGGGCGTGGCCAGGGCGCGCAGGGCCAGGCCCGACTGCGCGTCGAGGACGACGTGGTCCCCGTCGCGCACGGGGGTCCGGGCGAAGGCGACCCGGGCGCCGGCCGGGACGAGGTGGGCGGCGCCGGTCAGCCGGGCGAGCTCCAGGCCGCCGGAGACGTAGTCGTTGTGCAGGTGCGTCTCGACGACATGGGTGACACGCACCTCCCGCCGGGCTGCCGCCGCCAGCACCCGGTCGATGTCGCGCGGCGGATCGACCACGACCGCCGCGCGCTCGCCGCCCGCCAGATAGCAGCGGTTGCCGAGTCCTGCCACGTCGAGGGTGTCGATGAAGAACACGTCGGGCATTCCTTTCCGAGCCAGAATTACCCCCCGGGGTATACCGCGACGATAGCACGGGTACCCCGGGGGGTATTTTCGAGCGACCCGGGTGCGGAGGGAGTGGCGCCGTCAGTGGTTCGGTTCGGCCCTGCTGATGTCCGCCAGAGCGGTGTGCGGGTCCTCGGTGACGGCCAGGTCGCCCAGGGAGACCATGCCGACCGGGCACCCGCCGCGCTCCACCACGGGCAGCCGCCGTACGGCGTGCGCGCGCATCAGCTCGACGGCGTGGTCGGTGGTGTCGTCGGGGCCGACGGTGACGACCGGCGGCCTGCTGCACACCGTCCCGACGGCCGTGGTGTGCGGGTCGTACCCGTCGGCGACGGCCCGGACCACGATGTCGCGGTCCGTGAGCACGCCGAAGAGATCGCAGTCGTACGCCACGAGGACGTCACCTACGTTGTGCTCGCTCATGACGCGGGCCGCCTTCTCCACCGTGGTCATCGGCTCGACGGCCACCGCGCCCGGCGACATCACGTCACGTATCCGATGGGTCATGAGGCACCTCTTCGGTCATCGGCCCTTGCGCAGGAAGCGGCGCAGACGGGTCAGGGTCCAGGTGTTGATCACGTCGTCCTTGGTCAGCCAGCCGCGCTGCGCCGTCGCCACGCCGTACCGCAGGTTGGCCAGATGGGGCACGGCGTGGGCGTCGCTGTCGATCGCGAAGCGCACGCCGTGCCGCTTGGCCCGCAGGATGTGCTCGTCGCCGAGGTCGAGCCGGTCCGGGTGGGCGTTGATCTCCAGGGCCGTACCGGTGCGGGCGCAGGCGGCGAAGACCTCGTCGAGATCGGCGTCGATGCCCGGCCGCTTGCCGATCAGGCGGGTGGTGGGGTGGCCGATGACGTTGACGTACGGGTTCTCGCACGCCCGCACGAGCCGCTGGGTGAGAGCGTCCCGGCCCTGGTTGAAGTGCGAGTGCACCGAGGCCACGCACAGGTCGAAATCGGCGAGGAAGTCATCGGGCCAGTCGACGGCCCCGTCCGGGCCGATGTTCAGCTCGACCCCGTGGAGCAGCCGCATGCCGCCCTTGGGCTTCAGCGCGCGCACCCGCTCGCGCTGGGCGAGCATCCGCTCGCCGGTCATCCGCTGCATGTACAGGTCGGGGCCGTGGTCGGTGATCGCGTAGTAGGCGTAGCCGCGCTCGGCGGCCGCGGCGACCATGTCCTCCAGGGAGGCGAGACCGTCGGTGAGGTCGGTGTGGGTGTGCAGATCGCCCCGCACGTCCGCCTCGGTGACCGGCTCGGGCAGTTCGCCGCGCAGGCCCGCCTCGATCTCCCCGCGGTCCTCGCGCAGCGTGGGCGGGATCCACGGCAGCCCGAGCCGCCCGTAGACGTCCTCCTCCGTGCGGGAGACGATCTTCTTGCCGCTCTCGGCGTCGAACAGACCGTACTCGGAGAGCTTCAGCTTCTGGTGGACGGCCCGTTCCCGGATCCTGATGTTGTGCGCCTTGGACCCGGTGAAGTAGATCATCGCCGCGCCCCAGGAGTCCGGCGGGACGACGCGCAGGTCGATCTGGAGGCCCCGGTCGGTGCGCACGGACGTCTTCTTCTCGCCGTGCGCGATCACCTCGGTGACGTACGGCAGCTCGGTGAAGGCCCGCATCACCGGTCCCGAGCCGCGCGCGGCGACCAGGACGTCGATGTCGCCGATCGTCTCCCGGCCCCGCCGCAGCGACCCCGCGTAGGCGCACCGCAGCACACCGCTCAGCTCGGAGAGCGCGGTGACGACGTCCTCGGCCAGCTCGGCGGCGACGTCGACGAGCACCCGATCCCCGGAGGAGCGCAGCAGGTCGATGCCGTGCAGGAGGTTCTCCTCGGTGCGCGGCCCGAAGCCCTTGAGGTCGCGCAGTTTCTCCGCGCGGATGGCGTCGGCCAGCTCGTCGACCGAGGAGATGCCCAGCTCCTCGTAGAGCATCAGGGCCTTCTTCGGGCCGAGCGTGGGGATGGCCGTCAGCCGGCGCACCCCGGCCGGGATCTTGGCGCGCAGTTCCTCGACCGCGGCCACGCTGCCGGTGCCCAGGTACTCGACGACCTTCTCGGCGGTCGACTTGCCGACGTTCGGGATCTCCTTGAGGCCCTTGACGTCCAGCGTGGACACATCGGCGTGGTGGCCGCCGATCGCGCGGGCGGCCTTCTCGTAGACGCGCGCCCTGAACGCGTCTCCTCCGGTGATCGAGATCAGGTCCGCGTACTCCTGGAAGAGCGCGGCGACCTCGTCGTTGGCACGAGCCACACGTTCAGGGTAGGCACGGGGAGCGATTTCAGTCCCCCGCGGAGGCCCGGACATGGTCGGCGCACCACTGCCGGGCCGCGACGGCGACCTCGTCCAGGGCGCCGGGCTCCTCGAACAGATGGGTGGCGCCGGGCACCACATGCAACGTGCAAGGCACCCGCAGCCGCGCCGCCGCCTCCTCGTTGAGCCGCAGCACCTCCCGGTCCCGCCCGCCCACGATCAGCAGCACGGGCACCCGTACGGCGGACAGGGCGTCCTCCGCCAGGTCGGGCCGCCCGCCCCGGGAGACCACGGTCAGCACGCGCGCGGGACGCTCGGAAGCGGCCACCAGGGCCGCGCCCGCCCCGGTGCTGGCGCCGAACAGGGCGACCAGCAGATCCCGGGTGTCGTCCCGCCCGCCCAGCCAGTCGATCGCGGCCACCAGACGCGCGCCCAGCAACGGGATGGCGAAACGGTGCTCCCGCGTGAGGGCGTCCCGGCGGTCCTCCTCCTCGGTGAGCAGGTCCATCAGCAGCGTGCCGAGGGCGGCGGTGCGCAGCGCTTCGGCGACGCGCCGGTTGCGGGGGCTGTGCCGGGAGCTTCCGCTGCCGTGGGCGAAGAGCACGACGGCCCGCGCGGAGTCCGGCACGACCAGGTCGCCCGCCAGGTCGACGCCGGGGCCGACGGGCACGACGACGGACTGGGAGATCATCGCCATCGCCTCCCTTCCCTCCTCTCCGGGTTCCTCCTATCCGGCCGGGCAACCGGCCTACCGTGGAGACATGGGCGGCGACGCGGTGACGCTGTTCCTGTGCGGCGATGTGATGCTCGGGCGCGGTGTCGACCAGATCCTCGCGCACCCGTGCGATCCGGGCCTGCGCGAGCCGTATGTGCACGACGCCCGCGACTACGTCCGGCTCGCGGAGTCGGTGAGCGGCCCGGTGCCCGCCCCCGTGCCGCCGTCCTGGCCGTGGGGCGAGGCCCTGCGAGTGCTGGAGACGACCGACCCGGACGTGCGGATCGTGAACCTGGAGACGTCGGTCACCGGCGGCGGCACGTTCGCGACCGGCAAGGAGATCCACTACCGGGCCCACCCCGACAACCTGGCCGCGCTGGCCGTGGCCCGGCCCGACGTCTGCGTCCTCGCCAACAACCACGTCCTGGACTTCGGCCGCTCCGGACTGACGGAGACGGTGGACCGCCTGGCCCGCGCCGGTCTGCGGACGGCGGGCGCGGGCCGGGACGCGGCCCGCGCGTACGCACCGGCCGTGGTCCCGCTCGACACCGGCGGCCGGGTGCTGGTGTTCGCGCTCGGGATGCGCTCCAGCGGTGTCCCGCCCGGGTGGGCGGCGACCGAGGAGCAGCCAGGGGTGGCGTACGTGCCCGCTCCCACGCCGGCCGCGGCACGGAGGGTCCTGGAGCGGATACGGCGGGTCCGGCTCCCCGGCGACCTCGTGGTGGTGTCGGTGCACTGGGGGTCCAACTGGGGCTACGGCGTGCCCCGGAACCAGATCGCCTTCGCGCACGCCCTGGTGGACGGCGGCGTCGACCTTGTCCACGGACACTCCTCGCACCACCCGCGCCCGGTGGAGGTGTACCGGGAGCGGCTGATCCTGTACGGCTGCGGGGACTTCGTCGACGACTACGAGGGCATCGGCGGGTTCGAGCAGTACCGTGACGACCTCCGGCTGATGTTCCTCGTCACGCTCGCGGCCCGCAGCGGCCGGCTGACCGGGCTGCGCATGGTGCCGCTGCGGGCCCGGCGGATGCGCCTCGAACGGGCCGCGGCACGGGACCGGGCGTGGCTGCGCGAGACGCTCGAGCAGATCAGCGACGACGTCCGCCTCCTGCCCGCTGACGACGGGTCACTGACCCTGGCGTGAGCGGTTTCCGCGCAGGTCAGGACCCCCGGCGGGGCGTTGTCAGTGGTCTCCCCTAGAGTTCCGGTCACTTGATCACCGAAGTGCGGGGAGGCACCTGTGGGGTGGGTGACGGCGGGCGACTACGAGGTCGCGCTGGACGCGGGGAAGGTAGTGTGCCGCAACGCGGCCGGGCGGCGGCTGAAGTCGGTGCCGGCCAAACTCGCGGACGAACCCGCGGTGGTGGGGCTGCGGCAGCTCGCCGAGTGGCTGGAGCGGCACGAACGGCAGTGCCTGACCGACGTCGAGCGCTGGATGGTGCGCTCGCTTCCGGTGCCGCTCGCGGTCATCGCCCGGGTGTGGCCGGACCCTGCGTGGCAGAGCGCCCTGCGCGACCTCGTCGTGACGGGCCCGGACGGTGAAGTGGCCGGATTCCTGCGCGACGCCGACCCCGACCGCGGACTCGGTCTCGTCGACCTCGACGGCGACACCGGGCGCATCAGCCCCGAACTCGTCCGCATCCCGCACCCGGTGCTCCTCGACGACCTGGAGGAGCTGCGGGAGTTCGCCGTCGAACTCGGCGTCGAGCAGCGGGCCCAGCAGCTCTTCCGCGAGGTGTGGCACCGCCCGGACACCGTCGACGCCGAGGCGACGGCCGTCGACGACTACTCGGGCGGCACGTTCAAGGAACTGCGCTTCCTGGCCGGCCGGACCACCCAGCTCGGCTACCGCGTCCGCGGCGGCGACGCCGTCTGCTCGCTGCGCGAGGACGGCCGCGCGATCGAGGCCCGCGTGTGGATCGGCGACTACGAGTCCTACTACGAGACCGAGACGGGCCCGCTGACCTGGGCGGACGGCAACGGTCGGGCGCTGAGGCTCGGTCAGGTCGGGCCGGTGGCCTGGTCGGAGGGCATGCGCATGGCGGCCGCGCTGTACGCGGGCCGTGACATCCAGGACGAGGAGCAGGCCGCATGAGCACGTACGACGAGACCACCGCGGCCGCGCTGCTGGAGGCGGGCGCCGTCCTGCCGCCGGGCACCACCACCCGCGAGGACGCGGACACCCTCACCGTCCGCACGTACACCCACCCCGCGCTGGACGACCGTCAGGTCGTCCGCCTGGTGCCGGGCACGCTCGGCGAGGCCGAGGACCTGGCCCTGGAGTTCCTGGGCCTGGCCCGTGAGCCGGAGGCGCCCGAGGTCGGCCAGGTGCGCCGCGAGACGCTCGGCTTCCCGGCCTGGGCGCTGGTGAACGACCCGGCCAACGGCCACCACGCGCTGGCCCTGGTCAAGGATGTCGAGCGGCTCGCCCGGCAGGCCAAGTCCCGCCCCGGCACCGCCAAGGAGGGCTTCGAGCAGCTCGGCGAGCGGCTCGGACGGGCGGTCCCGCACTTCCTGCCGACCTTCTACGAGCAGGCCGCGCGGATCTTCCTCGGGCACGAGAACACGACGTACGCGGCGGCCTTCTTCGGCAAGGCGCGCGAGGCGGAGCGGGTGCACGCGCTCGCCGTGGACGAGGACCGGCAGCGTGCGGTGTTCCTGGAGTTCGCGTTCGCGGGAGCACTGACGGTCAAGGCGCTCAAGGAGCATGTGAAGGCCCTGTCCCGCCGGCTCGACCCGGGTGAGGCGTGGGCGCAGTACCGGCAGTTGACGGTGGAGCGCTGCGCCGCCGGCATGCCGCCGTACGCCTCGCTGCCGCAGGACGCCCGCGGTCTGATCAAGGCCGCCGGTCTGTCGCGGGCCGTCGAGGAAGGCTCCCTGGTCGCCGACCTGATCGCCTCCCCGGCGGCGGTGCGCGCGCCGGCCTCCTTCTGGAACACCTACCGGGCCACGCTGGCGGTGCTCGCCCGGGAGCGCCCGGCCGTGCGCCTCCGGCTGCTGGAGATCATGCCGAACGGCCTCGGTCGGTCCGTGGAGGACGACGAGTTCTGGCTCGCGGTGCTCGCGGAGAGCGGCGCGGACCGGTTGCTGACCGGTGAGGACACCGAGAGCGCGGGCGAGGCCGACGCGGCCGACTGGCTCGGGCGGTGGGCGCTGCACCGCAAGCACGGGGCGACGTGGTGCGGGCGGTCCCCCGCCACCCTGGCGCTCGTCGAGCGCATGGCACCGCGGCTGCGGGCCGACGGCCGGGCGGTCGACCTGTTCACGGGCCGCTGGCACGCCGGCGCCGACCTGGACCTGCTCGACCTGTGCGCGGCTGAGGGCGTCCCGCTGGCCGTGCCCGACACCGAGACCCGCGTCCATCTCGCCCTGGACCGCTGGCTGCGCGACGATCGCCCCGGGCGCCGCGACCTCACGGCCACCGCCGCTGACCCCCGCCTGCGCCGCCTGCTCTACGAGGCGATCGGCACCCTGGGCAGTGACCGTTCCCTGTCCGACCTGCTGAAGGACCTGGCCGATCATCCCGTGCTGGGCGAGGTCCTGGGCGAGTGGCTGGCGGACTCGGCCACGGAATTCACGAAGGCGACCGGCCTGCCCGACGCCCGTACCGCGCTGGAGCGGCTGCGGCCCTTCCGCCCGGTGGCCTTCCGCGTCGACGCCGAGGCCGTCGCCCGGGTCGCCGGCCATGACATCGCGCCGCTGCTCGGCCGTACGCTGCGCGCGGGCATCCTGGACGAGCTGGGCTGGCCCGCCCTCGACGAGGCGCTGCGGATCCTCGACGCCGAGGTCCGGGACAAGGGCCCGTTCAACGAGCTGGCGGTCAACGAGGCCTGGCCCGCGCTGATCGTCTCCCGCGGTCACAAGGCCGTCGTCGTCGGCCCGGAGAAGGTGCTGCTCGAACATGACCTGCGGCTGCCCGTCGGGCTGGACCGGTGGAGCCGCCCGCAGTTCCGCTGGGCCGACGGCGAGCTGCTGGTGATGTGGCGGCACGACGGCAAGCAGTCCGCCTACTGGTCGTCCCGCCCGGCCGAGGTGTTCACCCTGGGCGGCGAGCAACTCGGTTACTGGTACGGCCGTTACATCGGCTCTCCCTCCGTCCCGCTGCCCGGTGGCGGCCGGGCCACCGGGGGCCGCACCCTGCACCCCGGTGACACCGTCCTGCCCCCGAGCCGTCCCGTCATCGGCGACGGCACCACGCTGTGGCGCCAGGGCAGGCAGGGCCGGCAGGAGGCGTGGCTGGAGTACGACCCGGCGACCGGCACCCACGGGCGTGCCTCACTGCCCGCCTTCCTGCGGTCCGCCATCCGCGACGACGCGCGGCTGGAACAGTTCCTGTGCGAGGTGCTGCCGCTGCAACCCGGCCTCGAGGACAGCCCGTTCGGAACCGACGGCACCGTGCTGGGGCACTGGGTGCACACCGAGGGGAAGGGCGCGGAGGCGGTGACGACCGCCGGCACGCCGGACGGCCGGACCGTCACCATGCGGCGGGCCCGCGGAGTTCCGGTGGGCGCGCTGCGGCTGCCGGGTGGCGCCGAGCCCGTCGTCGCGATGACCGACGCGCAGATGGCGCTGTTCACGCCCGACGGCGGTCTGCTCGGCCGGGTGACGGTGGGCGAGCGGGGCAGCGAGTTCGCGGCCGGTACCCGCTATGTCCCGCCCACGGCCTTCTGGCACGCCCTGCGCCCCCGCGACGAACGCGGATCGGCCGCGCTGCGCGCCCTGACCGACGAGCGGGCGACCGAGCTGCTGCGCGCCGCGGCCGTGGCCCTGGCGGAGCGTCAGGATCAGCTGACCGCGGCAGGTGACAGCCCCGCCCGGGCCCAGGTACCGGCCGCCGACGAGTTCATCCGGCGGGCCGTGGCCTCGACGGTTCCGGAGCTCACCGACGAGCGGCTGCGCACCGGCGTCGGCGCCCTGGTCCGCGCCACGCTGTGGCTCATCGACTCGGCGATCACCTTCGCGACGCCCCCGGCCGAGCGGGCGCGGCCCGAGCGGCGGCGCACCGAGGGCATGTTCGCCGACTACAGCCCCCTGCACGGCGACGACCGGACGCTGCGCGACGCCACCGGCGCCATCGCCTCCCTGTGGGGCGGCTGGGGCGGCGAGAACAAGTGGACGGTGCTGCGTCAGATCCGCGCGGTGAACCACGTCCTGTCCGGGAACCCCGCCGACGGCAAGCCGCTGCCCGCCGGGAACGGCCGTCCGGCCCCGCTGGGCGACGGCTGGCTCAGCGAGGAGCACACGATCCCGGCCATCGGCACGGTCTGGCCGTCGCTGCTGGGCCTGCTGCGCCCGCTCGCCTACCGGGCCGCCCTGCCGACCGTGCCGGAGTACCGACGGGAGGCGCTGCTCCTGCTGTTCGAGGCCCTCGCCGAAGGCCCGCTCGCCGCGCCCGGCGAGAGCCTGCGCGAGGTCGTCCTCGGCGAACCGCACGGCAAGCAGCAGCGGGTCGGGCAGGTGCTGCGCCGGGACGGCCGTACCGTCGTCGTCCTCGGCTGCCAGAACGTCGACACCGCGCGCGGCCGGGTGAACTGGCTGGCGCTGGACCACGATCCGTCGGGCGCGTTCGGCGCGGTCGCCCACTTCACCCTGGAGAGCGAGACACGGCACGGGCAGGCGTTCCCCGCCGGGGGACTCGCCGCCGTCGCCCGGCTGGTCCGGGACAAGGGCGCCGCGCCCTGGCGGGCCGAGGCCGTCGAGGCGCTCGCCGCGGCGACGGGCGGCGGGCTGGGTCCGCTCCAGGCGACCGTCCTGCTGGCGGGCCGCCCGAGCGACCGCGACCCCGAAGCGTTCGCCGTGACGGGCCTGAAGCCGCGCCAGGCGGACCATGCGACCAACATGCTGGACTCGCTCTCGGCGCAGGACCGTACGGAATTGCTCGGGGCTCTGCTCCCCGCCGACCCCGCCGACCTGTGGACGACCGGCCCGGACATCGAGGCCGCGGGCCGGGTGTACACCGAGCGGCTGGGCTCCGTCGTCCGGCTGCCCGAGGACCTGACGGCCGACCTCGCCGGGCTGCCCTGCGGCACCGCGGAGCAGGTGCTCAACCCCGGTCTCACGCCCTGGATCAGCCGCACGACCGTGCTGCGCCCCGACAAGGACGGCAACCTGGTCCCCGCGGACCCGTCGGCCCTGCCCAGCAGGTACGAGCTGACGGCCGCCGAATCGAGCCTGGCCTGCCTCGCCTACGCCCTCCCCTACGGGCACCCGCTGCGCGTCACCCTCCCGGAGAGCCTCGCCGCCCTGCGGCGCCGGGTCGCCGATCCGCAGCTGATGCTCCAACTCGACGTCGACTGGACGGAGAAGGGCAGCTCGGCCGCGGTGGAGGTGCGCAAGGCCTACGGGCTCCCGGAGACCGGCGGGGCCGACGCGCACGGCCTGACCCGGGCCGGCGACGCACTGGTCCTGCGCCCGTGGCACGGCGACCAGGAGGCCACCTGGGTCCGCCCGGCGGGCCTCACCGGCCCGGACGACGCCGTGTTCGGCCTCCTCGAAGGGCTCGTGGGCCCCCACCGGGGCGCCGGACTGCGGGCGCTGCGGGCCCTCCTCTCCGACGACCTCACCCGGGCCGTCGCGGCGGGCACCGACCCCGCCGGGCCCGTCGGCCACGCCCAGGACCCCATGGTCAGCGTGCCCGAGCTGGTCGCCGAGGTCGCCACGACGCACGGCCTGAGCGAGGACGCGGCGGCGCTGTACCTCCAGTTGCTCACCCTGCCCGACCCCACGGACCGCAACTGCGCCCGCTGGACCGGCTGGCGGCCCGCCCGCCTGAAGAAGGCCCGCGCGGAACTGGCGGCGACCGACCTGGTCGTCGAGGCCAAGCGGCCCCGGGCCGGGCGCACCCTCTTCCTGCCCGGCGGCTGGCGCGACCTCAAGAACGCGCTCCCGGTGGAGACCTGGAAGGAGGGTCTGTACCCGGTCCGCGACAACCTGCGCGCGGTCCCGCGCCTCCCGCTGCCCGAACTGTTCGCCCGCGCCTGGCAGCGCGTCCGCGACGGCGACACCCCGGCCTACGAGGAACTGACCACGCGGGCCACGCGAAAGGGGCGCCGCCGATGACGACCACCCCGACCCGTCCTCACTCCGACCGACCGGAAGAACCTGTGCCGATGCCCACCGCGCCCACTCGCCAGATCGTCCCGCCCGAGGATCTGTACGCCGCCGAGCTGGCCTTCCTCGCCGCGTACGACGACGGGCCGCGACCGCCCGCGTGGCGGCTCACGCCCCGTGCCGTCGTCACGTTCGTGATGGGCAGCGGCGGCCGTGCGCTGAAACTCCCCGACGATGCCGAGGCGCCGGACGGTGTGCCGCGGCGGCTGGAGGTGTCCGCGAAGTTCGTGGGCGACCGGGCGCTGGTGGAGCGGTGTGTCGTCACACTCGCCGGGGAGCGCGGTCTGCTGCTGGTCGGGGAGCCGGGCACCGCCAAGTCGATGCTGTCCGAGCTGCTGTCGGCCGCCGTGTGCGGCACCAGCGGCCTGGTCGTGCAGGGCACCGCGGGCACGACCGAGGACCAGCTCAAGTACGGCTGGAACTACGCCCTGTTGCTCGCCCAGGGCCCCAGCCGTCAGGCTGTCGTGCCCTCGCCCGTCCTGACCGCCATGACCCGCGGCGGCATCGCCCGGGTCGAGGAGGTCACCCGCTGTCTGCCCGAGGTGCAGGACTCGCTGGTCTCGCTGCTCTCCGAGCGGCGGATCGCGGTGCCCGAACTGGCGGGCGGCGAGGACTCGTTGGCGCACGCGGCGCCCGGCTTCAACCTCATCGCCACCGCCAACCTGCGCGACAAGGGCGTCTCGGAGATGTCCGCCGCGCTCAAGCGCCGCTTCAACTTCGAGACGGTCGGCCCGATCGCGGACCTCGACGCCGAGACAGCCCTGGTGCGCGGCCAGGCGCGGGCCTCGGTGGAGCGGGCCGGGGCGGCCTTCCAGGTGGACGACGCGGTGCTGGAGGCGCTGGTGACAGCCTTCCGGGATCTGCGGGAGGGCCGGTCGGCGGAGGGCTGGGAGGTGGAGCGGCCGTCGACGGTGATGAGCACCGCGGAGGCGGTGTCCGTGGCGGGCGCGCTGGGGCTCGCCGCCGCGTACTTCCCGGGCGACCATGACGTGCTGGGACTGCTGCCCGGCCATCTGCTCGGCGTGGTCCGCAAGGACGACCCCGCCGACGCGGCCCGGCTGCGCGGCTACTGGGACGGCCCGGTCCGACGGCGGGCCGAGCAGGGCAGTGCCACGTGGCGCACCCTGTGGGACCTGCGCACGGTGCTGGAGGGCTGACGACCGTGGCCCTCTCCCCCGACGAGGCCGTGACGGCCCTCACCGACCCGGCGGCGCCGTACCTCATCGGCGTACGGCATCACGCGCCGTCCCTCGCCGCGGCCGTGCCCGCGCTGCTGGACGCGGCGAAGCCGGACGTGGTGCTCGTCGAACTGCCCGCCGAGATGCAGGAATGGCTGCCGTGGCTCGGTCACGAGGAGACCCGGGCGCCGGTGGCTCTCGCGGCGGCGCCGGGGGACGGGGGCGGCGGCCCGGCGTTCTACCCCTTCGCCGACTTCTCGCCGGAACTGGCCGCGGTGCGCTGGGCGGCCCGGCAGGGGGTCCCGGTGGTGGCGTGCGATCTGCCGCTGGCGGACCGCGCATGGGGCGAGGGGCGAGGGCGGTCGGGGTCGCCCTCGACGGGTCCCGGCATAGCGGACGCGCTGCGCTCCCGCCTGACCGGCCGCCCCGGGGACGACCTGTGGGACCGCCTCGTCGAGGCCACCGCCCCGGGCTCCCCGCCGGAATCCCTGCGCCGGGCGGCCCTGCTCACCGGCTGGGCCCTGCGCGAGGACGCGGCACGCTCGGGGGGCATTCCGGAACTGGACCTGCGCCGCGAGCACTGGATGCGGGCGTGTCTGGCGACGGCCACGGCCGGCGGGGAGCGGGCGGCGGCGGTCGTCGGGGCGTTCCATGCTCCGGCGCTGGTGGGGGAATCCGGTATGGGTGGTGCGCCGGCGACGGGCGAGCCGCCGGCGGTTGCCGTGGATGCGCCCGAGCTGAAGCGGAGTTGGACCACCTCACTCATCCCCTACACCTACGCGCTCCTCGACGAACGGTCGGGCTATCCGGCCGGTATTCGGGACCCGGAGTGGCAGCACCTGGTCCTTCGGGCGGCGGGAGATCCGGTCGCGCTGGAGGATGCGCTGACGCGGGCGGCCGTGGAGGTGTGTGCCGAGCTCCGGTCGCTCGGGCATCCCGCGGGGCCCGCCGACGCGCGGGAGATCAGCAGGCTGGCCGGTGACCTGGCCCGGCTGCGGGGGCTGCCCGCCGCGGGGCGCGGCGAGTTGGTCGAGGCGGTGCAGACGGTGCTCGCGCAGGGTGAGCCGTACGGCCGGGGCCGGGCCGTGGCCCGGGCGATGGAGCGGGTGCTCGTCGGGACCCGCGTCGGACGGCCCGCCCCCGGCGCGCCCCGCAGCGGGCTCGCCCCGGCGGTGGAGGCGGAGCTGTCCGCACTCGGGCTGCCCGGCCCCGGCGCCGACTCCGCCTCGCGCGATCTGCGGCTCGATCCGCTGCGCTCCGATCTGGACCGCAGACGCGAACTGCTGCTGCGCCGCCTGACGGTCTGCGGGGTGCCGTACGGACAGGCCCAGGAGGTGACCGGGGCGGGCGGTGCCGAGGCGCTCACCTCGCGGTGGGAGGTGCGCTGGACCCCGGCGACGGCGGCGATGCTGACCGCGGCCGGGGTGCGCGGGGTCACCCCGGCGCAGGCCGCGGAGGGCGTGCTGCGGGAGCGACGGCGGACGGAGCGGGACGGGGGCGGTGCTACGGCCGACCAGACGCTGCGGGGCCTGCGGGAAGCGGCGGAGTGCGGGCTGCCCGCGCTCGCGGACGAACGGCTCGCCGACGTCGCCGACGTGCTCCCCCAGTCCGGCACCCTGCCCGAACTCCTCGCCGGCCTGGCCCTGTTGGACCAGCTGCGTGCCGGTCACATCCCCGGGCTCGGCGCCGACGAGGACCGTACGACCCGGGCCGCGGCCGTGGCCGAGCTGCTGACCTCCGCCGCGGTCCGCCAGGTGGACGGACTGACCGGTTCCGAGGACCCGGCCGACGCCCACGCCCTGCTGGAACTCGCGCACCGAGCAGACGAGTTGGGTGGTATCCGGCTCACCGACGCCCTGGCCCGGCTCGCCGCCGACGGCTCCCCGCTGATGCGCGGCGCCGCCGGAGCCGTACGCGTCCTGCTCGGACACGAGGCACCCGACGCCCTGGGCGGCCGGATCGCCTCCTGGGTCGACTCGGCCACCGCCCCGGAGTCCCGCTCGGACCTCACCGCCCGCCTGACGGGCATCCTGACGGCGGCCGGACCGCTCCTGGAATCGGCGCCCGCCGCGCTCGAACCCCTGCTGAAGCGGGTGGCGGAGCTGCCGGACCGGGCGTTCCTCGACCGGCTGCCCGCCCTGCGCGGCGGCTTCGACACGCTCAGCCCCGCGGCCCGCGAACGCCTCCTCGCAGCCGTGGACGACCGCCTCGGCACCTCGGGCGGCGTCACCGACACCGGCGGCGTCGACCCGGCCGCTCTCGCCACGTGGACGCGGGCGGACCTGGTGGCCCGAGGTGAACTGGACCGGCTGGGCATGCTTCCGAGCCCTGCGTCGGCGAACGGCCCGGAGGCCACCGAACGAGTCTCTCCGTCAGTGCCAGGCCGCTCCCAGGAGCTGCCGGCCCCCTCCTCGGCGGACCACCACCGGCTCTCCCCCACCGACCGCTGGCGCCTGGTCCTGGGGCGGCGAGCCGACCAACTGCCGCGTTCCGCCGCCGCTTTGGCCACCGCGCTGGACGAGCTGTACGGCACCGGGCGCGGGGAGGGCAGCAGGGGCGGGTTGCCCGGGGCGGCCGGTGGCGGCGGTGGCCGGGAGGCGCCGTACCCCGGTGTGCGGGAGTGGTCCGAGGAACTGGCCGCCCTGTTCGGGCCCGGGATCCGCGAGGAGGTGCTGGCGGCGGCCGCCGCCTCGGGGCGTACCGATGTGCTGGCCGAGCTCGATCCGGACCGTGCGCGCCCCTCCGTCGACCTGTTGCGCACGGTGCTCATGCACGCGGGAGGGCTGCCCGAGGCACGCCTGGCCGCGCTGCGTCCGCTGGTGCGCCGCCTCGTTGACGCGCTGACCCGGGAGCTGGCCACACGGCTGCGCCCGGCCCTGCACGGCACGGCGCTGCCCCGCCCGAGCCGTCGGCCGGGCGGCGGCCTGGACCTGCCGCGCACCCTGCGCGCCAACCTGGCGACCGCCCGGCGCGGCCCGGACGGGCGGGTCGTGGTCGTCCCGGAGCGCCCGGTGTTCCGTACCCGGGCGAAGCGCGCCGCCGACTGGCGGCTGATCCTGGTCACCGACGTGTCGGGGTCAATGGAGGCGTCCACGGTCTGGGCGGCGCTGACCGCCTCGGTACTGGCCGGGGTGCCCACCCTGTCCACGCACTTCCTCGCCTTCTCCACAGAGGTCATCGACCTCACCGGCCATGTCGACGACCCGCTGTCCCTGTTGCTGGAGGTCAGCGTGGGCGGCGGCACGCACATCGCCGCCGGGCTCCGGCACGCGCGCGAGCTGGTCACCGTGCCGTCCCGCACGCTCGTGGTGGTCGTCAGCGACTTCGAGGAGGGCTATCCGCTCGGCGGACTCCTCGCCGAGGTGCGTGCCCTGGTCGGGGCCGGCTGCCACGTGCTGGGCTGCGCGAGCCTCGACGACGCGGGCCGACCCCGCTACTCCACCGGCGTGGCGGGACAGCTCGTCGCCGCGGGCATGCCGGTGGCCGCCCTCAGTCCACTCGAACTCGCCCGCTGGGTAGGAGAGAAGATCGCATGAGCCCGGGCCTTCCGCCGGTCGCCCCGGAGGTGACCGCAGAACTGGTCGGAGCGTTGTCGCCCCGGCTGCGCAAGCGGCTGGACGCGGGGATCGCCAAGTTGGCGGACCGGCCGGTCGTCGTCGACGGCGACACCGTACGCCTCGCCGTCGACGACGACACCGACCTCGAACTGCGCGCCCCGGGCGGGGTGGTGACCAGCGCGGACGCGATCCGCTGCGGGTGCCTGCTGGCACCGGACTGCCTGCACCGCGCGGCGGTGGCGTCGGCGGCACCGATCGCGTCGATGACGGACGCGGGTCCGGGTACGTCTGCGGACGCCGGCTCCGCACCTGACACCGCCAAAGCCCCGGACCCGGCAACCGAGTCGGGGTCGGGGTCGGCGCCACAGTCGGGGTCGGGGTCAGCGTCACAGTCGGGGTCGGAGTCTGCGCCTCTGTCGGAGTCGGCGCCCGCCCCGCTCGCCGCCGCCCCCACAACCAACCCCGGCCCAACAGCCACCCCCGACCCGACAGTCGCCCCCGATCAACTCACCGCCACCCCCGCCCAACTCGCCGCCGCCCGCGCCCTGCGCGAAGCCGCCGCCGCCGTGCTCGACGCCGGGACGGACGGGGCCGGAGCCGTGCTCCAGGCGGAGTTGCTGCGCGCGGCGCACACCGCGCGGCTCGCCGGGCTGCCCCGGGCCTCGTCCTCGGCGGTCGCAGCCGTCACCGCCCTGCGTGCGGCACGCGGCGCGGATCCGTCGTACCGGCTCACCGACCTCGTGGCCACGCTGCACGCCGTCCTGAGCGCGGCGCATCGCATACCGCGTGCCTCGGGGCCGGAGTTGACCGCGCTCAGGGGAAGCGTCCGGCAGCCGTACACCCCGGACGGCTCGCTACGGCTGTACGGCCTGTTCTCTGAGCCCGTGCTCACCGCGACCGGCTACGCGGGCGCCGTGACCTGGACCGCCGACGCCGAGGGCCGCCTGTACACGGTGTCCGACGTGGCGCCGGGCGGGGCCGGCCGGGCGGTCGGGGCGGCCGGACGTGCCGTACGCGTCGGCGATACGGCGCTGTCCCATCGGGAGTTGTCCCGCGCGGGGCTCGCCGTGTCCGGGGCGACGGTGTCGCCGACGGGTCGGCTGGGCGCGGGGAAGGGCGTACGGGCGGTGCGCGCGTCCGGCGCGGCCTGGGACGGCGAGCCGCTGGACCGGCTGTGGCGCGTGCCGGTCGCGGAGCAGGCGGTGCGTGCGCTGGCCGAGGACGCGCACGGCCTGCTGTTCCTGGAGGTCACCTTGCTCGGCGCGGTCCGTGAGGCTGCGGGCGACTGTCTGCTGGCCGACTGCGCGGGGCTGACGGTCCGCCTGGCCGCCGCCCATGACGACCCGGCGCTGCCGTACCGCGACAACCTCCGGCTGCTCGCCGCGGCCCCGGGCACCCGACTGCGCGTCGTCGCCCGCCTCACCCCGGCCTCGCACGCCCGCGCCCTTGTGCTGGCCACCAGTCACCCGACCGACCCCGACGCCCGCGTCGACCTCGGCTTCGACCGACTCCAGCGCGCGGACCTGCCGACGGACACGTCAGCGGCCCCCGTCGGCCCGCCGCCCAGCACCGACGAACCGCCCCTGCACCTGCTTCGTCGCCGAGTTCACCAGGCGGGCTCCGGTGGCCGACGGGTCCTGGCCTTCCCCGGGGACAGCGCCGCCGACGGCCGGCGCCTGCGTCGGCTGGGCCTCGCCACGGCGGGAGACCTGCTCGACGAACTGCACGCGGCTGCGGCCGAGCGGGACCGGGATGTCTTCGGGCGCCTCGTCCCGGCCGACCTCGACCGCTTCGCCCAGGCCTGGCTGGCGGCGGCCCACTACACAACGGAGGTCGACCGGGCTCTGTGCGCGGCGGCATGGGGAGGGGAGCCCGGAATCATGTGACACGCGGCGGCCGGAACCAAGGACGGACCCTCACCCGCCGTGCGCCAAGGCCTCACCCCGCCCCCGGCATCCCCCCGCCACCCTTCAGCCGCTCCAGATCGGACGGCCGGACCTGGATCGCCAGGATCGCGATCAGCGCGGCCACCACCGTGAAGATCGCCGCCGTGATGAAGGCGGCGGAGACTCCCGCGGTGAGGACCTCGTCCCCCCAGGGTGGTGGCAGCTCACCCGTGCGTTGGGCCTCCAGACGTTGCGCCGGGGTCGCCTCGGCCTGGAAGAGGGACTTCTGCTCCTCCGCCTCGTTCCTGCTGGCCGTGCCGTACATCGTGACCAGGATGGACAGGCCGAGGGAACCGCCGACCTGCTGGGTGGCGTTGAGGAGGCCGGAGGCGGCGCCGGTCTCCCGGACGGCCACGTTGGAGAGCGCCATCAGCGTCAGCGACACGAACTCCATGCCCATGCCCAGGCTGAAGACGAGCATCGGCCCGAGGACGCTGCCGGCGTAGGTGGAATCGACGTCGGTCAGGGTCAGCCAGCCCAGACCGGCCGCGGCCAGGATGGCGCCGACCACCATGAAGGGTTTGGGCCCGTACGTGGGCAGGAACTTGGACGCGAGCCCCGCGCCGACGGCGATGACCGCGCTGACCGGCAGGAAGGCGAGCCCGGCCTGCAACGGGCTGAAGTCCAGCACGTTCTGCACGAAGAGGGTCAGGAAGAAGAACATGCCGAAGATCGCCGCCGCAAGGCACAGCATGATGCCGTAGGTGCCCGCGCGGTTGCGGTCGAGGAACATGTGCAGCGGCGTGATGGGCTGGGTGGACCGGCGTTCCACCAGGATGAACAAGGCCAGGAGAACTACCGCCCCGGCGAACGAGGCCACCGTCAGCGGGTCCCGCCAACCGTCCTGTGCGGCGCGGATGAAGCCGTACACCAGGAGCACCATGCCCGCGGTGGAGGTCAGTGCGCCGGTGATGTCGAAGTGGCCCGGGTGGCGTTCGGACTCCTTGATCCAGCGGGGCGTGGCGAGCGCGATGAGCAGGCCGATCGGGACGTTGACGAAGAGCACCCACCGCCAGTTCAGCCACTCCACGAGCATGCCGCCGGCGAGCAGTCCGATCGCGCCGCCGCCCGCCGAGACCGCGGCGAACACCCCGAACGCCCGGTTGCGTTCCGGGCCTTCGCGGAACGTGGTGCTGATCAGGGCGAGGGAGGTCGGTGAGGCGATGGCGCCGCCGACGCCCTGGAGGGCGCGCGCGGCGAGGAGTTGGGCCTCGTTCTGGGCGAAGCCGCCGAGTAGGGAGGCGAACACGAACAGCAGGACGCCGAAGATGAACACCCGGCGCCTGCCGAGGATGTCACCGGCCCGGCCGCCGAGCAGGAGCAGTCCGCCGAAGGTCAGCGTGTAGGCGTTGACCACCCAGGACAGGCTGGTGGTGGAGAAGTCCAGGGAGCGCTGGATGTCCGGCAGCGCGATGTTCACGATGGTGATGTCCAGGACCACCATCAACTGGCACGAGGCGATGACCAGCAGGGCCATCGCACTTCCGCCACCGCCGTTCTCCTTGGCGGTGGTCTGTGGGGTGGTGGGCTGCGGGCTGCTGCTCATAACGTCTCGCACTCTCGGGGCTCGCACCCTCGCGAGGGGTCAGCGGACGACTGCGTCCACTCTCGGTCCACCGTTCGACGGTACGCCCGCCCCTGCACGGTCACCACTCGAATGGCGGTACGCCCACCCCCTGCGCGGCCACTCCTCCAGCCCGGCCCCTTGACGCCCCGCAGGGCCGTTGGCACACTCGCGAGCCATCACAGAAACCGCTTGCTATGCCACACCCCGCATGTGAATCGATTCAACCCATTGAACCCCACTCGATTCCAGGAGCCGAGATGAAACACAGAAGCCGGGCCGTCGCCTCCGCCGCCTGTGCCACCGCGCTGCTCACCGGCGCCGCGTTACTCACCGAACCCGCCAGCGCCGTCGCCCCGCGACTCGCGGCGGCCTGCGGCGAGGGCGCCTACCAGGCCGAGGCCGTGCTCAGCGGCAGCACCTGGACCGCCCGCCGCGGGGGTTCCGCCGTGTACACCGGTACGGACATGCGGGCCGCCATGCAGGCGGCCGTCAACAGCCTGACCGCGGGCCGCACTTCGAAGGAGCGGGTCGTGGTCCGCGGCTCGGGATCGATCAGCGCCGGATCCCGGGTCTCCCTGCCCAGCTACACCGTGCTGGACGTGTGCGGCACGATCAACGTCACCGGATCGGGCTCCGGCGACCAGGCCCCCGTCTACGCCCGGGGCGTCCGCGACATCGAGGTCCAGCACCTCAACGTCACCGGCGCGCCGCTCTACGGCATCTTCCTGCGCAACGTCCAGAACGTCGTGCTCGGCCAGATCGACATGCGCCTCTCGGCGGGCCTCGGCATCCGCGTCGACAACCGCGGCGACACCACCCAGTGGACGCGCAACGTGCGGATCGACAACGTCTACGTGTCCGGGGCGAGCAGTCACGCGGTGGAGACGTACGGCGTGGACGGCCTCACCGTCGGCACGGTCACCGCCCGCGATGTGGGCGAGTCCGGGCTGCTGCTGAACCAGACGATCAACGCCACCGTCGCGAAGGTCGACGCCGACAGCGCGGGTACCGGCACCGGATACGCGGCCTTCCGCATGGCCAACCGCAACGGCCGGGTGGGCAGTTCGTACCCCACCAACATCCGCGTCGGCGAGGTGGTCGCGCGCGGCGGCGGACGCGGGGTGTTCTGCGTGTCCGAGAGCGGCGGTGCGGTCATCGACCGGGTCAACCTCTCGAACACGGGCAACAACTCGATCCTGATCGAGAACTGCTACAACGTGAACATCGCCGCCCAGAGCGGCAGTGTCACCGGCGGCGGCGAGATCCGCCTCGCGGCCCGCTCGGAGTTCCCCAACAACTCCGACATCACCGTCCAGAACCTGACGGTCACCAACTCGGCGATCACCGAGAACCCCTGCAGGACCAACACCACGTTCCGGAACAACACGCTGGTGAACAGCCGGCAGACCATCTGCTGAGAGGAAGGAGGGGCGGACGGACCTCGGCCCGTCCGCCCCTCACGCGGGTTGCGGGATCAGCAGGTGCGGCCTACGTAGTACGCGCCCTGGATCTTGGAGGCGGAGCCCAGCCAGCTCTTGCCGGGTCCGACACATCGCTCGTAGTCGGCCTGCCAGGCGACCTCGACCTTGATGACGACATTCGAGCCGTCGGAGGTGCAGTGGTTGTACCAGGCGTCGGAGCCGGTCTCGTAGAAGCCGCACGGGTCGGCGGCAACCGGTACGGCGGACGTGGTGACCACGCCGAACGAGGTGAGGACGAGGGCCGCGCTGCCGAGAGCGCCGGTCACGAAACGACGAACACGCAAGGGGGACTCCATGCCGCTAGGAGGACCGGGGCCGGACGACGGGCGCCGGCCGGTCCGTTGATCGATGCGGACCCAGGATCGCCGCCGCGCGCCACCGAGTTGATCAAGAGGCGGCCCCCTTCACCCGCTGTATCGATTTGTCGTTGCGCCGACCGGTTGATCTTCGTCCGAACACCGCCCCCGGAGTTCACTTCGGCTCGCGCAACCCCGCGACCAGCACCGCGACCAGTCGGCGCGCGTCGTAGCGCGCGTCACTCTCGGCACCGATGCACAGGTTCCCGATGCCGCGCATGAGGTGATACGCGTCGAGGTCGGAGCGGATCTCGCCGGAGGCGGCGGCCGCGTCGAGCAGCTCCGCGCAGACGGGCAGGAGGCGTTCGAGGAAGTAGCCGTGCAGGGCCTCGAATCCGGCGCTGTCCCCCTGCATCGCGGCGGCCAGGCCGTGTTTGGTGACGAGGAAGTCGACGAAGAGGTCGACCCACCGCGCGAGGGCCCCGTGGGCCGTCGGACTGCTCGCGAGCAGGGCCGGTCCCGCCTCGGCGCAGGCGTCGACCTGATGGCGGTAGACGGCGATGACGAGGTCCGCCCGGGTGGGGAAGTGCCGGTAGATCGTGCCCACCCCGACGCCGGCCTCGGCCGCAATGTCCCGCACCGGCGCGTCCACGCCGGAGGCGACGAAGACCGCGGCGGCCGCGTCGAGCAGCGTCTGCTGGTTGCGCCGGGCGTCCTTGCGCTTGGACCTTGCCGAGCTTCCCGCGCCCTCACCGCTGTCGTTCACCGTCGGCACTCCTTCCCTGATCGGTCTTGCAAAACGGAACAGCGTTCCGTATCGTCGTGATTAACGGAACGTCGTTCCGTTTCACTTCATGATGGCAGACCGGGCCACGGCCGACCATGCCGCCCGGAGAGCCACCCCTCACCGAACCCGGAGTGCGCGAGCACCGAAGGGAAGGCACCTCCATGTCCGAATCCCCGCACCACCGCGCGGGCTCGCCCGCCACGGTCCTCTCCGCGAAGCCGGTCGTGCTGTCCGCCCCCGGCCGCGGCGAGGACCTCCAGGTCCGCGTGTCCGCCCCCGCCACCGGCGACCGGCTGCCCGTTCTCGTCTTCTCACACGGCTTCGGCTCGTCGATGGACGGCTACGCCCCGCTGGCCGACCACTGGGCCGCCCACGGCTTCGTGGTCCTCCAGCCCACCCACCTGGACTCCAGGACCCTCGGCCTGCCCGCCGAGGACCCCCGTACGCCCCAGATCTGGCGCCACCGGACAGAGGACCTGCGGCGCGTCCTCGATGAACTCGACGTCCTGGAGGCCGCGTTGCCGGGCCTGGCCGGGCGGGTTAACCGCGATCTCGTCGCCGTGGCCGGTCACTCCTGGGGAGCCCAGACAGCGAGCACGCTGCTCGGCGCCAGGGTCCTCGGCGCCGACGGGCTGCCCGGCGAGGACATGTCCGACCCTCGCGTCCGGGCCGGCGTCCTGCTCGCCCTGACCGGGCTCGGCGACGATCTCACCCCCTTCGCCGCCGAGCACTTCCCCTTCATGCGGCCGTCCTTCGCCACCATGACCGCCCCGGCACTGATCGTCGCCGGGGACAAGGACCAGTCCCAGCTGTCCACGCGCGGACCGGACTGGTTCACCGACCCCTACACGCACAGTCCGGGCCCCAAGAGCCTGCTCACGCTCTACGACGCGGAGCACTCGCTCGGCGGCATCTCCGGACACGAGGCCGCGGAGACAACGGACGCCAGTCCCGCCCGAGTCGCCCTCATACAGCGGCTCACCACCGCATTCCTGCGCGACACCCTCCGCGCCGACGCCACCGACTGGCGGGCGGAGGTCACCGCGCTGGAAGAGGGCCCGAGCCCGCTCGGAGAGCTGCGGTCCAAGTGAACTCCCCGTATCGAAAGGACACATGATGATCCTCGTCACCGGAGGACTCGGCTTCATCGGGTCCCACACCGTGCGCGCCCTGCTCGACCTGGGCGAGGAATGCGTCGTCGTCCAGCGCCGCCCCCGCGACCTCCCCGCCGTCCTCGCCGGCGCACCGGTGAAGGTGGAACAGGCGGACGTCGCCGACCGTGCGGCCCTGCTCGCCCTCGGCCGCCGCCACGACATCACCGGCATCGTGCACATGGCCGGCTCCTTCCCGTGGCCCTCGGATCCGGACACGCCCGTCGAGGCGACCCGCGCGGCACTGGACGGCCTGCTGAACATCGCGCAGGCCGCGCAGGACTGGGGCGTACGGCGACTCGGCCTCGCCAGCACGATCGGGGTCTACGTCGGTGCCGAGAACGCCGGCCCGTTCCGCGAGGACGCCCCGCTGGCGATGGACGTGCCCGTGTCGATCCCCACGTTCAAGAAGGTCGGCGAGCTGCTGGGCGGCTATCTCGCCGAGGCCACCGGCCTCGACATCGTCAACTACCGCATCTCCGGGACCTGGGGACCGCTGGGCCACAAGGACCCGTTCTTCGCCGCACCCGCCCTGGTGCACGCCGCCGCCCGGGGCACCGCTCCCGACCTCTCCCACCTCGTGGGGCCGGCCCACGCCGAGGACGGGCTCGATCTGAACTACGTGAAGGACACCGGGCGTGCCATCGCCCTGCTCCAGCTCGCGGACCGGCTCAACCACCGTACGTACAACGTCGGATCCGGCCGGGCCACCACCAACGCCCAGCTCATCGAGGCGATCAGGAAGGTGGTGCCCGACGCCCGGGTCAGCCTCCCCGCCGGCGGCTCCGCGCACCACCTGGTCCTGGACACCAGCCGCCTGAGGGAGGACACCGGCTACCGGCCCGAGTACGACACCGAGCGGGCCGCGGCCGACTACATCGGGTGGCTGCGGGCGGGCAACGAGAGCTGACCCGAAGGGCGGCAAGAGTGTGAGCGCTCACCCCACCGCGAGCGGCAACCGCTCGGCGAGTTCTCCCAGTTCCACCCGCTCCGCCTCCGTAGGCGCGCGCCGCCCGGTGCCGATCAGCAGCGCGTCCTTGTCCGGGAGCGCGGCCGGGAACGGCGTGCGCGCGAGCTTCTCGAGCAGTTCCCGGGTGGCCGCGAGGGTCTCGGCGGGTGGTTCGGGGACCGACGGCAGGTGGGCGGTCAGGTCGAGGTGGTGCAGGGTCCATTCGAGGACGTACGCGTACAGGAAGTCTCCGACCGTCAGCACCTCGTCGCGGGTGCTCACCCGGGCGCCGGGGTCGGCGAGTCCGGCGGCGCGGCCCGCAGCGGAGCCGACGTCGTCGAAGTGGAACTTCAGCCACTTGGGCTCGCCGTACGCGGCGGCCAGGCGCGGGACCAGCGCGTCCAGCGGGTCCTCGCCGGTCGGGGGCTCGACGAGCTGCCAGTAGGTGACCGCGTTCACGGTCGGTTCGGTGTCGGCCGGCGTGACCAGGGTGATCAGCACGTCCTGGGCGCCGATGACCAGATGGCACACCAGGTCTCTGACCGACCATCCGGTGCAGCCGGTAGGGCGCTCGAAGTCCTCGTCGGGCAGGTCGGCGACGGCGGTGCGCAGGGCGGTCCAGGAACGGGAGAAGAGATCCACCACTCGACGGTAGGCCGGTGGGGCGAGGCCCGACAACCGCGCTGCCGGCCTGGCCTTTCCCGCGCAGGCCGCGCGCCGGGGCCTGGTCCGGGCCCCGGCGGCCGCCCGCCGGTCAGCTCGCCATGCCGCTGAACCCGCCCGGCTGGTAGGAGCCGCCCTGGTTGTCGAGGATCACGCCGAACCGGTTGGCGGCGTTGATCATCGCGACCAGGCCGACCAGGGCCGCGAGCTGGTCGTCGTCGTAGTGCTTGCGCACCCGGTCCCAGGTCTCGTCGGACACTCCCCGTGGGCGTCGGCGATCCGGGTGCCCTCCTCGGCGAGTTCCAGCGCCGCCCGCTCGGCCTCCGTGAACACGGTGGTGTGCCGCCAGGTGGCCACCAGGTTGAGCCGTACGGCCGTCTCTCCGGCGGCTGCGGCTTCCTTGCCGTGGGTGTCGGCGCAGTAGCCGCAGCCGTTGATCTGACTGGCGCGCAGGCTGACCAGTTCCTGGGTGGTCCGGGGCAGCGAGGACTGCTGGATGATCTGGCTGACGCCGAAGGTGCGCTTGGCGATCGCGGCGCCGGTCTCGTTGGCGAGCAGGTTGAAGCGGGGTTCCATGAAGTGCTCCTGATGTGTGGTCCGACGTGCTGACAGTCACGAGATGCCGGCGCCCCCGTGGCTGTGACAGTGACAAGCGGCACACTGCCGCGATGTCACAACTCGGCCCTGTCCGGTGTCCGGTGTGCGACAGACTCGACCGTGCGGAGGGATCACGCATGACAGCCACCGAGAGCGACACCGCCACCGCCGCCTTCGTCCGGCATCGCAATCTGCTGTTCACCGTGGCCTACGAACTGCTCGGCTCGGCCGCCGACGCCGAGGACGTCCTCCAGGAGACCTGGCTGCGCTGGGCGGGCGTCGACCTGGACGCCGTACAGAACCAGCGCGCGTACCTGGTACGGATCGCCACCCGGCAGGCGCTGATCCGGCTGCGCACGCTGGAGCGCCGCAAGGAGACCTACGTCGGCCCCTGGCTGCCCGAGCCGCTGCTGACCGCGCCGGACGTGGCGGAGGACGTCGAACTGGCGGACAGCGTCTCGATGGCGATGCTGCTGGTGCTGGAGACGCTCACGCCGACCGAGCGGGCGGTGTTCGTGCTGCGCGAGGTGTTCGCCGTCGACTACGACGAGATCGCCGAGGCCGTGGACAGGACTCCGGCGGCGGTACGCCAACTCGCCCACCGCGCACGCTCGCACGTCGCCGCGCGCCGCCCGCGCGGGGGAGTCTCCCCGGCCGAGACACGAGCGGCCCTGAAAGCCTTCCAGCACGCGGTCGAGACAGGCGACTTGCGGGAGTTGCTCGACATCCTCGCCCCGGACGTCGTCTTCCTGGGCGACGGCGGCGGAGTCGCCCAGGCCGCGCTGACGCCCGTGGTGGGCGCCGACAGCGTGGCCGCCCTCCTGGCCGTCTCGCGCATGCGCGGCACCGCCGCGGGCGGCCTGCGACCGGCCCAGGTCAACGGCCACCCGGCACTGATCCTCCGGCTCGACGGCGAGGTGGACACGGTGGTGGCGGTCCGCATCGACGACGGCCTGATCACCGGCCTGTACGCAATACGCAACCCGGAGAAGCTGTCGCGCGTGGAGCGGGAGACGGCGCTGCGGCGCTGATTGTCAGAAGCCAAAGGGGTAGCCGAGCAAGGGAGTTCTGGTTAGCCTTACCTAAGTTGTGAGTACGGTTTCTGGGCGCTGTGGAACCGGTCCGGAGGATGCGTGAGGAAAGCGGACCCGCCGGGACGGGACGTCCTGCGGCGTGCGGTGGGCGGACAGCGCGGGGATGTCGCGCTCGGCGCCGTGCTGGGCATGGGCCACCAGACGGGCGAGGCCCTGGTGCCTCTCGTCATCGGCCTCGCCGTCGAGCGCGGGGTCGTCGACGGCGATGTCGAGGGCCTGATGTGGTGGCTCGGGGTGCTGGCCGTCGTCTACGTCGGCCTCTCCTTCAGCTTCCGTTTCTCCGCCCGCGCCGGCGAACGGGCCTCGGTGACCGCCGCGCACCGGCTGCGGACCGAACTCGTCGACCGGGTCCTCGCCCCCGAAGGCGGCGCGGAGGAGGGGCGGTTGCCCGGCGAGCTGGCGAACACCGCCACCGAGGACGCCAAACGGGTCGGCGCCGTCGCGATGGCCCTCATCGTCGGCATCGCGAGTGCGGCCGGACTGGCCGTCGGCGCGATCGTGCTGCTGCGCATGTCCGTTCCCTTGGGTCTGCTGGTCCTGCTGGGCACACCGCTGCTGCTCTGGCTCGGGCATCTGCTGAGCAAGCCCTTGGAGCGGCGCAGCGAGACCGAGCAGGAGCGGGCGGCTCTGGCCTCGGGTGTCGCCGCCGACCTGGTGGCCGGACTGCGGGTGCTCAAGGGCATCGGCGCCGAGCCGGCGGCCGTCTCCCGCTACCGCCGGATCAGCCAGGACTCGCTCACCGCCACCCTGCGCGCGGCCCGGGCCGAGGCCTGGCAGAACGGCGTGGTGACCATGCTCACCGGCGCCTTCCTGGCCGTGGTCGCCCTGGTCGGCGGACGGCTCGCCGCGCGCGGCGACATCGGCCTCGGAGAACTGGTCTCGGCCGTCGCGCTCGCCCTCTTCCTCATCGGCCCGCTCTCGGAATTCGCCTGGGTCAACGCCCAGTTGGCGCAGGGCCGCGCCTCAGCCGCACGGATCGCGGAGGTGCTCGGCGCCGAACACGCCGTACCGACGAAGGCCGTTGCTCCCGTGCTGGGCCGCGTCGAGGGCCGACTGCGGCTGCGCGGGCTGTCGTACGGCCCGCTGCGTGCCGTGGATCTGGAGGTCCTGCCCGGCGAGACGGTCGGCGTCGTCACCCTCGACCCCGCCCACGCCTCCGCCCTGCTGCACTGCCTCGCCCGCCACGCCGACCCCGACGAGGGGTCCGTGGAGCTGGACGGAACGGACCTCACCACGCTGGGGCTCGCGGAGCTTCGGGCAGCGCTGCTCGTCGCCGAGCACGACGCCGACCTGTTCGAGGGCAGCCTGTTGGAGAACGTCAAGGCCGCCGCGGGCCCCACGGCCCCCGTCGAGGCGGCGATCACCGCTTCCGGCGCCGACGAGGTCGTCCGCACGCTCCCCGACGGCGCCGGCACCGCGGTCACCGCCCGGGGGCGCTCGCTCTCCGGAGGGCAGCGCCAACGGGTGGCCCTGGCACGGGCTCTGGCCGCCGACGCCCCCGTCCTGGTCCTGCACGAACCGACCACGGCGGTCGACGCCGTCACCGAGGCGCGGATGGCAGCGGGTCTGCGGGAACTGCGCGCGGGACGCACGACCGTACTGGTGACCAACAGCCCCGCCCTGCTCGCGGTGACCGACCGAGTCGTGCTGCTCGATGCGGGCGGCGTCGTGGCGGACGACTCCCACGAGAGGCTGGTCCACCAGCACACCGACTACCGTACGGCGGTGCTGGCGTGAGCGGGTCCCAGGAGTTGCTGCCCGTCGCCACGCCCGCGCGCACCCGCGCCGCGATCGGTGAACTCCTGCGTCCGCAGCGGGGCTTGGCGCTCGCCGCCTTCGCCGTCATGGTCGCCGCGACCGCCATCGGCCTGCTCACCCAGCCGCTGCTGGGCCGGATCGTGGACCTGGCCGCCGACCGGGGGTCCGTGGACGCGATCACCACCACGGCCGCGCTGTTGGCGGCCGTCGCCGTCGGGCAAGGTGTCGCCACCGGGTTCGGCCTGTCGCTGATCTCCCGGCTCGGCGAGACCACGCTGGCCCGGCTGCGCGAGCGGTTCGTCGAACGAGCGCTCGGCCTGCCGCTGGAGCGCGTGGAGCGGGCCGGCGCCGGTGACCTCACCGCCCGGGTCACAGCCGACGTCTCCCTCGTCGCCGAGGCCGTCCGCAACGCCCTCCCGGAACTGGCCCGTTCCCTGCTGACCATCTTCCTCACCCTGGGCGCGCTGGCCATTCTCGACTGGCGGTTCCTGCTGGCCGCGCTGCTGGCGGTGCCGGTGCAGGTCGCCACCGCCCGCTGGTACGTTGCCCGTGCCGTGCCGCTGTACGCCGAGCAGCGGGTGGCGGCGGGCGCCCAGCAGCAGCAACTCCTCGACACCATCGCCGGATCCTCGACCGTGCGGGCGTTCCGGCTCGAGCGGGAGCACTCCGGGCGGGTCACCGAGCGGTCCTGGTCGCTGGTGGCGCTGACCATGCGCGGGGTCCGGCTGGTACTGGGCTTCTACAGCCGGCTGCACATCGCCGAGTACATCGGTCTGGCCGCCGTGCTGTTCACCGGGTACTGGCTGGTCCGCCAGGGCTCCGCTTCCGTGGGTACCGCGACCGCCGCCGCCCTGTACTTCCACAGTCTGTTCACCCCGGTCAACGCGGCCCTGGTCCTCCTGGACGACGCCCAGTCGGCGACGGCGGGCCTGGCCCGGCTCGTCGGGGTCACCGACGAACCCGCACCGGCGCGGCCGGCCCGCCCCACCGGGACGGACCGGGCCGAGGTCACCGTGCGCGGCCTCCACCACGCCTACCGGCCCGGACACCCCGTCCTGCACGACATCGACCTGACGATCCGGCACGGCGAGCGGATCGCCCTCGTCGGCGCCAGCGGGGCCGGGAAGACGACCCTGGCCCGGCTCGTCGCGGGCATCCAGCCGCCCACCGCCGGAACGGTACTGGTCAACGGCGTACCGCCGACGGAACTGGCCGCCGGACGCCGTACGGTCGCCCTGGTCACGCAGGAGACGCACGTCTTCGCGGGCCCGCTCGCCGACGATCTGCGGCTGGCCAGACCCGACGCGACCGACGACGAGCTGCGCGCCGCGCTCGACCGGGTCGACGCGCTGGCCTGGGCCGAGGCGCTCCCCGAGGGACTCGCCACGGTCGTCGGCGACGGCGGTCACCGGCTCACCGGCGACCGGACGCAGGCGCTGGCGCTGGCCCGGCTGATCCTCGCCGATCCGCCCGTGGTGATCCTCGACGAGGCCACCGCCGAGGCGGGCAGCGCCGGGGCTCGGGCGCTGGAGAAGGCGGTCGCGCGGGCGGTGGACGGCCGGACCGCGCTGATCGTGGCCCATCGCCTCAGCCAGGCGGCGACCGCCGACCGGATCGTCGTCATGGACTCCGGACGGATCGTCGAGACCGGCACGCACGACGAACTGCGCGCCGCCGCCGGTCCCTACGCCACCCTCTGGGCCGCCTGGTCGGACACCCGCGACAGCGACTCCTAGAAAGCCCGCTCCACAGGAAACCGAACAGAAGGACGACCGATGTTCCGCTCCCGCTCCCGCAGAGCGCCCCGGCTCGCCGCCGCGCTCGGCTCCGCCCTCCTGCTCCTCTCCGCGGCCACGGCCTGCGGCGACGACGACTCGGACTCCGGCACGTCGGACACCGACCCGAAGGCGAGCGCCTCCGGCGAGTCCGCCTTCCCGGTCTCGATCAGCCACAAGTACGGCAGTACGACGATCGAGTCCGCGCCGAAGCGGGTCGTGACCGTCGGCCTCACCGACCAGGACTCGGCGCTGGCCCTCGGTACGGTCCCGGTCGGCACCACCGAGTGGCTCGGCGGCTACAAGGGCGCCGTCGGCCCCTGGGCCGAGGACAAGCTCGCCGGCGCCGAGGCGCCCACCGTCCTGACGGACACGGGCACCGGACCGCAGGTGGAGAAGATCGCCGCGCTCAAGCCGGACCTGATCCTGGCCGTGTACGGCGGACTCACCAAGGAACAGTACGAGTCGCTGTCCAAGTTCGCCCCCGTGGTCGCCCAGCCCAAGGAGTACAACGACTACGGCGTGCCGTGGCAGGAGCAGACCGGGATCATCGGCAAGGCCCTGGGCAAGCCGGAGGAGGCGTCGGCGGCCGTCAAGGCGACCGAGGACGTGATCGCGGCGGCTGTCGAGGAACACCCCGAGTTCCAGGGCAAGACGGCCGTGATGGCCACGCCGTACGAGGGCATGTTCGTCTTCGGCAGCCAGGACCCGCGTTCGCATCTCCTCACCGACCTCGGCTTCTCGCTGCCGAAGGACCTGGACAAGGCGATCGGTGACCAGTTCGGCGCGAACATCAGCAAGGAGCGCACCGATCTGCTGGACCAGGACGCGATCGTGTGGCAGGTCGCCGATGTCACCAAGGACGCCGACAAGCTGCACAAGGACGCCTCCTACAAGGACCTGAAGGTGGTCGGCGAGGGCCGTGAGGTCTATGTGAACGAGTCGAGCGACTACGGCAACGCGCTGTCCATGGGCACCGTCCTCAGCCTGCCCTACGTCGTGGAGCGGCTGGCGCCGCAGCTGGCGGCGGCCGTCGACGGCAAGGCGGACACGAAGGTGGAGCAGCCCGCGTCCTGACGTCGGGCAGTGCGAGGGGGGCGGTCCGAGGACCGCCCCCCTTCTCTTTGCGCGGGGTCAGCGATCCATCGCCTCGGCCAGGCTCCGGGGCCGCATGTCGGTCCAGTGGGTCTCGACGTACTCGAGGCAGGCCTGCCGGGCCGCCGGGCCGTGGACGGTCCGCCAGCCCGCGGGCACCTCGGCGAAGTCCGGCCACAGGCTGTGCTGGTGCTCGTCGTTGACGAGCACCAGGTAGGTGCCCTCGGGGTCCTCGAACGGATTGCTGCTCATGCCTGTCCTCCCTTGTACGGGTTCGCTGCCGCCCACGCGACGAGCCCCTCCAGCGCCCGGAACCAGCTCCGGGCGAGATCCTGCACGGTCTCGCGCGTCAACAGCCCTTCCAGATACGACCAGTGCGCGGTCAGCACCGGACCGTCCGCGCGGTCCTCGGTCACGACGTTGACGGTCAGCGCGTGGCCCTGCCGCATCGCGGCCTCGGGCCCGATGTCGGCCGCGTCCTCCTCGGGCGCGTACGACCAGTCCCTCTCCTCGGGGATGCCGAACCGGCCCAGGTAGTTGAACTCGACGCGGGCCGGTTCGCGGGCCGAGAGCACGTCGCGGGTGCGGGGGTTGAGGTGGCGCAGCATGCCGTAGCCGAGGCCGCCTGCAGGCAGGGTCGCCAGGTGCTCGCGCACCCGTCGCACGGCTTCCTCGGCCGCCGGGCCGCCCGCGAACGCGTCGGCGGGGTCGGCGGTCCCGGAATCGAGCCGGACCGGGAAGAC
This sequence comes from Streptomyces sp. NPDC043726, assembly GCF_056436565.1. Taxonomy (NCBI): domain Bacteria; kingdom Bacillati; phylum Actinomycetota; class Actinomycetes; order Kitasatosporales; family Streptomycetaceae; genus Streptomyces; species Streptomyces sp. NPDC043726. Next base: position 399,571 of record NZ_JBWKCI010000006.1, read on the forward strand.
GTTGGTGAACCAGCCCACCGTGCGGGAGAGGTCGGCGTCGTCCCCGGCCAGTTCCTCCTCGCGGCCGTGGCCTTCCAGGTCGACGAGGACGGAGGTGCCGGAGTCGCCCGCACGCCGCCGCCAGTCGGTGACGGCGAGCGCGAGCCCCGCGAGCAGCACGTCGTTGACACCGGCTCCGAAGGCCGCGGGCACGACGGAGAGCAGCGGCCCTGTGTGCTCGGCGGGCAGGCGCAGCACGACCTCCCGCTGGGTGGCGGTGGTGTCGCGGCCCAGGTCCAGGGGGCGGTTGAGCGGGAACGGACTGGCGTCCAACACGCTCTCCCACAAGGGCAGTTCCGCCTCCCGGGCCGGTTCCTGGGCCCGCTCGGTGAGCAGCCTGGCCCAGCGGGCGAAGGAGGTCTCGACCGGAGCCGGCCGCACCTCCCGCCCGGCGCGGACGTCCTCCCAGGCCGCCGCCATGTCGGGCAGCAGCACCCGCCAGGACACACCGTCCACGACCAGGTGATGGGCCATCAGCAGCAGCCGCCCGGGCGCCTCCCCCGCGTCGAACCACACGGCCCGGACCATGGCGCCCGCATCGGGATCCAGCAACGAGCGTGCCGCGAGGGCGTGTTCGCGTACGGCGTCGGCGAGCTGTTGGTCATCGAGTCCGGCCACGTCCACCCGCTCGATCCACCCTCCGGCGTCCACCGAACCGACGGGCGGGACGTGCAGCGACCAGTCCTCCCGGGACAGCCGCGCCCGCAGCATGTCGTGCCGGTCGGCGAGGGCCTGGAGCACGGCGGTCAGAGCCTGTCGGTCCAGGGCCGCCGGTGTCCGTACGAGCGCGCCCTGGTGGTACGTGGACAAGGGGCCGCCCAGTTCGCGCAGCCAGTGCATCACCGGGGTCAGCGGGACGGTTCCGGTGCCGTCGTCCTCCCGGCGCGGCGCACCGGTGTCGGCGGACTCGGCGACCGTGGCCAGCGCGGCGACCGTCCGGTGCCGGAAGACGAGACGCGGGGTGATCCGCACGCCCGCCGCCCGGGCCCGGCCGACGAGTTGCATCGCCACGATGCTGTCGCCGCCCAGGGCGAAGAAGTCGTCGTCCACGCCGACCTGTTCGAGCCCCAGCACCTCGGCGAAGACCGCGCAGAGCGTCTCTTCCAGTGGGGTGGCGGGGGCGCGTCCGGAGGACAGGGCGGTGAAGTCGGGGGCGGGCAGGGCGGTCCGGTCCAGCTTGCCGTTGGGCAGGCGGGGGAAGCGGTCGAGGGGGACCACGGCGGCCGGGACCATGTGGTCGGGGAGGCGGGCGGCGACGAAGCCGCGCAGCTCCCCCGGGTCCGCGTCCGCGACCACGTAGGCCACCAGCAGCTTCCGTGAGCCCTCCTGATGCACCGTCACGAGCGCCTGGGCGACCGAGGGGTGTTCGGCGAGCGCCGACTCGATCTCGGCCGGTTCGACACGGAAGCCGCGGATCTTGATCTGGTCGTCGGCGCGCCCGAGGTAGTCGAGGCGTCCGTCGGCCGTCCAGCGGGCCAGATCGCCGGTGCGGTACAGCCGGGAGCCGGGGGCGCCGAAGGGGTCGGCCACGAACCGCTCGGCGGTCAGCCCGGGGGCGCCGAGGTAGCCGCGGGCGAGTCCGCCGCCGGCGAGGTACAGCTCGCCGGTGACGCCGGGCGGCAGCGGCTGGAGCAGCGGATCCAGGACGTAGGCCCGGGTTCCCGCCACCGGGCGGCCCACCAGGGGCCGTTCGCTGTCGCCGATCCGTGCCACCAGAGCGTCCACGGTCGATTCGGTGGGCCCGTACAGGTTGAACGCCTCGGTGCCGGGCAGCTCGGCCAGCCGCCGCCACTGGGCGACGGGGACCGCCTCGCCGCCGACTCCGACGACCGCGAGGGGACAGTCGCCGTCGAGCAGGTCGGTCATCTGGGCGAAGAAGGAGGGGGTCACTTCGAGGAAGTCGAAGCGGTGCTCGCGCACGGCGGCTGCGAGCAGCTCGGGATCGCGGCGGACCTCCTCGGAGACGATGTGCACACAGTGCCCGTCCAGCAGCCACAGCTGGGGCTGCCAGGAGGCGTCGAAGAAGAACGACCAGGCGTGCCCGGCACGCAGGTGCCGCCGTCCCGTGGTCTCGATCGCCGGGGCGTACAGCGTCTCGCGGTGGCTGTGGAAGAGGTTGCCGAGGGTTTCGTGGGTGACCACGACTCCCTTGGGGCGGCCGGTGGAGCCGGAGGTGTAGATGACGTAGGCCGGGTGATGAGGCGTCAGTTCCCGCCTCAGGTCGGCCGGGTCCTGGGCCGCGATCCGCTCGGCCGTGGCGGGGTCGTCCAGCACCAGACGCTCGAAGCCTGTCGGCAGCGGGAACGCGCGGGTGGTGAGCGTGACCACGGGCCGTGCGTCGTCGAGGACGTCGGCCGTGCGGTTGTCCGGGGCGTCGGGGTCGAGCGGTACGTAGGCCGCTCCCGCCTTGTGCACCGCGAGCACCGCAACCAGGAACCGGGCCGTGCGCGGCAGCGCCAGCGCCACGAACCGCTCGGGTCCCGCGCCGAGTTCGACGAGGAGGCGGGCGAGCCGGTTGGCCTCGGCGTTGAGCTCGGCGAAGGTGAGCTCCAAGCCGTCGGAGGCCGCCGCCGGGAGGTCCGGGAACTCGCGCACCCGCCGCTCGAACAGCGCGGGCACGGTCGTCGGGGCGGCGAGGGCGGGGCGGCTCTGCCAACCCCCTTCCAGGAACCGTCGTTCGTCCGCGCCAAGGAGGTCCACCCGGCCCACGGTGACGTCCGGGTCGGCGGTCACCGCGCGCAGGACGCGCCGCAGACGGTCCGCGAAGGACTGCGCGGTGGTGTGGTCGAACAGGTCGGCGCTGTACTCCAGGACGCCGTCGACACCGGTGCCGTCGGCGCGCTCGACGAAGTCGAAGGAGAGGTCGAACTTCGCGGTCGTCTGGGTCACCTCGTCCCGGCGGGCGTGCAGCCCGGGCAGGCCCGGGTCGTCCCCGTCGGCGGCGAGGTACACGACCATCACCTGGAAGAGGGGGTGCCGGGCCAGCGAGCGGGCCGGGTTGAGCACCTCCACCAGCCGCTCGAACGGCACGTCCTGGTGGTCGAAGGCGGCCAGATCCGCCTCCCGTACCCGGGCCAGCAGGTCCCGGAAGGTGGGGTCGCCGGACGTGTCGGTACGCAGGACCAGGGTGTTGAGGAAGAAGCCGGCGAGGTCGTCGAGGGCAGCGTCGGTGCGTCCGGAGATCGGGCTGCCGATGGGGATGTCGTGGCCGGCCCCGAGCCGGGTGAGCAGGGTGGCGACGGCGGCCTGGAGCACCATGAACACGCTGACGCCGTTGTCACGGGCCAGCCGCTGAACATCGGCGGCCAGTTCCGCGTCGAGGGAGAGGTCGGCCGAGCCGCCCCGGTAGCTGGACTCCAGCGGGCGGGGCCGGTCGACGGGCAGTGCCAGTTCCTCGGGAAGTCCGGCCAACGCCCGCTGCCAGTAGGCGATCTGCCGGTCACCGACCTCGGCCAGCAGCCCTTCCTGCCACAGCGTGTAGTCGGCGTACTGGACCGGCAGCGGCGCCCACCGCGGCGCCCGCCCCTGGGCGCGGGCGGCGTAGGCGAGGGCCAGGTCCCGGTTGAGGGGCGCCTGCGACCATTCGTCACCGGCGATGTGGTGCAGCAGGAACAGCAGCGTCCACCGCTCCTCACCCGTGCGGAACACGTGGACGCGGAGCGGGGGTTCACGGTCGAGCCGGAAGCCGTACGCCCCGGCCTCGGTGAGCTGCTCGGCGAGTTGCTCCTCGGTCGTGTCCACGACCTCGAAGGGGATGTCGACGTCGTCCAGGATCCGCTGATACGCCCGCCCGTCCGCGTCCGGGAACACCGTGCGCAGCGTCTCGTGCCGTGCGACCAGATCGTCCACCGCGGCCCGCAGCGCCTCGACGTCCAGCGCGCCGGTGAGTCGCCAGGCCGAGGGGATGTTGTACGTCGCACTCGGCCCCTCCACCTGGTACAGCACCCACAGGCGCCGCTGGGCGGAGGAGAGCGGGAGGCGGTCCGGGCGTGGGTGCGGGGTCAGCGCGGGGCGTGTGGCGACCGGTTCCGTGCCGGCCTCGGCGAGCCCGGCGACGGTCCGCGCGTCGAACACCGTCCGCAGGGACACCTCGACGCCGAGCGTGGCGCGGATCCGCGCGGCCAGGCGCATGGCGAGAAGAGAGTGGCCGCCCAGGGCGAAGAAGTCGTCGTCGACTCCGACCTCCGGCAGGCCGAGGACGTCCGCGAAGAGGCCGCACAGGATCTCTTCGCGGGGTGTGCGCGGCCGTCCGCCCACGGTGGCGAAGTCCGGCGCCGGCAGGGCCCGGCGGTCCAGCTTGCCGTTGGGGGTGAGCGGCAGCGCGTCCAGGGTGACGAACGCGGCGGGGACCATGTGCTCGGGGAGGGCGGCGGCGGTGTGGCGGCGCAGGTCGGCCCTGCCGTCCGCGGCCGGAACTTCCGCAGCCGGTACTCCCGCGGCCGGTACTCCCGCGGCGGGTACTCCCGCAGCCGGTACTCCCGCAGCCGGTACGACGTAGGCCACGAGCCGCTGGTCCTGGCCGACGACGACCGAGTGCGCCACCGACGGGTGCCGGGCGAGGACGGCCTCGACCTCGCCGGGCTCGATGCGCATACCGCGGATCTTGACCTGGTCGTCGGTGCGGCCGAGGAAGTCGAGCGTGCCGTCGGCCGTCCAGCGGGCCAGGTCGCCGGTGCGGTACATGCGGGAGCCGGGGGCGCCGTAGGGGTCGGCGACGAACCGCTCCGAGGTGAGGCCCGCGCGGTGGAGGTAGCCGCGGGCGAGCTGGACGCCCGCCAGGTACAGCTCCCCCGGCACACCCGGCGGGACCGGGCGCAGGGCGGCGTCCAGGACGTAGGCGCGGGTGTTCCAGACCGGGCGCCCGATCAGCACCTGCCCGGCCCCTTCCGGCACCTCGGTCGCCGTCACGTCGACGGACGCCTCCGTGGGCCCGTACAGGTTGTGCAGCCGGGCCGGCAGGAGCCGGTGGAAGCGCTCGGCCACCGGGGCGGGCAGCGCCTCGCCGCTGCACATCACCTGACGCAGGCCCGTGCAGCGGGCGGCGGTGGGCTCCTCCAGGAACATCTGGAGCATCGAGGGCACGAAGTGCGCTGTGGTGATGGCCTGTTCCTGGATCAGCGCGGCCAGGTAGGCGGGGTCCCGGTGGCCCTCGGGGCGGGCGAGGACCAGGGTGGCGCCGGTGATGAGCGGCCAGAAGAACTCCCACACCGACACGTCGAATCCGGCGGGGGTCTTCTGGAGCACCCGGTCCTCGGCCGCGAGCGCGTAGATGTCCTGCATCCAGAGCAGGCGGTTGACGATGCCCGCGTGGGGGACGACGACTCCCTTGGGGCGGCCGGTCGACCCGGAGGTGTAGATCACGTACGCCGGGCTCAACGTTTCGTACACCGACGGGAGTTCACCCTCGGGTCCGGTCGGCAGCTCGTCCCGGACGACCAGGACGGGCCGTGCGTCGTCCAGGGTGAACGCCAGCCGTTCCTCGGGCTGTTCGGCGTCCAACGGCAGATATGCTCCGCCCGCGCGGTGCACCGCGAGCAGGGCCACCACGAGCTCGACGGACCGGGGCAACGCCACGCCCACCGTGCGCTCGGGGCCGACGCCCGCCCCGGCGAGGACCCGTGCGGTGTGTTCGACGCGGGCGTCCAACTCGGCGTAGGTCAGTCGCTGTTCGCCGAGGACGAGGGCCAGGGCGTCCGGTGTACGGGCCACCTGGGCACGGAACAGCTCGGGGAGGGTCGTGGCGGGGAGTTCGCGAACCGTGTCGTTCCACTCCTCGACGACCAGGTCATGCTCATCGGCGTCCAGGAGTGCGAGGTCCCGCACGGGACAGTCCGGGTGGTCGGCCACCTGCTCCAGCAACCGGACCAGATACCCCGCCAGTCGCCGTGCGGTGGCCTGGTCGCACAGGTCGAGCGCGTGTTCCAGGAGCAGCACCAGACGGCCGGGGCGCGTCTCGTCCACGAAGGTGAAGTGCAGGTCGAACTTGGCCATGCCGGTGTCCATGTCGAACCACTCGGTGGGCAGCCCGAGCACGTCGGGGTCCCCGTCGGGCCGGTAGTGGTAGCCGAGCATGACCTGGAAGAGCGGGTTGCGGCCGGTGACGCGGGGCGGGTTGACGGCCTCGACGACCTGGTCGAAGGGCAGGTCCTGGTGCTCGAAGGCGGCCAGGGAGGACTCCCGGACCCGGGCCAGGAGTTCCCGGAAGGTGGGGTCGCCGGAGATGTCGGTGCGCAGGACCAGGGTGTTGACGAAGAAGCCGACCAGGTCGTTCAGGGCTTCGTCGGCGCGGCCCGCTACGGGGGCGCCCAGGGGGATGTCCTCCCCCGCGCCGAGCCGGTTCAGCAGGGCGGCGGTGGCGGCCTGGAAGAGCATGAACATGCTGGTACCGGTGGCCCGGGACAGTTCGCGCAGGGCGCTGCCGGTGTCGGGGTCCAGCTCCAGGCGGACCTTGCCGCCGCGTCCCGTGGGCCGGTCCGGGCGAGGCCGGTCGAGGGGCAGGGTCAGTTCCTCGGGGAGGTCCCGCAGGGCCTCGGTCCAGTGGGCGAGCTGCGCCGCGCCGACCTGCCCGAGGAGGGTGTCCTGCCAGAGGGTGTAGTCGGCGTACTGGACCGGGAGCGGCGCCCAGTCGGGGGCGCGGCCCTCCCGGCGGGCCAGGTAGGCGGTGGTGAGGTCGGTGAGGAAGGGCCGGTCGGACCATTCGTCGGTGGTGATGTGGTGCAGCACGAGCGCCACCACGTGGTCGGCCGGACCGATCCGCAGCACTTCTGCACGCACAGGGAGTTCGGTGCTCAGGTCGAAGGGGCGCCGCTGGGCGGCCTCGACCCGTGCGGCGAGTTCCGCCTCGGCGCAGTCGGCGACGACGAACTCGGGCTCGGCCTGCTCGGCGATCCACTGGTACGGCTCGCCGTCCTCGACCAGGAAGCGTGTGCGCAAAGCTTCATGGCGGTCCGTCACATCGCGCACCGCGGAGCGCAGCGCTTCGAGGTCCAGTTCACCCCGAAGCCGGAAGACGAGCGGGAAGTTGTAGGCGGCGCCGCCGCCGGTGATCCGCTCGACGAGCCAGAGCCGTCGCTGGGCCGCCGACAGCGGTATCCGCGCGGGCCGTTCGGCCGCCCGCTCCAGCGCGGGGCGGGCGGGCCGTCCCGCCTCGGCGCGCAGAGCCAGGGCTTCGGGCGTCGGCGCCTCGAACAGGTCGCGGATCGCCAGCTCCGCGCCCAGGTCGGTGCGGGCCCGGCTGATCAGCCGGGTGGCGAGCAGTGAATGACCGCCCAGGTCGAAGAAGTTGTCCTCCGCGCCGGTGCGGGGCAGCCCCAGCACCTCGGCGAAGAGCCGGCACAGCACCTCCTCGACGGGCGTGCGCGGCCCGCGTCCCTCCGACAGGGCCACCGCGGGCTCGGCGTCCGGCAGGGCGCGTACGTCGAGCTTGCCGTTGTCGTTCATCGGCAGCCGGGGCAGCACCACGAAGGCGGCCGGAACCATGTAGCCGGGCAGTCGCTGCCCCAGGTCGTCCCGGAGCCGCCGGACCAAGGCGCCCTGGCCGCGGGTGGCGGTCGGGGTGTTGGCGTAGGGGGCGGTGCCCCGGTCGGCGCGGGGGCGGTACAGGCCGTGTGTGCGTCCGGACCGGGCGGCGGGGACGAACACGGCGTCGAAGAAGCCGGGTTCGTCGGACCAGGTGGTCAGTACGCGGTATCCGTGGGCCGCGCCCAACTGCCGTATGTCCTCGGGCTCCTCCCCCGCGTCCGGCACCGGCGCGGAGTCCATGGCCCGCATCGCGGCCAGATCCGCCGCCGTACGCGCGTCGGGGATCCGCAGGACCCGCAGCGGCTCGGTCCCGTCCAGGTGGCCCGGGAGGTCGGCGCCCCACGTCAACTCGGGTACGTCGGCCAGCCGTACCGCGTCCTCCGTGTCCTCCGTGTCGGCGTACAGGACCACGTCGTAGCGGTAGCGCGTCAGCTCGTTGTGGTGGCGCCCCGCCTTGGTGCGCAGGTCGACGCCGACGCCCAGGGTGGTGAACCAGTCGGGATCGACCAGGAGTTCCTTCTCCAGGGCGAGACCTCGGTCCACGGCCTGACGCAGGGGCTCGGCCCGGCGGGCGGCCTGGATGCCGGTCTGGAACACCCGCGCCTGCCGCAGGTCCCGTACGTCTCCGAGGAACAGCGCGCCGCCGGGCGCGAGCAGTCCCAGCGCGCCCCGGATCACCTGGCGCAGATGGTCCAGGCTCGGGAAGTACTGGACGACCGAGTTGATGACGACCGTGTCGAAGTAGCCGACGGGCAGGCCGTCCGTCACCTCGGCGGCCTGGCAGCGCAGTTCCACCTTCCGGGCCAGCTCGGGGTCGGCCTTCAGGTCCTCCCCGAGCTTGCGGATCACGGGTGCCGCGAAGTCGGTCGCCCAGTACGCCTCCGCGTCCGGGGCGAGCCGGGAGAGCAGCAGGCCGGAGCCGACGCCGATCTCCAGGACGCGCCGGGGCCGCAGCTCGCGGATCCGCTCGACCGTGGCCTCGCGCCACTCCCTCATGTGGTCGAGGGGGATCGGCTCGCCGTCGTAGGAGCTGTCCCAGCCCGCGAAGTCCTCGGTGAACAGGGCCGTGCCGATCTCGGTGTACTCGGCGGAGTAGATCTCCCGCCACTCCCCGATCTGCTCCCGCTCGGCCTCCTGGCGGGCCTCGGCGTCGGGCTCGGCCGGGACGACGTAGGCCACGAGCCGCTTGGTGCCGGGGGCGTTCGCGTCGTCCCGGGCGATCACGGCGGCCTGGGAGACCTCGGCGTGCTGGGTCAGCGCGGTCTCGATCTCGCCGAGCTCCACCCGGTGGCCGCGGACCTTGACCTGGTCGTCGGTGCGGCCGAGGAAGTCGAGGTTGCCGTCGGGGCGGCGGCGGACCAGGTCGCCGGTGCGGTACAGGCGCTCGCCGGGGTGCCCGTAGGGGTCGGCCACGAACCGCTCGGCGGTCAGTCCCGGCCGGTCGAGGTAGCCGCGGGCCAGGCCCACGCCGGCGATGTACAGCTCGCCCGCCACACCGTCCGGTACCGGGCGCAGCCAGGTGTCCAGGACGCGGGCGCGGGTGGCGCGGATCGGGCGGCCCACGGTGGGCGTGGCGCTGTCGTGGGTGCCGCCGCCGAGGGTGTTGATCGTGTATTCGGTGGGCCCGTACAGGTTGTAGCCGTACGTCCCCTCGGTGTCCCGCAGGGTGTTCCACACCGTCTCGGTGACCGCCTCGCCGCCCAGCAGCACCAGGGGCGGCCGGTGGCCCTCCAACAGGCCTTCCTCGATGAGGAGATGGGCGTACGTCGGGGTCACGTTGACCACGTCGACGCGGTGTTCCTCGCAGTACGCCACCAGCGCGATGGCGTCCCGTCGCAACTCCTCGTCGCAGATGTGCACTTCGTGGCCCTCGACGAGCCACAGCAGCTCCTCCCAGGACATGTCGAACGCGAACGACACGGTGTGCGCGATGCGCAGCCGGCGCCCGCCCGCCGAGGCGATGGCCGGGGCGAAGATCTCCTTCTGGTGGTTGAGCTGCATGTTGGTCAGGCCGACGTACGGCGTGACCACGCCCTTGGGGCGGCCGGTGGAGCCGGAGGTGTAGATGACGTAGGCCGGGTGGTCCAGGCTGAAGACCCGGGTGACCGGGTCGGCGGAGAAGGCCGTGAGCGTGGCCGGGTCGTCGAGCAGGACGCGTGGGGTGTCGCCCGTCAGCGTCCGGGAGACCGCCTCCGTCGTCAGCAGGAGCAGTGGCCGGGCGTCGGCCAGCATCAGCGAGAGCCGTTCGGCGGGGTGGTCCAGTTCGAGGGGCAGGTAGGCGGCTCCGGTGCGCAGGACCGCGAAGAGCGCCACGACGGTGTCGATCGAGCGCGGCAGCCCGAGCGCGACGACCTGCTCGGGGCCGGCGCCGTGCGCGATGAGCAGCCGGGCCACGCGGTTGCAGCGGGCGTCGAGTTCGGCGTACGTCACGGTGTGGGTGCCGAAGACGAGGGCCGTGGCGTCGGGGGTGCGGGCGGCCTGGGCGGCCAGCATGTCGGCCACGGTCTCGTGCGGTACGAGCTGCCGGTTCGCCTCCTCCTCCCGGGCCAGCGCGGCGGCCTCGGCGGGCAGCAGCGCGGAGAGGGAACCCACGGCGGCGGACGGGTCGGCGACCAGGCGGCCGACCAGCAGCACGAACCGGTCGAGCAGACCGCGGGCGTAGGCGTCGTCCAGCAGGTCGGGGCGGTAGGCGAGGGTGACGCGGACCCGTTCGCCGGGGGTGACGACGAGGTTGGCCGGGTAGTGCGTGGCGTCCACATTGGCGACCGCCGTCGCCCCGTGCCGCTCGCGCAGTTCGGCGAGCCGGTCGTCGGTGTCGGCGTTGCGCAGCACGAACAGCGTGTCGAACAGCCTGCGGTGACCGGTCTCGGCCTGGAGGACGCCGAGGCCCAGGTACTCGTACGGCATGACCTCCAGACGCTCGCGCTGGACGCGGCGCAGCAGCTCCAGCACCGGCTCGCGCGGGTCGAAGGCGATGCGGGCGGGCACGGTGTTGAGGAACATGCCGATGACGTTCTCGACGTCCGGCACCTCGCTCGGGCGCCCGGCGACGGTCGTGCCGAAGACGATGTCGCTACGGCCGGAGGCGCTCGCCAGCACCAGGCCCCAGGCGGCGTTCAGAACCGTGTTGAGGGTCAGCGAGTGGCGGCGGGCGGTCTCGCGCAGCCGCTCGGCGGTGTCGGCGTCGAGGACGGCGTCCAGGTGCTCCGGGATCACCGGTTCCGGGCCCCGGTCGTCGACGGCCGGCACCAGCAGCGTGGGCTCCTCGAAGCCGGCGAGCGCGGTACGCCAGACCCGGGTCGCCTCGGCGTCGTCCTGGCGCTCCAGCCAGGTCAGATAGTCGCGGTACGAGCCGGGGCGGGCGAGTCCGGCCGGGTCGCCGCCGCTCTCGTACAGTGCGAACAGCTGGTCCAGGAACAGCCAGGCCGACCAGCCGTCCCACAGGATCAGATGGCGCCCGACGACGAGCCGGTCGCCGCGTCCCTCGCCGAGCCGGATCAGCAGCATCCGGAAGAGCAGCGGCCGGCTCAGGTCGAACCGGCGGGAGCGCTCCTCGGCCAGCAACTCCCGCATGCGGTCGTCCTGTTCGGCCGGGGCGAGGCCGGACAGATCCACTTCCGTCAGCGGCGCGTCGGCGTCCCGCACGATGAACTGCACGGGCTGACGCAGGCCTTCGCTGGTGAAGCCGGCGCGCAGGGAGGGGTTGCGGGCCAGGAGGGTGCGGGTCGCGGCCCGGAGCCGTTCGGCGTCCACGCGTTCGGCGAAGTCGAAGGACTCGTGGACGGTGTAGACGTCCAGGGCGCTGTCGTCGTACGTGGAGTGGAAGAACAGGCCCTCCTGGAGCGGGGCCAGGGGCCAGACGTCCTCGATGCGGCCCGGGGCCAGTCGCTCGACCCGGTTCCGTTCCTCCTCCGTGAGCGTGAAGGCGGATGCCTCGGCCTCGGCGGGCTCGGCGAGCGTCGCGGCGGCGGCGAGGGCGGCGGGTGTGCGGTGCTCGAAAACGTCGCGCGGGCCGAGCAGCAGTCCGGCCCGGTGGGCCCGGCTGGCGACGGCGATGGAGCTGATGCTGTCGCCGCCGAGCAGGAAGAAGTCGTCGTCGACACCGGCGTCCGGGAGCTTCAGTACGGCGGCGAAGATCTCGGTGAGGAGCTGTTCCCGGGGCGTGCGCGGGGCCCGGGGCGCGGCGCGTTCGGCGGTCGGGGCGGGGAGCGCCTGGCGGTCGAGCTTGCCGCTGGGGGTCAGGGGCAGGGCGTCGAGGGGGACGTAGGCGGTCGGGACCATGGGCGCGGGGAGCGTGCCGGTCAGGGACTCGCGCAGGTGTGCCGGGTCCAGGGTCGCCGGGACGACGTAGGCCACGAGCGCGTTGTCCCGTACCGTCACCGCCGCCTGGGCGACCTCCGGCAGCCGGGTCAGCGCGGCCTCGATCTCGCCGGGCTCGATACGGTTGCCGCGCAGCTTGACCTGCCGGTCGGTGCGGCCGAGGTACTCGATCACCCCGTCGGGGCGGCGCCGGACGAGGTCGCCCGTGCGGTACATACGGGTGCCGGGCGGCCCGTAGGGGTCGGCGGTGAAGCGCTCGGCGGTCAGCCCGGGGCGGGCGTGGTAGCCGCGGGCGAGCTGGACGCCGGTCAGGTACAGCTCGCCGGGGACGTCGTCGGGGACGGGGCGCAGACAGGCGTCCAGGACGCGCAGGCCCGTGTTCCACACCGGGCGGCCGATGGGCACGGAGGTGCCGTCGTCGGTGCCGTCGTAGGGGTGGTGGGTGACGTCGACGGCTGCCTCGGTGGGGCCGTACAGGTTGTGCAGCGGGACCCCGGTCAGCTCGTGCCAACGCCGGGCCGCGGCGACGGGCAGCGCCTCGCCGCTGCTGAGGACGCGGCGCAGGGAGGCGGACCAGGCGGGGTCCGCCGTCACTTGCTCGGACTGGAGGAACGCCTCCAGCATGGACGGCACGAAGTGCATTGTGGTGATGCGCTGTTCGCGTACGAGCGCGGCCAGATAGGCGGGGTCGCGGTGTCCGTCGGGGCGGGCGAGGACCACGGCCGCGCCTTCGAGGAGCGGCCAGAAGAACTCCCAGACGGAGACGTCGAAGCTGGACGGCGTCTTCTGCAGGACCCGGTCGTCGGCCGCCAGCCCGTACGCCCCCTGCATCCAGGCGAGGCGGTTGACGATGGCACGGTGGGTGACGATCACGCCCTTGGGGCGGCCGGTGGAGCCTGAGGTGTAGATCAGGTAGGCGGGGTCGTCGGGGTGGGCTGTCCGTACGGCCGTGGGGCCGGGCGGGGTGTCGTCGGTGTCGAGCAGGAGCAGCGCTTGCTGGTCCGGCAGCCGGTCCGCCGTCTCCGCCAGGGTCACGACCGTCGTGGTCCCGGAGTCCTCGAGCATGTGGGCGACCCGGTCCGCCGGGTAGTCCAGGTCGACCGGGAGGTAGGCGGCCCCCGACTTCAGTACGCCGAGCAGGGCCACCATCAGCTCGGCCGACCGGGGCACCGCCACCGCGACGAAGTCCCCCGGCCCGGCGCCGCGGTGGCGCAGCCGTGCGGCCAACGCCTCGGCGCGGCGGTCGAGTTCGGCGTACGTCAGCCGCTCGTCCTGGAAGACGACGGCCGTGGCGTCCGGGGTCCGGGCGGCCTGGGCCTCGAAGGCCTTGGCCAGGGTGGTCTCCGTCTCCGGGAGGGTGTGTTCCTCTCCGGCCGGGTGGGCGCGCAGGGCCTCGTCCGGGGAGAGCAGGTCCACGGCGGCGACCGGCCGTGCCGGATCGTCGGTGAACGCCTCCAGGACGCGGCTCAGCCGGTCGCCGAGGACCCGGACGTGGTCGCCGCCGAAGTGCCGCGCGTGGTACTTGAGCCGCAGGTCGAGCCGTTCCCCCGGCTTGACGACGAGGGCGAGCGGATAGTGGACGGCGTCGTGGAACGCGTCGCCGGTGATCCGCACCCGGCCCGAGGCGTCCCGCAGGTCCGGTTCGGCGGGGTAGTTCTCGAACACCACCAGGGTGTCGAAGAGTTCGCCCTCGCCCGCGTGTCCCGTGAGTCGCTGGATCTCCGCGAGTCCGAGGTGCTGGTGTTCGAACAGGCGGGCCTGTTCCTCCTGGAGGCGCTTCAGGAGCGCGCCCAGCGGCTCGCCCGGTGTCCAGCGCAGCCGTGTCGGCAGGGTGTTGATGAACAGGCCGACCATGGAGGCGACGCCCTCGACCTCGCTGTCCCGGCCGGAGACGGTCGTGCCGAACACCACGTCGTCCCGTCCGGTGAGGCGCCCGAGGAGCAGTCCCCACGCGGCCTGGACGACGGTTCCGAGGGTGACGCCGTGCTCGCGGGCGCGCTCCACCAGACGTGCGGTGGTCCGCTCGGACAGCTCCAGCCCGATGTGCTCGGGGTGGACCGGCGCACCGGTGGCCGGGGTGTCGGTCAGCCGGGTGGCCTCGTCGAGGTCGGTGAGCGCCGCGCGCCAGGCGGTACGGGCGGCTTCGCGGTCCTGCCCGGCCAGTCGGCGCAGGTGGGCACGGTACGGGGTGACGTCGGCGAGGAGCGGGGTGTCGGTGCCGTAGCAGGCCATGAGTTCGCGGTGCAGGACGGGCAATGACCATCCGTCCGCCACGATGTGATGGAACGTCAGGACGAGGCGGCTGCGGAGTTCGCCCAGACGGACCAGGGCGCAGCGCAGCAGTGGCGGTGCCGCGAGGTCGAATCCCGCGGCCCGCTCGTCCGCGGCCACGGCGTCGCCCAGCGTCTCGCGGACCTCGCCCCCCTGTCCCGAGAGGTCCACCTCCCGCCAGGGGAGGTGGGCGTGCCGGGTGATGATCTGCACGGGGCTGCCGTCCGGGCCCTGGCGGAAGGCGGCGCGCAGGGGCGCGTGCCGGTCCAGCAGGCGCTGGGCGGCGCGGCGCAGTGCGGTGCCGTCGACGGGGCCGCTCAGGTCGAGCACCTGCTGGACGACGTAGACGTCGCTCTGTGTGCCGCTGGTGAGCGAGTGGAAGAAGAAGCCCTGTTGGAGGGGGGTGAGCGGGAGGAGTTCCTCGAAGTCGAGGGGGTGGGAGCCCTGCAACTCCTCGATCTCGTCCGGGGCGAGTTCCAGGAGCGGTGACTGCTCGGCCTGTTCCTCGACCCGCTCGACGGCCGCCCGGGCGAGGGCCTCGGCCGTGCGGTGCCGGAAGACGTCGCGGGTGGTGAGCCGCAGGCCGGACTCCCGTGCGCGGATGAGGAGTTGGATGGCGGTGATGCTGTCGCCGCCGAGGGCGAGGAAGTCGTCCTCGGCCGTGACCGACTCCAGCCGGAGCACTTCGGCGTACAGGGCGCAGAGCAGCTTCTCGCGCGGGGTCGCGGGCGGGCGTCCGGAGCTCAGCGCCGCGTAGTCCGGGGCCGGCAGGGCCTTGACGTCGATCTTGCCGCTCGGGGTGACCGGCAGCGCGTGCAGCGGTACCAGCGCCGAGGGGACCATGTAGTCGGGGAGCCACTCGGCCGCGTGGGCGCGCAGGGTCCGCATGAGCGCGCTGACGTCACGGAAGGGGGCGGGGCGGTTGGCGTGCGGGTACGTGCCGGAGGCGCGGTACAGGCCGGTGCGGGGCTCGTCGAGGGCCAGTACGGCGTCGAAGGCGCCGTCGTCGGCGCCGCCGTTCCAGGTGAGGGCGGCCCGGTAGCCGTGCCGGGCGGCCAGGGCGTGCAGTTCCTCCGGGTCGGCGCCGGCGGCCGTCTCGCCGCTGCTGCCCTCCAGGCGCCACTGGTCCGCCAGATCGTCGGCGAGGCGGGCGTTGGGGATGCCGGTGATCCGCAGGCGCGGGGGCCGCCCGGTGAGCAGTGCGTCGAGGTGCGCGGCCTCCGACCAGGGGATCTCGCGCTCCTCGGGAACCGTACCGCGCGTGCCGGGGCGCAGTACGACGTCGTAGCGGTACCGGCTCAGTTCGTTGTGGTGGGCGCCCCGTTTGATCCGGATCTCCGCGTCGAACCCGTCGAGGGCGGCGAAGTAGTCCGGATCCAGCAGCAGTTCGCCCTCCCAGCGCACCGACTGCTCCACGGCGGCCCGCAGGGCGCTCTTGTCGTCGGTCGCGGCCCGCCGCGTCTCGACGGCAGCGCGCAGGGTGCGCAGCAGGCGGAGGTTGCGGACGTCGCCGACGAAGATCTGTCCGCCGGGGGCGAGCAGGTCGCCGAAGCGGCGCAGGACGTCCGTCAGGTACTCCGCGCTGGGGAAGTACTGGGACACGGAGTTGAGGACGATGGTGTCGAAGTACCGGGCGGGCAGTCCGGTCGTGTCGTGGGCGGGCTGGGCGCGCAGTTCGACCCCGGGGATGTCGGTCCGGGCGCGCAGCGCGTCGATCGCCTCGGTGGACAGGTCGGTGCCCCAGTAGGCCTCGCAGTCGGGGGCGAGCCGGGAGAGGATCAGGCCGCTGCCGACGCCGACCTCCAGCACGCGTCCGGTCGCGCGGATGCGCCGGACGGTAGCCTCGCGCCATTCCCGCATCTCCTCGACGGGGATGGGGAGTCCGTCGTACATGCTGTTCCAGCCCGCGAAGTTCTCCTCCGAGCGCTCCGAGCCCACGGCGCTGTAGAGGAGTTCGTGGACCTCCTTCCACTCCTCCACCCGGGCGTCCGGGCCGTCGAGGGCCGGTACGACGTAGGCCACGAGCCGTCGGTCGCCGGGCCGGTCCTCGCGGGCGACGACGGTGACCTGGTCGACGGCCGGGTGGCCGCGCAGCACCGACTCGATCTCGCCGGGCTCGATCCGGAAGCCCCGGATCTTGATCTGGGTGTCGGCGCGGCCGAGGAACTCGAGGCGCCCGTCGGCCCGCCAGCGGACCAGGTCGCCCGTGCGGTAGAGGCGCTCGCCGGGGGCGCCGAAGGGGTCGGCGACGAATCGTTCCGCCGTCAGCTCGGGGCGGCCGAGATAGCCCCGGGCGAGACCCGCGCCGCCGAGGTACAGCTCGCCGGTGAGTCCGGCGGGGACGGGACGGAGGAAGGCGTCGAGAACGTAGGCGCGGGTGCCGGGGTCGGGCACGCCGATCGGCACGATCGACCCGGCCGGGATGTCGGGGTCGCACAGGCCGAGGGTGGAGTTGGTGGTCGCCTCGGTCGGGCCGTAGGCGTTGAACATCATCCGGCCGCGCGCGTAGCGGCCCACCAGCTCCGGGGAGACCCGCTCGGTGCCCGCCAGCAGGGTCGCGGTGGGCGGCAGTTCGACGTCCTCCGGCATGGCCGCGAGCAGCGCGGGCGGCAGGATCATGAAGGTGACGCCGTGGGCGTTGGCGTAGTCGGCGAGCGGCGCGCCCGGCACCCTGAGTTCGGCCGGGACGACGACCAGACGGCCGCCGGAGAGCAGGCCGAGGCACAGGTCCCAGAAGGCGACGTCGAAGCTCGGCGAGGCGAACTGGAGTACCCGGCTGTGCGGGCCGATGCCGAAGCGTTCGCTCTGGGTGGCGACGAGTTTCGCCACCCCGCTGTGAGCCAGGACGACGCCCTTGGGGCGCCCGGTGGAGCCCGAGGTGTAGATGACGTAGGCGGCGTTGTGGACGGTGATCGACGCCTCGGGGTCGTGGGCCGGGTGCCGGGCGAGTTCGGCGGCCGTGTCGGGCGCGTCGAGCGCCAGCAGGGCCATGCCCTCCCGTTCGGGCAGGTCGCGGGCGGTCTCCTCGGTGGTGACCAGGCAGACGGGTGCCGCGTCGCCGAGCATGTACGCGATGCGGTCGGCCGGATAGTCGTGGTCGATCGGGAGATAGGCGGCGCCGGACTTGAGCACGGCGACCTCGGCGACGATCAGGTCGGTGGAGCGCGGCAGAGCAAGGGCGACGATGCGCTCGGGGCCCGCGCCGCGGGCGAGCAGGGCGTGCGCGAGCCGGCCTGCGCGCTCGTCCAGTTCGGCGTAGGTCAGTTCCTCGTCCTCGAAGACGAGGGCCACGGCGTCGGGGCGGGTGCGGACCTGCTCGGCGAACATCGAGGGCCAGGTGTCCGCGGGGACGCCGTGCTCGGTGGCGTTCCAGTCGTGGACGACCTGGCGGTACTCCGCCTCCCCCATCAGCGCGAGCCGGTCGACGGGGGTGTCGGGGTGGGCGAGCGCGTCGGTCAGCAGGGTGCGGTAGTGGACGAGCAGCCGTTCGACGGTCGCGCCGTCGAAGAGGCGGGGGTCGTAGGTCGCCTTCGCCTCGCCCTCGCGGACCTCCAGCAACAGGTCGACGGAGCCGGGGAGTTCGCCCGCGGGGCGGGTCGCGGTGGCGAACGCGGTGTTGAAGAAGAGCCCTCCGCCGCGCAGGGGCCGGGGGCGGAGTTCGTCGAGGAGCAGGTCGAAGGGAACCCGGTGGGTCTCGGCCTCCTCCCACGCCTGCTCCACTCGTCGCAACAGCCCCTGGAAGGTGGGCGCGTGGTCGGCGGACACCCGTAACGGCAGACCGTCGTGGCCGACGGTGAGATCCGTGGCTCCGCTGCAGCGGTGCAGCAGGGCGAGGTAGGCGGTGAGCAGTCGCTGGTCCGTGGCGTGCGGGACGTTGGACAGCGTGCGGATCGCGCGGCCGGCGCCGGGCTCGGGTGGGTGGGGCCGGTCGGCGGGCAGGGTGATCTCGAGCGGCGGCGGGGTCAGCAACCGCCGCCAGTAGGCCAGGACTTCCTCGGAACCGCACACTGCAGCGTGCCCTCCCAGCAGGTCGTTCCCGGCCTGGGCCGGGGGTCGGCGCCATAGTAAGGTAAGGGTTACCTAATTAATAGGGCGCGCACAGATTTGGCCAAGGGGATGGGACGGCGGTCCAACTCGCTCTACAGTCCTGACCAGTTAGGCAAGGCTGACCAAAGGAAGTGGACGTGGGGACCTCGGCGGTCCGGCGGGCGAAGGGCCCCCGCGCGATGCTCCTGCTCGCGTTGTCCGGCGCGGCCCTCGTCGTGCTGTGCGGCCTGTCGATGGCCTACGGCGCCCTCGGCGTCCCCCTCGACCAGGTCTGGCGCACCCTCCTGGGCGATGCGCCCAACTCCCGTGTCGACAACGTCATCTGGTCCGTACGGCTGCCCCGGACCGCCCTCGGCCTCGCCACCGGCGCCGCCCTGGGCCTGTCCGGCGCCCTGATGCAGGCGCTGACCCGCAACCCGCTGGCGGACCCCGGCATCCTCGGGGTCAGCGCGGGCGCCGCCTTCGCCGTCGTCCTGTCCGTGGGAGTCCTCGGCATCGGCTCGGTCTACGGCTACATCTGGTTCGCCTTCGCCGGCGCGCTCACCTCGAGCGTGCTGGTCTATCTGCTGGGCGGGCTCGGCCGGTCGGGCACGACCCCGGTGAAGCTCGCCCTGGCCGGGGTCGCGGTGACCTCCCTGCTGTTCTCGCTGACCAGCGCGATCGCCCTGACCGACCCGGACGCCCTGAACCGCTACCGCTTCTGGTCGGCGGGGTCCCTGGCCAACCAGAACGACGAAGTGCTGCTGCGTGTCCTGCCGTTTCTCGCCGTCGGCGGCGTCCTGGCGCTGGCCTGCGCACCCGCCCTGAACCGGCTGGCGCTCGGTGACGACGTGGCCAGGTCCCTGGGGCTCAGGCTCGGACTGGTCCGCGTCCAGGGCGTGGTGGCCGTCACCCTGCTCACCGGCGGGGCCGTGGCCGTCATCGGGCCCGTCGTCTTCGTCGGCCTGGTCGTACCGCACATCGCGCGCGTCCTCGCGCAGTACGCCGGCATCGGCCCGGACCACCGCTGGCTGCTGCCCCTGTCGGCCGTGCTCGCGCCCTGCCTGCTGCTGGCCGCCGACATCGCCGGACGGCTGATCGCCCGGCCGGTCGAGATCCAGGCCGGGATCCTGGTCGCCTTCCTCGGCGGCCCGTTCTTCATCGCGCTGGTGCGCCGCCGACGACTCGCGGAGCTGTGAGCCATGACCACCGACCTCGCGCCCGTGCCACGCCGGACCGCCGGCCGCCTCACCTTCCGTCTGACCGTTCCGCCCGTCTCCGGGCTGCTGCGCCCCCGGCTGCTGGCGGTCTGCCTGGTCCTCGCGGCCGCCGCCTTCGTCCTGTTCGTCGTGGAGACCTCCGTCGGGGACATCTCCCTGCCGCTCACCGACGTGCTCAAGGCCCTCGTGGGCGCGAGCGACCCCGCCACCGAGCTGATCGTCCACGAACTCCGGCTGCCCCGGGCCCTCGCGGGCCTGCTCGTCGGCTTCGCCTTCGGGGTCTCCGGCGCCCTGTTGCAGACCATGACCCGCAACCCCCTGGCCAGCCCCGACATGATGGGCATCACCCAGGGCGCCGGTACGGCCGTGGTGGCGGGGATCGTCCTCGGCTGGGACGGCAGCCTCGGCACCCAGGCACTGGGACTGCTCGGCGCGCTGCTGGCGGCGCTGCTGGTGTACGTGCTGGCCTGGAAGCGGGGCACCAGCGGCTACCGGATCGTCCTGGTGGGCGTCGGCGTCGCGTGGATCTGCACCAGCGCCACCGACTACCTCATGGCCCGCGGCCAGCGCTTCCAGGCGCAGGCGGCGCTGGGCTGGCTGGTGGGCAACCTCAACGGCCGTACCTGGGAGCAGATCACCCCGCTCGCGGTGGCGATGGCCCTGCTCCTGCCGCCCGCGCTGCTGCTCGGCCGGCTGACCCGGACCCTGGAGCTCGGCGACGACGTGGCCCGGGCCCTCGGCACACGGGTGCAGACGGTCCGGGTGGCGGTCCTGCTCGCCTCCGTCGGCCTGGTGGCCTTCGGCACCGCGACCGCCGGGCCCGTGGCCTTCGTGGCGCTGGCCGCCCCCCAGGTCGCCCAGCGCCTGGCCGGTACGGCCTTCCCACCACCCGTGGCCGCCGGTCTCACCGGAGCTGTGATGGTGCTCGGTTCCGATCTCGTCGCCCGCAAGCTCGTCCCGGACAC
Source organism: Streptomyces sp. NPDC043726 (assembly GCF_056436565.1). Classification (NCBI taxonomy): domain Bacteria; kingdom Bacillati; phylum Actinomycetota; class Actinomycetes; order Kitasatosporales; family Streptomycetaceae; genus Streptomyces; species Streptomyces sp. NPDC043726. Next base: position 419,933 of record NZ_JBWKCI010000006.1, read on the forward strand.
CGAGCTGCCGGTCGGGATCGTGACGGGCGTGCTCGGCGCGCCCGTCCTGCTGTGGCTGCTCATCCGTGCCAACCGCGCCGGTTCAGGAGGCTGACAACGTGTCGAAGACGGACCCCGGGCCGGCCGAAGGACCCGAACTGTGCGCCGAGGCACTGCGGTTGGCGTACGACGACCGGGTGGTCGTGGACGATCTCGACCTGGTCGTCCCCACCGGCCGGATCACCGTGATCGTCGGGGCCAACGCCTGCGGCAAGTCCACCCTGTTGCGCGCCCTGGCCCGGCTGCTGACCCCCAGGTCCGGGGCCGTGCACCTGGACGGGCGGTCGATCCACTCGATCCCGACCCGCACGCTCGCCCAGCGGCTGGGCATCCTGCCGCAGTCCCCGGTGGCGCCCGAGGGGCTGACCGTGATCGACCTGGTGGGCCGGGGCCGGTCGCCGCATCAGACGTGGTGGCGGCAGTGGTCGTCGGCCGACGAGGAGGCGGTGCACGAGGCGCTGCGCGCCACCGACATGACCGATCTGGCGCACCGGGCGGTGGACGAGCTGTCCGGCGGCCAGCGCCAGCGGGCCTGGATCGCCATGGCGGTGGCCCAGGGCACCCCGGTGATGCTCCTGGACGAGCCGACGACGTACCTCGACCTCGCCCACCAGATCGACGTCCTCGACCTGGTCACCGACCTGAACCGGCATCAGGGCCGCACGGTCGTCATGGTGCTGCACGACCTCAACCAGGCCTGCCGTTACGCCGACCACATCGTCGCCATGAAGGCGGGCCGCATCGCCGGGGAGGGCACGCCGACCGAGGTCGTCACCGCCTCGATGGTCGAGGAGGTTTTCGGGTTGCGGTGCGTCGTGGGCACCGATCCGGTGAGCGGGACTCCGATGGTGATCCCGATGGGCCGGCACCACGAGGGCTCCGAGGACCCGGCGCCGGTCGCCACGGGTTGAGCGGCGGGGCCGGGGCTGCCCGGTCCCGCCGCGACGGTCACGGACGGGCCGTCAGATAGCCGCCCATCGTGCGGAAGTACTCGGTGGCGGCGTACTCATGGCCGTCCTCGGTCCGCACCCGCTGGACCACCAGTCCGGGCAGCCGGCCCGAACGCGCCCCGGCACCGGCCACGATGACGATGCCGTCGCCCTCGCGGATGAAGACGCGCCCCGGGGTTCCGCCGTACCGTCCTTGCGAGACCGTGGCCTTGAGGATCCGGATCCGCTCCCCGCGATAGTGCGTGAAGGCGTTCGGATACGGGTCCGACTGGGCCCGCACCAGCCGCTCCAGGTCCTCGGCGGGCCAGGACCAGTCGATGCGGCTGTCCTCCAGGGAGCGCTTGTGGAAGAAGCTCGACCGGGAGCGGTCCTGCGGAATCCATACCGCCCTGCCGGAGGCGATGAGATCGAGGGACTCCCGGACCACCGGGCCGATCAGGTCGACGGTGCGGTGGAACAGGTCGGTGGCGGTGTCGGCGGGCCCGACGGGCACCGCCCGCTGGAGCAGGATGTCGCCCATGTCGAGCTCGGCGTCCATGCGGTGGGCGGTGACGCCGACCCGCTGCTCGCCGTTGACGAGCGCCCAGATCAGCGGCGAGAAGCCCGCGTAGGAGGGCAGCAGGGAGTCGTGGATGTTGAGCGTGCCGTGCGGCGGCAGGTCGAAGATCTCGGCCGGCAGCCAGGTGCGCCAGTTGTTCGCCACGATGATGTCCGGCTCGGCGTCCTTGAGCGCCCGGAGGAGTTCGTCGTCGCCCGGCCGGTTCCGCAACAGCACGGGCACGCCGTGCTTTTCGGCCAGGTCGGCGACGGAGTCGCTCCAGATCCGTTCGTACACGTGGTCGCTCTTGGGGTGGGTGACGACCAGGACCACTTCGTGTTCGGAGTTCAGCAGAGCCTCTAGCGTTCGGTGTCCCCAGGTCTGGTAGCCGAACATGACGACCCGCATACAAGCCCTCCTCAGCCATTGCTAGGTAAGGCTAACCTTATCTAGCATGAGCCTGCTCGGGGGAGACTGTGGACCTCATCTGAGAGCGCTGTGAACTCCCCCCTACAGGAGGCGATGACGCGGTGACGACATTGCACAGTGGGCCGGACTCCGTCTACGACGTTCTGGGCATCGGCTTCGGGCCGTCCCATCTCGCCCTCGCGATCGCGCTCCACGAGCACGACGCGAGCGCACAGGGCTTGCGCGTGGGATTCCTGGAGCGGCAGCGGCGGTTCGGATGGCACCGCGGCATGCTCATCGACGACGCCACCATGCAGGTGTCCTTCCTCAAGGACCTGGTGACGATGCGCGATCCCACCAGCGACTTCAGCTTCCTGTGCTATCTGCGCGAGCGCGGCCGACTGGTCGACTTCCTCAACCAGAAGACGCTCTTCCCCTTGAGGATCGAGTTCCACGACTACTTCGAGTGGGCCGCCGCCCGCGTCGGCCATCTCGTCTCGTACGGCGCCGAAGTGGTCTCGGTGCGGCCGGTCACCGAGGACGGCGAGGTCCGCTGGTTCGACGTCACGAGCCGCGATCCCGAGGCGCCGGAGGAGCTGACCGTGCGCCGCACCCGGACCCTGTGCGTGGCCACCGGTCTGGAGCCGCACCTGCCGCCCGGCGCGGCGCTGTCGGAACGCGTCTGGCACAACAGCGAGTTGCTGCCGCGCGTGGACCGACTCCACCGCTCCGGCACCCCGGTTCGCCGGGCCTTCGTCCTCGGCGCGGGCCAGAGCGCCGCCGAGGCCGTCGACTACCTGCACCGCAGCTTCCCCGAGGCCGAGATCTGTTCCGTGTTCTCCAAATACGGCTACACCCCGGCCGACGACAGCCCGTTCGCCAACCGGATCTTCGACCCCGAGGCGGTGGACCTGTTCTACGGCGCACCACCCCAGGTGAAACGATCCCTCTACGACTACCACCGCGGCACCAACTACTCCGTGGTGGACATGGAGTTGATCGAGTCCCTGTCCCGGACGATGTACCAGGAGAAGGTCCAGGGCACGCAGCGGCTGCGGATGATGAACGTCTCCCGGATCCGCGAGGTCGCGAGCCGCGGGGACAGCCTGGACGTGACGGTGGAGTTCCTGCCCACCGGGGAACGCGAGGTGCTCACCGCCGACGTGATCGTCTACGCGACCGGCTACCAGCCCCGGGGCATCGGCGACCATCTCGGCGAGATCGCCAAGCTCTGTCTGCGTGACGAGGAGGACCAGCTCCGCGTCGGGCGCGACCACCGGGTGGAGACCGCCGCGCACGTCACGGCGGACGTCTACCTCCAGGGCGGCACCGAGCACACCCACGGCCTCACCTCGACCCTGCTGTCCACGACCGCCGTACGCGCCGGGGAGATCTGCTCCTCCCTCCTCGGCGACCGCCGGACGGCGGTCGGCTCCCGGGAGTAGCGTCCGTCCGCTTGCCGTCGCCCTGGTGCGGTGGCGGCAAGCGGACGGGTTCCCTAGCGGCGGCTGCGCACCAGCAGATACAGGAAGTACGGCGTGCCGATCACGGCGGTCACCATGCCGGCGCCGAGCTGGGCCGGCGCGATCACCGTGCGGCCCAGCAGGTCCGCCGTGCACACCAGGGCGGCGCCGAGCAGCATGGCCACCGGTACGACCCGGACGTGCCGGCGGCCCACCAGGGCCCGGGCCGCGTGCGGGGCGACGAGGCCCACGAAGCCGATCGTGCCCGCCGCGGCCACGGCGGTGGCGCTCAGCAGGACGCCCAGGACGAGGAAGCCGAGGCGCCCCCGGGCCAGGTCCAGGCCCAGCAGCCGCGGGGTGTCCTCGTCCAGCGACACGAGGTCCAGCTCCCCCCGCCGCAGCACCGCGACGGCCGTACCCAGCGCCACCACGACCGCGAGCGGTACGACGTCCGGCATGGTCCGCCCGTAGGTGGAACCGGACAGCCAGGTGAGCGCCTTGACCGCGTTGAACGGGTCGGTGAGCACGATCAGCAGGCTGATCAGCGCGGTCGCCGCGGTGGCGACCCCGATGCCGACGAGCACCAGGCGGTTCTGCTGGAACCCGTCCCGCGCGGCGAGCCCGAAGACGATGACGGAGCTGACCGCGGCGCCCGCGAACGCCGCACCCGCGAGACCCCACGACCCGGCCAGCGGCACGGTCGTCACCAGCAGGACGGCGCCGAGCGCGGCCCCGCCGGAGACGCCGAGCACGGCGGGCTCGGCGAGCGGGTTGCGGGTGACGGCCTGGATGAGCGTCCCGGACAGGGCCAGGGCGGCACCGGCCAGCAGGGCGGCGAGGACCCGGGGCATCCGGGTGTCGAGCACGAAGGAGACGGTCTGACCCGCCCTGCCCTGCGCCCAGTTCACGACGTCGCCGAGCAACAGCTTGGCGTCGCCCAGCAGTACGGCGGCGATCGTCACCCCGACCAGCACCACCGCCAGGACGACCGTGACGGTGACGAACACGGCGCGGCTTCTGATGCGCAGCCGGTCGGGCGCGGCGGCGGCCTCGGTGTCCTTCAGCCGGACCGCCATGCCGACCAGGAACACCGCGCCGACGAGGCTGGTGACGACGCCCGTCGGCACGGCGACCGCGAGGTCGGCCGGCACCAGGGAGCGCAGCAGCACGTCCGAGCCGAGCACGAGGGCCGCGCCGGTCAGTCCCGTGACCGGAAGGCTCACCCGGGTCCGGCTGAAACCGCGGAACCTGCGGGCGAGGGCCCGTACGAGGGCGGGGGCGCACAGGCCGACGAAGCCGATCGGTCCGGCCAGGGTGACGGAGGCGGCGGAGAGCAGCGCCGCGAGCACGACCGCCGTGACACGGGTGGCGCGGACCGGCACGCCGAGGCCGCGGGCGGCGTCGTCGCCGAGGGCCAGGGCGTCGACCCTGCGGGCGACCAGCAGCAGTCCGAGGAGGCCGACGACGCCGAGGGGCGCCATGCGGACCACGCCGTCGAAGCCGTTCTGGCCGATGCTGCCCTGGTTCCACTGGTAGAGCCCGTGGGTCTCCTCGGGGAACAGCAGGAGCAGCCCTTCGGTGACCGCGTTCAGGCCGAGCATCAGGGCGGTGCCGGCAAGGACGAGGCGCACGGTGCCGGTGCCCAGGCCGGACAGGCCCAGCACGACGGCGGCCGCGGCGAGGCTGCCGAGGAGGGCGACGCCGGAGGAGGCGAGCAGGGGCAGTGAGACGCCGGTGACGGCGACCAGCCCGAGGGCCAGGTAGGAACCGGCGTTGACGGCGAGGGTGTCGGGGGACGCGAGCACATTGCGGCTGACGGCCTGGAGGGCGGCGCCGGCCATGCCGAGCATGGCGCCGACGAGGATCCCGGCGGTCATCCTGGGCAGCCGGGACTCGATGACGACGGAGGCGTCGCCCGCCTCGGCCTGGCCGGTGAACGCCTTCCAGACCTCGGAGGCGCCCACGGCGGCCGTGCCCTGCGTGATGTCGACGACCGCGAGGGCGGCGACGATCAGGACCAGTGCGGCCGTCACCGCGGCCGCGCCCGTCCGGGACGTGGCCGCCGACGGACGGGTGGCGGGGGTTGTCGCGGTGACGGCCATGGGCTACTTCGTCAGAGCGGCGACGACGGAGTCGACGTACTGGCTCATCGAACCGGGACCGCCGAACATCCAGATGCCGTCGGGCAGCCGGTGGACGTTGCCCTTCTTCACGAACGGCAGCGAGGTCCACACCTTGTCCTTGGCGAGGGCGTCGGTGAAGGGGGTGCTGCTCTTGTCGCCGTCGTTGCCGATGTAGGCGAAGTGCACGTCGTCGCTGAGCTTGGTGAGCCCCTCGACGTCGGTGGAGCCGAGGCCGTAGCTCTCATCGCCCTTGACGGTCCAGTCGTTCTTCAGACCGAGCCGCTCGTTGACGGCGCCGATGAGCGAGCCGCTGGTGAAGGGGCGGATGGAGACCTGGTTGGAGATGTCGTAGCCGTCGGCGAAGGCGTACTCGGCGCCGTCGAGACCGGCGTCGGCGAGGGCCTTCTTGCCCTCGGCGAGCTTGGCGTCGAAGTCTTCCTTGATCTTGTCGGCCTGCTCGGTGGTGCCGGTGGCCTTGGCGAGCAGGTCGAGGTTCTCGGTCATCTGCCCGATCGGGTCGGCCGCGTCGGCGGACTTCACCTCCACCACCGGGGCGACCTCGCGCAGTTGCTTCACCGCGGCCGGCGGCAGGTCGGTGCTGGCGACGATGAGGTCCGGCTTCAGGGCGGCGATGGTGTCCATGCTGGGCTCGCCACGGGTGCCGATGTCCTTGGGCTCGTTCTTCAGCGGGACCGCCTGGTCCCAGGTCTTGTAGCCCTTGACGTCGGCGACGCCTACCGGGTCCACGCCCAGGGACACCAGCAGCTCGACCTCGTGCCACTCGGTGCCGACGACCTTCTTGGCGGGGCCGTCGAGCTCGACCTTCTTGCCGGAGGCGTCGGTCAGGGTGACGGGCTCGGCCGACTGGGTGGCCTTGGCGTCGTCGGCGGCGGGCTCGGTCGTACCGCAGGCGGACAGGACGAGTGCCGCGGCGGTGGCGGCCGCCGCGGTGGTCAGGAGGCGTCTCATGAGGGTGTGCTGAGCCTTTCGCTTCGCGTGTGGTGCCGGCCGATCGCGCGGGTGCGCAGCCGGCCCGTGAGGGGGTCGGTGTCGACTTCGATGCGGATGCCGTAGGTGTCGGTCAGCCGCTGGGCGGTGAGGACGTCGTCGGGGAGACCGTCCGCGACGATCCGGCCCTCGTGCAGCAGCACGATCCGGTCGGCGAGGGCTGCGGCCTGGTCGAGGTCGTGCAACACCGCGCCGACCGCGATCCCGTGGTCGTCCGCCAGATCGCGGACGAGGTCGAGGAGTTCGATCTGGTAGCGCAGGTCGAGGTAGGTCGTCGGCTCGTCCAGGAGCAGCACGCCGGTCTCCTGCGCGAGGCAGCTCGCGAGCCACACTCGCTGGAGCTGGCCTCCGGAGAGGTGCTCGGCGCCGCGCTCGGCGAGTTGCGCGACGCCGGTCATGGCGAGCGCGCGGTCCACGGCGGCGGGTCCGTCCGGGTCCGCCCTGCCCCAGCGGCCCCGGTAGGGGTAGCGGCCGAACTCGACGACGTCCCGCACGGTCAGCCCGCTCGGCGTGGGCCGGCCCTGCGTCAGCAGGGCCACCCGGCGGGAGAACTCACGGGAGGTCAGCGCCAGGCCGTCCGTGCCGTCGACGGTGAGTGTGGCGGTCCGGGGCCGTTGCAGCCGCGCGATCGTGCGCAGAAGCGTCGACTTGCCGCTGCCGTTCGGGCCCACGAGCACGGTCACTTGGCCGGGTCGCAGGGTGAGCGACGCGTCATGAACGACGTCGACACCCTCGTAGGCCACGGTGACCTCCGTGGCCGACAGCTCATGACCTCGGGGACGTAGGGCCGCGGAGATCTCTTCACCTGATCGCACGAGCCCAGGTTAGCCTAACCTAACCCGACCCTGTGAAGGCCCTGGGATCACTTTCACAAGACGAAGACCGGCCATTGTGACTTCAGGCGGCCGTCAGGCGCGGCCGGGCTCCCGCGAGGCGTCGATCTCGGCGATCAGGGCCTCGACACGGGACCTGATCTCGTCGCGGATCGGGCGGACCCCGTCCACGCCCTTGCCCGCCGGGTCCTCCAGCTGCCAGTCGAGGTAGGTCTTGCCCGGGAAGACCGGGCAGGCGTCGCCACAGCCCATGCTGACCACGTAGTCGGAGGCCTGGACGGCCTCGGGGGTGAGCACCTTGGGCTCGGCGCCGGCGAGGTCGACACCGACCTCCCGCATCGCCTCGATCGCGGCCGGATTGACCCGGTCGGCGGGGAGCGACCCGGCGGAGCGGACCTCGACACGGTCCCCCGCGAGGTGGGCGAGGAATCCGGCGGCCATCTGCGACCGCCCGGCGTTGTGGACGCAGACGAAGAGCACGGAGGCGATCGGGGTGGCGGGCATCGGTTCTTCCTTCCAGATCAGCCCTGGCTGACATCAGCCAGCGGTGATGTGAAAGTATCAGCCCATGCTGACGTCAGCCGACACTGATCTGATCCGGATCCTGGCCGACCCGCTGCGTCTCCGGATCGTCACCCTCCTCGCGAGCGAGACCCTGTGCACCACACACCTCGTGGACGAGACCGGCGCGAGACAGACGAACCTGTCCAACCATCTGAAGGTGCTCCGGGACGCGGGTGTGGTGGAGACCGAGCCCTGTGGCCGCTTCACCTACTACCGGCTCAAGCCCCTCGTCATCGCCGAGCTCGCCGAACAACTCGCCGAGCTGGCACGGACCGCGGCGGCCACGGCCGAGAACGAAGTCAAGCGATCCTGCCCCTGACCGCCCCGCCCTCCGAGGAGCCCCTGGTGACCGCCACCCACGACAGCGCCACGCCGCCCGTCGCGCCCACGTCTGCCCGGGCGCCGCTGGCCGCGCGGGCCGTCGCGGAGTTCGTCGGCACCGCGGCCCTGGTGACCGTGGTCGTCGGCTCGGGCATCCAGGCCACCGAGCTGACCCAGGACGTCGGGGTGCGGTTGCTGGCCAACTCCCTGGCCACCCTCTTCGGCCTCGGCGTCCTGATCCTGCTGCTCGGCCCGGTGTCCGGTGCGCACTTCAATCCGGTGGTGACCCTGGCGGAGTGGTGGAGCACCCGGCGCGACCGCGGCTCGAAAGCGGGCGCCCGCGAGGCCGCCGCATACCTCCCCGCCCAGGTCGTCGGCGCGATCGCCGGCGCCGAACTGGCGGACGCGATGTTCGGGGAGCCGCTGGTCCGTTGGTCGACGCAGGACCGGACCGGAACGGCCCTGCTCCTCGGCGAGACGGTGGCCACCGCCGGCCTGATACTGCTGGTCCTCGGCCTGGTCCGCACCGGCCGAGCGCACCGCGCGCCCGCGGCCGTCGCCTCCTACATCGGCGCCGCGATCTGGTTCACCTCCTCCACCTCCTTCGCCAACCCGGCGGTGACCGTCGGCCGCGCCTTCACCGACACCTTCACGGGCATCGCCCCCGGCTCGGTCCCCGCCTTCGTCGGGGCGCAGCTCCTGGGCACCGCGATCGGCCTGGCCCTGGCGGCGGCCGTCTTCACGCCGTACCGGCGGACACTGGAACAGGCCGGGGCCGCCGCGGATCGCTTCTCCTGAGCGGACAGGTAGATTCCGGAGGGCGGAACCTGAACGGAGAGCCGGGCCATGGACAAGCCTCTGAAGACGCCACCGCCGTATCCCATCGCCAGCGTGGACCACGCGCTGCGGGCGGCGACGATCCTCCAGCTGGAGGGCGGCGCGACGGTGTCGGAGATCGCCGAGCGGCTGGGCGTCGCCCGGTCGACCGCGCACCGGCTGCTCGCGATGCTGGTCTACCGGGACTTCGCCGTGCAGGACGAGGACCGCGTCTACCGCGCGGGACCGGTACTGGAACTGGCCGCGCACTCGCAGTCCCTGGTGTCACGGCTGCGCGCGGCGGCCCTCCCCCATCTGCGCCGGGCCGTCGACCTGCTGGACGAGACCACGAACCTGATCGTGCGCACCGGCGACACGGCCCGGTTCATCGCCAGCGTCGAGTGCGGCCAGGCGCTGCGGGTCGGCTCCCGGGAGGGCATGGTGTTCCCCGCCCACCGGACGACGGCGGGCCTGCTGCTGCTCGCCGAGCTCCCGGACGAGGAGCTGGAACAGGTGTACGCCCCCGAACGCTACCGGGACCGCCCCGCGGACCGCCCCGAACTCCCCCGCCTGCGGACCGAGTTGAGACGAGTGCGCCGCAATGGCTTCGCCGTCAACCGGGAGCGCTCCGAGCGCGGCCTCGTCGCCGTCGGCGTCCTCGTCCGCGACCGGGACGGTACGGCTGTCGCGGGCCTGTCGGTGTCCATGCCCAGCGTGCGCTACGACCCCCAGCGGCTCCAGTCCCTGGTGGCCACCCTCAACACCACGGCCCACGCGCTGGAGCGGGACCTGTGACCACGAGCGGGCCACCCTCCCGGCGGTGGCCGACCCCGCCGTGCGCGCCGCGCCCAGGCAGCGCGCGCAGCCCGCGCGGTCAGTCGTTCGGCAGCAGGTCGATCGCCTTCTCGGTGACGACGTCGGGTGCCTGTCCCGCGTCCACCCTGCCGCCGCGCTCGTCGGGTTCGAGCGGTTCCAGGGTTTCCTCCTGCGAGTCCAGCAGGGTCTCCGGCATGAAGTGGCCGGTGCGCCGGCGCAGCCTTTGCTCCAGCACCTCGTGGTCGGCCGTCAGATGCACGAAGAAGACCGTCGGGCAGGCCGCGCGCAGGACGTCCCGGTAGCGGCGCCGCAGGGCGGAGCAGGAGACGACGCCTCCGGTGCCCTCCGTGTCGCGCTGCCGCAGCCACCCGCCGACGGACTCCAGCCAGGACTGGCGGTCGGTGTCGTCGAGCGGGACGCTCGCCGACATCTTGGCGATGTTGGCCTTCGAGTGGAAGTCGTCCGCCTCGGCGAAGGGGATGTCCAGTCGCTGGGCGAGCCGCCGCGCCACGGTGGTCTTGCCCGCCCCGGACACTCCTATGACCACGACGCACGGCGGGCGCCGCCCGGCATCAGTGGGCATCGGGACGCTCTCCGTTCGTGGCCGAGGGCCGATGCGGGTCGGCGGGGCCGTCGGAGCCCGCCGGGTACTCCTGGAGCGGGACGAGGTCCCTCTCCCAGGCCGAGATGACGGGTTCGAGCACCCGCCAGGCCTCCTCCGCCTCGTCGCCGCGGATCGACAGGGCCGGGTCCCCCCTGAGGACGTCCAGCAGCAGCGTGCCGTACGCGGGCAGTTCCGGCGGTTCCATCTCGGCGGCGAGTTCGAGCTCGGCGAGGTGGTCGGGGCGGGCGCCCGTGCCCATCAGATCCAGGACCAGGCCCTCCGGTTCGAGCTCGAAGCGCAGCACGTTGGGCGCGACCTCGCCGCTGTGACCGAAGGGCAGGTGGGGGACGGCGCGGAAGCGCACCGCGACCTCCTTGCGGTCCGCCCCGAGTGCCTTGCCGCTGCGCAGCCGGAACGTCGTCCCCGCCCAGCGCCAGCTGTCCAGTTCCAGTTCCACCTCGGCGAAGGTCTCGGTGCGGTGCTGCGGGTCCACCCCTTCCTCTTCGACGTACGAGGGGACGGCGTGGTCGCCGCTGCGGCCGGCCGAGTAGCGGGCCCGGCGCGTGCGCCGCACCACGTCGTCGTCGGTGAGCACGCGCACGGACCGCAGGACGTCGAGCTTGCGGTCGCGCAGGTCCCGTTCGCCCAGCGTGATGGGCGGTTCCATGGCGACCAGGCAGAGCAGCTGCAGCAGGTGGTTCTGCACCATGTCCTTGAGCGCGCCGACGTGGTCGTAGTAGCCGGCCCGTCCTTCCAGCGCGAGCGTCTCGTCCCAGACGATCTCCACCTCGGCGATGTGGGTGCTGTTCCACAGGGGTTCGAGCACCCGGTTGGCGAGCCTGCTGCCGAGCACGTTCTGAACGGTCGTCATGGCGAGGAAGTGGTCGACCCGGAACACGGCCTGCTCGGGCACGAGGTCGGCGAGCAGCCGGTTCAGCTCCCGCGCGTCGGCCAGGCTCTCGCCGAAGGGCTTCTCCACCACGATCCGGCTGCCGGGGGGAAGGCCCGCCTGCTGCAGCGCCTTGACCACGACCGGGAACAGGGCCGGAGGCAGGGCCAGATAGAGGGCGACGGGGTCCTCCCCCGCGACGACCGAGGCGATGTCGGCGGGGTTGGTGACGTCGACCCGTCGGTAGTCGGCCGCCTCGGCGATCGCCGTCCTGGCGCCGGCCGGATGCCGGCCACCATGGCGGTCCAGGTGCGCGGTCACCCATTCCCGGTACCGGTCGCCGTCCCAGTCCTCCCGGCTCGCGCCGAGCAACCGGAAGTCGTCGCCGAGGTGTCCCGCGGCCCGCAGGGCGGCCAGGGCCGGCAGCAGAAAGCGGCCGGTGAGGTCGCCCGTGGCGCCGAGGATCACGAGTCGGTCGATCATGCGTGTGCGCCTGCCTTCGCTCGGGCGAGGTTGACTCCGCTGGCGGCGATCCCGATGTGGCTGAACGCCTGGGGGAAGTTGCCCATGAACTCTCCGGTCGACGGGTCGATCTGCTCCGACAGCAGCCCCAGCGGGCTCGCGCGGGCGCACAAGGAGTCGTACAGCTCCTCGGCCTCGGCGATCCGGCCCTGGCCGATGAGGTTGTCCACCAGCCAGAAGCTGCACAGGACGAAGGCGCCCTCGTCGCCGGGCAGACCGTCGGGTGACTCCTTGTGCAGATAGCGGTAGAGCAGGCCGTCACCGGCTGACAGGCGTTCGGCGACGGCCGTGGCGGTGGCCACCATCCGCGGGTGGTCGGCCGGGACGACCTGGCGCAGCGGAAGGGCGAGCAGGCTGGCGTCGAGGGCGCCGCCGCCGTCCAGGTGGACGCTCAGCGTCTGCGCCTCCTCGTCCCAGGACTCGTCGAGGATGCGCCGGCGCAGTTCGTCGGCCGAGGCCCGCCAGCCGGCGACCTCTGCGGGCAGGCCGAGCCGTTCGGCGATCGCCGCCGCCCGGTCCAGGGCCACATGGCACATCCCGGCCGAGTAGGTGAACGCCCGGCCCTCGCTGCGCACCTCCCAGATCCCCTGGTCCGGCTGACGCCACGCCTGTCCCGCGGCGTCGGCCAGCTTGGCCAGGCCCGCCCACAGCGCCGGCTGGATCTGCCCGCCGGCGCGCAGCCACTGGTCGGCGCAGTCCAGGATCTCGCCGTAGACGTCGTGCTGGCGCTGGTCGGCCGCGCCGTTGCCCCAGCGCACCGGCGCGGAACGCTGGTAGCCCTCCAGCTCCGCGTCCTCCACCTCGTCCGGCACCAGGCCGCCGTCGAGGGCGTACATGATCCGGGGCTGCCGGCTGTACTCGAAGGCGTCGAGGACCCAGCCGAGGAAGGCGTCGGCCTCACCCCCGAAGCCGATGCGGCGCAGCGCGAACACGGCGAAGGCCGCGTCGCGGATCCAGGCGTAGCGGTAGTCCCAGTTGCGGATGCCGCCGATCGGTGCGGGCAGGGAGGAGGTGGGGGCCGCGACGAGCGAGCCGTTGGCCCAGTCGTCGCAGAGCTTCAGCGTGATCGCCGCGCGGCGGACCAGCGGTTCCTGGGGGCCGTCGTACTGGAAGTGCTTCATCCAGCGGCGCCACGCGTCGGCGGTGCCCCGCAGCATGGTGTCGGGGTCGAACCGGTGGTGGCGGTGGAAGCGGCCCCAGGACAGGACGAGGTCGAGGCGTTCGCCCTGCTGGAGGTCATGGGTGCTGTGCAGGCCGGTCAGGGGGCGGTTGGAGCGCAGGTGCAGCCGGAGGTCCGGCCGCCGGGACGGTCGTACCTCGAGTCCGCTGAACATCACCTGCGCCTGCGCGCCGCCGCGGGGATCCAGATCCATGCGCAGGCGGACGGTCCCGTCCAGGACCACGGCGGAGCGCACGAGTTCGCCCCGGTCGGCGGGGGCGTCATCGGTGAGGTCGGCGCCGGAGCGCAGGGCGAGCGCGTCGGTGACGCGCACGAGGCCGGTGGCGCTGCGCAACTCGGTGATCAGGACCCCGGTGTCGGGTTCGTAGCGCTGCCGTGCCTCGACCAGTTCCTCCGGCGCCAGGGTGAAATGCCCGCCGCGTGCCTGATCCAGCAGTCCGCAGAAGAGCGGGTCGGCGTCGAAGCGCGGCAGGCACATCCAGGGAATGGAACCGTCCAGGCCGACCAGCGCGGCCGTCGTGCCGTTCCCGATCAGGCCGAGGTCCTCCAGCGGCAGGTAGCCCTTGCGCCGGCGCACCGGCCGGAAAGGGGGGTCGGGATCGTGCATGCCGTCTCTCTTCTCGCGGCTCGGCGGGCAGGCCTCCGAAGTACCCGGCTAGAACGTGATCATTACCTTCACGGTGTTGTCGAGCTTCTTGTCGGAGACCTCGAAGGCCCGCTCCATGTCGTCGAAGTGGAACTCATGGGTCGTCAGGTGCGAGGGGTCGACGAGTTGTGCCTGGAGGACCCGCAGCAGCCGCTCCATGCGCAGTCTGCCGCCGGGGCACAGTCCCGTGGCGATCGTTTTGTCGGCCATGCCGACGCCCCACTCGACGCGGGGGATGCGCACGAACTCCCCCTCGCCGAAGTAGCCGATGACGGAGATGGTGCCGCCGGGCTTGGTGATCTTGACGGCGGTCTGGAACGTCACGTCGGCGCCGAGTGCCTCGATGGCGGTGTCGACGCCCTGGCCCTGGGTCAGTTCGAGGACCCGCTCGACGACGTCCTCGCTGGTGAAGTCGACGATGTCGGTGGCGCCGTAGGTGCGCGCGAGTTTCTGCCGGTCGGGCACGGATTCGACGCCGATGACCGTTCCGGCTCCGCGCAGTCTCGCCCCCGCGGTCGCCATCAGGCCCACCGGGCCCTGGGCGAGGACGGCGACGGTTCCACCGATCGGGATGTCGCCCTTCTCCGCGCCCATGAAGCCGGTCGAGAGCATGTCGGCGCAGTAGACGGCCAGTTCGTCACTGACGGAGTCGGGGATCTTCGCGAGATTGGCGTCGGCCTCGTTCACATGGAAGTAGTCGGCGAGGACCCCGTCCTTGAGGTTGGCGAACTTGAAGCCCCCGAGGGGTGCTCCGGACTGCGAGGGAAACCCGTTCTGCGAGGCCAGGTCGCCCCAGTCGGGGGTGATGGCGCCGACCACGACCCGGTCGCCGGGCCTGAAGTCCTTCACCTCGCTGCCCACGGCGTGCACGACGCCCACCGCTTCGTGGCCCAGCGTCAGGTTCTCCCGCGGCCCGATGCCGCCTTTGACCGTGTGGGAATCGGACGTGCAGATCAGGGCCCGGGTCGTCCGTACGACAGCGTCGCCCGGACCCGGCTCCGGGACGGGCTTCTCCATGAAGCCCACCCGCCCGATCTCCTTCATCACGAAAGCCTTCACCCGTCTGTCCCTCTTCCGGCCGAATCACCTCGTCCATCACTTCTGCCACTGTCGCAAGGGCCACACGGTCCCGCGACCGGACCGCACGCACGCCGAGCCACCGCGAGGGCCGTGAGACCGCTGTTAGCGTCGGGATTCGCGCGGGCACGAGAGCGGAGGACACGGTGGGTGACGAGGACACGGAACGGGCCTTCATCGGGTCGTTCACCTCGGCCGGCGGTCTCGGGATCGTGGCGGCCGCCGTGGACCCCGGGACGGGGGCGCTGACCACGACCGGCGTCGTCGACGGTGTGGCCGACCCGTCGTACCTGGCGGTCGGGCACACGGGTGCGGGCCCGGTCCTCTACGCCGTCTCGGAGACGACGCAGGGCGCGGTCGCCGCCTACGACATCGCCGGGCCGGAGCCCCGCCCGCTCGGCGCGCCGGTGTCCGTACGCGGGCAGGAACCCACGCATCTCGCGGTCGCCCACGGTCACCTGCTGACCGCCAACTACGGATCCGGCAGCGTCACCGCGCTGCCACTCGCCGCCGACGGCACCCCACGGGCGGCCACCGATGTCCTGCGCAACGAGGGCAGCGGCCCGCACCCCGAACGTCAACTGGGCCCCCACGCGCACCAAGTACTCCCGGACCCCTCGGGACGCTGGGTGCTGAGCGTCGACCTCGGCACCGACGCGGTGCGGATCTGTTCCCTGGACGCGGGGTCGGGCAAGCTGACACCGCACGGGCAGACCGCGCTGCGGCCCGGCACCGGTCCACGGCACCTCGTCTTCCATCCGGACGGAGGTCGCGCGTACGTCCTGGGCGAGCTCGAGCCGGGTGTCGTCGTGTGCCGCTGGGACGCCGCCAACGGGGTGCTCGAGCCGCTGGGCACGACCGCTCTGTACCCGGACGCCGCCGGTGCCGTCTCCCCGTCGGCGCCGGTCGTCTCGCACGACGGCCGCCATCTGTGGACGGCGGTGCGGGGCCCCGACACCATCGCCGTGCTGGCGCTCGACGCGGCCGGCGAGCGGGCGGACCTGGTCACTTCGGTGCCGTGCGGGGGGCGGTGGCCGCGCGATCTGGTCCTGCACCCGTCGGGCACACGCCTGTACGCGGCCAATGAGCGCTCGGGCGACGTCACCTGGCTGGACGTCGACTCCGCGACGGGCATCCCGGCCCGCGCCGGTTCCGTGTCGGTCCCGGCGGCGTCCAGCGTCGTCTTCGTCTGACGGCCGAAGGACCTCGGGTCACCCCTGGCCGCGTACGACCGTGACAGGGCAGTGCGCGTGGTGCAGCAGTGCCTGGCTCACCGAGCCCAGGAGGAGTCCTGCGAAACCGCCGCGCCCTCTCGCGCCGACGACCATGAGCTGGGCCGTCCTGCTGGTCTCGATCAATGCCTCGCGGGTCTCGCCGCTGAGCACTTCGTTTCTGACCGTGACGTCCGGATACCTCTCGGCGCGCCCGGCTACCGCCTGCGCCAGCAGCCGCTCCGCGCTCTCCGGGCCGGTGCCGGGCGGCACGTACTCCGGTCGCCACGCGTGCACGGCCAGGATCTCGGCCCCGCGCAGCGCCGCCTCGGCGAAGGCGAACTCGATGGCCTGCTCTCCCGCGGGAGAGCCGTCGACGGCGACCACGACCGGTCCGGCGCCGGGCGGTTCCTCGCGGACCACCATCACCGGACACCGGCTGTGGGCGGCCAGGGACGCGGCCGTCGAGCCCAGCAGCATGCCGATGAATCCCCCCATGCCCCGGGGCCCGACGACCACCAGGTCGGCGGCGCGCGACTCGGCCTCCAGCACCGCCACCGCGTCGCCGGTCACCACGGCCTCGGAGACCTCCACCTCGGGCGCCACGCCCCGGGCACGCTGCGC
Organism: Streptomyces sp. NPDC043726; assembly: GCF_056436565.1. Lineage (NCBI taxonomy): Bacteria > Bacillati > Actinomycetota > Actinomycetes > Kitasatosporales > Streptomycetaceae > Streptomyces > Streptomyces sp. NPDC043726. The sequence continues at coordinate 436,565 of NZ_JBWKCI010000006.1, forward strand.
CGCCTCGCTCGCCAGGCGATTGAGCGGCGACGGATCCAGCGGCGTGTACATGGGCCGCACGGGCCAGCCGAAGGCGTGCACCACCCGCAGCTCCGCGCGTCGCCGCTGGGCTTCCCGGGCGGCCTGATCCACCGCGGCAAGGCTCGACGACGAGCCATCCACTCCTACGACGACAAGGTTGCCCACCGCTCCTCCAATGATCGCCTCCGCTACCAAGCTTCACGGCGGCGATGCGTTGCTGCCATTCGAGCGGCAGGGAGACGGCCCCTGTGCACCTACCTTGTGCTCATGGACAACGACAAGCGCGACATTCAAGTGCCCGACAGCACCAGTCCGTTGCACCAGGTTCCCCTGGAGCAGTTGCGCCGACGTACCAGTATGAAGTGGCGCACCCACCCCGAGGACGTGCTGCCGCTGTGGGTGGCCGAGATGGACGTGCCGCTGGCCGAGCCGGTCGCCCGGTCGCTCACCGAGGCGGTGGCGCTCGGCGACACCGGCTACCCGGCCGGGACCGGGTACGCGCGGGCGCTGGCCGAGTTCGCGCGCAAGCGGTGGGGCTGGGGCGGGGTAGCGGTGGAGCGCACCGCGATCGTGCCCGATGTGATGCTGGGCATCGTCGAGATGCTGAAGCTGGTGTCCGGGCCGGGCGATCCGGTCGTCGTCAACTGCCCGGTGTACCCGCCGTTCTACCAGTTCGTCGGGAACCTGGGCCGGCCCGTAGTCGAGGCTCCGCTCGGCGAGGACGGACGGCTCGACCTCGCCGTACTGGAGGAGACCTTCCAGCGGCTCGCCGAGGGCGGGGGCCGTCCGGTGTACCTGCTGTGCAGCCCGCACAACCCCACCGGGGCGGTGCACACCGCGACCGAGCTGACGGACGTCGCGCGGCTGGCACGGACGTACGGCATCCGCGTGGTCGCGGACGAGATCCATGCCCCGATCGTGGCCGCGGGCACGTCCTTCGTGCCGTACCTGAGTGTGCCGGGCGGGGAGGACGGGCTGTCGCTGATGTCGGCGTCCAAGGCCTGGAACCTCGCCGGGCTCAAGGCCGCCCTCGCCATTGCCGGGCCGGGCGCGGCCGACGACCTCGCCCGGCTCCCCGAGGAAGTCGGCCACGGCCCCAGCCACCTGGGCATCATCGCCCATACGGCGGCCCTGCGGGACGGCGGGGACTGGCTCGACGCCGTCCTGTCCGGCCTCGACGACAACCGCCGCCTGCTGGAAGACCTGCTGGCCGAGGAACTGCCGGGCGTCCGGTACCGGCCCGGTGAGGGCACCTACCTCGCGTGGCTGGACTGCCGGGCACTGGGCCTCGGCGACGACCCCGCGAGCGTCTTCCTGGAACGCGGCCGGGTCGCCCTGAACTCCGGCATCCCCTTCGGCACCGGCGGCGCGGGCTTCGTCCGCCTGAACCTGGCCACCTCACCGGAGCTGGTCACCGAGGCGGTGCGCAGGATGGCGGCGGCCGTGCGCTAATCGGCGTGGCGGCTCACGGCGCGCACCAGTTCGTCCACGTCACCCTCTGTGGTGGCGAAGGAGGTCACGAAGCGGACGACGCCCGGCTCCCAGCGGTCGTGGTAGAAGGCGTACCCCTCGGCCAGGAGTCCCTGGGTGACCTGCTCGGGCAGTCGGCAGAACAGGATGTTGGCGTCGGCCGCGCCCAGCAGGTGCACCCCGGGCACCGCCTTCAGGCCGTCCTGGAGGCGGGCGGCCATGGTGTTGGCGTGGGCCGCGTTGCGCAGCCACAGGTCGTCGGTGAGGTACGCGTCCAACTGGGCCGCGTGGAAGCGCATCTTGGCGGCGAGCTGGCCCGCCCGCTTGGCGCGGAAGGAGAGTTCGGGCGTGAGCGCGCGGTCGAAGACGACGATCGCGTCGGCGGTCATCGTGCCGTTCTTGGTGGCGCCGAAGGACAGCAGGTCGACTCCGGCCCGCCAGGTCAGCTCGGCGGGGGTCCGGCCGAGGGAGGCGACGGCTCCGGCGAAGCGGGCGCCGTCCATGTGCAGGCGCAGGCCGGCGTCCTTGGTGATCGAACCGAGGGTGCGCAGCTCGTCGAGGGTGTAGACCGCGCCGGTCTCGGTGGCCTGGGTGACGCTCACGACGGACGGCTCCACGCTGTGCACGTCCCCCGCCTTGTGGCGTACGGCCGCCCGCAGCGCGTCGGGATCGATCTTGGCGTCGTCCCCGCCGAGCGGCACCAGCTTGGCGCCCGCCGTGTAGAACTCGGGCGCCCCGCACTCGTCGTTGTTGACGTGACTCTCGCGGTGGCACAGCACGCTGCCCCAGGGCGGGGTGAGCGCGGCGAGGCTCAGGGCGTTGGCGGCGGATCCGGTGGACACGATCAGGACGTCGACGTCGCGCTCGAATATCTCGCTCAGGCGGCGCCGGACGGAGGCCGTGCTGTCGTCGTTGCCGTAGGGCAGGGCCTGGCCGGAGGCGGCTCGGGTGACGGCCTCGATGATCTCCGGTGAGGCGCCGGCGGTGTTGTCGCTGCTGAAGACGCGGGACGCGGTGCTCATGATCGGGCTCCTTGCTGTGCGGGGCGGGCGGGGGATGCGGCGGCGACGAGCTGGCGCAGGGCGCCGTAGTAGACCTCGTGATCGGTCACGGCGGGCACGATCTCGGCCAGGGAGCCGGTCAGCGCCGGGAACCGCTCCGGGTCGAGCGCGGCCAGTGCGGTGCGGGTCGCCGCCTGGGCGGTCCTGGGTTCGCGGTGGTCGACGAAGCCGGCGCTGCCGAGGGTGAGCAGGTACATCCGCCGGTACGCGGTGATCGCCTCGGTGGGGGTCAGGCCGGCGGCGAGGCTGTGGGCCAGTTGCGGCTCGGCCAGGCGGGCCAGCAGATTCGGGCCGAGCCAGGGGCGCGTGCCGCGCAGGGCGAGGAGTCCGGGGTGGGCGGCCAGCAGGCGGTACAGCGCGGTGAAGCGGGTCTCGGTGGCGGTCGCCCAGTCGGCGTCCGGCGCCGCTTCGGGCAGCTGGGCGGCCAAGTGGTCGACACACAGGTCCAGCAGTCCCGCGAGGTCGGTGCAGCGGCGCTGGAGGGAGGCGAGCGAGATCTCGAGGCGCGCGGCGAGCGCCCGGAAGGTCAGGGCCTCGGGGCCGCTCTCGTCGACCAGGTGGAGGGCGGTCTCCGCGATGCGGTCGGGGGTGGCCCGGTCGAGGGACGGGGAGTGGCGAGGCATGCGGGTCATCGTACGATACAGCGTATCGGCGAGTCCAGGCTGACGCCTCTCCCGTACGGTCGTAGGCTCGCTGCGCACATGAGGAACAGGAGGCCGAGGTGTCCGAGACGACGGTGGCCGAGGTGATGGCCGAGCTGGCCGGGCTCGAGGACCCGAAGATCCGCGCGGTGAACGAGCGGCACGGCGACGATCACGCCGTGAACCTCACCAAGCTGCGTGCCGTCGCGAAGCGGCTCAAGACGCGGCAGGAGCTGGCGTGTGAGCTCTGGGCGACGGGTGACAGCGCGGCGCGGCTGCTCGCGCTGCTGATCTGCCGGCCGAAGGCGTTCGGGCGGGACGAACTGGACACGATGATCCGCGAGGCGGGCACGCCCAAGGTGCACGACTGGCTCGTCGGCTACGTGGTCAAGAAGAGCCCGCACGCCGAGGAGCTGCGCGTGGCCTGGTCGGCCGATCCGGACCCGGTGGTCGCCAGCGCCGGCTGGGCGCTGACCGCCGACCGGATCGCGAAGAGGAAGACCGAGGGCCTCGACCTCACCGGGCTGCTCGACGTCGTCGAGGCGGAGATGAAGGACGCCCCGGACCGCCTGCAGTGGTCGATGAACACCTGCCTGGCCCAGATCGGCATCGAGTACGCCGAGCACCGGACCCGTGCGCTGGAGATCGGTGAGCGGCTGGAGGTGCTGAAGGACTACCCGACGTCCCCCGGCTGCACCTCTCCCTACGCGCCGATCTGGATCAACGAGATGGTGCGTCGGCAGGAGACCGCGTAGGCACGTCTTCAGCAGACGACGGAGACTTCATTGAGCGATCTTCAGTAGACGATGGACACCACCTGACACACCGCCTCCGCGAGGCGGCGGTCTCCCTGGACGCGGGCTCGCCCGAGGGCGGTGGCGGGGTCGATGCCCCGGACGCACAGACGCCAGGCGGTCTCCGGGTCCAGGGCCACCGAGGCGGCCGGCCGCCCGAGGAGCGGTTCGGCCAGTGACCAGCGGTCCGGCGTGGCCGTGACGATCCAGGGGCCGCCCGCTCCTTCGGCGGTCACCTCGATCTGCTCGCCGACGGCCGCCTGCGTCCGCCGCAGAGTGTGGGGCAGCGCCCGCATGAAGGTGTCCAGGACCGTGCGCAGGACGTGCGGTCCGGGATCGGTGGGGCGGCCGAGGGCGTGGCGGAGCTGCTGCCGATGGGTCCAGTACTCGGTGAACTCCCGGGCGATGTCCAGCCACGCCGGTGCCGGGTCGGCTCCCGCCCAGGACACACCCAGGGCGGGGGCGGCGAGGTCGGCGGCGGCGAAACGCTCGGCGAGCCGGTGGCCGGCCTCCTCCAGGGACGCGAGGAGGGAGGCGGGGCCGGCCTCGGCGTGGCGGTCGACGACCTCCTGGTTGGTGCGGTGGATGAACGCCTCCAGCGGTTCGCCGGGCCGCGGCCCGCCCCGCTCTCCGCCCGCGCCCTCACCGAGGCGGCCGAGGTAGCCGCCGAGGATGTGCGCGGTGAGGTCCCGCACGGTCCAGCCGGGCAGCGCGGGCCTGCGCCAGTCGCCGGGCGGCAGGGCGCGGAGGGTGTCGAGCAGCGCGTCCAGCTCCGGCCCGAACAAGGGCCGGGCGTCGATCGGCTCACCCAGCCAGGAAGCGCCGGACACTACTCGGCCCCGGGCTCGAAGTCCTCGACGAAGTAGCTGTCATGACGGACCCGGAACTGCTTCAGCTCCTCTCCCCCGCGCTGTGCGAACTCGGCGACCCGCTCGAAGTACTCCTCCCTCGGGGCGCCCGGCGAGAAGAGCATGAGCATGGACATCGGCTCGTCGGTGACGTTCCTGAAGCCGTGCAGGCCGCCGACCGGCACGTACAGGAAGTCACCTTGACGGCCCGTCACCCACTTCTCGCCGTCGTAGAGCGAGAGTTCGCCGGAGAGGATGTAGAAGGACTCCGACATGGCCTTGTGGAAGTGAGGCTTGGCGCCGGCGGACCGCGCGGCCAACTCCACCTTGTAGAGTCCGAATTCGCCGCCGGTCGACTCATTGGTGGCGAGGTACCGGGTCGTGCCACCGGGCGAGCTGAGGTCGGGCGGCGCGTCGGCGGGCCGGAAGACCGCGTTCACCTCTCCCCTGTCACCGTGGTAGCGGGGCTCGGGGTACTCGAGGGGCTCCAGGTACGACATCGTGCACTCCTTCTGCCGGTTCTCCGGCTGAAATGATCGCTCGCGGCCCGCGAGGGAGGCATCGGCCGTCGGCATGATCTTGAAGGGTCGAGGAACCAGGCCCGGAGACCTAGGCCAGGGGTCCGGCCGCTCCTATGGGAGTGCGGTGGCTCCCGGCGGCATGGCACAGTCACCGCCGTGACCTTGATGAACGTCCTCGTCGACTTCGCCCGCACCGGCCGGGTCGGACCCCTGCACTGCGGCATGACTCTCAGCGAGGCCGAAGAGCTGCTCGGACCGGGCCGTCCGCACCCGGCGATCGTCATGCTCGGACCCGACACCGACGGCTACCCGTACTCCTGGGACGGTCTCCAACTGGTCGTCACCCGGAAGGCGGTCAGCGGGATCTGGATCAACCTGTGGGCCAGTACGGCCGCCAAGCTCCCGCCGCTCGTCCTGCCCTCATCGGAGTCGTACGACGCGAGAGTGCTGCGCGAGGACCTGCTGACGGCGCTGGAAGCGGCGGGCTGCGGCCACTGTGTCAACGACACCCTCACCTTCGGCGACCAGTCCAGCATCCTCAGCCTCCCCGCCCACGTGTGCGCGGTCTTCAGCGTCCCCAGCCGGCACAATCCGGTCCCTCACCCGGACCGCCACTACCTCAGCGTCATGCACAAGCACTTGCCGTGACATCACGTGGAAGCCGCGGCGGAGGGGCAGCGGTCAGGCGCGGCAGCGCAGCAGTTCCAGCGGCGGCTTGGCGACCAGGTCCGCCCAGAAGTCCTCGCCGTACGCACGGACACCGGCCTCGGACACCGTCAGCGGCACCCACTCCACCGCATCGAACCCGGCCGCACGCAGGCACTTCTCGTAGACGTCCCGGCGCGGGGCGCTGCTGACGATGGTGATGGGCGGTTCGAGGAGGGCCGTGACCCGTACGCGCGTGCCGGTCTCGATCTCGCCGGCCGGTTCGCAGCGGAATCCGTACCGCTCCAGGGACGGGTTGTCGAACCCGTAGTCCGGCTTCTGGGCGAGCACGAAGAACTCCCCGCCCGGCACCAGGTTCTGGTGGATGTTGCGGCACATCCGCTCCATCGCCGCGATGTCCTCGGCGTAGTTCAGGCACTGCACGCCCAGCGCGATGTCGAAACGCCGGTCCAGCGAGCCGAGTTCCTCCACGTCGCCGACCTCGTACCGCACGCCGAGCGGGTCCCGCTCCTCGATCTCCCGCGCGGCGACGATCATCTCGCCGGAGATGTCGACGCCGAAGACGTCCGTGGCGCCGCGCCGCTTGAGCTCCCGGCTGTAGAACCCGGTGCCGCACGCCAGGTCGAGGACGGACTTGCCCCTCACATCCCCGACCATGCCCAGGAAGCTCGGCACCTCTCCGAAACGCATCAACGGCAGGGACTTGAACCCCTCGAACGCCTCGCCGATCTCGTCGTACTGCTGCACACTCACGTGCGGCCCCCTTCAGAGCGTCGTCGTGGCAGAGAGTCTGCTTCGACTCGCCCGAAGGCCCGTACTGGCAAATGCCACGAAGAAGTCGGCCGCCGAGGTTCGTATCCCCCAACAGGGCCCGGCTACCGGGGGATCGCCTCCAGCACCTGGAAGTGTGTGGGCGGCAGAGGGTCTCCCACATGGGTCAGCTCAAGACCCGCGGAGGCCAGCAGGGCGGCGAACTCCGACTCCGTACGCTCCCGGCCCCCGGCCATCACCAGCATGTTGAGGTCGCTGAGCACGGTGCTCAGGCCCGCCGGGGGGCCGTCCTCGGCGGGCAGCACCGGCTCCACCAGCAGAAGCTTCGCGTGGGGCGGCATGGCCTCGCGGCAGTTGCGCAGGATGGCGCGTGAACTGTCGTCGTCCCAGTCGTGGATGACGCTCTTCAGCACGTACGCGTCGCCCCCGGAGGGGACTTCGGTGAAGAAGTCTCCCGGTGCGATCGTGCAGCGCGCCGCCACGCCTGCCGCCGCCAGCACCTCGGCCGCCTCCTTCACACCCGTCGGGGTGTCGAACAGCACGCCCCGGCTCCCGGAGCAGCCGGTCAGCAGGGCGGCGAGGAGCGTGCCGTTGCCGCCTCCGACATCCACGACGGTGTCGAATCCGGCGAAGTCGTAGCCGGCGGCCACCACTTCGGCGGCTCCTCGCGCGTTCTCCGCCATCGCGGCGTTGAACAGGTCGGACAGGTCCGCCCGCGCGCCGATGTAGGGGAAGGCGGGCATGCCGAAGACCTTCTCGAACGCGGTCTGCCCGGTGCGCACGCTGTGCAGCAGTTCCCCCCATGGCCGCCACACGGCCTCCGAGGTGAACAGGTCGGCCAGCGCACGGGCCGGAGCCTCGGTGTCCGACCGGAGGACCTCACCGAAGGGGGCGAGCGTGAACTTCCCGGTCCCGTCCTGCCGTTCCACCACCCCGAGACTCTCCAGGGCCCGCAGCAGACGGTGCAGCGAATCGTGGTGGGTGCCGGTGGTCACCGCCAGCTCGGCCGAGCTCTTCGGGCCGTCGTGCAGCAGATCGGCGAGCCGCAGCCGGGCGGCCACACCGAGAACCTGGGAGGCCATGTAGCCGTGGATGAAGTGCAGGGCCCTGGCCTGGAGTTCGGGGCCTCCTGGTGTGTCGTCCGGCGCGGAGGTCATGTCGCTCACCACGCGACGTGCAGGGCTTCGGGGGCGTGGTCGACGAACTGCCGGGCCATCCGGACCGATCCCTCTTCCACGAGGTGGAGGCCGGGAAGCCGGGTGGTCAGGGTCTCCAGCGTCACCGCGAGCTGGAGCCTGGCCAGCCGGGCGCCCACGCAGGCGTGCACGCCGTGTCCGAAGGTCAGGTGCCGGGTGATCTGCCGCGTGACGTCGAACGTCTCGGGCTGGTCGAACTCCTCGGGATCCCGGTTGGCCGCGCTGTAGAGGGCCACGACATCGGCTCCGGCGGGCAGGGTGCGCCCGCCCAGGGTCACCTCACGCGTGGTCGCCCGGAAGAAGGCGTGCACGGGGGTGTCGTAGCGGGCGATCTCCTCCACCGCGCCCGGGATCAGCTCCGGGCTCCGGCACAGCATCCGCCACTGCTCGGGGCGGGACAGCAGATGCCACAGGCCGTTGCCCAGCAGTGCCGTGGTGGTCGAGTGTCCCGCGGTGATCAGGCCGATGAACGTCCATACCAGTTCGGCCAGTTGCTCCTCGTCGAGCGGACCGGGCGGCGCGAGCGCGCCGACGATCTCGCTGAACGCGTCCGTCCCCGGGCGCTCCTTGCGCTCCCGGACGTAACGCGCCATCACGTCCTGGAACTTGAGGAACAGCTCGGCGGCGGCGACCTCGTCCTCCCTGGGGGCGCCGCCGGTGATGACGGCCACGCAGGCGTAGGCGCCGTCCCTGATGATCGCCCGGTCCTCCGGGTCGACCCCGCACATCTCGGAGATGGTGTCGACCGGCAGCACCCGCGCGTAGCGGTCCATCAGCTCGGCCGTACCGTCTCGCTCGATGGCGTCCACCAGGGCGACCGCGCGCCTGCGGATGCCCGGCTCCATCTCCGCGACGGCGTCCGTGCCGAGCCGCTTGGCCAGCGGTGCCCGCACCTTCAGATGGCGTTCGCCGTTGACGTTGATGATGGCCGACGACGGCGGGAAGCCTCGTTCGAGCACGGCCACGGCGTCGGGGTGCAGCGGCAGCGGGCTGCGCAGGGCGTTCGCCGTGGAGAAGGTCTCGTGCTGCTGCAGCACCGTACGAACGTCGTCGAAGCGGGTCACCACCCAGGCCCGCATCACCTCGGACCAGAACACCGGCTCCTGCCGACGCGCCTCGGCCAGGAACGGATAGGGATCCTGAAGATGCGCGCCCAGAGGGTCGTACGACGCACCGATGGCACTTCCCATGACGCTCGCCCCCTGACGGAGCCGGGAACCAGGACCGACGCACGATGGCAGGCCCCCCTTGAGGACGGGTGGAGACCCTGCCCCGGCGTGGGCCGGGCAATCGCCGGTCGGCTGCCGCCGCCAAGTGCCGTACGCGGCGGGACCGCCTCCCTACGCTCCTGGCACCAGGCACGACAGGTGCAGTACGCGACAGGAGGTCACCCATGGAGAACCCGACCCGTAAGGCCGCCGCGACCGGGGCCGCCGCCCTGCTGACGGTGGGGCTCGTCATCGCCGGGGCCGGGGCGGCGAACGCCGCGGCCCCGGCCGAGGCGGAGCGCATCACGTCCTCGGCGCAGCTCAAGGAGAGCATCGCGCGCGCCGCGCAGCTCGAACAGCAGGCCGGGGACGTCGCGCTGGGCGGCGGCATCGGCGGCAACCTGGACGCGACCGGCACCCGCGCCGTCCAGTGCTGAGGCGGAGGTGACCACCGTGGACCAGGACGGATCCCCGCGCACGTGGTGTCCCAGCGGACGGGCGGACAAGCCCGAGTCCGTCGTGCTGGGCGTGCGGTCCGGGCAGGACGGCCGCGTCGTGTATCTCGCCGACCCCGTGCCGGCGTCCGAGGTGCTGGGCGAGGTGCCCGAGGGTGTCGAACCCCGGCGCGTCATGCGCTTCGCCTCGCACTGTGTCAGTTCCTGCGTCAATCGCCGGGGCGACGACTGCACGCTCATCGAGCGGGTGCTGGTCGGGCGGCCCGCCGAGGAGACCGACCGGGTCCCACGGTGTCACCTCCGGACGCAGTGCCAGTGGTGGAGCCAGACCGGGGTGGCGGCGTGTCTGCGCTGCCCCGCGGTCTCCACCCGCCACCACGCCGACGACGAGCTGGCCGAGCTGGTGGCCGATCCGGCGACGACGAAGGAAGAGCTCGACGCGTGGATCGCCGCCGCGCACTGAGACTCGCGGCCCGTGGTGTCCCCGGACACCGAAGCACCGACGATCCCCGGACAGACGGTCTGTCCGGGGATCGTCGGCGTTCGCGGAGCGGTATGAGGGTTCACAGGACCTCCGGGCTCCGCTCCCCCCGAAGGTCGTCGTCCCCCAGTCGGTTCACCCGGGGCAAGGGGGTGGTCAGTTCCCCGTGGACGGCCACCGCCGCCGCGTAGCCGCGGTCCATGGGGATGTCGAGGAGGGTCCAGCCGGCCGGTGGGGTCGGGCCGGGCGGGCCGCCGGAGCCCACGTAGTCGGCGGCCGGGTCGCGGCCCAGTCCGGTGCCGAGGCCCTTGAGGTAGGCCTCCTTGCGGGTCCACAGCCGGGCCAGCGCGCGGGGGCGGCGCGCGGGCGGCAGCGCCTCCAGCTCCGCCTGTTCGGCCGGGTGCAGCATGGTGGCGAGTTCGGCCGCGCTGCACGGGTCGGCGACGAGGTCGACGTCGACGCCGATGGGCGCCACCGCGGTGCCCATCAGCACGAGGTCACCGCGGTGGGACAGCGAGAAGTGCAAGGGGCGCGCCGCGTCCAGCACGGTGGGCCGACCGTGCGGGCCGCCGCAGCACGGGCAGGTCTCACGGCCGTAGCGGATCTCCTGCGGCAGCACGTCGAGGTACGTGCCCAGCAGGCGGCGCAGCGCCAGGTGGGCGGCGGTGAAGCGGATCCGGTCGCCCGGGTGGGCCAGTTCCGCCGCCCGCCGCCGCTCGGTCGTGTCGAGTACGGCGGTGTCGAGACCGGCGCCGCGCACCTCGGGCACTCTGAGCAGCCACAGGTCCAGGGACCCGGGCCGGGGCAGGGCGCGGACGGGTGCCCTGGGCGCGAGCAGCGCCGGGCCGCCGGTGACCGCGCTCCGGGCGGTACTCCTGGGATCACTCACCGGACCCCTCCTTGTTCGATGACGGATGCACGGGCCGCCGCCGGGCATGTCAGCCCCGGGCGGCGACCTCGGACGGCCGGGTCTGCTCCTCGGGCTCCTCCGGTTCCCCGGGCGGCCGGGTGGGCAGGTCCCGGCGTCGGCGCAGTGGTCCCGCGAGCAGCAGTGCGGAGCTGACGGCCAGGCCGCCGGTCAGCAGCCACAGTGCCGGGCGCACGCCGAGGGCGCCGCCCAGGACGCCGCCGAGCAGCGAACCGAGCGGGATCGCACCGAAGTTGGCGACCGACATGCTCGCGGTGATCCGGCCGAGCATGTGCGGCGGGCAGTACTGCTGGCGGAAGGTGCCCTGGATGACGTTGGCGGACACCACGCCGAGCGCGAGCACCGCACCGCCCAGCGCGAGCAGGAAGACCCGCCAACCGGGCTGGGCCAGCGGGACGAGCAGACCGAACGGGGCGGTGGCGAACTTGCACAGCAGCATCCCGCGAGCGGTGCCGAAGCGCCGGGCCAGGGGCGTGGCCACGACGGCACCGAGCAGCCCGCCGACGCTCGCGCCGGCCAGCAGCCAGCCCACGGCGGCCGCGTCGACACCCAGTTCACGCACCAGGAAGACCGTCAGCAGGGCCTGGTAGCCGGTGAGCAGCAGGTTGGTGACCGTGCCGTAGGCCGTGAGCACGCGCAGGTACGGGTCGCGGAGGGTGTGGCGCAGGCCGTCCTTGACCTCGTCGCGCAGGGCGCGCGGGGCGGCGGGTTCGGCGGGCGGGGGTTCGGTCTTGCGGATGCCGAGCAGGCAGAGGGTGGAGGCCATGAAGGTCGCGGCGTCGACGAGGAGGCCGCTGACGGCGCCGAACAGGCCGGCCAGCATGCCCCCTCCGCCGAGCCCGGCGAGCTGGGCCGCGGATTCGCTGCCCTGGAGCTTGGCGTTGGCCTCGGGGAGATCCTCGCGGGCCACGACGGAGGGCAGGTAGACGCGGTAGGCGAGGGAGAAGAAGACGTTGGCCAGGCCGGTGAGCAGGGCGACCACCAGCAGCTGCGTCATGGTGAGCGCGTCGAGCCAGGCGGCGGCGGGCACGCTGAGGAGCAGCAGCAGCGAGCCCAGGTTGCAGGCGATCATCAGCGGGCGGCGCGGCAGCCGGTCCACCCAGGCGCCGGCGGGCAGTCCGACCAGCAGCCACGGCAGCCAGGCCGCCGCGGCCAGGGCGCTCACCCAGAACGTGCTCGCGTCCAGGGTGACCACGGCGACCAACGGCATGGCGACACCGGTGATGTTGCTGCCGAACCGGCTGGCGGTCTCCCCCGCCCACAGCAACCGGAAGTCCCGCTGCCGCAGGAGTCCGCCGGGTTCCCGTGCGCGCCGCGGCAGTCCGCTCATCGCTGGGCCACCACCTTCGCGACCTCGTCGGTGAGTCGGTCGGTGGCGTCGGTCCAGCGCTTCTGGCGGGCGGCGAACTCCCCTTCCAGCGACCGGAGTTCAGCCCTCGCGTCGGCGATGGCCGCCTCCGGTGCCGCTCCGCCGGGGCCGCCGCCGTAGGCGCAGGCGGCGGCGACGGTCCCGGGGTCCAGCCAGTCGGCGGGGTAGCCGGTCGCCGCCGCGGCCACGGCCGGCTGCGCGTCGGCGGCCTCGGCCAGCGGCAGGCCGCCGTCCAGGGCGGCGAGGACGGTCTCGCCGACGAGGTGGTGCGCGGAGCGGAAGGGCATGCCGTCCACGACGAGGCGCTCAGCGAGGTACGTCGCCGAGGTGAGCCCGTCCCGGGCGCGGGCGCGCATGCGGTCCTGGTCCGGTTCGGCCCCGGAGATCACCAGCCGCAGCAGCGTCGTCGCGTCCTCCGTGCCGGACAGACCGGGCCACAGGTGGCGTACGGCCTCGGTGCCGACCGCGATGGCGTTGGTGTACCCGGCGGTCGACATGGCGGCCGCGGCCCCGGTGAAACCGGCCAGGGCGGCGGTGGAACGGCCCTGGATGTGCTCCAGCAGGAAGGGGTTGCGCTTCTGCGGCATCATCGAGCTGGAGCCGACCAGGTCGTCGGCCATCCGCAGCAGCCCGAACTCCTCGGTGGTCCACCAGGTCAGATCGCGGGCGACCCGGGCCAGGAGGACGCCCAGGACGGACGCGGCGGACAGCAGCCGCAGCGCAAAGTCCCGCGAGGCGACGGCGTCGACCGAGTTCGGCGCGGCCGAGGTGAAGCCCAGGAGGGACGCGGTGCGGGCCGGGTCGACGGGAACGGACGTGCCCCCGACCGCGCCCGCCCCGAGCGGGTTGACGTCGATCTCCCGCCCGGCGTCGAGCAGGTCGGCCAGGGAGCGCAGCACGGCGCCCGCGACCCCGCGCAGGTAGTGCCCGTAGGAGACCGGCACGGCGGGCTGGCCGTGCGTGTACGCGGGCATGGTCACGTCCCGGTACTCCTCGGCACGCTCCAGCAGCACTCGCGCCAACTCCGCGACCTCGCCGGTCAGTCGGGCGTACGGACCCCTTGCCTTCAGTCGTACGGTCGTGGCGTTGAGGTCGTTGCGGGAGCGGCCCGTGTGCAGGACGCCGCCGACCTCCTGGCCGAGCCGGTCGACCAGCCAGCCCTCGTAGGCGAGGTACACGCCACGGGGCATGGGGAGTTCGCGGACCGGGGCGAAGTCGGACCTGCGCAGCTCGGAGATGGTGTCGAGAAGGGCGGCGGCACGCGTGGCGTCCACGATGCCGCGCTCGGTGAGCATCACCAGGTGCGCCCGGTCGACCTCGCTGATCAGCCGCAGTTCCTGGCCGAGCGAGTCACCGGTGCCGTAGACGATGCGGTGGGCGCGGGGATCGAGGGCGGTGCGCAGGCGGCCGGTGTCCACTCCGGAGGTGCTCATACGGGCGTCGCCTCCTTCGCCTCCGCCGGCCTGGGATCACAGGCCACCGGCTCACGGGCCCGCACCGGCTCCAGTGCCGTGGCCAGCCCGAAGTCGCACGCCTTCGCCGCCCTTCGCCCGGACTCCTCCGCGACGGAAGCGGTGGCGATGACGTGGCCGAGCCTGCCCCGGAAGTCCTCGGCAGGTCCGACCCGGGTCCCGTCCGCCCGGTACACGGACGCGTCCACGACCCCCGGCACCGCCCGCGCCGCCGCCTCGGCAGCGTCGGTGTCGCCGAGGACCGCGTCCGCGTCGGCGGTGAGGAACCGGATCGAGGCGGCGCCGGTCGCGTCGGGTGTCCCGGTGAGGTCGACGGGAAGTCCGAGCCCCGCCCGCACCTGGGCCCCGACCAGGTCGACACCCAGCGCGCGGCGCACGAGCTCGGGAATCATGCCGCCGGCCAGCCTCGGGTTGACCTCGATGACGCGGGCCACGCCGCCGTCGAGGCGGAGTTCGACGTGGGCGGCGGCCCAGCCGAGGCCGAGGGCCTTGACGGCGTGCACGGCACTGTCGACGAGCGCGGCGGCCTCGGGCGCGGGCAGCACGGCGGGGACGTCGTGTCCGGTCTCCACGAAGACGGGCGGCGCCCCGACGTGCTTGGCGACCGTGACCACGGCCTCCTCGCCGAACACCTCCACGGAGAACTCGGGCCCGGTCAGATACTGCTCCACCAGGACGACCGGCAAAGTGCCCAGTCCGCGCTCGTTGACCGTGGCGGACAGCAATTCCCGTGCGTGCGCGGCGACTTCGGCGGCGCCGCAGCACAGCCGTACGCCCAGACTGCCCGAACCCTGTACCGGCTTGACCACGACGGGCCGGCCCAGCCACTGCGCGGCGGCGATCGCCTCGGCGGTGTCGAGGGCCGCCGAGAACCGGGGCACCGGCACGCCCGCCTCGGCCAGCACGCGGCGCTGCACGGACTTGTCCCGGCAGGCGCGCACGGCGGCGGCCGAGGGTCCCGGCAGCCCCAGCCGGTCGGCGAGTTGGGCGGCGGTGGCGATGTAGTACTCCGAACTCGACAGGACCCCGGCGGGCTCCAGCTCGCGTGCGACCGCCCAGAGTGCCTCGACGTCCGAGGTGTCGACGACGACCGTACGCAGCCCGTCCTCTGCCACGTACGGATAGCGGGCGGGGTCGGCGCTCAGGAGTACCGGCTCGGCCCCGAGGGCGCGGGCGCGCTGGGCGAACTGGCGCCCGGTTCCGGTGGTGTTGGACTCGACGAGGAGGAGCAGGGGGCCGTTCACGCTTCGTCCTCCGGCATCATCACGTCGCCGAAGCCGCGGCGCGCCCACACCAGGCGGGCCCAGGCGGGCGGGGCGTCCAGCGGGTGCTCGACGGTGACCGGGCCGCCCGGGGTGGGGGCCGGTTCGATGCCCTGCTCACGCAGCCAGTCCTTGTTGTAGACGGTGGACTGGTAGCGGTAGCCCTCGTCGGGCAGCACCATGACGACCTTGCTGTCGGGGTTGCGTGCCGCCCACCAGGCGGCGACCTGGAAGGAAGCACCGCTCGTGGGGCCCATGAACAGGCCGTGGTTGCGGAAGAGTTCATGGGTCGCGTGGAAGGCCTCGGCGGCCGTCACCCAGTGCACCTCGTCGTAGGCGGCGTGCCGGACGTTGCCGGGGTGGATGCTGCTGCCCAGCCCGCGCAGGGTGCGCGGCCCGTCGGGGATGCCGAAGATGATCGAGCCGTGGGTGTCGACGCCGACCAGGTGCAGGGCGGGGTCGGCGGGGCGCAGCGCGGCGGCCAGGCCGCCGGTGGAGCCGCCGGAGCCGACCGGGCCGACCAGGCAGTCCACCGAGCCGACCGTCTCGCCGATGAGTTCGGCGACCACCGCGTAGGCGCCGGGGTTGTCGGGGTTGTCGTACTGGCCGGGCACGAAGCTGTCGGGGTGCAGGGCGCGCAGTTCATCGACGCGGGCGAGGCGGGCACCCTGGATGCCGCCGGGCTGACCGGCGTACTCGACGATCTCGACGGTGGCGCCCAGCATTTCGAGGCGGGTGCGCAGGTCGCGGTCGATGGCGGAGTCGCCGACGATGGTCAGGTCGTAGCCGCGCAGCCGGCACACCATGGCCAGGCCCAGCGCGAAGGTGCCGGAGGAGGTCTCGATGATCCGGGTGCCGGGCCGCAGCAGTCCGGCGGCCTCGGCGCGGTCGACGATGTAGCGGGCGGGCAGCAGCTTCATCAGGCTGAAGGCGGCCGCGTAGAGGTTGTCGGACACCTGGATGATGCGCGGCAGCTCGGTGGCGTCCACCACCGAGTCGTGCAGCTTCGCGGCGCCCGCGATCGTGGTCGCAGTCATGTCAGTTCACCCGTCGTGAAGATCCACTGCTCGTGGATGCCGATGGTGTGCAGCAGGTGCCGTCCCTGCTCGGTGCGGGCGTCGACCTCGGGGTCGTCGCGGTCGTAGAGGAGCCCGGCGATGTCGCCGCTGTGCGCGGCCTGGATGCCGAGGGCGCCGGTCTCGCGGGCGATGGCGCGCAGCTCCTCGAGGAGCGGGATGGGCAGGTGCCGCTGGTTGATGTCGGTGCTGGCGGAGGCGACCGCGCCGATCAGGGCGACGTCCTTGGTGTGGATGGCCTCGCGCAGCATGGCCTGGAGTTCGGCGAAGACGCCGATCTCGGCGTCGCCGTAGCGTGCGGGCGGGAAGGCCAGCGTGTCGACGCCCTTGCCCTCGTTCTCGGGCCGCGAGCCGAACCCGAGGACGCGGACGGCCGGCATGCGGTAGCCGAAGTCCTCGATGACCTTGCCCTCGCGCTGCGCGAACAGCACCGAACTCTCCTTGAACATCAGCGAGTCGGAGGCCGTCTCGGCGCGGACCGCGATCCGCGCGACCGTCTCGGGCGGCAGCGGGCGCACGAAGGCGTCCTGCACCGCCCAGATCGCGGCCAGCACATCGCTGGTCGAGGAGCCGAACCCGCGGCACAGCGGGACGTCACCGGACAGTTCGAGATGCCCGCCGACCAGGCCGTCGTCGGGCCGCGCGCAGGCCTCGACGGCGAGCTGGGCGGCGCGCCGTGCCTTGCTCTTCCATGTGGGGAAGACCGTCAGCTCCTCGCCCCGGGCCGGGATGAAGGAGGCCTGGGTGGTGTGGACGGTGCAGGGCAGTGTGACCAGTCCCCGGGTGAGCTGACCCTGGTGCGGAAAGACGCCCTGGAGAATTTCGCCGTGATGTATCGGTGCCGAGGCGACACCGACGCGCCAACCGGAATGATCCACCATGTCCTTGACTTCCTCTGGGGGCCGGACCGGACCGCTCACGGGGCCTGGCCGATCGTGCGGACTACTTCACGCTAATGACCGCGAGTGCGCCGATCCGGCTGGTGGAGCGGCAGTATGCGGGCAGTTCGGCAGGGCACTCCGAGCAGGGCGGTGGGCAGGATGCGGGGTCCGTACGTCGTCGTACGGACCCCGGCGCGCGCTGGATGTCAGATCCGGGCCGGCCGCAGCCTGCGCGCGAGTACCTCCCCGATCTCCCGCAGCGGTTCGGCCTCGGTCATCCGGGCGTGCTCGCAGTCGACGGCGAACTCCTCGACCCGGCCCATGACGTACGGCGCCCAGGCCGCCGCCCCCGACCGGTCGGCCGGGGTGCCGGTGGCGTCGAAGAACAGTGCGCCGCCGCCGAACCGCACGTCCGGCACATAGCGGTAGCGCATCCGCAGGTTGTCGGCCGTGGTCGCGACGACGGCCGCCGCCTGGGCGTGCTCAAGCCCTGCGAGCACCGGGTCCGTCCGCCGCAGCGCCTCGGCGAGCTCGGCGATGTCGGGGACCGTGTCCGCGCAGCGCACCTGGACCGTCTCGCCCCGACTGCCGAGGAGGGCGGTCAGCACATGCCGGCCGTCGATCTCGGGCGCCGTGAACCCGTCCGGGAGCGGATAGGAGTCGAGGAGGGCGAGCAGGGCCACGTCCTCTCCGGCCGCTTCGAGACGGGCGGCTACGGCGTGCGCGACGAGCCCGCCGAAGGACCAGCCGAGCAGGTGGTACGGGCCGTGCGGCTGAGCCCTGCGGATCTCCGCGAGGTAGTCGTCGGCCATCTCCTCGATGGACACGGGTGCGTTGTGGGTGCCGTCGAGCCTGCGCGCCTGGAGGGCGATGAGGGGCCGGTCGGCGCCGAGGTGCGGCAGCAGTCCGGCGTACCCCCAGCTCACGCCCGACACGGCGTGGAAGCAGAACAGGGGCTCCTCAGCGGCCGTGCCCTTCGCCGCCCTGATGGGCAGGACCGCGTCGAGCGGGTTCCCGCCGCCGCCCGCCGCGATGTGCTCGGCGAGCAGGGCCGGGGTGGGGCTCTGGAACAGGTCGCGGATGGTGATGCGGGTGTCCCAGACCGTGCGGACCCGGCTGATCAGCCGGGTGGCGAGCA
Organism: Streptomyces sp. NPDC043726; assembly: GCF_056436565.1. Taxonomy (NCBI): domain Bacteria; kingdom Bacillati; phylum Actinomycetota; class Actinomycetes; order Kitasatosporales; family Streptomycetaceae; genus Streptomyces; species Streptomyces sp. NPDC043726. The sequence goes on from NZ_JBWKCI010000006.1 coordinate 454,824, forward strand.
GGGAGTGTCCGCCCCGGTGGAAGAAGTGGTCGTCGATGGTGACGGACGACAGACCCAGGGTGGCCGCGAACAGGCCGCACAGGATCTCCTCTGCCGGGTTGCGCGGGGCGCGGCCGCTGCTTTCCGCGTCGAGGTCGGGCGCGGGCAGGGCGCGGCGGTCGAGCTTGCCGTTGACGGTCCGGGGCAGCTCGTCCAGGACCACCAAGGCCGAGGGCACCATGTGCACGGGCAGCCGGGCCGCCATGTGCCGGCGCAGCGCCGCCGTGTCGACGCCCTCGCCCACGAGGTAAGCCACGAGTCGTTTGTCGCCGGGGCGGTCCTCTCGTACGACGACCGCGGCCTGCTGGACGTCCGGGTGTGCGGTCAACGCGGCTTCGATCTCGCCGGGTTCGATACGGAAGCCGCGCAGCTTGACCTGCTCGTCGCGGCGGCCGAGGTACTCCAGGGCGCCCTGCCTGTTCCAGCGGGCCAGGTCGCCGGTGCGGTACATGCGGGAGCCGGCCGGGCCGTACGGGTTGGCCACGAAACGGTCCCCGGTCAACCCCGGCTGACCGATGTAACCGTGCGCCAGGCCGTGACCGGCCACGTACAGCTCACCCGGCACACCCGGCGGCACCAACTCCAGGTTCCCGTCGAGCACATAGGCGTGCTTGCCGAACAGCGGCCCACCGACCGGAATCGCCCCCTGCTCGGCCCCGATGGTGTGCGTCGTCGTGAAGCCCATGCTCTCCGCCGGGCCGTAGCCGTTCAGCAGGTGCAGGTCGGGGAAGTGGGCCAGTGCCTTCGCCGTATGGACGGGGGATGCGGCTTCGCCGGCGGTCATGGCCTCCCGCAGGTACGTGAACACCGAGGGGTGTTCGTCGAGCATGTGGTTGAAGAGGCTGGCGGACATCTGCAACGACGTGACCCCGTGACGTTCCACGAGTTCCGCGATCTGGTGCGGGTCGGTGTGCTGCCCCGGCTGGAGAACGCACACACCACCGTGCAGCAACGGCCCGAACACCTCCAGCGCGAAGGCATCCCACGACACCGGGGAACACTGCAGGAAGGTCTGCTGCGGCCCGAAGGCCAGATAGTCCGGCCCGACGAAAGTCGCCGCGAGGGCCCTGTGCGAAGCGGAAACGCCCTTCGGCTTGCCCGTAGACCCGGACGTGAACATCACACACGCCACCGACTCCGGCGTCCCGCCCGACGTCACAGCTGCACCCAACTCCAAGCTGATCCGCGTGACTTCACGCGTCAAGTCGACAATCGCCGCATCCGTGCGAAGCTCCGCCAGATGCTCCTGCGTGATCACAGCACTCGGCGCCACCTGCTCCAGCACACCATTGAGCCGCTCCACCGGGAACTGCGGATCCAGCATCGTGTAACCGGCCCCCGCCTTCAGCACCGCCAACATCGCGGCCACCATGTGCGGCGAACGCTCCACATGCACACCCACCAGATCACCAGGCCGCACACCCCGCCCCGACAGATACCGAGCCAGCCGGTTCGACCACACATCCAACTCCCCGTACGTCACCTCCTGATCCTCGAAGATCAGGGCCGTCGAGTCCGGCATGCGCGCGGCCTGTCGCGTGAACAACCCGTCCAAGCCGAGCGACGGGGCCTCGGAGGCCGGGCCGGACCACGTGGTCAGCTGCTCCCGCTCCTCGGGCGCGAGCAGCGGGACCGAGCCCAGCGTGGTGTCGGGGTCGGCCGCGGCCGACTCCAGCAGGAGCAGCGTGCGCTCCAGCAGGAGTTCGACCGTCCTCGGCTCGTACAGGTCGGTGGCGTACTCGACGGTGATGTCGAGGCCGGCCGGGCTGCCGTCGGCGGCCCGGCGCTCACCGAACGCGAAGGTCAGGTCAAACTTCGCGATCCGCAACTCCGGCTCGAGGAAGGCCGTTTCGAGCCCTCCGAGGTCGGGGGCGTAGATGGCGGTGTCGCCGACGGTGAGCATGACCTGGAACAGCGGATGCCGGGACGCCGAACGCTCGGGGTTGAGCACCTCGACGAGCCGGTCGAACGGAAGGTCCTGATGAGCCCACGCGGCAAGATCCGTTTCCCGCACCCGGGCCAGCAACTCACGGAAGGTGGGATCACCACCCACGTCCGTCCGCAGGACCAACGTATTGACGAAGAAGCCCACGAGATCATCGAGAGCCTGATCCGTCCGGCCCGCGACCGGCGAACCGATCGGGACATCCGTTCCGGCGCCGCACCTCGCCAGGACCGTGGCGACGGCGGCCTGCGCGACCATGAACAGGGTGGTTCCGGTCTCGCGCGCCAGCCCGGTCAGGGCAGCGTGCGTGGTGGCGGGGGCGGTCACCTTGTGGGTGGCCCCGCGATAGGAGGCGACTGCGGGCCGCGGCCGGTCCGCCGGCAGCGTGGCCTCCTCGGGCAGCTCTGCCAACTCCTGCTGCCAAAAGTTGAGTTGGCGCTCCTCATCGGTGGCGAGGAGGTTCCGCTGCCACAGGGTGTAGTCGGCGTACTGGACCGGCAGCGGTGCCCACTCGGGGGCACCGCCCTGGCAGCGGGCCGTGTACGCGATGGCGAGGTCCCGCAGGAGCGGGCCGTTCGACCAGCCGTCGGAGGCGATGTGGTGCGTCACCAGCAGGAGCACGTGCTCCTCGGGGGACAGTTCCAGCAGATCCGCGCGGATGGGCAGATCGGCGGAGAGGTCGAAGGTGACACCGGCCGCACGGGCCAGCGCCTGGGGCAGGGACTCCTCCGTCACCGGGGTCACCGGGAGCGCGAGGTCGGTCTCCGCCGCGGAGCGGATCGCCTGGTGAGGCGTGCCGTTCTCGGAGGGGAACGAGGTCCGCAGCGCTTCGTGCCGGCCGAGCACGTCGAGGAGTCCGCGGTGCAGCGCCTCGGTGTCGAGCGCGCCAGTCAGCCGGACTGCGAGGGGGATGTTGTACGTCGGAGAGGGCCCCTCCAACTGGTCCAGGAACCACAGTCGTTGCTGAGCCGAGGACAGCGGCAGCCGCTCCGGCCGCTCCCCCGCCGCCAGCGCCGGACGCCCTTCCTCGGTGCCGCTCACCGCGATCAGCTCGGCCAGCCGTACCACCGTCGGGCACTGGAAGATCTCCCGCACTCCGAGTCGTACGCCGAAGGCCTCCCGGATCCGTGAGGTGAGCCGGGTGGCGAGCAGGGAGTGGCCGCCCCGGTGGAAGAAGTGGTCGTCGATGGTGACGGACGACAGACCCAGGGTGGCCGCGAACAGGCCGCACAGGATCTCCTCGGCCGGGTTGCGCGGCGCTCGGCCGTCGCTGGCCGCGTCGAGATCGGGCGCGGGCAGGGCGCGGCGGTCAAGCTTGCCGTTGACGGTCCGGGGCAGCTCGTCCAGGACCACGAACGCGGAGGGCACCATGTGCTCGGGGAGGCGGGCCGCGGTGTACCGGCGCAGGGCGGCCATGTCGACGCCGACTCCCACCACGTAGGCGACGAGTCGTTTGTCGCCGGGGCGGTCCTCGCGTACGACGACCGCGGCCTGCTGGACGTCCGGGTGCGCCGTCAGCACGGCCTCGATCTCGCCGGGTTCGATACGGAAGCCGCGCAGCTTGACCTGCTCGTCGCGGCGGCCGAGGTACTCCAGGGCGCCTTGCCTGTTCCAACGGGCCAGGTCGCCCGTGCGGTACATGCGGGAGCCGGCCGGGCCGTACGGGTTGGCCACGAAGCGGTCCGCGCTCAAGCCCGGCTGACCGATGTAACCGTGCGCCAGGCCGTGACCGGCCACGTACAGCTCACCCGGCACACCCGGCGGCACCAACTCCAGGTTCCCGTCGAGCACATAGGCGTGCTTGCCGAACAGCGGCCCACCGACCGGGATCGCCCCCTGCTCCGCGCCGATGGTGTAGGTCGTCGTGAAGCCCATGCTCTCCGCCGGGCCGTAGCCGTTGAGGAGGCGCAGTCCGGGGTGGGCTTCCAGGGCGCGGGCCACATGTGCCGGTGAGGCTGCCTCGCCGGCGGTCATGGCCTCACTCAAGTGCGTGAACACCGAGGGGTGTTCGTCGAGCATGTGGTTGAAGAGGCTGGCGGACATCTGAAGGGTGGTGACCTCGTGCCGCTCCACCAGCTCGGCGATCTGCTGCGGATCCGTGTGCTGCCCCGGCTGGAGAACGCACACACCACCGTGCAGCAACGGCCCGAACACCTCCAGCGCGAAGGCGTCCCACGACACCGGAGAACACTGCAGGAAGGTCTGCTGCGGCCCGAAGGCCAGGTAGTCCGGCCCGACGAAGGTCGCCGCGAGGGCCCTGTGCGAAGCGGCAACGCCCTTCGGCTTGCCCGTAGACCCGGACGTGAACATCACACACGCCACCGACTCCGGGAAACCACCGGTCGCCACAGCCGTGCCCAACTCGGAACTGATCCGGGCCACTTCACGCGTCAGATCGACGATTTCCGCATCCGTACGAAGCTCCGCCAGATGCTCCTGCGTGATCACAGCACTCGGCGCCACCTGCTCCAGCACACCATTGAGCCGCTCCACCGGGAACTGCGGATCCAGCATCGTGTAACCGGCCCCCGCCTTCAGCACCGCCAACATCGCGGCCACCATGTGCGGCGAACGCTCCACATGCACACCCACCAGATCACCAGGCCGCACACCCCGCCCCGACAAATACCGAGCCAGCCGGTTCGACCACACATCCAACTCCCCGTACGTCACCTCCTGATCCTCGAAGACCAGCGCCACGGCCTCCGGCGAGCGCGCCGCCTGGCCGGTGAACAGGCCGTCGAGGCCCAGCCGGGGGGCCGGGGTGGCGGGTCCGGCCCAGAGCGCGAGGCGTTCGTGCTCACCTTCGGTGAGGAGGGGCAGGCCGGAGACGGGCAGGTCGGGGGTGGACACGGCCGCGGTGAGGAGTCGTACGAGTCGGTGGGCCACGGCCTCCGCCGTGGCGGGGTCGTAGAGGTCGGTGGCGTACTCGACGGTGATGTCGAGCCCGTCCGGGCTGCCGTCGGCGGCCCGGCGCTCGCCGAAGGCGAAGGTCAGGTCGAACTTGGCGATGCTCAGTGAGGGGGTGACGAACCGCGCTGTCACGCCGGGGAGTTCAGGTTCGCTCACCGTCGTGTCGCCGACGGTGAGCATGACCTGGAACAGCGGATGCCGGGACGCCGAACGCTCGGGGTTGAGCACCTCGACGAGCCGGTCGAACGGAAGGTCCTGATGAGCCCACGCGGCAAGATCCGTTTCCCGCACCCGGGCCAACAACTCACGGAAGGTGGGATCACCACCCACATCCGTCCGCAGGACCAACGTATTGACGAAGAAGCCCACGAGATCATCGAGAGCCTGATCCGTCCGGCCCGCGACCGGCGAACCGATCGGGACATCCGAACCGGCGCCACAGCGTGCGAGGACGGTGGCGACGGCAGCCTGAGCGACCATGAACACGGTGGTTCCGGTCTCGCGCGCCAGCCCGGTCAGCGCCTGGTGCGTGGCGGCCGGGCAGGACACGGTGAAGGTATCGCCCTGGTACGAGGCGACTGCGGGCCGCGGCCGGTCCGCCGGCAGCGTGGCCTCCTCGGGGAGGTCCGCCAACTCCTGCTGCCAGAAATCGATTTGGCGCTCCTCGTCGACGGCTAGGAGGTTCCGCTGCCACAGGGTGTAGTCGGCGTACTGCACCGGCAGGGGCGCCCAGTCGGGTGCCGCTCCCTCGGTGCGGGCCGCGTAGGCGCGGGCCAGGTCGGCGAAGAAGGGCGCGTTGGACCAGCCGTCGGAGGCGATGTGGTGCGTGACCACGACCAGGACGTGGTCCTCCCCCGACAGCCGCAGGAGAGCGGCACGCATGGGGAGTTCCGCCGACAGGTCGAAGACCCCGGCGCACTCCTCCGCCAGCGCCTCAGCGAGGTTCTCCTCGGTCGACACCCGCACCGGCAGGCGTACGTCGATCTCCACTGCCGACAGGACGAGTTGGTACGCCTCCCCGTCCGCGACCCGGAAGACCGTGCGCAGCGCCTCATGCCGTACGACGACGTCACGCAGCGCGTGGCGCAGTGCACCGGTGTCGAGCGCGCCGGTGAGACGGACGGCGAGCGGGATGTTGTACGTCGGTGAGGGGCCCTCCAACTGGTCCAGGAACCACAGTCGTTGCTGAGCCGAGGACAGCGGCAGCCGCTCCGGCCGCTCCCCCGCCACCAGCGCCGGACGCTCCTCCGCGCCGCCGCTCGCCGCGATCAGCTCGGCGAGCTGGGCCACGGTGGGGTGCTGGAACATGTCGCGGACGGTGATCCGGACGCCGAAGGCGGTACGGATCCGGCTGACGAGCCGGGTGGCGAGCAGGGAGTGCCCGCCGAGGCGCAGGAAGTGGTCGTCGATGGTGACGGAGGGCCGGCCGAGGACGTCCGCGAAGAGTCCGCACAGGACCTCCTCGGCGAGGCCCCGGGCCGCGCGGCCCTCGCTGTCGGCGCTCAGGTCGGGCGCGGGCAGGGCCCGCCGGTCGACCTTGCCGTTGACGGTCAGCGGCAGGGAGTCCAGGGCGACGAAGGCGGCCGGGACCATGTAGTCGGGCAGCACCTCGGCGGCGTGGCGGCGCAGGGCGGCGGTGTCGATGTCCGCGCCGACGGCGTAGGCCACGAGGCGTTTGTCGCCGGGGCGGTCCTCGCGGACGATCACGGCGGCCTGCGCCACGGCTTCACAGGCGACCAGGGCCGACTCGATCTCGCCGGGCTCGATCCGGAAGCCGCGCAGCTTGACCTGCTGGTCGGCGCGGCCCAGGTACTCGATCTCGCCGTCCCGCGACCAGCGCACCAGGTCGCCCGTGCGGTACATCCGCGCGCCCGCCGGGCCGTAGGGGTCGGCCACGAACCGCTCGGCGGTCTGGCCGGGTCGGCGCAGGTAGCCGCGGGCCAGTCCGGCGCCCGCGATGTACAGCTCGCCGGGGACTCCGGGGGCGGCCAGGCCGAGGTGCTCGTCGAGGACGTAGAGGCGGGTGTTGTCCAGGGGGCGGCCGATGGGCAGGGCGCCCGGGTAGTCGAAGGGGCGGCGGACCGGGCCGGAGGTGGCGAAGGTGGTCGTCTCGGTGGGGCCGTAGCCGTTGACGACCTGGAGGCCGGGGCAGGCGTCCATGACCCGCCGTACCGCCTCCGGTGGGACCACGTCGCCGCCGGTCCACACCTCGCCGAGGCCCGCGAACACGGCGGGGTCCTCCTCGGCGACCAGCCGGAACAGGCCCGCGGTCAGCCACAGACCGGTGACGGACTCCGCTTCGAGTACGGCGGCCAGGGCGGCCGTGTCGAGGACGCCGGCCGGGGCCACGGCCACCGTCCCGCCGGTCAGCCAAGGCACCCACAGTTCGAAGGTGGAGGCGTCGAAGGTGTGCGGGGAGTGGAAGAGGACGCGCCGGTGCGCGGGGCGGGTGAAGCCTTGGTCGAGGGCGAGTTCGGCGACGTTGCGGTGGGTGATGGAGACGCCCTTGGGCACGCCGGTCGAGCCCGAGGTGAACATGACATAGAGCCACTGGTCGGGGTGGACGGCCACCTCGGGCGCCGGGCACGGGTCGGTCCCCAGGCCACCGGTCAGGTCGTCCACCGGCAGGACGCGTGTCCCGGACTCGGCCACGATCTCGTGGTCGGCGAGCGCCGGGTCCACCAGCAGCAGCGGCGCCGCGGTGTCGGCGAGGATGCGGGTGAGCCGGGAGGCCGGGTCGACGGGGTTGAGGGGTGCGTAGACACCGCCCGCCTTGACGATGGCCAGAAGGGCGAGGACGAGGTCGGCGGAGCGTTCCATGAGGACGGCGACGACGGTCTCGGGGCCGACGCCCTCGGCGACGAGCCGGTGCGCGAACCTGCTGGAGACGGCGTCGACTTCGGCGTACGTCCAGGTGCGTCCGGCGTGGCTGAGCGCGACCGCGTCGGGGGTGCGGGCGGCCCGCTCGGCGAACAGTTCGGCGAGGGAGGCGTCCGGGACGGGGCTTTCCGCGCCGGCCCAGGTGTCCAGGAGCAGGGTGCGCTCGGCCGGGTCGAGCAGGTCGAGGCCGGACAGCGGGGTGTCGGGGTGGGCGACGGCCTCGCCGATCAGCCGCAGGAGCCGGGCGAGCAGGGCCTCGACGGTCTCGGGGTCGTAGAGGTCGGTGGCGTACTCGGCGGTGATGTCGAGGCCGGCGGGGCGCCCGGCGGTGTCGAGGTGTTCGTCGAAGCCGACGGTAAGGTCGAACTTGGCGGTGCGGGTGGCCGAGTACTCCGCTCGCGCGCGCAGTCCGGGGAAGTCGGGGGCTTCGGTGGAGCCGGCCTGGACGAGGGTCAGCATGACCTGGAACAGGGGGTGGCGGGCGCCGCTGCGCTCGGGGTTGAGGACCTCGACGAGCCGGTCGAAGGGCAGGTCCTGGTGGGCCCAGGCGGCGAGGTCGGTGGTGCGCGCCCGATCCAGCAGCTGTCGGAAGGTGGGGTCGCCGGAGACGTCGGTGCGCAGGACGAGGGTGTTGACGAAGAAGCCCACGAGGTCGTCGAGGGCCTCGTCGGTGCGGCCCGCGACCGGGGAGCCGATCGGGATGTCGGCGCCCGCGCCGGAGGCGGCCAGCGCGGTGGCGAGGGCGGCCTGCGCGGCCATGAAGAGGGTGGCGCCGCTCTGCCGGGCGAGGTCCACGAGCCCGGCGTGGGTCTCGGGCGGGCAGTGGGCGGTCACGGTGTCGCCTCGGTAGGAGGCGACGGCCGGCCGCGGCCGGTCGGCGGGCAGTGTGGCCTCTTCCGGCAACCCGGCCAACCGGTCCTTCCAGTAGTCCAGTTGCCGGTTCATCAGGCTGTCCTCGGCGTCCGGCTCACCGAGCAGCTCGCGCTGCCAGAGGGTGTAGTCGGCGTACTGGATGTCCAGCGGCTCCTGGTCGGGGGCGCGGCCTGCCGTGCGGGCCCGGTAGGCGTGGGCGAGGTCGCGCAGCAAGGGGGCGATGGACCAGCCGTCGGAGGCGATGTGGTGCATGACGACGAGGAGGACGTGCTCGTCCTCGGTGAGCCGGATCAGCCGCGCCTGGACCGGCAGTTCGCGGGCGAGGTCGAAGACGTGCGCCGACTCGGCGGCGAGGACGTCGGCGAGGCCGTTCTCGTCCGCCGGGACGACGGGCAGCGCGACCCGGGCGTCCTCGACGGGCAGGATGTGCTGGTACGGGGTGCCGTCGCGCTCGGGGCACAGGGTGCGCAGACTCTCGTGCCGGGCTACGACGTCGCCGAGGGCGAGGTGCAGCGCGTCGGCGTCGAGGGCGCCCGTGAGCCGTACGGCGAGCGGGATGTTGTAGGTGGCGGAGGGGCCCTCCAGCTGGGCGAGGAACCACAGGCGCTGCTGGGCGTACGACAAGGGGATCACTGGGAGGCTCCCATCCGGCGCATCGGCCGCAGCTTGGGGCGCGCGCTCTCGGCGCGGTCGAGCCGCTCGGCCAGCCTGGCCACGTTCGGGTTCTCGAAGAGGGCGGGGACCGGCAGTTCGGCCCCGAGGACGGTCCGGATCCGGCTGATCAGCCGGGTGGCGAGCAGGGAGTGCCCGCCGAGGCGGAAGAAGTCGTCGTCGATGGAGACGGAGGGCAGTCCGAGGACTTCGGCGAACAGTCCGCACAGGACTTCCTCGCGCGGGTTGCGCGGGGCGCGGCCCGTGCTGTCGGCGCTCGGGCCGGGGGCCGGCAGGGCGCGCCGGTCGAGCTTGCCGTTGGCGGTCAGCGGCAGGGCGTCGAGGGCGACGAAGGCGGAGGGGACCATGTAGTCCGGCAGCGTCTGCTCCGCATGGCGGCGCAGGGCTGCGAGGTCGACGTCCGCGCCGACGACGTAGGCCACGAGCCGTTTGTCGCCGGGCCGGTCCTCGCGGACGACGACCGCCGCCTGCGCGACCGAGACGCAGGCCACCAAGGCGGATTCGATCTCGCCGGGCTCGATCCGGAAGCCGCGCAGCTTCACCTGCTGGTCCGCCCGGCCCAGGTACTCGATCTCGCCGTCACGCGACCAGCGCACCAGGTCCCCCGTCCGGTACATGCGGGAGCCGGGGGTGCCGTACGGGTCGGCGACGAAGCGTTCGGCCGTGAGCGCCGGCCGGTCCAGGTAGCCCTGGGCGAGTCCGCTTCCGGCGATGTACAGCTCGCCGGGGATGCCGGGGGCGACCAGGCCGAGGTGCTCGTCGAGGACGTAGAGGCGGGTGTTGTCCAGGGGGCGGCCGATGGGCAGGGCACCCGGGTAGTCGAAGGGGCGGCGCAGGAGGTGGGAGGTGGCGAAGGTAGTCGTCTCGGTGGGGCCGTAGGCGTTGAAGACGGTCAGGTCCGGGCAGGCGTCCATGACCCGCCGTACGGCCTCGGGCGGGACCACGTCACCGCCGGTCCACACCTCGTCGAGGCCCGCGAACACGGCGGGGTCCTCCTCGGCGACCAGCCGGAAGAAGCCGACCGTCAGCCACAGACCGGTGATGGACTCCTCGGTGAGCACGGCGCCCAGGGCCGCCGTGTCCAGCAGGCCGGGCGGGGCGACGACGAGGGTTCCGCCGGACAGCAACGGCACCCACACCTCGTACGTCGTCGCGTCGAAGGCGAGCGGCGAGTGCAGCAGGACCCGGCGGTGCGCGGGGGTGGTGAAGCGGTCGTCGGCGGCCAGCTCGGTGACGTTGCGGTGGGTGACGGCGACGCCCTTCGGCACCCCGGTGGAGCCGGAGGTGAACATGACGTAGGCGAGCTGGTCGGGGTGGACGGTCACCTCGGGTGCCGTGTCCGGCAGGGAGAGGGACGGGTCCTCCGTCACGTTCAATGCGCGTGCGCCGTCGGGGAGTTCGAGGTCGCGGTCGGTCAGGAACACGGTCGCGCCGGACATCCGTACGATGAGATCGATACGGTCCTTCGGGTAGCGGGTGTCCAGCGGGACGTACACCGCGCCGGCCTTGACCACCGCGAGGATCGCCACGACCGCCTCGACGGAGCGTTCCTGGAAGAGGACGACCCGCGAGCCGGGCCGGACGCCCTCGGCGATCAGCCGATGGGCGAGCTGGTTGGCGCGGCGGTCCAACTCCGCGTAGGTCAGGCGTTTTTCGCCGCGTGAGAGGGCGACGGCGTCCGGGGTGCGGGCGGCCTGCTCGGCGAACAGCTCCGGCAGCGAGGCGGGGGGAAGGTCGCGCTGAGTGCCGTGCCAGGTGTCGAGCAGGTGGGCGCGTTCGTCGTCGGCCAGGACATCGAGGGCTCCGATGGGGACGTCAGGGGTGTCGGCGGCGGCCCGCAACAGCCTGACCAGGCGTGCGGTGACGGCCGACACGGTGGCCTGGTCGTACAGGTCGGTGGCGTATTCGACGGTGATGCCCAGTCCGGCAGGGCCGCCGTCGGGCGCGCGGTGCTCGTGGAAGGTGAAGGTGAGGTCGAACTTGGCGATGTCGAGCGCGGTGAACTCCGACTCACCGCGCAGACCCGGCAGTTCGGGCACGGGGTTGGCCGCGTCGGTGACCGAGAGCATGACCTGGAAAAGGGGGTGGCGGGCGGCGGACCGCTCCGGGTTCAGGGCCTCCACCAGCCGGTCGAAGGGCAGGTCCTGGTGCGCCCAGGCCGCCAGGTCCGTCTCCCGCACCCGGTCGAGGAGTTCCCGGAAGGTGGGGTTGCCGCTCACGTCGGTGCGCAGCACCAGCGTGTTGACGAAGAAGCCGACCAGGTCCTCCAGGGCCTCGTCCGTACGCCCCGCGACCGGGGAACCGACCGGGATGTCGGTCCCGGCGCCGGACCGCGACAGCAGGGCCGCGGTCGCCGCCTGCGCGACCATGAACAGGGTGGTGCCGCTCTCACGGGCCAGCTTGGTCAGCGAGCCGTGCAGGCCCGCGGGACAGCGAACGGCCAGGGACGCGCCCCGGTACGAGGCGGTCGTGGGCCGCGCCCGGTCCGCCGGGAGCGTGACCTCTTCCGGCAGTCCGTCCAAGGCCCGGCGCCAGTAGTCGAGTTGGCGCTCCTCGTCGGCGGCGAGCAGCGCCTGCTGCCACAGCGCGTAGTCGGCGTACTGGACGGGCAGCGGCTCCCAGCCGGGCGCCGCGCCCGTGACGCGTGCGGTGTAGGCGGCGGCCAGGTCCCGCATCAGCGGGGTGCTGGACCAGCCGTCGGAGGCGATGTGGTGGATGACGAGCAACAGCACGTGCTCCTCGTCCGCGACCCGCAGCAGGTCGGCGCGCACGGGCAGGTCACGCGCGAGTTCGAAGGTCGTGGTGGACAGGTCGCGCAGTACGGAGGGCAGGGCGTCGCGGGTCGCCGGGATCAGTGCCATCGCGGGCCGGGCGTCCCCGGCCTTGAGCACCCGCTGGTACGGCGTGCCCTGGTCGGCCGGGAACACGGTCCGCAGTGCCTCGTGCCGGGCGACGACGTCACCCAGGGCGAGGTGCAGGGCGTCGGCGTCGAGGGCCCCGGTGAGCCGTACGGCGAGCGGGATATTGTACGTGGCGGAGGGGCCCTCCAACTGGTCCAGGAACCACAGCCGCCGCTGGGCCGCCGACAGCGGCACCCGCTCCGGCCGCTCCCCCGCCGTCAGCGCGGGCCGCCGGGGCGCCCCGGCGGAGTCGGCACCGGCTTCGGCCTCGATCTCCGCCATGAAGCGCGCGAGACCGGCGACAGTTGGGTGCCGGAACATGTCCCGCACCGACACCTGCGCGCCCAGCGTCCGCCGGATGCGGCTGACGAGCCGGGTGGCGAGCAGGGAGTGCCCGCCGAGGCGGAAGAAGTCGTCGTCGATGGAGACCGCGGGCAGCCCCAGCGCGTCCGCGAACAGCCCGCACAGCACCTCTTCCACCGGCGTACGGCCCTGGCGGCCCCCCGGCCCGGTGCCCAGCCTCGGTTCGGGCAGGGCGCGGCGGTCGAGCTTGCCGTTGGCGGTGAGCGGGAGCAGGTCCAGTTCCACGAAGGCGGACGGGACCATGTACTCGGCGAGACGCTCGGCGCAGTGGGCGTGCAGGGTCTCGGCGTCGGTGCCTCCGACGACGTAGGCGACGAGCCGCTTGTCACCGGGCCGGTCCTCGCGGACGATCACGGCGGCCTGCGAGACGTCCTCGTGGGCGACGAGTGCCGACTCGATCTCGCCGAGCTCGATCCGGAAGCCGCGCAGCTTCACCTGCTGGTCGGCCCGCCCTTCGAAGACGATCTCACCGTGCTCGTTCCAGCGGGCCAGGTCACCCGTGCGGTACATCCGTTCCCCGGCCGGTCCGAACGGGTCGGCGACGAACCGCTCGGCGGACAGGCCCGCACGCCCGACATACCCCCAGGCGAGGTGACTGCCGGCCACGTACAGCTCGCCCACCACTCCGGGCACGACCGGCCGCAGGCCCTGGTCGAGGACGTACATGCGCGTGTTGGCCATCGGAACGCCGAGGTGAAGCCGCTCGACGACCCGCTGCCCGGGCCCGAAGGCCTGGTAGCTGCAGAAGACCGTCGACTCCGTCGGACCGTAGGCGTGCACGACCGTCGTCTCCGGACAGACCTCCAGCACCCGCTGCAGCGCGGACGCCGACAGCACGTCACCGCCCGTCCAGATCTCGCTCAGGCCCGCCAGCGAGTCGATCGCCTCCGAGGCCATCGCGTCGAACAGTGCCGTGGTGAAGTAGGCGGCGGTGATGCGGTGACGGGTGAGCGCGTCGCCGAGTTCGGCCACGTCGACCTTGGTCACCGGAAGGATGACGGCGGTGCCGCCGCTGAGGAGCGGGACCCAGAGTTCGTAGGTGGAGGAGTCGAAGGCCAGCGGGGAGTACGCCAGAACCCGCCGGTGCCGCTCCCCCCACCACGGATCCAGCGCCAACTCCACGACATTGCGGTGGGTGTTGGCCACGCCCTTCGGCGTCCCGCTCGACCCCGAGGTGTACATCACGTACGCCAACTGGTCCACATGGACCGGAACTTCCAGCACGTCCCCCTCAGCCTCGACGTCCGGCGGGGCGAGCATCGTCAGGCCCTCGCCCAGGGTCGCCGCCGTCCGGTCGGTGACCAGGACCCGGGCCTCGGTGTCGGCGAGGATGAACGCCAGGCGGTCGGCGGGCTGGCGGGCGTCCAGCGGAACGTACGCTCCGCCGGCCTTCAGAACACCCAGGACCGCGACCACGTATTCGACCGACCGGTCCAGGAACAGCCCCACGGCCGCACCCGGGGCGACTCCCTCGGCGGCCAGGCGGTGGGCGAAGGCGTCGGAGGCACGGTCGAGTTGGCGGTACGACAGCTCGCGCTCCCCGCACACCAGCGCCACCGCGTCCGGAGTGCGCGCGGCCTGGGCGGCGAACAGCTCGTGCAGCGGGGCCTCGGGCAGGGCGACGGCCGTGTCGTTGTAGTCGTCGAGCAGGGCGCGGCGCTGGGCCCGGGTGAGCAGCTCGATGTCGGCGATCGCTACGTCCGGGTCGGCGATCACCGCGTCCAGGACCCGCGTCAGCCGGTCGGCTGCCGTCTCGATGGTGGCGGGGTCGTACAGGTCGGTGGCGTACTCGAGGACGATGTCGAGGCCGTGCGGGTGACCCGACCGGTCGCGGTGCTCGGAGAAGTTGACGGTCAGGTCGAACTTGGCCGTGCCCAGGTCGGGTTGGGCGGTCTCGGCGCGCACTCCGGGCAGCGCCGGGGCGGGTTCGGCGGCCTCGGCCAGGGTGAGCATGACCTGGAAGAGGGGGTGGCGGGCGGCGGACCGCTCCGGGTTCAGGGCCTCCACCAGCCGGTCGAAGGGCAGGTCCTGGTGCGCCCAGGCCGCCAGGTCCGTCTCCCGCACCCGGTCGAGGAGTTCCCGGAAGGTGGGGTTGCCGCTCACGTCGGTGCGCAGCACCAGCGTGTTCACGAAGAAGCCGACCAGGTCCTCCAGGGCCTCGTCCGTACGCCCCGCGACGAGGGAGCCGACGGGGATGTCGGTGCCGGTGCCGGAACGGGACAGCAGGGCCACCGTGGCGGCCTGGGCCACCATGAACAGGGTGACGCCGGACTCCCTGGCCAGCGCGGTGAGCGCCTGGTGGGTCTCCGCCGGGCAGTGCACGGTGTGGGTGGCGCCGCGGTACGAGGCGACGGCCGGGCGGGGCCGGTCGGCGGGCAGGGTGGCCTCGGCGGGGAGGCCGGCGAGCGCCTCGCGCCAGTGGGCGAGCTGCGCCTCCTCGTCCCGGGCGAGCAGATCCTGCTGCCACAGCGCGTAGTCGGCGTACTGCACGGGCAGCGGCTCCCAGTCGGGTGCCGTGCCCTCGGCGCGGTGCGTGTAGGCGGTGCCGAGGTCCCGCATCAGCGGGGTGCTGGACCAGCCGTCGGAGGCGATGTGGTGGACGACCAGGACGAGCACGCTCCGGGTCGGCGTGAGCGTCAACAGCGCCGCGTGCAGGGGGAGTTCGTGGTCGAGGTCGAAGAGGTGCGCGGACTCCTCGGCGATGCGGTCGGGCAGTTCGTCCTCGGTGACGGGGGTGACGGTGAGCGGCACGGCCACCTCGTCGGGGTGCGCGATGTGCTGCCGGGGTTCGCCGTCGGACACGGGGTAGCTCGTGCGCAGCACCTCGTGGCGGGCGATCACGTCACCGAGTGCCTGCCGCAGCAGTTCGGGGTCGACGGTGCCGGTCAGGGTCACGGTGAGCGGGATGTCGTACGTGGCGGAGGGGCCCTCCATCTGGTCCAGGAACCACAGCCGCCGCTGGGCCGTCGACAGCGGGAGCGGGTCGTCCGAGCGGGGGGTGACGGTGAGTTGGGGGCGCGGGGCCCGGCGGGCGCCGGTGGCGATGTGCTCGGCGAGCCGGGCGACCGTCGGGTACTGGAAGAAGTCCCGCAGTGACAGCTCGGTCGCCAGGGCCGTGCGGACGCGGCCGACCAGCCGGGTGGCGAGCAGGGAGTGCCCGCCGAGGTGGAAGAAGTCGTCGTCGATGGAGACCGCGGTGAGTCCGAGGGCGTCCGCGAACAGGCCGCACAGCACCTCTTCGGTGGGCGTCCGGGGCGCCCGCCCGTCACCGCCGCCGACCTGCGGGGCGGGCAGGGCGCGGCGGTCGAGCTTGCCGTTGGCGGTGAGCGGGAGCAGGTCCAGCCGCACGTAGGCGGAGGGGACCATGTACTCGGCGAGACGCTCGGCGCAGTGGGCGTGCAGGGTCTCGGCGTCGGTGTCTCCGACGACGTAGGCGACGAGCCGCTTGTCACCGGGCCGGTCCTCGCGGACGATCACGGCGGCCCGCGAGACGTCCTCGTGGGCGACGAGTGCCGTCTCGATCTCGCCGAGCTCGATCCGGAAGCCGCGCAGCTTCACCTGCTGGTCGGCCCGCCCTTCGAAGACGATCTCACCGTGCTCGTTCCAGCGGGCCAGGTCACCCGTGCGGTACATCCGTTCCCCGGCCGGGCCGAACGGGTCGGCGACGAAGCGCTCGGCGGACAGCACGGGGCGGCCCAGGTATCCCCAGGCGAGGTGGCTGCCGGCCACGTACAGCTCGCCGACCACTCCGGGCACGACCGGCCGCAGGCCCTGGTCGAGGACGTACATCCGCGTGTTCGCCATCGGGACGCCGAGGTGAAGCCGCTCGACGACCCGCTGACCGGGTCCGAAGGCCTGGTAGCTGCAGAAGACCGTCGATTCCGTCGGACCGTAGGCGTGCACGACCGTCGTCTCCGGACAGACCTCCAGCACCCGCTGCAGCGCGGACGCCGACAGCACGTCACCGCCCGTCCAGATCTCGCTCAGGCCCGCCAGCGAGTCGATCGTCTCCGAGGCCAAAGCGTCGAACAGTGCCGTGGTGAAGTACATGGCGGTGACGCGGTGTTCGACGATCGCGTGGGCCAGCTCGGCGAGGTCCAGCTTCGGCGCGGGCAGCACGACCGCGGTGCCGCCGCTGAGGAGCGGGACCCACAGTTCGTAGGTGGAGGAGTCGAAGGCCAGCGGGGAGTACGCCAGAACCCGCCGGTGCCGCTCCCCCCACCACGGATCCAGCGCCAACTCCACGACATTGCGGTGGGTGTTGGCCACGCCCTTCGGCGTCCCGCTCGACCCCGAGGTGTACATCACGTACGCCAACTGGTCCACATGGACCGCCACTTCCAGCACGTCCGCCTCAGCCTCGACGTCCGGCGGAGCCAGCACCCTCAGCCCCTCGGCGGGGGCCTGCGCACGGTCCGTCACGAGGAGCCGTGCACCCGTGTCGGCGAGGATGAACGCCAGGCGCTCGACGGGCTGGCGCGGGTCCAGGGGGACGTAGAAGCCGCCCGCCTTCAGGACGCCGAGGACGGCGACGACGTACTCGACGGACCGGTCCAGGAACAGCCCCACGGCCGTACCCGGGACGACCTCTTCGGCGGCCAGGCGGTGGGCGAAGGCGTCGGAGGCACGGTCGAGTTGGCGGTACGACAGCTCACGCTCCCCGCACACCAGCGCCACCGCGTCCGGCGTGCGCGCGGCCTGAGCCCTGAACAGTTCGTGCAGAGCGCCCCCGGGCAGGGCGACAGCCGTGCGGTTGTACGCGTCGAGGTCGACGGCGGAGTGCTGAGGAGACATGTTCTCGACACCATTCTCGAGAGTTCGGGGTCGCTGCTGCGAAGGGTCAGGCGGCCGGCCGCGTGGGCCAGGAGGACGGCAGGAACAGGTCCTCGGGGTCGAGGGCGCCCACGTGGTACTTGCCGACCGCGCTGGTCAGCATCCGCAGTTCGAGGGCGAGGGCCTCCACCAGGCGGCGGAGTCCGTCGGTTCGGTCCTCGTCTGCGGCCAGGAGGGCGGCCCGGCCGAGGCCGATGGCTCGGGCGCCGAGCGCGAGGGCCTTGACGGCCCGCGTCCCCTCCCACATGCGGCCGCTGGCCAGCAGGCAGCGGTCGGTGCGGCCGACGCGCCGCAGGCACTCGGCGAGGGGCAGTCCGACGTGGGTGAGGAAGCCGGTCGGCGCCCAGGCGGTGCCGCCCTCGGCGCCGTCGACGGTCACGGCGTCGGCACCGGCCGCCCAGGCGGTGGCGGCGGCGAGGGCCACATCGCGTCCGGGGTGCAGCTTCACCCACACCTTGACGCGGGGGAAGTTGTTGCGCATGAGCCGGATCTGCTGGCGCAGGATCTCCTCGGTGAACGTGCCGGGGCTGCTGACCCGCAGGACCTTGTCGCTGTCGGCGCCGAACACCTCGTCGGTGGCGTACTGTTCGGCGATCCGGCTCGCGGCCCCGCGGCCGAGGACGGTGAGGCCGCCGAGTCCGGGCTTGGCGCCCTGCCCGATCTTCAGCTCGAAGGCGAGCCGACCGGTGGCGAGGAGGGGTTCGCTGACCGGGTCGCTGTAGACGAGGTTCCAGACCTCGGCGTCGGCGTCCTCGGTGGACTGCTGCACGGCGACACCGCCGTGTTCGTCGTCGGCGGCCTCGGCGTAGGCGGCGATCCGGCCGAGCAGCGGGGAGACTCCGGCCTCGTCGGCGCTGCGGTAGCCGTTGACGGGGACGACGTTCTCGCCGATGACCAGGGGGACGCCGAGCCGGGCGGCCTGCCGGCCGACGGCCTCGCCGAGGTCGTGGCTGGCGACCTGGGTGGAGCCGAACGCCGACACGTACAGCGGGAGCCGGCTGGTGAACCCGCCGATGACCGTCTCGAGTTCGACGTCACTGTAGAGGGGTTCACGGGCGAGGTCGATGAGCTTCTTCAGCCGGTCCGGCATGAAGACCGGCGGAACGATCCGTATGCGCTCCAGCTCGTCGTCGAGGGGCACCGGGGCGGCGCCGAGGAGTCCGCTGCCGTAGCCGGACTCGGCGGGGAACACGGCGGCGGCGCCGTGGCGGGCGCGGGAGCGGACCAGTTCCTCGGGGAAGCCGTCCGCGACGAGTGCGGCGCTCATGCCGACACCACCCCGGGCAGCTTGGGGTAGGCGCTGGCCTGCCAGACGGCCCGGCGTCCGGTGACGTACCGCGTGAAGCGCTCCAGGCCGATGCCGAAGCCGGAGCTGGCGGGGATGCCCCGGCGGGCCAGGTCCAGGTACCAGCCGTACTTGGCGGGGTTCTCGCCGGTCTCCCGCATACGGGTGACGAGGGTGGCGTAGTCGTGCTCGCGCTCGCTGCCGCTGGCCAGCTCGCCGTAGCCCTCGGGGGCGATGAGGTCGAAGTTGCGCAGCACGCCCGGCTGTTCGGCGTTCTCCTTGTCGTAGAAGCCGCGCGAGCCCTTGGGGTAGTCGCTGATGAAGAAGGGCCGGTTCGCTGTAGCGGAGACGATCTCCTCCCCCTGCCAGTCGATCTCGGCGGCGGGGTCCTGCGGGTGTCCCGCGGCGATCAGCTCGGCGGTGGCCTGCCGGTGTCCCACCCGGCCGAACGCGTCGGCGACGGCCACGCGCAGGGCGTCGGCGTCCCGGCCGAGCAGCTCCAGATCGGCCGGCATCGCGGTGACGGCGTCGGTGACGACGTGGGTGACGAGCTGCTCGGCGAGGTCCATCGCGTCCTCACGGCGGGCGTCACGGATCTCCACGTCGATCTGGTGGAACTCGGCCAGGTGCCGGTGGGTCACGGCCGTCTCCAGGGGTTCCAGACGGACGTTGGGGGCGATGTAGAAGATCTTGTCGAAGGCGAGCAGCGAGGCCTGCTTGTAGAGGATGGCGCTCGTCATCAGCTTGTACTTGTGGCCGTAGAAGTCGACGTCCACCTGCTTGGAGCCGCGGATGCCGGGGTCGGTGACCGGGCCGATGACGGGCGGCAGCAGCTCCTGGAAGCCGCGCGCGGTCAGGAAGGCCCGGGTGGCGGTGAGCATCCGGCTCTGCACCCGCAGGGTGGCCCGGGTGCGGGGGTCGGCGAGGTGGGCGTCGGGCGAGGACGGCAGGGCGCCGAGCACCTCGTCCACGGCCTCGGGGATGGTCGCGGTCATGGTCATACCTCCAGAAGCTCGTGGGCGTGCGCGTCGTAGCGGCACTGCACGTGGGTGAGGGCGTCGTACAGGCCCGCTGCGGTGAGCCGGGCGCCGCGGCGCGCGGTGACCTTGCCGATGGGCAGGGCGCCGATGTCGGACCAGGTCAGGCGGCCGTCCGCGTCGATGTGGCTGCGGGTGCGGCCCGCGTTGTCGGGGTGCAGGCAGTAGGGGACGTCGAGGTAGCCGCGCTCGAACGCCTTCAGCAGGGCGGTGCCCAGGTCGGGGTGGAGGTCGAGGACGGCGTCGACCAGGGCGCGGCCTTCGTCGTAGACCGGGTTGTCGGTGTGGTCGTACGGCTCCGGAGTGGCCCGCGCCGCCGCCGTGGCCGCCGTGCGCAGGGCGCGTACGTTCTCGGTGACGGTCGGGATGCGGTGGGCCTCGGCGTCGGTCTTCACGATCAGTCGCCGGGCGCCCGCTCGGACGGCGAGCTCGGCTGAGTGCTCCAGCAGGCGGTCGGCGCCGCGCCGGGTCCTGGGGTAGACGCCCATGTAGGTGTAGACGACGACGTGCCAGTCGGTGTCGGGCAGCAGTTCGGCGGCGAGCCTGCGCAGGGCGCGTACGGCCTGCCGGTCCTGTTCGGGGCTGGTCTGCTGGGCGTAGCTCAGGGAGATGGAGCGCAGCCCGGCGCGGTGGAAGAAGACGCCCTCCAAAGCGCTGATCGCGACCAGCAGTCCGGGCGGGCAGAGCTGGCCGAGCATGCAGCCGCCGAAGCTCTCCAGGTGGGGCTCGGCGCCGTTATCACGCAGGGCGGCCAACTGCTCGCAGGCCTCCCGCCAGTTGCGGACCGAGTCGACGAGCGGGGTGCGGCCGTAGGGCAGGCAGTAGGAGACGGGGCCGCCCTCGGTGGCGGTCAGGCCGAGCCGGGTGAGGGCGGCGACGATGCGCTGCGGGTGCGCGGAGCCGTGCCGGACCTGGACCGGGAAGGAGGCGTCCGGGATGCCGTCCAGGACCCAGCGTGAGGTGTGCGGGCTGTAGGAGGTGATGGGGTAACCGTTGAGCGGGACATCGGCGTTGAGAGCGCGCAGGGCGGACGGTTCGTCGCCGACGCGGGTGTAGCTGTCGATGGTGAGGGTGCCGGCCACGGCGTCGGCCGCGCCCTTGGTGGCGAGCAGCCCGGCCCGCATGCGGGCGGGTGCGGCGAAGCCCATGCGGGGCTGCACCACGAGGGCCCCGCGGGCCGCGGCGGCGGCGACGAACCGGCCGAAGGAGGTCACCGTACGGCCCCTTCCCGGGAGTCGGCCAGGGTGGTGACGTACGCCTCGAACGCGTCCAGGTCCCCGTCCTCCTGGAACACCGCGTCGAAGCCCGCCCGCAGCAGCCGCCCGCCGGACTCGCTCCGTCCCGCCGCGCCGTGGACGCCCAGCTTCCCGCCGATGACGGCGGGCAGCCGAACCAGTTCCCAGCGCTGCCGGAGCGCCCGGACCAGGTGCTCGGCGTCGTGGAATCCATGGCCGTTGACGCTGCTCACCACCAGCAGGTCGGGCTGGAACTTGCAGCAGGACTCGACGATTTCGTCCTGGGGAACGCACGGCCCCAGATTGACGACGTGGTGTCCCAGGTCTTCGAGCAGCAATTGAATGAAGACGAGATTCCAGGTGTGCGCATCGGACGGCAGTCCGGTGACAACGACGTCCAGCGGCCCAGAACGATCCCGGGACGCCAATTCCACAGGCTGCATCATCACTTGGTCCACATCAGGCGATGTCAATGGGAGAAGGAGCTCCTGGATTCGCTCGGAACTTCCTTTCGGCATCGATCGTAGGAACGCGCCACCCGCCGTACCGGCGTCGCGGGCGGCAGCCGGGCGGCAGTTGCCGCCGGCGGTCCCGCCGCTCGCCCCGGGCCCGCATACAGTCGATTTCCGTCGCCGCACCCGTTCCGTCGAGGATTTCGAGAATTCCGAAGGAGTGGACCATGTCCCACATCGCCCCCGCCGATCTGCTCACCGAGGCGCTGCGCGAGGCCATGACCCGGGCCGATCGCCATGAGCCCGTGGGAGAGGCCAAATTCGCGGTGCTGGAAGCGGCGGTGCAGCTGCTCGACGCCGACCGCCCCGAACTGGCCGACCAGCCCCAGCTGCGGACGGAGCTGCTGCGTGAGGCGCTCGGCTCGGTCCGCGCCGCCGCGGTCGCCGCCGGGGTGGCCGTCACGCGGGCCCACCAGGTGGGGACAGGGTCGGGAATGCCGGGGCCGGGAATGCCGGGGCCGGGAATGCCGCCCAACTGCCGTACGGGCTGCCCGTAGTGGCCGGCGCGGGCGCCTAGCCTCGAAACAGCGGTGTGGCGCCGTGATCCAGTTCTTTCTCCCATTTCGTTCTCACGGACCGACTGAGGTGAATTCCATGGCAACCAATCCGTTCGACGACACCGACGGCCGTTTCGTCGTCCTGGTCAACGACGAGGGCCAGCACTCCCTTTGGCCCGCCCGTGTCAGTCGCCCGGAGGGCTGGCGGCAGGTGCGGGAGGAGGGCAGCAAGCAGGAGTGCACCGAGTACATCGAGGCCAACTGGACGGACCTGCGCCCTCGTTCGGTCGTCGCCGCGATGGGCGGCTGACCGGAAGCGCACTCACGACGCGGCGGCGTCGGTACGGCCTTGAGAGCCGTACCGACGCCGCCGCGTGTGTCGTGTCAGTGTCCGTCCGCGCCCACCACGCACCACTCCAGGACCGCCATCGCGGCCGTCATCTTGTGGTAGGCCTGGCGCCAGGCGAGGCTGCGCTCGCCGTCGAGGACCTCGTCGGTGACCTCCTGGCCGCGCACGGCGGGCAGGTCGTGCAGGAAGACCGTGTGCGGACCGCTGTAACGGTCGAAGAAGGCCTGGTCGACGGCGAATCCCTCGAACGCGGTCAGCCAGTCGGGGTCGGCCTTGGGCACGCCCATGGTCTGCCACCGGCTGGTGTAGATCGCGTCCACCGGGCCCTCCACGGCCTCCGGGTCGGTCACCTGGCGCACGCCATGGCGGCCGCCGCTGATCTCCTCGACCAGGTCCAGAGTGCTCTTGGGCACCTCGTAGTCCGGCGGGCACAGCAGGGTGATCCGCAGACCGGGGGTGAGCGCGCCAGCCAGGGCGAGGGCCGCCCCGGAGCTGTTGCCCTCGCCGACGACGAGCAGATGCCGCCCGGCGAGGTCGCCGAAGTGCTCGGTGAGGGTGGTCAGATCGGCCACGGCCTGGGTGGGGTGCTCGTCCAGGCTGAGCGCGTTGATCACGGCGAGGTCCGGCCTGCCGCCGAGCCGGCGCATCTCCTCCACGTCGCCGTTGGTGCGGACGACTAGCGCGTCCAGGTACTGGCCGAGGACCCGGCTGGTGTCCTCCACCGTCTCGCCGGTGCTGAGCTGGAGTTCGTCCGGTCCGAAGGTGATCACGTCGGCCCCGAGGCGGGTGGCGCCGCTCCAGAAGGACGTACGCGTGCGGGTGGAGGACTTGCGGAAGTAGACGCCCACCTGGCGTCCCGCCAGCGGACGGTCCGCGACATCACCGCGGCCGAATGCGACGGCGCGGGCGACGATCTGGGACAGCTGCTCGGGGGTGAGATCGGCGAGGGAGATGAAGTCGCGCATGGGAGAGGGCCTTTCGATCGAGGTCGGGAGGGGTCTGTTCAAGCCATGTCGACAGGGTTTTCGCTCAGTGCACGAGGGCAGCGGCCCGCGTCGCCGACGAGGCGGCGCGCTCGGCGGCGAGCCGGCGAACCAGGTTGAGGACGCCGAAGCGCGCGGCACCGTCCGGTCCGGCGGGCAGCCTGCGCACGAGGCCGCGCAGCAGCAGCGCGTGGACGTCACGGACCACGGCACCTGTGGCGACGGACAGCGCGGTGGCGGCCTGCTCGGCCGTCCAGCCGTCGGACAGCGCGCTCAAGTCGCCGAGTAACGCGGCGGGTTGGTCGTCAAGACCGTTCACGGTCTCGGTCAGCAGCACGGCGAGCGCCGCGCCGCCCGGGTCGGCGAGGGTCGCGTCGTCCACGATGTCTAGCGGCCGGGTCCGGGCGACCCGCAGCAGGTCTTCAAGGGAGTGCAGCAACAGCCAGGAGGCGGCGGACTCCATCGCCCGGGGCACCCCGTCGAGGGCCCGGCAGATGTCGGCCACGGTGCGCACCATGGAATCCGTGGGCAGCAGGTCGGGGCGGATGTGGCCGACATGGGACAGCATCAGTTCCACGGCGGGCTCCCCGGCCGTGAGGGACTGCCCCGGCGGAGTCGTCCCGGCGTCGGGGCCGGGGACCGGCAGTGGGGCGAGCGGCAGGAGCCGGTTGCCCGGGACGCGGTGCGGTTCCCGCGCGGTGACGAGCACTTGGAGGCGTTCGCAGGCGTGCAGCAGGTCCGCGAGCCGCGGCACGAGGTGCGCGGCGGAGTCGTGGCCGTCGAGCACGAGCAGTGTGGCGCGGTCGCGTATCACCGAGGCGAGTTCCTCGAGTCCGCCGTCGCCGGTGGCCAGGGAGCGGGCCCAGCCGGTCAGCGCCGAGCGCGGGGTGCGCGGCGCGGCGGGGGCCGGCGCGGCGGCTTCGGCCATGTCGACCCAGAGGACGGGCATCCGGTCGCGGGTGTGCAGGAGGGCGGCCGCCTCCTGGGCCAGCCGGGTCTTGCCGACGCCCGGCAGGCCCACCACGGTCAGCAGCCGGTCGTGCTCGCCGGCCAGCAGCCCGGTGAGGGCCCGCAGTTCCTCGGCCCTGCCGACCAGACGGCACAACGGCGCGGGCGGCGGGGCGAGTTCGGCCCCGAAGGCCTCGTGCATGACCGGCCCGGCGGAGGCGCCCTCGACGGCGAGTTCCAGGGCGGCGCGGCGGGCGTCGCTGAGCCGCATGGCGTCGGCGAGCAGCCGGAGTGTCTCGCGGCGCGGGTGCCGTACCCGGCCCTGCTCCAGATCGCGGATGGCCCGCACGCTGACGGTGGACAGGCCGGCGAGCTGTTCCTGGGTCAGGCCCGCCCACCTGCGTGCCGCCCGTAACTGTTCGGCGAGTCCGTCCGTCGCTGATTGCTCGGTCATACGAGTCTCCTTGTACTCCGCGTGGGGGGCCGATCGCTGGGGCCGATGGCCGGGGCCGTTCGCTCGGGCCGCTGGGGGCCGTTCGCTGGGGCCTGAAGCCGGTGCGGCTTGCTGGATCCCACCGTGAGGGGAGTGCTTACCGAAGCCGTACCGCCTCGTTACCGAGGGGCACGGGAACGGGCTATCATCCGGAGGCTGCGTGGGGAAATCGGGGGGATTCCGTGACCGGGGGAGGCTCGCCGGCATGACCGATGCCGAGGCGGATTCGCTGCGCTTCAATGTGCTCGGCCCCATCGAGGGCTGGGCGGGGGAAGACAGGCTGCGGCTGGGCGGACTGATCCAGGAGCGGGTCCTCGTCACCTTGCTGCTGGAGGCGGGACGCGTCCTGCCGATCGCCCGTCTCGTCGAGGCCGCGTGGGCGGACAATCCACCGGCCACCGCGTCCCACCAGGTGCGCAAGGCGGTCGCCGACCTGCGGCGGCGCATTCCCGGGGGCGGCGACGTCCTGGTCACCGACGGCCCCGGCTACCGGATGACGCTGGGCCCGGAGCAGCTGGACCTCACCGAGTTCGGGCTCCTGGTGCGGGCCGCCAAGGAGGCGGCGGCCGAGGGCCGGCCGGCCGACGCGGTCGCGGCGTTACAGCGGGCGCTCGGCCTGTGGCGCGGCCCGATCCTGTCCGGTGCGGGCGGACCGGTGATCGAGGCGGCGGCGACCGCACTGGACGAGCGCCGGCTCACGGCGACCGAACAGCTCTTCGCGTTGCGCCTCGGCCTCGGCGAGGCCGCTGAACTCGTCGGCGACCTGCGGGACGTGGTCCAGCGCCACCCGCTGCGCGAGACACTGCGCGCGCAACTGATGCTGGCCCTGTACCGCTCGGGCCGGCAGGCGGAGGCCTTGGAGGAGTACGGCAAGGTCCGCGAACTCCTCGTGGAGGAACTGGGCGTCGACCCCGGCCCCGGCCTGACCAAGGTGTACGAGGGGATCCTGCGCGAGAGTCCCGAGCTCGCCGCGCCGGAGCCGCCGCCCGCCCCGGCCCCGGCCGCGCAGCCGGCCACCCCGCCCGCGCCCGCCGAGGCCCCGAGCACCCTGCCGTACGACCTCGCCGACTTCACCGGGCGCGAGCGTGAGCTGCGTGAACTCCTGGACTCGGCGGGCCGGGACTGCGACCGCCACTCACGGATCGTGGCCCTGGACGGCATGGGCGGCAGCGGCAAGACCTCCCTCGCCGTCCACGCGGCCCACACCCTGGCGGGCGACTTCCCCGACGGCCGCCTCTACATCGACCTGCGCGGCTACACCCCGGGCGAGCAGCCGGTCACGCCCGGCGGAGCGCTGGACATCCTGTTACGTGCCCTGGGCGTGCCCGGCGAGCGCATTCCGGAGGACACCGCGGGGCGCACGGCTCTCTGGCGGGCGACCATCAGCGGCAGGCGGCTGCTCCTCCTCCTCGACAACGCCGTCGACGCGGACGGCGTACGGCCGTTGCTGCCGACGACGCCGGGCTGCCTGGTGCTGGTCACCAGCCGGGCCCGGCTGGTGGACCTGGACTCGGCGCACTGGATCTCGGTCGACGTGATGTCGCCCGAGGAGTGCGCGCGGCTGATCGCGGAGACGCTGGGCGAGGCGCGGTACGCGGCGGAGCCGGAGGCCGCCGCCGAGCTGGCCCGGCTCTGCGGGCATCTGCCGCTGGCGCTGCGCATCGCCACCGCCCGGCTGCGCAACCGCCCGCGCTGGACCCTGCGTTACCTCACCGACCGGCTGCGCGACGAGACACGGCGACTGGACGAGCTGAGCTCGGGACAGCGCAGTGTCGCCGCGACCCTCCGCCTGTCCTACCAGGCCCTGGACCAGGAGTGCCGGACGGCGCTGCGCATCCTGGCGCTGCATCCGGGCGGCGACATCGACGTCCACGCCGCCGCGGCGCTGCTCGACACGGACCCACGTGACGCCGAGGACCTTCTCGAACTGCTGCTGGACGTGCACCTGTTGAAGCAGCCGGAGATCGGCCTGTACACCTTCCACGACCTGGTCCGCAGTTTCGCGCACAGCCTGCGGTCGGGGGCGACTGAGGACGACGACGCGGCCTCGGTTCGGCGCCTGCTCGACTACTACGTCACGGCGACGGAGACGGCGTGCCGGGTGATGTTCCCCGGGCGGCGCCGGATCCCCACCGGTATCGACGAAGTGTCGCTGGCGGTACCGGAGTTCCCCGACCGGGCGCAGGCGGAGGGGTGGTTCGCGAGGGAACAGAGCGCGGTGGTGGGCACGGTCAACCTGTCGGGGCGGCTCGGCCACGACCGGCACGCCGTGTTCCTCACCCGCAATCTCGCCTTCCAGCTGAGCGTGCGCGGCCAGTTGGAGGAGTTCCGGAGCATGGCGCTGATCGCGGTGGAGGCGGCCCGGCGGCTCGGCGAACTGCCGCTGCTCGGGGTCAGCCTGTCGAACCTCGGGGTCGCCTGCTGGAAGCTGGGCCGGTTCGCCGAGGGCCTGGAGATCGCCACCGAGAGCCTTGAGGTGGCCGAGCGGCTCGGGGATCTCCAGACGGTGGCGCACAGCGAGAGCTCGCTGGGCCAGCTCAACAGCATGCTCGGACGCTTCCCGGAGGCGCTGTCGCATCTGGAGCGGGCGATCGCGCACCAGCGGGAGTTGGGCGCGAGCAGACCCGAGGCGGAGAGCCTGACGATGCTCAGCACCCTGTACGAGCAGTGGGGCAGGCACGAGGAGGCCGCGTCGGCGGCGCTGCGGGCCATCGCGCTGGCGGACGAACTCGGGCGCCATGAGAACAAGTTGGCCGCGCTCACGGATCTGGCCTTCGCCCACTCCTGCCTCGGGGATCCGGAGGCGGCCGAGGTGAGCCTGAAGCAGGCCCGCACCCTGTGCGAGGAGAACCGCGACCCGGGGCACGTGGCGCTGGCGCTCGCGCTGTCGGCGGACGTGGGGCATCGGCTGGGGCGGGACGCACAGGCCGGAACGTACGCGGACCGCGCACTGACGACCATCAGCTCAAACGTTTCTCCTCCGCGTCGGGCCAAGGTCTGGAACACCGTCGGGCGCTATCTGCACCGGCGCGGCGAGTACGCCTCCGCCCTGGAACTGCATGAGCGGGCGCACGAGATGGCGAGCTCCCTGGACTTCCGGATCGAGCTGGCCTACGCACTGTCCGGCATGGCCCGGGCGCAGGCGTGCCTCGGCCGGCCCGAGGAGGCGGAGCGGAACGAACGGGCGGCGGAGGAACTGTTCACGGCGATGGGCGTGCCCGCGGATCGCCGCCGATCCTGAACGCGCCGGTGCCCCGCACCAGGTCGGAACACCTGGGCGGGGCACGGTGGGGGATACCGCGGCCTCAGATACCGAGGCTGGTGGGACCGCCGTCGTCGTTGGTGGTGGCGGAACCGGAGCCGCCCTTGCCGATGACGGTGGGGCCGCCGTCGTCGTCGGTCGAGTCGGAACCGGCGGCGAGCTTGCCGATCACGGTGGGACCACCGTCGTCGTTGGTGGTGGCGGAACCCGAGCCGCCCTTGCCGATCACCGTGGGACCGCCGTCGTCATCGGTCGAGTCGGAACCAGAGCCGCCCTTGCCGATCACGGTGGGACCGCCGTCGTCGGCGAGGATCCGCGCGCCGGCCTGGTGGCCCTGCGGGTGCCCCGTCTCGATCGTGGACACCAGCCCGAGGGTGAGGGCGGCGGCAGTGACGATCCCGACGAGGCCGGCCGACGTGCGTCCCATGTCGTATCCCCTTCACGCGGTTTCTCCGGTTCTGCTTCCGACACCACGCACTGTTCCGGGGCCCGTTCCTGACCCGTTCCTGAGCCGATACCGCCCCCGGGCCGCGCACGGGAACGGGAGCGGTAACGCCAGGTCAGCCCATGGTTCAGTCGCGTCCGGGCACGCGTTCGCGGACGAACACCGTGTCTCCGGCGCCGACCCGGCAGCTCGCCACCCGCGGCCCGTCACCGGTCAGCACGACGGTGGTCCAGGCGCGCCCGGCACAGACGCCCGCGAGATCGAGCAGAGCCCGCACGGTGGAGCGCAACACCACGACCTCGTCACCGCTCGGCCCGTCCCAGCCGGGCGGCCTCGGGCCGTGATCGCGCAAGCTGATGTCCACCACCGTGTGCATGCCGCTGTCGCTGACGGTCTCGACACTGAACTCGGGTCCGTCCCAGGGCCCTTCATCGACACAGGGCCCTTCATCGACACAGGACCTTTCGTCGACACAGGGCCCTTCCCGTCCGCCGCCGCCCTCGACCGACCGCTCGACGGCGGACAGTTCCTCGAGAATGTGGCGCAGCCCCACCGCGCCGTCGATCCAGTCCGGGGGATGCTTCATCGCAGACTCCTCCTGCAGAGAACTACTCCAGCACCCTCGGGCCCCCCGATCCCGTTCCCGTCCCGTCCGCCTCCCGCCCCGGCCCTGCGCCGGTCAGCGGCAACCTTTTTACGTTCCGCGGCGACAGAGCCGTAGAACCCGGTTCGATCCTCGGAGTGGTCAGACATGCAGACACCCAGGCAGGCAGCACGGCAGCGCAGGCACAGACGGAGGGTGATGGCCGGTGCCGCGACGGCGGCGGCTGTCGTGGTCGCGCTCGTGTGTGCCGCGCTGCTCCCCGGCTCGGACGACGACGCGGAGTCGGTGGCTGTCGCGCCCGCCACCAGCACCCGGGCAAGCACCACCGCCGAAGCACCGCGCCGGACGGGATCCCCCAGCCCGTCAGTCACCTCGAAGGCGACGAAGAAGGCGAAGGCGACCAAGGAGGCCGACCCCGCCCAGTCCCCCGCGCCCAAGGCGACAAGGACGACCGCTCCCCCGGCCGCCCCCTCGGCCGGTCGCATCCAGCCCGGCGTCACCCGCCATGGGGTCGCCACCCACTACGAGGCCGGGAACGGCGACGGCGCCTGTCTGTTCGGAGCGAGCGACGACATGATGATCGCGGCGATGAACACCGCCGACTACGAGACGTCCCGGGCCTGCGGGGCGTACGTACTAGTCCGCGCGGCGAACGGCCGTACCGTCACCGTGAAGATCACCAACGAGTGCCCGCTGCCCTGCGCGCCGGGCCAACTCGACCTCAGCAAACAGGCCTTCGCCGAACTCACCGATCTGAAGGAGGGCCGGATCCCGATCAGCTGGAGCCTGCTCAGCCCCAGCACCTCCGACACGATCTCCGTCCGCTACAAGACCGGCTCGAGCGAGCACTGGTGCGGCATCCAGGTCATCGACCACCGCAACCCGGTCACCGGCCTGGAAGTCCGCACCGCCGACGGCTGGCGGAAGCTGCCCCGTACGGACTACAACTACTTCCTCGCCGAGGACGGCAACGGCTGCGGTGGCGCGATCCGCATCACCGACCTCTACGGCGAACAGCTGACCGTCGAGGGGATCGCCGTACGCCCCGACGTCGTCCAGCCGACGCAGGTCCAGTTCAGCCGGCGCTGAGCCACTCGCGTGGCGCTCGCCGTCGTCAGACCAGGGTCGGCGTCCGGCCTGGGCGCCCGAAGCGCACCGGGACGCCCGGAGACCACAGGACGCTGACCGGGTCGCCGGACGGCTCGGGCAGACCTGCCGCGGCCACCAGGTTCTCTTCGCAGCGCACCAGTTGCGCCCGGTGGAGCGGCCAACGGGGATGGGTGTTGGGGAGGTAGCGGGAACGTCCGCCCAAGGCGATGTGCATGCCCCACCGCGCGGTCATGCGGGACCACACGTACGGGAGCCGGAACGCGGCCCGCCCGATCGCCACGGCCGCTCGGTCGCCTGCGGCGGGTCGGCGGTCACGGGGTCCGGTTCGGGAGGGACCGGTTAGGGAGGGACCGGTTCGCGGGGTGTGGGGAGCCGTGGGACTTCGGCCTCGTACACTCACGGTCCTCGGCGCTACGACCGACCACCCCTGCCGTCCGAGCCGCCGTACGCCCCTGCGAGGACGCCGCCGACCAGCAGCCCGGCCGAAATGGCGGTGACGATGGTGACCAGCTTCATCAGGTCCGCGAAGCCCTCGATGAGATAGCCGCCGGCCAGCGTGGTGAGGCCGCGCATGCCCAGCGAACCGACGGTCAGGGTGAAGAAGCCGGGCAGGATCAGGATCAGCCGGGGCGGATTGCGCGGACCGCGGGCGATGAGCGTGGCCGCGGCGGCGAGGACGACCGCGGCGACGAACGTGCCGCCCGTCTCCCCGACGAGCTTCGTGAACGCCGACTGCACGCCCACCGTGACATAGACGAGCACCAGCAGCGGCCAGAAGAACCGCACCGGGACGGCGAAGGCGAACAGCGTGCCCACTGTGAACACGATCCACGCCAGGAACAGCGCCCACCGGGGCAGATCGGCGTCCGCGGCCACGTCGAAGAGGGCACGGGTCGGGGTGCCGGTGACCAGGACGCCCAGCAGGACGCCGAGATAGAGCTGGACCAGCAGGAAGACCGAGTAGACCAGACGGATCGCACCGGTGGTGATCAGGCCGGCGGCCAGCTCGGCGGTCGCCGCGCTCAGGTAGTCGCCCGGTACGAAGTAGAACAGCGCCGGGAGCATCAGCAGCACCGGTCCGCCGCGCGCCGGTTCGTCGGCGAACAACTCGATCGTGACCACGGACACGGCGGTGGCCACGACCAACGGCAGGATGCGGGCCAGCCGGGGCACCCGGTCGGAGGCCACCGCGAGCGCGGCGGCGATCGCGCCGAGCACGGCCGTGGTCGCGATCTCGTACCAGGTGGGCTGCATCAGCGGGGCGAAGCCCAACGAGAACAGCACGATGCCGAGGAACTTCAGCCACCACGGGTACGGCGCGGGCGCAGCCTCGATCGCCACCAGCCTCCGGTCCGCCTCGGCCAGGTCGACCCCACCCGCCCGTACCTCGGTGAGGAGCGGCTTGAGCGCGGCCACCTGGTCGAGGCGGAAGACCTCGGGAAAGCCGTGGACCGTGAGGGTACGGCCGCGCCCGTCCGACGCGGTGACGGTGAGGACGGCCGCCTCCGGCACCAGCAGCAGGGACGCGCCGCCGCCGAAGGCACGGGCACTGTCCGCCACGGCCCGTTCGACGAGGTGGGTGCCCTCGCCGGAGCTG
This sequence comes from Streptomyces sp. NPDC043726, assembly GCF_056436565.1. Taxonomy (NCBI): domain Bacteria; kingdom Bacillati; phylum Actinomycetota; class Actinomycetes; order Kitasatosporales; family Streptomycetaceae; genus Streptomyces; species Streptomyces sp. NPDC043726. The sequence goes on from NZ_JBWKCI010000006.1 coordinate 486,599, forward strand.
CGCAGGAGGAGGGCGGTCAGCCGGGACAGAAACGCCGTGAGCGTGTCGAGGTCCGCGGCCGCACGCTGATCCACGCCCGCCTCCTCACTCCAAGCCCGGGTGTTCCAGCCTGCGGCGGCGGCCGGGAAGCGGCATCTCGGACAGGGCCGGCGCCTTCCCCCACCCGACCTCTGTCACTCGAACGGCCTACTCGATCTGCGCCCCACGGTCCACCTGCCGAGTCTGTGCAGTAACTCGTCAACACCTCCCGGGGAGGGATCCATGGCGTCGATGGACGTACCGGCCGATCGGCCGAGGCCTGCCGAGCAGCCGAGGCCGGCGGTGCGCACCGAGGCGAGGGCGGTGGCGAACCCCACCCTGACCTGGCTGACGCTGGCGTTCATGACCACGGCTTCCGTGGCCAGCCTGCGCGCCGCGCCCACGATGGCCGTGTACGGCCTGGCCTGTGTCTTCCTCTACCTCGTCCCGGCGATCGTGTTCCTGCTGCCGACCGCGCTGGTGTCCGCCGAACTCGCCTCCGGCTGGTCCGGCGGTGTCTACCGCTGGGTGAGCGAGGGGCTGTCCAAACCGCTCGGATTCCTCGCCGTCTGGTGCCAGTTCGCGATGACGATCTTCTACTACCCGAGCCTGCTGGCCTTCGTCGCCAGCACCATCGCGTACGTCATCGATCCGTCCCTCGCCTCCAACGGGCTCTACACCGCGATCGTCATCATGGTCCTGTACTGGACGGGCGTGTGGGTGTCGTCGCGCGGCACCAAGGCCCTCGCGGGACTGTCGAGTTGGGGACTGATCATCGGAACCCTGGTCCCGGGCACGCTGCTCGTCGTGCTCGGCATGGTCTTCCTCGGCCAGGGCAACGCCTCCGCCGCCCCCATGACCGCCTCCCACCTGCTGCCGGCGTGGACGGGTCTGGCCAGCCTGGTGCTGATCGTCAACAACTTCCTGTCGTACTCCGGCATGGAGATGAACGCGGTCCACGTCTCGTCGCTGAAGGACCCGGCGAAGGAGTACCCGAAGTCGATGTTCCTGGCGATGGGTCTGGTGCTGCTGATCTTCATCCTGCCCGCGCTCGCCATCAGCTGGGTCGTGCCCGCCCACCAGCTGAGCCTGACCGCCGGGGTGATGCAGGCGTTCGAGGCGTTCTTCTCCTACTTCCACGTCGGCTGGCTGACCCCCGTCGCCGCCGTGATGCTCGTCTCGGCGGCTCTGGGCGGCATGCTCACCTGGCTGGCCGGACCGTCGAAGGGCCTGCTGGAGATCTCCCGCAACGAGGGCTACCTGCCACCCTTCCTGCAACAGCTCAACAAGTACGGCATCCAGCAGAACATCCTGGTCACCCAGGGCGTCGTCACCACGGTCATCGCCCTGATGTACGCGCTGATCCCGAACGTCTCCAACGTCTACTGGATCTTCTCGACGATCACCACGCAGGTGTATCTCGTCGTCTATCTGCTGATGTTCGTCGCGGCGATGCGCCTGCGGAAGACCCAGCCGGACCACCCGCGCGGCTACCGCGTCCCCGCCCTCGGCCTGATGTGTGTCGTCGGCCTGCTCGCCTCCGCGGCCGCCATGATCATCGGCTTCGTGCCGCCCTCGCAGTTCGGCGGCGGCAGCGTCTGGGGCTACGTCGCCTTCGTCGGCTGCGGCCTGATCGTGCTGGGCTTCCTCATCCCGTACGCCTTCCTCAAGCTGCGCAAACCGAGCTGGCGCACCGAAGCGGCCGAGGGAGGCCAGTCATGAGCCCCACCCGTTTCGCCTCCGAGCACAGGTGGATCTACATCGGCGCGATCGTGGTGCTCGTCGCCCTGGTGGTCATCGGGATCATCCAGTACGAGAAGGTCAAGTCCACCAACGAGGCCGCCGAGAAGGCCAACCAGCTCGCCGACGCCGCCGAGGACGCCGGCTGGCCCCGCCCCGACACCAGGACGATCGAGCGGACGCTGGGCACCGACGGCGGCATCGTCTGCGACGACCCGGCCAGCGCGCTCGAGTCGGCCCTGTGGAAGCTCAACGTCTCCAACGGGGCGGCGTTCGTGGGCCAGCGCCCGGTCATCGGTGACGAGAGGGCACTGCGGGCCGAGGCCAAGATCCTGGAGATCTACTGCCCGGAGAAGCTCGACGACTTCGAGGACGAGTTCGAAGACCTGGAGACCGACGACACGGTGAGGAGCTGACCGGTGAGTGAGCTCGCGGAGACGATCGCCGCGTTGATGCCGCGGGCGAAGGCGGACCTCGCCGAGCTCGTCGCCATCCCGTCCGTGGCCGACCCCCGCCAGTACCCGCCCGAGGAGTGCCACCGGGCGGCCCAGTGGGTGGCCGACGCGTTCACCGAGGCGGGCCTGCGGGACGTCCACCTCGCCGAGACCCCCGACGGCAGCCACGCCGTCATGGGCCACCGCCCGCCCCCGCCCGGGGCGCCCACGGTGCTCCTCTACTGCCACTACGACGTCCAGCCCCCGTTGGACGACACCGCCTGGACCACCCCGCCCTTCACCCTCACTGAGGGAGCGGACGGCCGCTGGTACGGCCGCGGCACCGCGGACTGCAAGGGCAACATCGTCATGCACCTCACCGCGCTCAGGGCGCTCAAGGCGCTCGGCGATGACCTGCCGGTCGGGCTGAAGTTCGTCGCCGAGGGCTCGGAGGAACAGGGCACGGGCGGCCTCGAGGAGTACGTCGCCCAGCACCCGGAGCTGTTCCTGGCCGACGCCCTGCTGGTGTGCGACACCGGCAACGCCGAGGTCGGCACCGGCACCGCGACCGTGACGCTGCGCGGCCTGGCCAATCTCGTCGTCGGCGTCGAGACCCTGAAGGGCGAGGTCCACTCGGGCATGTTCGGCGGCCCCGCCCCCGACGCGCTCGCCGCGCTGATCCAGATGCTCGCCTCCCTCCGCGACCCGGCGACGGGCGCCACCCGCGTCGACGGCCTGGACTGCGAGGGCACCTGGGACGGTGTCGCCTACGACGAGGCGACCTTCCGCCGGGACGCCGGTGTCCTCGACGGCGTGCGTCTCACCGGCACCGGCACGGTCGCCGACCGTCTGTGGGCCCGTCCCGCCGTCACCGTCCTCGGCATCGACTGCCCGCCCGTCGTCGGATCCGCCGCCGCCGTCCCGGCGACCGCCCGCGCCCGCGTCAGCCTGCGGGTACCGCCCGGCACGGACGCGGGCGCGGCCCGGGCGGCCCTCACCAAGCACCTGACGGAGGCCGCCCCTTGGGGTGCCCGCGTCACGGTCGAGACAGAGGGCACCGGCTCCCCGTTCCGAGCCGCCACCGACGGCCCCGCCTACGCGGCCCTGGGCAGGGCGATGCAGCACGTCTACGGGCGGCCCCTGGCCTTCCTCGGCCAAGGCGGCTCGATCCCCCTGTGCAACGTCCTCGCGGCGGCCTACCCGCGCGCCGAGATCATCCTGATGGGCGTCGAGGAGCCACGCTGCCTCATCCACGCCCCGAACGAAAGCGTCGACCCCACCGAGATCGAGCACATGGCCCACGTCGAGGCCCTGTTCCTGAGGGAGTTCGCGGCGGCGCTGCGCAAGTGAGGGGACCTCAGCCCAGGAAGCTCAGTCGCACCTGACGGTCGGGGTTGTCCTTGTTGGTGTCGACCAGGCACACCGACTGCCAAGTCCCCAGTTCGAGACGGCCGTTGAGGACCGGCAGTGTCGCGTGCGGTGGCACGAACGCGGGGAGGACGTGGTCGCGGCCGTGGCCGGGGCTGCCGTGGCGGTGTTGCCAGCGGTCGTCGGCGGGGAGGAGGGTGTGCAGGGCCGCCAGGAGGTCGTCGTCGCTCCCGGCACCCGTTTCGATGACGGCGATGCCCGCCGTGGCGTGCGGGACGAAGACGTTCAGGAGGCCGTCGCGGCCCTGGGCCGCCTCCCGCAGGAAGGCCTCGCAGTCGCGGGTGAGATCGACGACGCGCTCCGCGGAGCCGGAGGAGACGTTCAGAACTCGGGTGGTGAAGGCGTCTGACATGCCCTCCATCCTCCTTCATCCGGGCCGCGTCGCGCGCGAGGACGCGACGCGGGTGTGACGCCGGCGTTAAGCGACGTTAAGCCCCGTGAAGTTAGCCGGACCGCCGTTGACCTGCGCGAGGACGCCTCATTACGGTCAGCCGCATGTTGCGTTCAGCCCTGCTCACCACGCGCGGTCACATCGACCTGCTGCGGGTGGCCTCCGCCGCCTGTCGTCGCGGCCGCTGACGTCACTTCCTCGCAGACCTTCGCGCGCACGGACAGCGCGCCCGCTCCTCCTCGCTCGCTTCCCTTCGCTCGTTTCTCCTCGCTCCTTTCTCGTCGCTCGCCCCTCGGAGCCGCCATGAGCATCAGCCATGCCCCGCCCAGCCCACCGGACGCGGATATATCCCGCAAGTCCGACCCCGCCTCCCCCGACCTCGTCCCCCTCCTCCCCGCCTCGTCCCGCCGCACCCGCCTCCCCCGCTGGCTCCGCCGCACCACCGGGCCCCTGCTCCTGCTCGCCCTGTGGCAACTCCTCAGCAGTACAGGCGCCCTGGCCCCCGACGTCCTCGCCTCCCCCGGCCGCATCGCCGATGTCGCCGGAGACCTGATCGGTGACGGCTCGCTCGCCTCCGCCATGGGCACCTCGCTCCAGCGGGTCGCCGGTGGGCTGCTCCTCGGCACCGTCATCGGTACCGGACTCGCCCTCCTCTCCGGCCTGTTCAGGATCGGTGAGGATCTCGTCGACGCACCCGTCCAGATGCTGCGGACCGTGCCGTTCGTGGGGCTCATCCCGCTCTTCATCATCTGGTTCGGGATCGGGGAGGCCCCGAAGATCGCCATCATCACCCTTGGCGTCACGTTCCCGCTCTACCTCAACGTCTACGCCGGAATCCGCGGCGTGGACGCCCAGTTGATCGAGGCCGGGGAGTCCCTCGGGCTCTCCCGGTGGGGGCTGGTGCGGCACGTCGTCCTGCCGGGGGCGCTGCCCGGCGCCCTGACGGGACTGCGCTACTCCCTCGGCATCGCCTGGCTCGCCCTCGTCTTCGCCGAGCAGGTCAACGCCGACTCCGGCATCGGGTTCCTGATGGTCCAGGCCCGGGACTTCCTGCGCACCGACGTGATCGTCGTCTGCCTGATCGTCTACGCCTTCCTCGGCCTGCTCGCCGACCTCGTCGTCCGTACCCTCGAAAGGCTGCTGCTGCAATGGCGACCGACGTTCACCGGCCGGTGAGCTCCCCCACCGCCGTACGGGTGGACGAACTCACCCGCTCCTTCGACGGGCGTCCCGTCATCGACCGGCTCCACCTCGACATCCGGCCGGGCGAGTTCGTCGCCCTCCTCGGCCGCAGCGGCTGCGGCAAGTCCACGTTGCTGCGCATCCTCGCCGGCCTCGACCGTGAGATCGAGGGCACCGTCCTGGTCCCGCGCCGCAAGGCCGTCGCCTTCCAGGCACCCCGCCTCATGCCGTGGAAGCGGGTCTGGCGCAACGTCCTGCTCGGCCTGCCCGGCAAGCCCGAGCGCGCCGTCGCCGAGCGCGCCCTCGACGAGGTCGGTCTCGGCCACCGTACGACCGCATGGCCGAAGACCCTCTCCGGCGGCGAGGCCCAGCGCGCCTCCCTGGCCCGGGCGTTGGTGCGGGAACCCGATCTGCTGCTGCTCGACGAGCCGTTCGGCGCGCTCGACGCGCTGACCCGGCTCAAGGCCCAGCGGCTCGTCGGGGAGTTGTGGCAGCGACGCGGCTGCGCCGTGCTGCTCGTCACGCACGACGTCGAGGAGGCCGTACTCCTCGCCGACCGGGTGCTCGTGATGGACGGCGGTGTCATCGCCCACGAGCAGCGGGTCGACCTCGACCGGCCGCGTGACATCACGGACCCCCGGTTCGCCGAACTGCGCGCCGGCCTCCTGCGCCGCCTCGGCGCCGAAGCCGCCTGACCCGTCCCCCGTCCTTCGACAGGCTCACCCCCTCTGACTCATCCCCGAGAACGGAATCACCATGCGACGACGCCTCGCCCCCGCCGCCCTGCTCCTCCCGCTCGCCCTCCTGCTCACGGCGTGCGGCGGGAACTCGGCCGCCTCCACCTCGACGGACACGGACGGACAGGGGTCGCTCACGCTCAATGTCGGGGACCAGAAGGGCGGTTCGGAAGCCATCCTGCGGGCCGCGGGTGAGCTGAAGGGCCTCGACTACAAGATCAAGTGGTCCACCTTCACCTCAGGCCCGCCCCTGCTGGAGGCCGTGAACGCCGGTGCCGTCGACATCGGCGGCGTCGGCAACACGCCTCCCGTCTTCGCGGCGGGCGCCGGCTCGAAGATCAAGGTGGTGGCCGCCTTCCACGGCACGTCCAAGGGCGACACGATCCTCGTGCCCAATGACTCGAAGCTGACGAAGACCGAGCAGCTGAAGGGCCGGTCCGTCGCGGTCGCCCAGGGATCGTCCGCCAACTATCAGCTCGTCGCCTCCCTGAAGGCCGCCGGGCTCGGCCTCGACGACATCGACGTCAAGTATCTGCAGCCCGCCGACGCTCTCGCCGCGTTCACCTCCGGGAAGGTCGACGCCTGGGCCGTCTGGGATCCGTACACCTCTCAGGTGCTGCAGGCGAAGCAGGGACGGATCCTGACCACCGGGGAGGGGATCACCAACGGGTTGACCTTCCAGGTGGCGGCGCCCTCGGCGCTCGACGACACGAAGAAGGCCGCCGCCATCGAGGACTACCTCCAGCGGCTGCGGCGCGCGACCGCGTGGGTGTACGACCATCAGGAGGAGTGGGCCGAGGTCTGGGCGAAGGACACCGGGCTGCCCTACGACGTCGCGCTCGCCTCGGTGAAGCGGACCAATGCCACCCGGATCTCCGTGGCCGTCGACGAGCCCCTCATCGCCTCCGAGCAGGAGATCGCCGACGCCTTCACCGAGCTGAAGCTCATCCCCCGGAAGGTGGACTTCGCCGACTTCGTGGACAAGCGGTACAACGGCGATCTCCCGCCCTCGACCACTCCGGCCCGCGCCTCGGAAGAGTCCTGAGACCGAGGGCTCGGGAATAGCGAGCGATCGGGAATAGCCGAGGGCTCGGGAAGATCCGGGACGGCCACCTGGTTAGTAGAACCGTGAACAACACCGAGGTAGTCGTCATAGGCGCCGGGCAGGCAGGGCTCGCCGGCGCCTATCACCTGCGGCGCACGGGGTTCGAGCCGGACCGCGACTTCGTCGTCCTGGACCACTCCCCCGGCCCGGGCGGCGCCTGGCAGTTCCGGTGGCCCTCACTGACGTACGGCAAGGTGCACGGTATGCACGCGCTGCCGGGCATGGAGCTGACCGGCGCGGATCCGGCGCGGCCGTCCGCCGAGGTGATCTCCGCGTACTTCGCCGACTACGAGCGCGCCTTCGATCTGCGGGTACGACGGCCGGTGGACGTCCACGCCGTGCGCGAGGGGGACGGCGGCCGGCTGCTCGTCGAGACCTCGGCCGGGGTGTGGTCGACCCGGGCGCTGATCAACGCGACCGGCACCTGGGACCGGCCGTTCTGGCCGCGCTACCCCGGCCAGGAGACCTTCCGCGGACGGCAGTTGCACACCGCGCACTACCCGGGCCCCGAGGAGTTCGCCGGGCTGCGGGTCGTGGTCGTGGGCGGGGGCGCCTCGGGGACGCAGCATCTGCTGGAGATCGCCCCGTTCGCCGCCTCCACCACCTGGGTCACCCGGCGGCCCCCGGTCTTCCGCGAGGGCCCCTTCGACGAGGGCGCGGGGCGGGCTGCCGTAGCGCTGGTGGAGGAGCGGGTGCGGCAGGGGCTGCCGCCGAAGAGCGTGGTGTCGGTGACCGGGCTGCCGCTCAACGACGCGATCCGGCAGGGTCTCGCGGACGGTGTCCTCGACCGGCAGCCCATGTTCGACCGGATCACTCCCGACGGTGTGGAGTGGGCGGACGGCCGGCGGGTGGCCGCCGACGTCATCCTGTGGGCGACCGGCTTCCGGGCCGCCATCGATCATCTGGCACCGCTGAAGCTGCGCGAGCCGGGTGGCGGGATCCGGATCGAGGGGACGCGGGCGGCCGCCGATCCGCGGGTCCACCTCGTCGGCTACGGCCCCTCGGCGAGCACCATCGGCGCCAACCGGGCGGGCCGCGCGGCCGTACGGGACATCAGGCGGCTGCTGGCCGAGGCACAGCCCGTGGCCGCCTGACCGCTCCTGTCACTTCGCCTTGGGCGAGCTCTGCTGCTGATTGCGGTTGAACTCCGCGACATTGCGCTGGTGTTCGGCGTAGTCGGCGGTGAAGCGGGTGTCGCCGGGTTTGACCGTGACGAAGTACAGCCAGTCACCCGGGGTGGGGCTGATCGCGGCGCGCACCGCGTCCTCGCCCGGGTTGTCGATCGGGGTCGGGGGCAGCCCCATGCGCTGGTACGAGTTGTACGGGCTGTCGATCCGGGTGTCGGCCAGCGAGGTCTTCAGCGTGGAACGGTTGAGGGCGTAGTTGATCGTGGAGTCCATCTGGAGCGGCATGCCGCGCTCCAGGCGGTTGAAGACGACCCGGGCCACCTTGCCCATGTCGGCCTTGGTGGCCGCCTCGGCCTGGATGATGCTCGCGATGGTGACCGCCTGATAGACGTTCATCGCGTTGCGCTGGGCGCCCGCGGCGATCGGGGCGCCGTTGAACTTCTTGTTGGCGGTGTCGACCATGGCCGTCAGCAGGGACTCGGGCGTGGCCTTCGTGCCGTTCTGCTCCAGCGGATACGTCGCCGGGAAGAGGTAGCCCTCGGGGTTGCCCTCGGCGTCGTTCGGCAGCTTCAGATTCGCCTTGGTCAGGGACTTCTTGGTGGTGCCCGCGGGCAGGGCGAGCACCTTGTCGACGGCGTCGTAGACCTGGCCGGCCCGCCAGCCCTCGGGGATCACCAGGGTGGTGGGTTTCTGCTCGTCTTCGCCGCCCAGGCTCAGCAGCGGCACCGCCACGGCGGTGGCGGCCACGACGGCCCCGGTCGCGATGAGGACGAGTCGGCCCCGGCGCGTAAGTCGCATCGTGCTCCGTGGCGGAGTGTTCATGTGCATGCGGGCACGGTAACCCGCTAAAGCACATAAACCCGACATATCGTCATCTTGTCGGCTCCAGTCGGGCGTCCCTGCGGACCAGCGCCGCGTACCGCCCCTCCCGCTCCAACAGCTCCTCGTGCGTACCGCGTTCGACGGCCCGCCCGGAGTCCAGGACCACGATCTGGTCGGCGCCCCGAATGGTGGACAGGCGGTGGGCGATGGTGATCGTGGTGCGGTTGGCGGACAGCGCGTCGATGGCCTCCTGCACGGCGTGTTCGGTCCGGGTGTCCAGGGCACTGGTCGCCTCGTCCAGGACGAGGACCGGCGGGTCGCGCAGGATCGTGCGGGCGATGGCCAGGCGCTGTTTCTCGCCGCCGGAGAAGCGGTGTCCGCGCTCGCCGACCACCGTGTCGTAGCCGTCGGGCAGGGACGCGATGTGGTCGTGGATCTGGGCCGCCTTCGCCGCCGCCCGCAGCTCCTCGTCGGTGGCGTCCGGCTTGGCGAAGCGGAGGTTGTCGGCGACCGAGGCGTGGAAGAGGTACGTCTCCTGCGAGACGACGCCGACCGCGCGGGCGAGGGTGTCGAAGTCCAGGTCACGGACGTCGACCCCGTCGAGGGTCACCCGGCCGCCGGTGACGTCGTACAGCCGCGGCACCAGGTGCCCTAGCGTGGACTTGCCCGCTCCGGTCGGGCCGACGACCGCGAGGGAGCCGCCCGAGGGGACGGTGATGTCGACGCCGTCGAGGATGGGGGCGCCTTCACCGTCGTAGCGGAACTCGACGTTCTCGAACCGGATCTCGCCCTTGATCTCGTGGAGGCGCACCGGGCGTTCCCGTTCGGTGATGTCTATGGGCAGGTCGAGGTATTCGAAGATGCGCTGGAAGAGGGCGAGCGAGGCCTGGATCTGGACGCCGGTGCCGAGCAGGCTGACGGCCGGCCGGAACAGGCCCTGCTGGAGCGAGACGAAGGCGACGACCGTGCCGATCGAGACCTCGGGGCCGCCGATCTGCAGGGCCATGCCCGCGGTCCAGTAGATGACGGCGGGCATCGCGGCCATGACGATCGTGATGACGGCCATGCGCCAGCGGCCCGCCATGTTCGAGCGGACTTCCAGGTCGACGAGCTGCTCCGACTCGTCGGCGAAGGCGCGGGTGAGGGAGTCGGAGCGGCCCATCGTGCGGCCGAGCAGGATGCCGCTGACGGAGAGCGACTCGGTGACCGTGGCGGCCATCGCGGCCATCTGCTTCTGGCGCTGGGTGGTGATCTTCTTGCGTTCGTTGCCGACCCGGCGGCTGATCCACACGAAGACCGGGAGGAGCAGCAGGGAAACGGTGGTCAGCCGCCAGTCGAGGGCGAGCATCGCGATGATGGTGGCGATCACGCTGGTGGCGTTGGAGACCAGCGAGGTGGCGGTGGACGTGACGGTGGCCTGCATGCCGCCGATGTCGTTCCCGATGCGGGACTGCACCTCGCCGGTGCGGGTCCGCGTGAAGAAGGCGAGCGACATGCGCTGGAGCCGGCCGTAGACGGCGGTGCGCAGGTCGTGCATGACGCGCTGGCCGACGGTCGTGGAGATCAGGGTCTGCAGCACGCCGAAGACGCTGGTCAGGACGGCGCTGAGGATCATGCCGAGGGCGAGCAGGCTGAGCAGCCCGGTGCGGCCCTCGGGAATGGCGACGTCGAGGATCGCCTTCAGCAGGAACGGAGTGGCGACGGACACGAGCGAAGCGGCGCCGACCAGCAGGCCGACGACGGCGAGACGCCCCCGGTAGGGGCGGAACAGTCGCAGGATGCGGCGCACCTGCCGGGGCTCTTGCCTCTCTTCGGCCGGCGGTGTCCAGGCGGGTTCGTGATCGGGGTGCATGGGCTCCTACGGAGGGGGTTCGGTCGGGACGGAGTGAGCGTAGCTCATTGTTACCTATACTCACAATGAACGGCGTCCTGATATTGTTCCCGCATGACCACCCCCGATCCGGTGACTTCCTCCGACCCGGTGAACACCCCCGATCCCGAAGGCCTGCTCGCCGAGCAGCTGCTGCGGTTCACCCGGCGCGTGCACCGGATCCAGAAGCGGCACATAGAGCTTTCGGGGCTGGGCGTGACCCCGGCCCAGTCACGGCTGTTGCGCACTCTCGCGCACTACCCCTCGCCGCCCCGCATGGCCGACCTCGCCGAGCGCCTGGAAGTGGTCCCCCGGGCCGTGACCTCCCTGGTCGACGGCCTGGAGGCGAGCGGCAAGGTGCGCCGGGTACCGGATCCGACCAACCGGCGCGTGATCCGCATCGAGCTCACGGAGGAGGGCCGCGCGTCCCTGCGGGAGCTGCACGCGGCACGACGAGCCGCGGCACGGGAGATCCTGGGACCGCTGACCGATCTCGAGCGCGAGGTGCTCGGGGCGCTGCTGGACACGCTGGTGGACGGGGACGGGCGCTGCTGAGGCGTGCGGGCGGCAGGCGTACGGGCCGCTCCACGCCAGGCACGCCAGGCACGCCAGAGCACGGTCTTCGGTACGCGACGACAGCCGGCGCGCTCCAGCGTCCAGCGACCTGCGACCTGCGACCTGCGACCTGCGACCTGCGACCTGCGCTATTGAGGCATACGCGACGCAGACCTGCGCCACTGGCCGGTGGCGGCCGCCGCTCCGGGGCGTCGGAGCGGCGGCCGTGCACTCCTGGACTCGCCGCGGGCCCGGTCAGCAGCGCAGGCGATCCTCCGTCAGCACACCCTGCGCGGTGGCCAGCGAGCGGTCGTAGCAGCCGCCGGGCGCCTGCGAGCCGTAGAGCCGGTAGCGCTCACTGGACGTGCCGACCGCGTGCCGCTGGTCGCGCGGGACGTTGACGGTCCAGGTCGCGTCGCCCGTGTACCTGTCGTCGAGCGTGGACCAGGCGGTCCGGCGGCCGTCGCGCGTGGTGACGGAGGTGGCCCGGTCGCCGAGGGTCAGCACCGTGCGCAGCCGGTCGTCCGCGCCGAGGGTCGTGGTGCCGTCCATCTCGTACGTCCGCTGCGTGCGCGTCGTCCTCGCCGGTCCCCGTCCGTCGACCGTGACCGACTCGTCGTCACGCCAGGTGGCGTCGAGTGCGTCCATGGTCTCGCCGTCGGTCCAGCGATGGACGGAGAAGTGCGCCAGGGAGCGGCGGACGGTGGTGGTCACGCGACCGTGCGAAGTGTCGAGGTATCCGGCCACGGTCAGCCGGTGCGCGCTGCGCGTGTCCAGCCGGTGCTCGGAACCGGGCGTGTACGTGGCGGAGTTGGCGAGTGGACCGGCGTCGTGCTCGGTCAGCTTCCCGGTCACATGTGCGCGGCCCTCGTCCTGCCAGACCAGGATGTTCACCGGGGCGCTCCAGCCCGGCCGCCCCTCGGGCAGTCCGGCCACGGACACCTCCACATGGTGCGGGCGGCCGTCGTTGAGGATCCCGGCGAACGGCGTCAGGTCGTACTCGATCGGCCTGACGTCGAAGGCACGCGGCCCCGGGACGACGTACCAGAGGAAGGGGTTGGACCATCCGCCGGTCCAGACGTGCGGGAACGGCGCGGCGACGCCCGCCAGTTGCCCGTCGACCCTGATCTGCACCTCACGGTTGGGCCCGTCGGCGGCCTGGCAGGAGTAGGGCGCGGAATCGGGCACCGTCAGATACCAGTACTCCTCGCAGCCGCCGCCGGATCCGGTGGCGTACACCTCGGCGATGATGCGTTCGCTGTTGCGCGGGGTGGTGAGGGTGGTTCCGTCGGCCCCGTCGGTCAATGGGAGCACTTGGTCGGGCGTGCTCGCGGGCCCGCCGGTGTAGAAGGTGAGGGTGACCTCGACGTCGATGACGCCGGTGTAGGTGTCGTTGACGACGTTTCCGATGAGCATCTCGACGTCCTGGCGCTCGCGGAGGGTGTCGCTGTAGCGCGTGACGTCCTTCTCCACGGACCACTCGATGCCGTCGGGCGAGGGCTGCGGGGTCGAGGTGCGGAAGATCTCGACGCCGCCCACGCTGACGTGGCCCAGTCGGTCGTACTGGCGGCCCTTGACCTCGCCGTCGAGGCGCAGCACGACCTTGTTCCAGCGCTCGCCGCAGTCGGCGGGCGGGGTGTAGGTGCCCCGATACGGGGTGAAGTCGCGGAACTGTGCTTCGGCGAGCGTCACCTGGCAGGACCGGGTGTCCGGGGCGGTGACGGGCGGGGCGGCCGTGACCGGGTCGTGCCAGTCGCTGCCGAACTCGGCGGGGACGTCGGCCGGTTGTGCGGACGCGGGGCTCGCTCCGAGGAGCGTGCTCGCCAGGAGGGTCGCTCCCGCGAGCATGGACATGGCGATCCGTCTCTTCATGGGCGTGTTCTACGGGGGGTTGCGGGCCCGCGCAATGGCACCTCCGACGACCCGCGGGGGCACTCGGGGACTCGCCTGCGCGGACGGCCTCGCGCCCGCCCTGTGTGGCGACCGGAGTCCCTGGGTCCGGTGTGGCCCCTGAAGGCAGCCGGATCGTTTCGCCTGTTACGGAAAACCGCTTGCCAGCGACCACGCTGCGACGCGAACCTGTCACGGTTTGCTGCCACTGCGCGCAGTGGACATCGCTTTCTCAGCCCGTTTCTCAACCCGCCTCTCAACTTGCCTCTCAGCCCGCTTCCTCAGCCCCCTTCTCATCCCCGATCCGAGCCACTGGGACGTCATGCAGATTCAAGACCTTCCGTATCCCGACCCGGGCGTCCCGGACGCCCGCTCGGGGCCCCGCTTCCTGTGGTGGCTCTTCCGCAATCAGCTCGGCGGACAGCTGAAGTCCCTGGCCTGGGGTCTGTTGCACTTCGCGTCCGTCAGCTCGCTGCCGTTCTGCGTCGGACTCGCCATCCAGGCCGTCGTGGACCGTTCCGGCGGCCGGCTCGCCCTCGCGGGCGGGCTGATGGCACTGGCCTGCGTCGGCATCGCCCTCGGCGACACCTTCCTGCACCGCACCGCCGTCACCAACTGGATCACCGCCGCCGCCCGCGTCCAGCAGCTGCTGGCCCGCAAGGCCGCCCTGCTCGGCGCCGCGCTCACCCGGCGCGTCGCGGCCGGCGAGGTCGTCGCCGTCTCCACCGGTGACGTCGAGAAGATCGGCTGGTTCGTGGAGGCCGTCTCCCGGTTCACCGCCGCCGCGGTCACCATCGTGCTCGTCTGCGTCGGCCTGGTGCTCTACCAGCCCGCGCTCGGCGTCGTCGTCGCGATCGGCCTGCCGGTGCTGGCGCTCGCGGTCCTGCCGCTGCTGCCCCGGGCGACGCGGCGCGCGGACTTCCAGCGGGAGAAGGCGGGGCGCGCCACCGAACTGGCCTCGGACACAGTCGCCGGACTGCGCGTGCTGCGCGGCATCGGCGGCGAGGAGCTCTTCCTCGACCGCTATCGCCGCGCCTCCCAGGAGGTCCGCCACGCCGCCGTGCGCAGCGCCCGGATGTGGGCCCTGATCGCCGCGATCCAGGTGCTGCTGCCGGGGCTGCTGCTGATCGTGGTCGTCTGGTACGGCGTCCATCTCGCCCGGGACGGCCGCATCGCCGTCGGTGAGCTGGTCACCGCCTACAGCTCGATCATGCTGCTCACCTACCCGCTGCGGCACTTCGAGGAGATCGCCATGGCGTACTCCTTCTCCCGGCCCTCCGCCAAGCGGGCGGCGCGGGTGCTGTCACTGGAACGCGCCACGGACTCGGACGGTTCGCGTGCCGGGCAGGACGTGCCCTCCGGCGACCTGTACGACCCGGCCACCGGACTCCTCGCGCCCGCCGGCCGGTTCACCGCCGTGGTGTGCGGCGACCCCGACGCGGCCGGGCGGCTGGCCGAACGGCTCGGCGGGCACCCCGCGGAGCCCGGCACGTCGGTACGCCTGGGCGGAGTGCCGCTGGACGAACTGCCGCTCGACAGCGCGCGCACGGCCGTCCTGGTCCAGGACAAGGATCCGGTGCTGCTGTCCGGCACGCTCCGCGAGCTGTTCGACGTGCCCCAGTCGGGCGGGGTCGGCGCGGCGGAGGCACTGGCGGCGGCGCAGTGCGAGGACGTGCTGGCGGCGCTGGCCCAGGGTTCGCTCGACGTGGCGGACCCCATGGACGCGCTCATCACCGAACGCGGCCGCTCCCTGTCCGGCGGCCAGCGCCAGCGCCTGGCCCTCGCCCGGTCCCTGGTCACGGACCCGGAAGTGCTCGTCCTCGACGAACCGACGTCCGCCGTCGACTCCCACACCGAGGCACGCATCGCGGGCGGTCTGCGGGATCTGCGCGCGGGCCGCACGACCGTGGTGTTCACCTCCTCACCCCTGCTGCTGGACCGCGCGGACCGCGTCGTCCTCGTCGACGACGGCGAGGTCACGGCCGTGGGTGTGCACCGGGAGCTGCTCCACAAGGAGCCGCGGTACCGGGCCGTGGTGACCCGGGAGACGGACGAGGAGGCGGCGGCACGGGACGGCGCGGCGAGTTCCGACGGGAGTTCCCGGCTGAGCGACGGGGCGGCGGCACTGCACACCCTGGAAGAGATCGAGGAGAGCGCATGATCGGCGTGGCGCCACCGGCCTACGACCCCGCGGCCCCGACGACGGCGAACACGCTGCCCGTCGGCGCCCCGGCCACCGTACGCGCCTACGTGACCGAACTGTTCCGCCGGCACCGCCGGGCCTTCCTGATCCTGATCGCCGTCAACACTGCCGCCGTCATGGCCTCCATGGCCGGACCGTGGCTGCTCGGCGACCTGGTCGAGCGGGTGTCGGACAACGCGCGCGAGCTCCACCTGGAACTCACCGTCTCGCTGTTCCTCGTCGCGCTCGTCATCCAGGCGGTGTTCGTCCGGGAGGTACGGCTGCGCGGGGCGATACTCGGTGAGCGCATGCTGGCCGACCTGCGCGAGGACTTCCTCGTCCGGTCCGTCGGACTGCCCCCGGGCGTGCTGGAGCGTGCCGGAACCGGAGATCTGCTGTCCCGGATCACCACCGACATCGACCGGCTCGCCAACGCCATGCGCGAGGCCGTGCCCCAGCTGGCCATCGGCGTGGTCTGGGCGGCACTGCTGCTGGGCGGTCTGGTGATCACCGCGCCGCCGCTGGGCGCCGCCGTGCTCATCGCCCTGCCGCTGCTGGTCACCGGCTGCCGCTGGTACTTCAAGCGGGCACCCTCCGCCTACCGCTCGGAGGCCGCCGGGTACGCCGCCGTGGCCGCCGCGCTCGCCGAGACCGTGGACGCCGGGCGCACCGTCGAGGCCCACCGGCTCGGCGAGCGCCGCATCGAGCTGTCCAAGCAGCGCGTGAAGGAGTGGACGGCCTGGGAGCGCTACACGCTCTGGCTGCGGTCGATCCTCTTCCCGGTCATCAACATCACCCACGTCACCGTCCTCGGCTCGGTCCTGATGCTCGGCGGTGTCTTCGTCCTCCAGGGCTGGATCGACGTCGGCCAGCTGACCACGGGCGCGCTCATCGCGCAGATGCTCGTCGACCCGGTCGGCCTGATCCTGCGCTGGTACGACGAGCTCCAGGTCGCCCAGGTGTCGCTGGCCCGGCTGGTCGGCGTCCGGGACATCGAACCGGAGGCCGGGGACGCCTCGCTGGCCCCCGAGGGCCGCGACGTGCACGCCGACCGGGTGCACTTCGGCTACCTCGCCGGGGTGGACGTCCTGCGCAAGGTGTCCCTGGAGGTGGCCCCCGGCACCCGGCTGGCGCTGGTCGGCCCCTCCGGCGCGGGCAAGTCGACGCTGGGCCGCCTGCTCGCCGGGATCTACGCGCCCCGCGAGGGCCGCATCGCCCTCGGCGGTGCCGAACTGTCCCGGATGCCGGCGGAGCGGGTCCGCGAGCACGTGGCCCTCGTCAACCAGGAGCACCACGTCTTCGTGGGTTCCCTGCGCGACAATCTGCTGCTCGCCCTCCCCCACTCCCGCCTCCCGTCGAGCGCGGGGGCGTCGGAGGACGCCGTCGACGCCGAGCTGTGGGCGGCGCTCGAGGCCGTCGACGCGGACGGCTGGGCCCGCGCCCTCGACGAGGGCCTGGACACCGAGGTCGGCTCGGGCGGCTTCGCGTTGACCCCGGCGCAGGCGCAGCAGATCGCGCTGGCCCGCCTGGTGCTGGCCGACCCGCACACGCTGGTCCTGGACGAGGCGACGTCCCTGCTCGACCCACGGGCCGCCCGCCATCTGGAGCGCTCCCTGGCCCGCGTCCTGGACGGCCGCACGGTCGTGGCCATCGCCCACCGCCTCCACACCGCCCACGACGCCGACGTCATCGCCGTCGTCGAGAACGGCCGCATCAGCGAACTGGGCAGCCACGACGACCTCGTCGCGGCGAAGGGGGCGTACGCGGCGCTCTGGCGGTCGTGGCACGGGTGACGGCAGCGGGTGCGCCGGGCTGGAGGTGCGGGTCGGGCTTGAGCGGGTAGGGCAGGCCTGGCCGGGGCGGGCGGGTGCCCCGGGTGGGCCCCCGCCCGTCGGCCGACGTGGCCCCGGCGGGGCCGGGTGGCCGCCCGGCGCGCCGAGCACGCACGGAACCAATCGGTCCGGCAGCCGGCCGCACAGGTACGCATCAGAACGGACCCCCGACCGGCCACGCAGGCACCCGCGGGACCGCCCCGGCGACCAGCCGCTCAGGCGCCCACCGAATCGGCCCGGCAACCGGCCCCGCAGGCGTCCACCCAGCCGCCACCGTGGGCGTTCGGCCCCGCCCGTCCGCCCCGAGGCGACGGGGGATTCACCCGGCCGGAAGCCAGGTCCCGGAGGTGTCCCTGCCACGCCCCGGACCCGTGCCGTTGCGCAGGGGTGAAAAGGGGTGGAAGGCTGGATAGCGGCACCGGTTCGGGGAGCGCCCGGGAAGCCTGCGGCTCGCGCCGTGCACAGCCTGTGCCCCGCGCGCCGGCCCGTCGTCGATCGCGATGTCGACGGGCCCGTCCCCTTCACCAGGAGGTACCCGTGAACAGCGCCGACGGATGGGGTGACGACGTCTACCAGCCCGACTCGTCCGACGTTCAGGACGACGCGGGGCTGCTCGACGCCGAGGACACCCTGGACAACGACGGCGTCGGCGACCCTCTCGACCGCGGATGGTCCCCGCCGGATCGACCATGGGCGGTGGAGCGCGCCGGAGTGACGGCCGCGGAGCGCCGGCAGGGCGAGACGCTGGACCAGCGGCTCGCCGAGGAGGTGCCGGACCTCGCCACCCCCGACGGCGACGGCCTGGGCGACTCCTCGGAGACCGACGGCGAACTGCTGGACAACGAGGTCGGCGCCGCCCGCTCCGGCCGGCTCGTCGCCCCCGACGAGGGCGCCCACGAGGACGAGGAGAGCGCGCTGGTCGCCACGGACGTCGGTATCGACGGTGCCGCGGCCTCGGCCGAGGAGGCCGCCATGCACATCGTCGACGAGGACGCCCTGTCCGGCTGATCCCGCCGCCCCGGCACCCGAGGAGCCTTCATGCAGCAGGACAAGCACCCCGACTACCACGCGGTCGTCTTCCGGGACCGCGCCGCCGGGTACGCCTTCCTCACCCGGTCCACCGCGACCAGCGGCGAGACCATCGAGTGGGACGACGGCGAGACCTACCCGGTCGTGGACGTGGAGATCTCCTCCGAGAGCCACCCCTTCTACACCGGCAAGGCCCGCACGGTGGACTCCGAAGGCCGCGTCGCCCGCTTCGAACGCCGCTACGGCGGGGCCGGCGCCGAGGGCGCCTGAGGGGCTCACCCCGCCGCGCTCGCTCAGATCACGTTGAGCGCCGCCGCGCAGCCCACTCCCCCGAGCAGCATGAACGCCGGCATCAGCACCTTCAGCTCCACCCAGCTGCCCGCCCGGAACCGCATGAACTTCGGCGGGCCGATCGGGTACCAGCGCTTGCGGCCCAACGGGATCGGCCACAGGATCGGGCAGCCCGACACCGTCAACGCGTCCCCGATGTCGTGCACCAGCGCGCCCAGCACGACCGGCAGCCCCAGCCACAGGTACTCCTGGCCCGGCGCCGTGAACAGCCAGTCCGCGCCGTTGCCCGGCTTGTCCAGCACCCCGGCCAGGATCCAGGCACTGGTCGCCGCCAGCAGCCAGACCAGGACGTCGCTGCTGGAGCCCCGCGTCGCCCGCCACAGCAGACCCTCGATGGCGAGCACCATGTGCGCGAAGAGGATGCCCAGCACCGCCCACCGGCCCCCGGTGATCGCCAGCACCGAGGCGCCCGCCCCGATCAGGACCGCCCACAGCCAGGTGTGCGTGAGCGTACGGTGACCGCCGGAGCGACGCGCGTCGCCCGGCTTCTTGGTGGCCTTGTAGACGGCGTAGGAGAGCTTGTCCACGATCTCGCACAGCCCGCGCGAGAGCGGCCCGAAGGCCCGCGAGATGGTGGCGGCCTTGTGGTCGAGGTCCGGGGCCAGCGCCGCTCCGGCGCAGATCAGGGCGCCGACCAGGACGACCGGCCACGGCATCGGGTGTCCGGCCGCCGCGGCCGCCGCCCCGACACCGAGCCAGGCCGCGGCGCCCGACAGTGAGTGTGCTGGTCCCATCATGGCCGTTGCCCGCCCCATTCCTCGTGTGCCGCTGTCCAGTTGACGATGTGCGTTGACGTGTCGTCGGCGACACAGCGTAGCGTTCGCGATCTTCAGACCGGCAGCCGATTCCCCTGACAGCCGGGAGGCCAGGCAAGATGGGTGCGTGACCCTCATCGATCAGCTGCCGCAGACCGCCGACCCCGACGCCCTCTACGAAGCCTTCGAGTCGTGGGCCGAGGAACGCGGTCTGACTCTCTACCCCCACCAGGAGGAGGCGCTGATCGAGGCGGTGTCCGGCGCGAACGTGATCGTGTCGACGCCCACCGGCTCCGGCAAGAGCATGATCGCGGCGGGTGCGCACTTCGCCGCCCTCGCCCGCGACGAGGTCACCTTCTACACCGCTCCGATCAAGGCGCTGGTGTCGGAGAAGTTCTTCGAACTGTGCAAGCTCTTCGGCACCGAGAACGTCGGCATGCTCACCGGCGACGCCTCCGTCAACGCCGACGCCCCCGTCATCTGCTGCACCGCCGAGGTCCTCGCCTCGATCGCGCTGCGCGACGGCAAGCAGGCGGACGTCGGCCAGGTCGTGATGGACGAGTTCCACTTCTACGCGGAGGGCGACCGCGGCTGGGCCTGGCAGATCCCCATCCTGGAGCTTCCCCAGGCACAGTTCATCCTGATGTCGGCGACCCTCGGCGACGTCTCGATGTTCGAGCAGGACCTCACCCGGCGCACCGGCCGCCCGACGGCGGTGGTCCGCTCCGCGACCCGTCCGGTGCCGCTGTCCTACGAGTACAAGCTCACACCGCTCACCGAGACGCTGACCGAGCTGCTGGAGACCAAGCAGGCGCCGGTCTACATCGTGCACTTCACCCAGGCGCAGGCCGTCGAGCGGGCGCAGGCGCTGATGAGCATCAACATGTGCACGCGCGAGGAGAAGGACCAGATCGCCGAGCTCATCGGCAACTTCCGCTTCACGACCAAGTTCGGCCGCAATCTCTCCCGCTACGTCCGCCACGGCATCGGCGTCCATCACGCCGGCATGCTGCCCAAGTACCGCCGCCTGGTGGAGAAGCTCGCCCAGGCCGGCCTGCTGAAGGTCATCTGCGGCACCGACACCCTGGGCGTCGGCGTCAACGTGCCCATCCGCACGGTGCTGTTCACCGCGCTGACCAAGTACGACGGCAGCCGCGTCCGCACCCTGCGCGCCCGTGAGTTCCACCAGATCGCCGGTCGGGCCGGGCGGGCGGGCTTCGACACGGCGGGCTTCGTCGTCGCCCAGGCGCCCGAGCACGTCATCGAGAACGAGAAGGCGCTGGCCAAGGCCGGCGACGACCCGAAGAAGCGACGCAAGGTCGTCCGCAAGAAGGCGCCCGAGGGCTTCGTCGGCTGGACGGAGAACACCTTCGAGAAGCTCATCTCCTCCGACCCGGAGCCTTTGACGTCCCGCTTCCGGGTGACGCACACCATGCTGCTGTCGGTGATCGCCCGGCCGGGCAACGCCTTCGAGGCGATGCGGCATCTGCTGGAGGACAACCACGAGCCCCGCAAGCAGCAGCTCCGGCACATCCGGCGGGCGATCGCCATCTACCGCTCGCTGCTGGACGGCGGCATCGTCGAGAAGCTGGACGAGCCGGACGCCACCGGCCGGATCGTCCGCCTGACCGTCGACCTCCAGCAGGACTTCGCGCTCAACCAGCCGCTGTCCACCTTCGCGCTGGCCGCGTTCGAGCTGCTGGAGCCGGAGTCGCCGTCCTACGCCCTCGACATGGTGTCCGTCATCGAGTCCACCCTGGACGACCCGCGGCAGATCCTCGTCGCCCAGCTGAACAAGGCCAAGGGCGAGGCCGTGGCCGCGATGAAGGCCGACGGCGTCGAGTACGAGGAGCGCATGGAGCGCCTCCAGGACATCAGCTACCCCAAGCCCCTGGAGGAGCTGCTCTTCCACGCGTACAACACGTACCGCAAGAGCCACCCCTGGGTCGGCGACCACCCGCTGTCCCCGAAGTCGGTCATCCGGGACATGTACGAACGGGCGATGTCCTTCACCGAGTTGGTGTCCTTCTACGAGCTGGCCCGCACCGAGGGCATCGTGCTGCGCTACCTGGCCAGCGCCTACAAGACCCTCGACCACAACATCCCGGACGACCTGAAGTCCGAGGACCTCCAGGACCTGATCGAGTGGCTGGGCGAGATGGTCCGCCAGGTCGACTCCAGCCTGCTGGACGAGTGGGAGCAGCTCGCCAACCCGGAGGAGATGACCGCCGAGCAGGCCCAGGAGAAGGCGGACGAGGTCAAGCCGGTCACCACCAACGCCCGCGCCTTCCGCGTCCTGGTCCGCAACGCGCTCTTCCGCCGGGTCGAGCTCGCCGCCCTCGACCAGGTCGAGGAGCTGGGCGAGATGGACGCCGACGCCGGCTGGGACGCGGACGCCTGGGGCGAGGCCATGGACAAGTACTGGGACGAGTACGACGACCTCGGCACCGGCCCCAACGCCCGTGGCCCCAAGCTCCTGGTGATCGAGGAGGAGCCGGCGAACCGCCTGTGGCGGGTCCGTCAGATCTTCGACGACCCGAGCGGGGACCATGACTGGGGCATCAGCGCGGAGATCGACCTCGCCGCCTCCGACGCGGAGGGCCGCGCGGTGGTCCGCGTCACCGACGTAGGCCAGCTGTGAGCACAGGAGAATCCCACCCATGACGACGAATCCGGCCGAGAGGCTCGTCGACCTGCTCGACCTGGAGCAGATCGAGCTCAACATCTTCCGTGGCCGCAGCCCCCAGGAGTCCCTCCAGCGGGTCTTCGGCGGCCAGGTGGCGGGCCAGGCACTGGTCGCAGCCGCGCGAACCACGGACGGCGACCGTCCGGTGCACTCGCTGCACGCGTACTTCCTGCGCCCGGGCCGGCCGGGAGTGCCGATCGTGTACCAGGTCGAACGGGTGCGGGACGGGCGGTCGTTCACGACACGCCGGGTCACCGCCGTACAGCAGGGCCGCACGATCTTCAATCTCACTGCCTCCTTTCACAAGCCTGAGCAAGGGAGCTTCGAGCACCAGCTGCCGCCGGCCCGCGAGGTCCCGGACCCCGAGTCGCTGCCGACGGTCACCGACGAGATCAGGGAGCATCTGGGCGCGCTGCCAGAGCAGTTGGAGCGGATGGCACGCCGCCAGCCCTTCGACATCCGCTATGTGGACCGGCTGCGCTGGACGCCCGAGGACGTCAAGGACGCCGAGCCGCGCAGCGCGGTGTGGATGCGGGCGGTCGGTCCGCTCGGCGACGACCCGGTCGTGCACACCTGTGCGCTGACCTACGCCAGTGACATGACCCTCCTGGACGCCGTACGCATCCCGGTCGAACCCCTGTGGGGCCCGCGGAGCTTCGACATCGCGTCGCTGGACCACGCGATGTGGTTCCACCGGCCGTTCCGCGCGGACGAGTGGTTCCTGTACGACCAGGAGTCGCCGATCGCCACGGGTGGGCGCGGTCTGGCCCGCGGGCGGATCTACGACCTCCAGGGACGGCTGCTGGTGTCCGTCGTCCAGGAAGGGCTGTTCCGCGCGCTGTGAGGTCAGGCGCTTCTGCGGCGCAGCCAGCCGAGCAGGCGGTGCCGGGCCTCCCCGGGTTCCGGCGCCACGGCAACGGGCTGCGCCGCGGGGTCGGCTGACCGTGCCGTGGGACGCGGCGCGGGCCGATGGTCGCGCGCCTCCTGCATCGCCCGGGTGAGGTCCGCGCGCAGCCAGCCGATCTCGTCCGCGTCGTCCGCCGTCATGATCCGCTCGCACCGGTGCGCGGCCGGTGAGCCCGGCGCTCCGTGCGTCGGCGGTCCGGGCCGGAAGCGGTTCAGGTGGGAGCGTTCGTAGGGGTCGGGGACGATCTCCGCGATCTGGACGGGGTCGAGGAAGGCGGCCACGGCTCCGGCCTGTTGCCAGGGGTCCTCGGTTTGCCGCAGCAGGAATCCCAGGTGGCGTCCGCGCCAGTTGCGTGGGCGCAGGTCCAGGCCGGCCTCCAGTTGATCGCGCAGCCCCTCCGGCGTGCGCGCCTTCAGTAGCGGGACGTTCTTCTCGTCGGCCGCGAACCGCCGTAGCTCCTCGGCCAGATACATCCAGACGACGGTCCGGTAGCGGTTGAGGTAGAAGGACACCGGCACGACCAGGCCCAGGCGGGCGAGGCGGGTGAACCGGCCGGCCGACACCTGCATCAGGGCCGCGCCCTCGGTGGTGCCGACGGCCTTCACTCGTTCCAGCAGTGCCTCGGGGAAGCCCTCTCCCGCACGCAGGCGCTCGATCTCGGAGCGGACGACGCGGCGGGCGCCGCCACCCCCTCCTTCGTCGGGCACGGTCCTGATGTGTCCGAGGTGGACGGCGAGGTCGAATTCACGCCGTTTCAGGCCCAGTTCCCGCGCCGCGTGTCCGGGCGTGCAGGAACTGCCCGGCCGTCCGGTGATGGTGTCGCCTGCCATGGTCGATCTCCCCCGTGGAGTCGGATGCTCACGCTGTGTGCGTTCGCCGTGACAGAACCGTAGCCAATCCGGCGGACCTTGAGGTGAGCCTGTGGATAACTCCACGAGGAACAGAGGACGTGCAGGTCAGAGGTCTGTGAGGGAATCCCGTTCGGGCATCCGGGCGTCGACCGCGAGGTGCTCGCCGACCCGGTTGACGAGCAGGGTCATCTCGTAGGCGATCTGGCCGATGTCGGCCTCCGCGCCGCTGAAGACGCACAGGCAGCTGCCGGATCCGGCAGCGGTCACGAACAGCACGGCGTCGTCGAACTCGACCATCGTCTGTCGCACTCTGCCCGCGCCGAAGTGGTGGCCGGAGCCCTTGGCGAGGCTGTGCAGCCCGGAGGAGACCGCGGCCAGATGCTCCGCGTCCTCCCGGCGCAGCCCCGTGCTCGCACCCGTCACCAGGCCGTCGTTGGACAGCACCAGTGCGTGCCGCACATGCTCCACACGCTCCGTCAGATCGTCCAGCAGCCAGCCGAGTCCTTGATTCTGCGCCATGTCCCGTCTCCCCGTGCGACGTCTCCCCCCTGGCCGGGGGAGGATCTGCTCGCCAGCCTTCCGGACGAGTCGGGCTCCGGGCAAGGAGGATGGGGACATGGCACGCAAGATGACCGACAGGGAGTGGCGGGAGTTCGTCTCGCACGGCACTCGCACCGCCAAGTTGTCCACGGTCCGGGCGGACGGAAGTCCGCACGTGGCCCCGATCTGGTTTCTCCTCGACGGGGACGAGGTGGTGTTCAACACCGGTGGCACCAGCGTGAAGGGGCGCAACCTCGCCCGTGACGACCGGGTCGCGCTGTGCGTGGACGACGACCGGCCGCCGTTCGGCTTCGTGGTGATCCAGGGCAAGGCCCGAATCTCGGAGGATCCGGGCCCGCTGAGGCATTGGGCCGCCCGGATCGGTGCCCGCTACATGGGCGAGGAGCGGGCCGAGGAGTTCGGTGCCCGCAACGGAGCACCCGGCGAACTCCTCGTCCGGGTGGCGATCGAGAAGGTGCTGGCGCACCAGGGCGTCGCGGACTGAGCGGGTCGCGAGGTCATCGGTCAGCTCACGGAGTCCAGCAGCCGGGCGGTGTGCATCCGCCCGGCGTACTCGACGAGCCGGATGAGGACTTCCTTCCCCGAGTCGCGGTCCCTGGCGTCGCAGAGCACGACGGGCGTTCCCTTGTCGAGGTCGAGGGCGCGTGAGACGTCGTGGGCACCGTAGGTGCGGGCGCCCGTGAAGCAGTTGACGGCGACCACGAAGGGGATGTGCCGGTGCTCGAAGTAGTCCACGGCGGGGAAGCAGTCCTCCAGGCGCCGGGTGTCGGCGAGGACGACCGCGCCGAGGGCTCCTTGGGAGAGTTCGTCCCACAGGAACCAGAAGCGGTCCTGGCCGGGCGTGCCGAAGAGGTAGAGGGAGAGGCCGGAGCGGATGGTGATGCGGCCGAAGTCCATGGCCACGGTGGTGGTGACCTTCTGGTCCACGCCGTCGGTGTCGTCGACCAGTTGGCCTGCCTCACTGAGGAGTTCCTCCGTGCGCAGCGGCCTGATCTCGCTGACCGCGCCGACCAGGGTGGTCTTGCCCACGCCGAATCCGCCGGCGACCAGGATCTTCAACGCCAGGGCGGCCGTCTCGCCGCCCGGGTCATCGGAGTGCTCGGAGACCATGGATCACTTCTCTCGGGAGTGCCGGCAACGGTCGACGTCGTCGGGTGTGCGCCGCTCGCTCACGGAACGTGTGTGTGCGGCTTCTGTGCGTGTGTGCGAAGGCAGCATCATGACAACTCCGGCGTCCAGCCGAGGGGTTCGACCGCTTTTTGCCCGGTTCTGAACTGTCATCTACAGGGCCCGCAACCCTTCGATCACTTCGCGCAGAATCCGTTCATCGGGGAGCTGCGCGGGCGGTACCGGGCGGCTGACGGTGACGCAGCCCAGTTCGAGGAGGTCGCCGAGGAGCACCCGGACCACGCCGACGGGAAGGTCGGCGCCCGCGGAGAGTTCGGCGACCGACTGTGTCTCGACGCGGCACAGGTCGATCAGGGCCCGGTGCTCGGGTCCGAGTGCGGTGTCGTCGTCGACGCCCGGCGCCCCTGCGTCCAGGGTGACGAGGGCGATCAGGTCGAACCGGACTCCGGTGGGCCCCGGCTTGGTGCGTCCGCCCGTCATGGCGTACGGGCGGACGAGGGGTCCGGCCTCGTTGTCGTACCACTGGCTGCCCGGCTCGCGCGGGGCGCCCCTCATGTCTTCGGTCATCTGTACGGGCCGCCTTCTCGCCTCAGCCCGCGGCGGGCGGCCGCGCGGCGACGCGCGGAGCGGTGTACAGGTGCTCGCCGACACGTTTCACCAGACGGGCCATCTCGTACGCCACGAGGCCGATGTCGGCGGTCACGGCGGTGAGGAGGGCGAGGCAGGAGCCGTCACCGGCGGCGGCCACGAACAGGAAGCCGTCGTCCATCTCCACCATGGTCTGGCGCACGCCACCGGCCCCGAAGTGCCGTCCGGCGCCTTTGGCCAGGCTGTGGAAGCCGGAGGCGACCGCCGCGAGGTGTTCGGCGTCCTCGCGGCGGAGGTCGGTCGACGCGCCCACGGCGAGTCCGTCGTTGGAGAGCACCACCGCGTGGCGTACCTCGTGCACGCGCAGCACCAGGTCGTCCAGCAGCCAGTCGAGTTCGCCGGACCTCCCCCGCTCTCGGCCGCGCTCGCGCGGGGGGACCCCCACGCCGTCCCTCATGCCGGGGTCCTGGATCATGTGGGATCTCCTTCGCTGATGTCGCTGCGCCCTGGGGAATCGAGGGCGGCACCGCGGCCGGGCTGCCGCCCGCCGCCGCGCGCCCAGCCGTCGCGGTACGCCGCCATGCGGTCCCGTACCAGCTCGGGCGTGCGCTGGTCGTCGCCCTGTGGGGCGGACGTGTGGGCCGGCTCCTCGGCGTGCGACTCGCGCAGTTGGGGGGCGAGGTTCGCCTGCCGCACGCGGCGCGGTAGGTCGTCGGAGCCGTCGGAGTCGTCGGCCGGGGGGCGGTGCAGTCGCAAGGCGGTGACTCCGGGGGGCGGGGGGTCGGTGGTGGCCGTCGCGGCCACGGCCACGGGGGCCACCAGCGCGGGCCGGTCGGCCGGTGCCTCCACCGGCTCCTGGTGGGCGGCATCGCCCGGCACGCGCGCGTACGTGTGGTCGGCGGGCCGGGGCGCCTCGGCGGCCTTGCGGGGGGAACGTTCCTCCGCTCCGCCGTGCAACAGGGCGGTGGGCAGCAGGACGACCGCGGTGGTACCGCCGTAGGGCGAGGTGCGCAGGTGCACCTTGACGTCGTGCCGGGCGGCGAGCCTGCTCACCACGAACAGACCGAGCCGGTCGCTGTCGAACAGGTCGAGCGCTTCGGACTGTTCGATGCGGCGGTTGGCCTCGGCGAGGGTCTCCTTGCCCATGCCGAGCCCCCGGTCCTCGATCTCGACGGCATAGCCGTTGCCGACGGGTTCGCCGGTGATGCGCACGCGCGTGTGGGGCGGTGAGAACTGGGCGGCGTTCTCGACGAGTTCCGCCAGGAGATGGGTGAGGTCGGCGACGGCGGCGCCGACGACGGCCGTCTCGGGCAGTTGCCGGACCTCCACGCGCGCGTAGTCCTCGACTTCGGAGACGGCGGCGCGTACGACGTTCGTCAGGGAGACCGGCATGCGCCAGGCGCGTCCGGGTGCGGCGCCGGAGAGGATGATCAGGCTCTCCGCGTGGCGGCGCATGCGGGTGGTGAGGTGGTCGAGGCGGAACAGGTCGCTGAGTTCGTTCGGATCGTCGGAGCGGCGTTCCATGCTGTCCAGCAGGCTGAGCTGGCGGTGCACCAGGACCTGGCTGCGGCGGGCGAGGTTGACGAACACCCCGGAGATGCCACTGGCGAGTTCCGCGCGTTCGACGGCCGCCCGCAGCGCGGCGCGGTGCACGGTGCTCAGCGCCTCGGCGACCTGCCCGGCCTCGTCCTCCGCGGGCGGTCCGGGCGGGGCCTCGGCGCGGACGTCGATCTCCTCACCCGCGCGGAGTTTGCGCATGGCTTCGGGGAGTTTGCGGCGGGCGATCTCCAGTGCGCTGTTGCGCAGGCTCACCAACTCGACGACGAGGCCGCGGCCGATGCGGACGGAGATCACCAGGGAGGCGGCGACGGCCGCGAGGCCGAGGAGGACGGCGGCTCCGGCCGGGGTGAGCAGTCCGCGGGTGAACGGGTCGGCCCGGTCCGCGACGCCACGCCCGGCGTCGGTCTCGATGATGCGCATCTCGTCCAGCACGCGCGCGTGTGCCCGGTCCCAAGCAGCCCGCGGTGCCGCGTCGACGGCCCGTGCTCCGGGCGCGGCGGCCAGGACCGCGTCCTCGGCGGCGCCCACGGCGGCGTAGTCACCGCCGGCGGCGAGCTTCCGCCAGGCAGTGCGCTCGGAGCCGCGCAGGTCGGCTACGGCGGCCTCGGTGAGCGTCCGGCGGGTCTCGACGGCGCCGGCGAACAGCCTCAGCCGCTGCCCGTCGAGCCTCCCGGCCAACCGCGCCCCGACGAGCACCGCGTCCTCTTGGGCCAACGCCTCTCCCGCGCGGGAGAATTCGAGCAGCACGCGCGCGTCTGAACCGAGCTCGGCGTCCTGGATCCCGGCGAGCGCGCCGCCGACGGGGAAGGCAGCCGCGATGGTCGTGGTGTACCGCTCGTAGGTCTGGTCCCAGCCCGCCCTGCCGTCGAGCACGGCGGTGCGCAGCGAGCCGAGCCGCTCGGCTCCGGCGACGAACTCCTCCAGCCGCTGGGAGACTCCGGCGGGCAGTTCCTCGGCGTCGGCGACGGTGTTGCCCTCGCCGAGCCGCAGTTCGGCGACCGCCTGGTCGGTGACTTCGGTGAGCTTCTTGTAGTCGCTGCCCGGCGCGGCGGCGGGATCGGTGGCGAGCCGCACGGCGGTCGCGCGCTCGGCCTGGAGGGCGGCGACGGCGGCCGCGACGGGGGTCCGGATCTCGGCGTCGACGCGTTGGACCTGCCGTAGCCCGGAGACGTCCTGCGCGGTGGTGACGGTGGCGTAGGCCCACAGGGCCAGCAACGAGACCACGGGCACCATCAGCAAGCAGACGATCTTGGCCCGCACGGTGCGTGGCCGTATCCGCCAGCCTCCGCGCGGGGGCGTGTCCTCCGGTATCGCGCTCGCGGCCTCGTCCGGGCCTTCGTCGGCGGGCGGTCCGGCGTGCGCGCGGCGGCCGCGCGCGGGCGGTGCGGGCGTCTCTGCGCCGGGTGCGGTGGTCCTACGGGGTGTGCGCATGGCCTCCTCGCTCAGAAGTGGTTCGTCGGTGCGGGCCCGCGGGCTAGCGGGCGGCGCTCTCGACCGGCCGCTGGGCGGAGGCGGAGGCCTCGCGCTCCCCTGTCGTCGGGGACAGGGCGACGAAGGCCGAGGTCAGGAAGAGATAGGACCCGAGGCCGACGGCGAGGGGGAAGATGAACTGCATCGCCGTGGCCCCGGGCAGGATGTCGCCGCCGGGTGTGACCCGCACGCTCACCGCGAACATCCCGGTGTAGTGCATGCTGCTCACCGCGGCGCCCATGATCAGGGAGGCGACGGTGACGGCGACGGGCGACTTGATGTTGAGCGCCGCCCACAGCGCCGCCGTCGCTGCGATGACGGCGATCAGCACGGAGAGTCCGACGAGGACGGGGTCGTAGTCCACATCGCCGTGCAGACGCACCGCCGCCATGCCCAGGTAGTGCATGCTCGCGACGCCGAGCCCGGTGGTCAGTCCGCCGAGGACGAGGGCGCGCGTGCGGTCGCGGCTGTAGCCGACGGCGAAGACGCCGGCGCAGACGACGGCCATGGCGACGAGCAGGCTCGCGATGGTGAGCGGCACGTCGTAGCGGATGTCGGTGCCGCTGACGCTGAAGCCCAGCATGGCGACGAAGTGCATGGTCCAGATGCCGGTGCCGAGGGCGGAGGCGGCGGTGACGAGCCAGTTGCGGCGCGAGCGGCCGGTCGCGCCGAGCGCGCGGACGGTGCAGCGCAGACCCAGCGCGGCGCCGATGCAGGCCATCGCGTACGACAGCGCGGGGGTCAGCCACCCCAGGGCGGCGTGGTCCAGGTGTCCCATGGCCCCGGGACGCTAGTCGGGGCACGGGCGCACAAAGGGGGCGCATTTCGAAAGGTGTTGGAATATGACACCAATGCCGCTATGAACGATCGCCTCGCGCTCGTACGTGTGCGCCGTGGCGTCATCCCTGTCGGTGAGCGCGTCACCCACGCGGTTGAGGGATCATGCCGAACATGAGCGACGACCACACACACGTCCAGGAGTTCTTCACCGCCCGCGCCGCCGACTGGGACTCCAGGTTCCCCGACGACGGTCCCGCCTACGCGGCCGCGGTCGCCGACCTCGGGTTGCGCGAGGGAGACCGCGTGCTCGACGCCGGCTGCGGCACCGGACGAGCCCTGCCGCCCCTGCGTGCGGCCGTGGGACCCGCGGGCGCGGTCATTGGAGCCGACCTGACCCCGGCCATGCTGGAGGCCGCCGTACGGGCCGGGAGGGACCGGGACGGGCAATTGCTGCTCGCCGACGTGGCCGCGCTCCCGCTGCGATCGGAGTCGCTGGACGCCGTGTTCGGGGCGGGACTGATCGCGCACCTGCCGCACCCGGAGGTGAATCTGCGGGAGTTGGCCCGCGTGGTGCGTCCGGGCGGCACACTGGCACTGTTCCATCCGATCGGCAGAGCGGCCCTCGCGGCCCGACAGGGGCGGCAGATCACCCCGGAGGATCTGCGCGCGGAACCCAACCTCCGCCCACTGCTGGCCGGTTCGGGCTGGCGCATGACGTCGTACGTCGACGAGGACGACCGCTTCCTGGCCCTGGCCGTACGGGAGGGCTGAGCCTCAGCAGCGTCCGGCGACCGCGGCCGCGAACGTGTCGGGGTTGTCGAACATGACGTTGTGGCCGGCGCCGGGCACGGTCACCACGCGCACGCCCGCGGCCTCCAGGGCGTCCCTGCCCTCCAGTTCACCACTGTGCTCGCCCTGGAGATACACGCGCTCGACCGGCAGACCTTGGAGAATGTCCCGCATCACGGGCTGCGAGCCGCGGATGAGGCCGATGGCGGTGCGGTGCAGGGCGCGCGGGTCGGCCAGCCGCATGGTGGCCGCCCACAGGGGGCCGACCTTCTCCAGCACGCGCGCGTAGGCGCTCTCGACGAACTCGTCCTCCCCGTAGGAGGCGATTCCGCTGCTGCCCGCGGTGGGCGGCGGGAAGGCGTCGAGATTGGCCTCCGTCAGGACCAGCCGCGAGACCAGCTCGGGTCGCCGGTGCGCGAGCACGAGGGCGACGGCGCCCCCCATGCTGTGCGCGACCAGCTCGGCGCCGGTCACTCCTGCCGCGTCCAGGACGGCCGACAGGGCGTCGGCGTGCTCCTTCAGCGTGTAGCCGAAGTGCCGAGGCCGGTCGCTCACGCCGTGTCCGGGCAGATCGACGAACAGGCTGCGTCGGCCCGCGAGTTCGGGGCGGGCCGCGATGTGCGCGTGGTACACGGACGACACCGACCCCAGCCCGTGCACGTACACGCGCGCGGGCTCCTCGCCGGGAGCCTCCGTCCACCGCACACAGCTCCCCTTGCCGTCGAACTCGGCCTGCTTCATCGCGTCGCCCTCCCCGTCCGGAATCGTCAGCCAGGACAATACCTCGGTTGCGATGTATAGCGGAAGCGATGCATGACCCGTGCGATTGCGCGAAGATGTGGCCATGCTGGAGCTCGCCATCCTCGGTTTCCTCTACGACGCCCCCCTGCACGGCTACGAGCTGCGCAAGCGCATCACCGCGCTCACCGGCCACGTACGCCCGATCGCGGAGAGCACGCTCTACCCGGCGATCAAGCGCCTGGAGAAGGCGGGCCTGCTGGAGCGCGCCACGGAGCCCGGCGCGGTGGCGGCCCCACGCCATGTGCTGACGCTCACCGAGGAGGGCGGACGGGAGCTGCGGCGCCGGCTCGCCGAACCCGTCCAGCGGGACATCACCGACGAGAACCGCTGGTTCACCGTGCTGGCCTTCCTCCGCCACCTGGACGACCCGGCGGCGCAGACGGCCGTGCTGCGCCGCCGGCTCACGTTCCTGGAGGAACCCGCGAGCTTCTTCTACGACGGCGACCGGCCCCTGAGCGCCGAGGAGTTCGACGACCCCTTCCGACGCGGCATCCTCACCATCGCGCGCGCCACCTCCCGGGCGGAACTGCACTGGCTCCGGGAGACGATCGCCTCGCTCGAGGAATGACGGCGTACTCGGCATCCAGCGGGTACTCGGCAGTCCTTGACCGGGCCGTCCCTCTTCTGCCGCCGGAACTCCAACTCTACGTTGAATAGCAGGAGATGGACTGGCAGCCGCGCAGGGGGAAGGTGGTCAGCATGTTCGGCAGGGTCCGACAGTCCTGGGGCAGAGTCCTGGAGGCATGGCGCACGGAGTCGGGCGCCGATCAGGACAGGCGTACGCACAATCTCTTCGAGGCAGCCGCGGCCTACGTCTCGGCCTGCGCCGAGGACGACCAGGAGCGCATCGACGAGGCCGCGGGATGGGTGTCGCCGGAGGCGCTGTCGTTCGGGGTGAACGAGCTGGCGTGCCGGGCCGTCATCGCCCTCGCGCGGGAACGCGACGAGTCCCCCGGCACGGTCGCGCGGGACCTCCTCGGGCTTCCGGCGGCCTGAGCCGCCCGGCGACAGAGGTCGTTTTCACCCCGTCCAGCCGGAAAACTGCAGCTCCGGGTGGGCTGGGGAGTCGTGACAAGGGCCTTCCCCTCGCACTAGGGTGCGCGCCGATGGACGAACCGATGGGGAGGCTGGGATGGCCGGGACGGACGAGGGCGCCGTCGCCGCCGAGGACGACGCGCTGTATGTGCTCACGGCGGTGCTGCTGACGCCTGCGAAGTTCCCGAGCGTGCTGGGCGACGACTATCCGGAGGCCTGCGCGGCGCTCGGCCTCGCGCCGCTGGCCGACGGGTACGGTCTGGTGCTCGGCCAGGACGGGGACGGCGCGCGATGGACGGTCGTCATCGACGATGTCTCGCTGGTCGCGGTCGCCATCGCGTCCTGGGACTGCGGCATGGAGTACGACCTGTCGCCGGACGAGCGCACGGTGGTCGCGGCCCTGCCCGGCTGGCCCCTGGCGGTCGCCGTCGCGGCCCCCAACGTGCCCCCGCCGCACGACCCCGCCCCCGACGTCGCCGAGGGCCCGCCCCTGACGCCGCCGGACACCTCAGTCTGGGGGCCCGCTCAGCGCAGGCTGGGCGCGGACGAGATCGCCCTTCAGTGGGCGGTGTGGCGCGAGCAGATCGACGACTCGGACTTCCCGAACCCCGGGGGCGGGTCCGAGGCGGCCGAGGGTCAGGAGACGGCGCAGGAGCCCGCGGAGACTGCCGAGGCGCCGGACACTTCAGCGGCCTCGGGGGGTTCAGCGGCCTCGGGGACTGCGGAGGCTCCGGGGACTTCGGAAGCTTCGGGGATGTCGGAAGCTTCGGCGGGCGGGGGTGCCAAGCCCAAGGGGCACAGCGGCATCCGCCGGGTCCTCGCCGAGGCACGCGCGTACGTGGACACCCCGCCGCCTCTCGGGCGGGTCCGGTCCGCCTTCGCGTCGGGAGAGGCCCGCACGCTGCGCGCCGACGGTCCCGGCTGGTCGCTCGTGGCCAGGACCGACGACATCGCGTTCGTGCTGCTCGACGACGAGCCCGGCGAGGTCCTTCCGGTGGGCCGGGGGCCGGAGCTGCCGGGCCTGCTGGAGGCGCTCGACAAGATGGCCGTACGCCCCAGCTGAGGCCGCGCGCACCGCCGCATCGGGGCACGAACAGGAGCACACCCGGACATGGCCGGTGCCGCCTGTCTTGGTGCCCCATGCGACGCCACCGTTCCATGTGGCCCCAACCCATAGATGGCTCTCAGGCGTGACTCCACCATGGGGCAGCCCCGGATCCGCTCCCGGATCTCCGGCTCCTGTGTCCCGCTGCCCTGGAGGCCACCATGCGTCTGACCCGAGGTGTTCCGTTCGTCGCCGCCGCGCTGATGGCGGCGGCGCTCAGCTCGCCCGCCCCCGCCGGGGCCACGGCAGCCGCGGACGGGCACTGTGAGCGGGTGCGGGTGCCCGGCGCGGCCTTCCAGCGGAGCGCCTGCCTCGCGGACCTCACCACGACAGGGCTCGCCGGCACGCCGTACACCGACCTGGCCGATCAGGCGGGCCTGACGGCCGCGGGCACCCAGGTGCCGTCCGGGGTGCCCGGGATGCAGATCGACGGCTACTTCCCGGACTCCTCGCGCTTCAACGCAACGCACGGCTGGAAGCACGACGCGCAGTTCGTCATCCGGCTCCCGGAGCGGTGGAACGGCGGCCTGGTCGTCACGGGCGCTCCGGGCACACGGCGGCAGTACGCGACGGACAAGGCGATCTCCGACCAGGTGCTGGCCGAGGGCTACGCGTACGCGGCGACCGACAAGGGCAACAACGGCTCCGACTTCTACCGGGACGGCAAGCGGCCCGGTGACGCGGTGGCCGAGTGGAACACCCGGACCACACAGCTCACCCGCGCGGCCCGGAAGGCAGTGGCCCAGCGCTACGGCCACCTCCCGCGGCGCACGTACATCACCGGCATCTCCAACGGCGGCTACCTCACGCGCTGGCAGCTGGAGAACCACCCCGAGCTGTACGACGGGGGCGTCGACTGGGAGGGGGCGCTGTGGACGGCGGAGGGCCCCAATCTGCTGACCTCGCTGCCCACGACCGTGGCCCGCATGCTCGGTTCGGCGCGGGACGAGGACCTGTACGCGGCGGGCTTCGCGCGCGGCTCCGAGTTCCTGTGGCCGTACCACGAGAAGGCCTACTGGGGCGTCACGCAGAAGATCTACCGCGCGGAGTTCGACCCGTCATACGCCCCGGACTGCCCCGGCCCGTCCGCCGGTACCACCCCGGAACAGATCCTCGCGCCCTGCGCCGAGGACGCGACCTACGACTACGCGTCGCGCCCGGCCGCCGTTCACCGCGCGGTGGCCCGAGTGGCACTGACCGGGCGGATCGGCAGGCCGCTGATCACCCTGCACGGCGACCTGGACGCGCTGCTGCCCAAGGCGGCCGACTCGGACGTGTACGCGCGCATGGTGGATGCCGCGGGACGCGGCGGCCTGCACCGGTACTACACGGTCGAGGGCGGCACCCACGTCGATGGGCTGTACGACACCTATCCGGACCGGCTCCGGCCGATCCTGCCCTGCTACCGGTCCGCGTTCCAGGCACTGGTCACCTGGGTGGAAGGGGGCATACGGCCGCCTGCGGACCGGACCGTCGACAGGCCCGCGAGCGGCGATGTGGTCGACTCCTGCGCGCTGTCGGGACCGGTCTCGCACTGAGAACCCGGCCAAGCCATCAGACCGGACCGGCCCTGGGCCCGTGCAAGTCCGCGGACTTGCACGGGCCCAGGTGCCTCAGCGGCCTATCTCCTTGCGGCCGGCCCGGCGCAGCCTGCGCCGCTGCGAGGGGTCGAGTGCGAGGTACGCGGCGGCCGGGACGCCCAGGATGATCAGGAGCGCTGCCCACCAGGGCAGCCAGATGAGCAGAATGATCCCGGCCGCCGCACCTCCTGCGGCGATCTTGTGGTTCCTCGTCATGTGTGTCGCCTCCTCCGCGGCGCACTGCCGCTCTCTGCTCTCAAAACGGGCCCGTGCTTCCCGCGGTTCCGGACCGCGACCCTGAGACGTCCCTGAGTCGTGCCCCCTACTGGTCCTCCTCTGGGCCCACCCTCCCACGGCGGTGATGCAGAACACAGCCCTGCTATGCCGGATCGAGCCATGCGGTGCTGTACCCTCAGCCACTCCACCCAGTAGTCAAGTTTGAGGAATTTGCCATCGCTGCACAGACGGTTCCCCCGGCAAGTCCGTCCGAGATCTTCGAATTGGCCCAGTGCACCGCCGTGTTCGTGCCCGGTGATCCGGCACGCGCGGGAAGGGTCGCCTTCTGGCGCCCCGACGGCGACGCCCCTCCCGTCGTCGAGGAGGGGTCGGCCGGGAACCTGACCGTGGCCGTCCCCGGCGCCGACGGCGTCGAGCGCGTGAGCGTGCCCGCCGTGCTGCTGTCCGTGCGCGCCGCGCTGCCGGTCCTGGTCCGCGCGCGTGCCTCCGAACACGCGCACCGAGGGTGCGCCTTCTGGGGCTCGGCGGCCGTCCTGGCGCTGCAACTGGTCGCCCGGGGGCTGTTGTTGCCCGGCCTGTCACCCGCCGACCACGACGCCTGGCGAGCGGGCCCCTTGGGCACCGAGGACATCGAGCACATCCGCCGGCTCGCCGCGGCCATGCCGCCCGAGGCGCACGCGGTCCCGCTGGAGGCCTCCGGCCCGCTGCGGCTGCCCGATCCGGAACTGTTGCTGCGTGCCTTCCTGGACGCCGTCGCGGACACCCTGCCCCGCACCTCCGCGGCACCGCTCGTGACCGGCTCGGACGCCTACGCGGCACCGGAACCACAGCACCTGCCGGGACACCGCGCGTGGGCGGCCGACGTCGCCGCGGGCCACGACGCCGGGGTGCGTCTCTCCCTGCGCGTGGAGGTCCCCGGCCTGGCCGCCGCGACCGAAGAGGACGCGGCGCCCGCCTTCCGCGCCGTGCTCCAGGTCCACGGGGTCAGCGATTCCGCGCTCGTCGCCGACGCCGCCCAGGTGTGGGCGGGGGCATCCGCCTTCGGCCCTCGCGCGCGGATGGACGCCCTGCTGGCGCTGCGCCGCGCGGCCCGCGCGTGGCCTCCGCTCGCGCCCATGCTCTCGGCCGCCGTCCCCGACGCCGTCGAACTGGCCGACGAGGAGGTCACGGACCTGCTCACCACCGGAGCCCGGGCGCTGGCCGGGGCCGGGGTCGACGTGCACTGGCCGCGCGGGCTGGCCCGTGAGCTGACCGCCCGCGCGGTGGTCGGGCCGCCTGACGACGAGACGGGCACGCCCGACGACGAGACCGGCCCGGCCAAGCTCGCGTCGGACACGCCGTCGTTCCTGTCGGCCGACGCCCTGCTCGCCTTCGACTGGCGGTTCGCGCTGGGCGGCCAGCGGCTCAGCCGAGAGGATCTGGACCGCCTGGCCGAGGCGAACCGGCCCCTGGTACGGCTGCGGGACCAGTGGGTCCTGATCGACCCCGAGGAGGTGCGCCGGGCACGCGGGCAGCAGGACCGCAAGGTCACGCCTGTCGACGCGCTCAGCGCCGCTCTGACGGGCTCGGCCGAGGTCGACGGCCGCCGCGTCGAGGTGCAGCCCACGGGATGGCTGGCTGCCCTGCGGGAGCGGCTCGCCGACCCCGAGGGGCAGGAGCCGGTCGCCCAGCCCGAGGCGCTCGCCGCGACCCTGCGTGACTACCAGCGGCGGGGCCTGAACTGGCTTGCCCACATGACCTCGCTCGGTCTGGGCTGCTGTCTGGCCGACGACATGGGACTCGGTAAGACCATCACGCTGATCGCGCTGCATCTGCACCGG
Organism: Streptomyces sp. NPDC043726; assembly: GCF_056436565.1. Taxonomy (NCBI): domain Bacteria; kingdom Bacillati; phylum Actinomycetota; class Actinomycetes; order Kitasatosporales; family Streptomycetaceae; genus Streptomyces; species Streptomyces sp. NPDC043726. Next base: position 523,945 of record NZ_JBWKCI010000006.1, read on the forward strand.
CAGACCGACGCCTCGTCGGCCGGTCCCACGCTGGTGGTGTGTCCGACCTCGCTGATGGGCAACTGGCAGCGCGAGATCGAGAAGTTCGCCCCCGGCACGCCCGTGCGGCGCTTCCACGGCGCCCGGCGTGGCCTGGACGCCCTGGCGGACGGGGAGTTCGTGCTCACCACGTACGGCACGATGCGGCTGGACGCGCGGCGGCTCGCCGAGGTGCCGTGGGGCATGGTCGTGGCCGACGAGGCCCAGCACGTGAAGAACCCCTACTCGGCGACCGCGCGGGAGTTGCGCTCCATCGGCGCACGCGCGCGCGTGGCCCTCACCGGCACCCCGGTGGAGAACAACCTGTCGGAGCTGTGGGCGATCCTCGACTGGACCACTCCCGGCCTGCTCGGCCGCCTCGACACCTTCCGCACGCGGTACGCGCAGTCGGTCGAGAGCGGCCAGGACCCCGCCGCCGCCGAACGGCTCGCGCGGCTGATCCGCCCCTTCCTGCTGCGCCGCCGCAAGTCGGACCCCGGCATCGCGCCGGAACTGCCGCCGAAGACCGAGACGGACCGCGCGGTGTCGCTCTCGAAGGAACAGGCGGGGCTGTACGAGGCGGTGGTGCGCGAGACGCTCGCGGAGATCGCCGAGGCCGACAGCATGGCGCGGCGCGGGCTGATCGTGAAGCTGCTGACGGGCCTGAAGCAGATCTGCAACCACCCCGCGCAGTACCTCAAGGAGGAACGCCCGAGGATCGCGGGCCGGTCCGGGAAGCTGGAGCTGCTGGACGAGCTCCTGGACACCATCCTCTCCGAGGGGGCGGGAGTTCTGGTCTTCACCCAGTACGTGCGCATGGGGCGCCTGATCGAACGGCATCTGGCGGCCCGCGGCGTGGCCTCGCAGTTCCTGCACGGCGGTACGCCCGTCGCCGAGCGCGAGGAGTTGGTGCGCCGCTTCCAGGACGGTGAAGTGCCGGTCTTCCTGCTGTCGTTGAAGGCGGCCGGCACGGGTCTGAACCTCACCCGGGCCGAGCATGTCGTGCACTACGACCGCTGGTGGAACCCGGCGGTGGAGGCCCAGGCCACCGACCGCGCGTACCGGATCGGACAGACGCGGCCGGTGCAGGTGCACAGGCTGATCGCGGAGGGAACCATCGAGGACCGAATCGCCGACATGCTCAGCCGCAAGAAGGCGCTGGCCGACGCCGTGCTCGGCTCCGGTGAGGCGGCGCTGACGGAGCTGACGGACGCGGAGCTGGCCGATCTGGTGGAACTGCGAGGGGGCGCACGATGAGCCGATACGACGACGAGAACCTGGAGCGCACGTTCGCGGCACTGCCTGCCGCGCACGGAAAGGGCTTCGCGCAGACGTGGTGGGGCCGGGCCTGGCTGCAGGCGCTGGAGGAGACGGCGTTGGAACTGCAGCAGCTCAAGGCCGGCCGCAGGCTCGCCCGCGCGGGAGGCGTGGGAGCGGTGTCGGTGCGCCCTGGACGCATCACGGCCGTGGTCCAGGAACGCGACGGCACGCGCCATCGCGCGGACGTGCTGCTGGAGCGGCTCTCCGACGACCAGTGGGACCGGTTCCTGGACATGGCCGTGGAGCGGGCCGGGCATGTGGCGGCGCTGCTGGACCGGGACATGCCGCCGCACCTGGTCGAGGACGCGGCGGCCACCGGTGTCGAACTGCTCCCCGGGATGGGCGACCTGGAGCCCCAGTGCGACTGCGGGGCGTGGGACCACTGCGGGCACACGACGGCCCTGTGCTACCAGGTGGCGCGGCTGCTGGACCAGGACCCGTTCGTGCTGCTGCTGATGCGCGGCAGGGGCGAACGCGCCCTGCTGGACGACCTCCAGGCGCGCAGCACGGCCCCCGCCGAGGCGGCGCCCGAACCGGAGGGCGTGGACGCCGCGGAAGCGTTCGCTGCCGGGGACATCCTGCCGCCGCTGCCGGCCCTCCCCGAACTCCCGGCAGAACCCGGTGCACCACCGTCCCTCGACACCGAGACCCCTCCCCCGTCCGGCGTCGACCCCGAAGCCCTGGAGTACCTCGCCGCCCGCACCGCGGCACAGGCGCACCGGATGCTCGCCGACGCGCTGCGCTCCGGCCGGGATCACCCGGCACTGGGCCTCGACCTGCCCCGCGCGCAGGACGCGGTCCGGCTGGCTGCCTGCGCTCCCGCCCAGGGGATCGCGGAGCGCCTCGCCGAGGGGCGCGGCGGGGAGCGGCTGGCCCTTGCCGTACGGGCCTGGGAGTTGGGCGGGGTGGCCGCGCTCGCCGTACTGGAGGAGGAGTGGGCGGTGGAGGGCGAAACCCTCGCACGCGCGCGTGCCGCCCTGGAAACGGCCTGGGACGAGGACGAACGCCCGCATTTGCGGGCCAAGGGCAACCGGTGGACCGCCGTGGGCACTTCGGGCCAGGTGCGCCTGGGACGGGACGGCCGCTGGTGGCCGTACCGCAAGGAGCGCGGCCGCTGGGTCCCCGCGGGTGGCCCGACCCAGGACCCGGCCACGGCACTGGCCTCGGCGGAGCCGGCACCTGAGCGGTGAGCCGCGAACCCGCACGGGGTGACCCGGGCCGTGGTGAAGCTGGCGGACGACGGTGCGGTGACCGGATTCGCCACGGGCTGGACCTCCCAGGCACCGTTCCGCACCGATCGCGGCTACGGCAAGGTGGCACAGCGCCTGGGGGCCGCCCGGGTCGACGAGTTGCTGGTGGGCGCCACGTCCGCGCACAGGAAAGGTACGGCTCGACGAGTGGCCGACGGCCCGCGTTCATCCGCTCGTCGCGCGGCGTTCCGCGCGGGGCCCAAATCTGGCCGCTGTCACCGAACTTGGTCCACAGGAGGCCCTGATGTCCCCGCACGCCACCGGCAGGCGCCGCGTCCACCGTTCCGTCGCAGCGGGCGTCCCCCTCGCCGTTCTGGCCGTCCTCGCGGCGACCGGGCAGGCCGTGGGCACCCCGTCCGAGGACGCCCGTGTCGTCGGCTCCGCCACCCTCGGCGACATACCGCTCGGCGCGTTCAGCAACACGCTGCTGCCCGGCACGGTGGCCGACGACCGCGGTGTCGACCTGGGCGGCATCGGCAGCGACATCTACCCGACGGGCCGCAAGGGCGAGTTCTGGACCGTCACCGATCGCGGACCCAACGGCCAGATCAAGGTGGACGGCACCAAGCGCCGCACCTTCCCGGTGCCCGGCTTCGACCCGGCGATCGTCAAGATCCGTGTCTCCGGCGACTCCGTACGGGTGATCGACGCGATCCCGCTGACCACCTCCTCCGGCAAGCCGGTCACGGGACTGTCGAACCAGGCGGGCCGCGACGAGGCGCCGTACTCCTACAACGCCGGCACGCCGCTGTCGTACAACCCGAACGGCCTGGACACCGAGGGCATCGTGCGGGCCAAGGACGGCTCCTTCTGGCTGGTCGACGAGTACGGCCCCTCGCTGGTGCATGTCTCCGCGCGCGGGAAGGTCCTCACGCGCTACGTGCCCGAGGGGCTGAACCTCACCGGCGCCGATTACCCGGTGGTCGAGGCGCTGCCCGCCGTGCTGCTGAACCGCAAGATCAACCGCGGCTTCGAGGGGCTCGCCCAGCTGCCCGGCGGTGACCTGGTGATGGCCGTGCAGAGCCCGCTCTCGCTGCCCGACACGGATGCCGGGGAGTCCTCCCGCACGACCCGTCTGCTGCGCTTCTCGCCGAAGAAGAAGGCGGTCACCGCCGAGTACGCGTACCGCTTCGACCCGGTGAACGTCGTGGACCCGAGCGAGGACGACACCTCCGAGCTGAAGATCTCCTCGGTCGTCGCCGTCGGCGGCAACCGGCTCCTGGTGGAGGAGCGGACCGACAAGGCGGCGCGGCTGCACCTGGTCCGGCTGGACAGGGACGCGGACATCCTCGGCGGCCCGTGGGACGACGACACGACGTCCCCGTCGCTGGAGCAGCTCGACGACCCGGCCGCCGCGGGCGTGCCCGTGCTCGCCAAGAAGCTCGTCGTCGACCTGGGTACGGTCGCCGGAGTGCCCGGCAAGATCGAGGGCGTGGCGCGTGTGGATCGCGACACCCTGGCCCTGATCAACGACAACGACTTCGGGATGACCGACGGCGCGGGCGCGTTCGACGCGCAGGGCCGGCTGGTCGACAGCGGGATCGAGACGAAGGTCATCTACGTCCGTCTGCCGCACGGCATCTGACGCCGAAGGGCCTTCCATGCGTGCGTGGCGGTTCACGTCCGCCACGCACGCGTGCCGTCGGCTCAGGGCAGGTCGACCTCGTCGAGGTCCGGCAGCAGGGACTCGATCTCGCTGGGCAGGTCACTGGGCAGCTCGCTCGGCAACTCGCTGGGGAACCCAGACGGCAGCAGTGACGTGGGCAGATCGCTCGGCAGTCTGCTGGGCAGCTCGGTGGGGATGCTGAAGGACGGCCGGGGCGATGGGCCGGTGCTGCTCTCGGCGGGCGACTTGTCCTCCGGGGAGTCGTCGCTCCCCGAGCCCAGCAGCACCACCACGGCGACCGCCGCGGCCACCAGGATCACCGCGAGCAGGGCGAGGAGCGGGCCACGGCCGCGCCTCGGGCCGTCGCCGGGCGGCGGTCCGTCGTACGACGGCGGGCCGAAGCCGTCGTTCGGCGGGCCGTAACCGCCGCCCGGCGGGCCGTAACCGCCGCCCGGCGGGCCGTAACCGCCACCCGAGGGCGGCGTGTCGCCCGGCGGAGGACCGGGCGGCTGGGGAGGTACGGGAGGCATGGCCATACGGCTCAGCGTCACCTCCCGGCGGTGATCACGCGAGCGGCTCGCCGAAGTTGGTACCGGCCCATGCCGTGGACGACACCATTCCGCCGCATTCCCCGACCCACGGCGCCACACGCGACTCAGTCACACGCGTGGCGCCGTACGCGCGCGTGCCCGCTCAGGCACGCGCCCCGGCAGCCGCCTCCGGCAGTCAGGCACGCGCCCCCAGCAGGTGGTCCATGGCCAGCTGGTCGAGCCGCTCGAAGGCCATCCCGCGCGCGGCGGCCGCCTCGGCGTCGAACTCCTCGAAGGCGGTGCGGTCGGCGAGCAGGGCCTGCAGGCCGTCGCCCGCGGTGGGCTGCGCCAGTTCGTCCAGACGCGAGGCCCGCAGCGCCTCCTGGACCTCCGGGTCCGCGCGGAAGGCAGCAGCGCGCTCCTTGAGGATCAGGTAGTTGCGCATGCAGCCCGCAGCGGACGCCCAGACGCCGTCCAGGTCCTCGGTCCGCGGCGGCTTGAAGTCGAAGTGGCGCGGTCCGGCGTAGCCGGCGCTCTCCAGCAGGTCGACGAGCCAGAAGGCGGAGCGCAGGTCACCGGCGCCGAAGCGCAGGTCCTGGTCGTACTTGATGCCGGACTGGCCGTTGAGGTCGATGTGGAAGAGCTTGCCCGCCCACAGCGCCTGGGCGATGCCGTGCGGGAAGTTCAGGCCGGCCATCTGCTCGTGGCCGACCTCCGGGTTCACGCCGTACAGCTCGGGGCGCTCCAGGCGCTCGATGAAGGCCAGCGCGTGGCCGACGGTCGGCAGCAGGATGTCGCCGCGCGGCTCGTTCGGCTTGGGCTCGATGGCGAAGCGCAGGTCGTAGCCCTGGGAGGTCACGTACTCGCCGAGGAGGTCGAAGGCCTCCTTCATGCGGTCCAGGGCGACGCGTACGTCCTTGGCGGCGCCGGACTCGGCGCCCTCGCGGCCGCCCCAGGCGACGTAGGTCTTAGCGCCCAGCTCGACCGCGAGGTCAATGTTGCGGATCGTCTTGCGCAGGGCGTAACGGCGCACGTCACGGTCGTTCGCGGTGAACGCGCCGTCCTTGAAGACGGGGTGCGTGAAGAGGTTCGTGGTGGCCATCGGCACGGTCATGCCGGTGGCGTCGAGGGCCTGCCGGAAGCGCTTGATGTGCGCCTCACGCTCGGTGTCGGAGGATCCGAAGGGGATCAGGTCGTCGTCGTGGAACGTGACGCCATAAGCGCCGAGCTCGGCCAGGCGCTGCACCGTCTCGACCGGGTCGAGGGCGGGACGGGTGGCGTCGCCGAAGGGGTCCCGTCCCTGCCAGCCGACGGTCCACAAGCCGAAGGTGAACCTGTCCTCGGGGGTGGGCTGGTAGTTCATGCCGCGGCTCCTTGCCTGCTGCCAGTTTGCTTGCTGCCGACTATTTCGTCATGGCCGTTTACAAATTAGTATGCCAAGGCATCTCTGGGAAGAGAACAGTTGTCCCCGGTGGGACGCGAGCCGCATCGCCGCACAAGAGGAGAGCCCGATGTCAGCAGCCGAAGGACCGCTCGTCGTCGGCGTGGACACGTCCACCCAGTCCACCAAGGCCCTCGTCGTCGACGCGGCCACGGGGCAGGTCGTCGCGAGCGGCCAGGCCCCGCACACCGTCTCCTCCGGGGCGGGGCGCGAGTCCGACCCCCGCCAGTGGTGGGACGCCCTGTGCGAGGCCCTGCGTCAGTGCGGCGACGCGGCGCACGAGGCCGCCGCGGTGTCGATCGGCGGCCAGCAGCACGGCCTGGTCACCCTGGACGAGCGGGGCGAACCGGTCCGCCAGGCGATGCTCTGGAACGACGTCCGCTCCGCGCCGCAGGCCCGCCGTCTCATCGACGAACTGGGCGGCCCGAAGGCCTGGGCGGAGCGCACGGGCAGCGTGCCCGGGGCGTCCTTCACCGTGACGAAGTGGGCGTGGCTGGCCGAACACGAACCGGACGCCGTCCGCGCGACCAAGGCGGTCCGGCTCCCGCACGACTACCTCACCGAGCGGCTCACCGGCCAGGGCACCACCGACCGCGGCGACGCCTCCGGTACGGGCTGGTGGGCGTCCGGGACGGAGTCGTACGACGAGGAAACCCTCGCCCATGTGGGCCTCGACCCCGCGTTGCTCCCGCGCGTGGTGCGGCCCGGCGAGGTGGCGGGCACCGTCCGCGAACACCACGACCTGCCGTTCTCCAAGGGCACCCTGGTCGCCCCCGGCACCGGCGACAACGCCGCCGCCGCCCTCGGCCTCGGCCTGCGCCCCGGCACCCCGGTGCTCAGCCTCGGCACCTCCGGCACGGTGTACGCCGTCGCCAGGCACCGCCCCGCCGACCCCTCCGGCACGGTCGCGGGCTTCGCCGACGCGCACGGCGACTGGCTGCCGCTGGCCTGCACCCTGAACTGCACGCTCGCCGTCGACCGGGTGGCGGCCCTGCTGGGCCTCGACCGCGAGGCGGTGGAACCCACCACCGACGTCACCCTGCTGCCGTTCCTGGACGGCGAGCGCACCCCGAACCTGCCGAACGCCTCCGGCCTGCTGCTGGGCCTGCGCCACGACACGACCGCCGGACAGCTCCTCCAGGCGGCCTACGACGGCGCCGTCCACTCCCTGCTCGGCGCCCTGGACCTGGTCCTCGACGCGGACGCGGACCGCTCGGCCCCGCTGCTCCTGATCGGCGGCGGCGCGCGCGGTACGGCCTGGCAGCAGACCGTACGACGGCTCTCGGGCCGTCCCGTACAGGTGCCCGAGGCCAAGGAACTGGTCGCGCTCGGCGCCGCGGCCCAGGCGGCCGGACTGCTGACCGGCGAGGATCCGGGCGCGGTCGCCCGGCGCTGGAACACGGCCGCGGGGCCGGTGCTGGAAGCGGTGGAACGGGACGAGGAGACCCTGGCCAGGATCGCCGGGGTACTCTCCGACGCGGCCCCGCTGCTGGAGCCGGGGACCCGCTGAGCGCATCGAGGACTGACGGAGGCATGACCGCACCCCTGCACGAGCCCGACCCGACCGGTCCCGGGCGCGCACCCGAGCCCCAACCGGCCGGTCCCGGACGCGCGCCGCACGAGCCGCACGCCGCCGGTCCCGGACGCGCGCTGCCCGACACCCAGCAGGGCATGCGCCGCCGAAATCTGGCCCGGGTGATGCACACGGTCAGCGCGGAGGGCCCGCTCTCCCGTGCCGCAGTCGCCTCCCGGATCGGTCTGACGCGTGCCGCGGTGTCGACGCTCGTGGACGAGCTCATCCGCTCGGGGCTGATCGAGGAACTCGGCCCGGAGCGGCCCGGCCGGGTGGGCAGGCCCGGTTCGGCGCTCGCCGTCAGCGCGCACGGCCCGGCCGGCATCGGCGCCGAGATCGGCGTCGACCACCTCGCGGTGTGCGCGGTCGATCTGCGCGGCGCGGTGCGGGCGAAGGCGGTACGGCACGGCGGGAACCGGGGGCGTTCGGCCGAACCGGTGATCCGGGAACTGACCGAGCTGGTGCGCGGGGTGGTCGCCGAGGCCGAGCAGGACGGGCTGTGGCCCGCGGGTCTCGCGGTGGCCGTGCCCGGACTGGTCGCACGCGACGGCCGTACGGTCGTCCGCGCGCCGAACCTCGACTGGCACGACGTCGACCTCGGGGCGCTGCTGCCCGGGGAGTTCCCGTTGACCGTGGACAACGAGGCGAACTTCGGCGCCCTCGCCGAACTCTGGCTCGGACAAGGCACACCGCGCGACTTCCTGCATGTGTCGGCGGAGATCGGCATCGGCGCGGCCGTCGTCGTGGACGGGCAACTGCTGCGCGGGACCCGCGGGTTCGCGGGCGAGCTGGGGCACGTGCCGGTCCGGCCGGAGGGGCCGGCGTGTCCCTGCGGAGGGCGCGGGTGTCTGGAGCAGTACGCCGGTGAGGAGGCCGTGCTGCGGGCGGCGGGGCTGGAACCGGGCGAGGACCGCGTCGGGCTGCTCGCGGGGCGGGCAGCAGAGGGGGATGGGGCGGTACGAGGTGCTCTCCACGACGCCGGGGCCGCGCTCGGGGTCGCCCTGACCGGGGCGGTGAATCTGCTGGACCCCGAGAGCGTGGTGCTCGGCGGGGCGCTGGCCGGGCTCGCGCCGTGGCTGTTGCCTTCCCTGGAGGCCGAGTTGGAGGGGCGTACGGCGGGGGCGGCCTGTCCGGTGTCCGTGTCGCGGCTGGGTTCCGAGGGGCCGTTGCTGGGGGCCGCGCACTGGGTGGTGCGGGGGGTGCTGGACGATCCGGCGGCGGTGGCCGGGAGGAGCTGAGTCCGGCTGGATCCACAGCCGCAACGGCCCTGTCTCCAGGCCCGCTTCACCCGCACGAGTTGCCGAGTTCTCCACAACCCGGCCCGCGTCCACTGATCCGCAGCGCTCACTGCTGCCCGGCTTCTCCGCCCCGTACCGTGATTCACGCGAGGGCGCTCCCGGCCCCTCCACCCCGGAGACCTGAGACCTGGGACTTGAAGCCTGGGACCTGGGTCCGTGATGTGCGACCTGTGGCAGAACGGAGCTGTGCGGCGATGAGCGACCCCCGGATCCTGACCGTCCGACCCGAACCCGGCGAGTACGCCTGGACGTTCGGCGGTGCGCCGCCCGTGGCGCGCATCGCGCCCGGAACCGTGCTGGACCTGTACACGGAGGACTGCTTCGGCGGCCGGGTCAGGTCCGAGAAGGACCTGGTCTCCGAAGTCTGCGAGTTCCCGTTCCTCAACCCGCAGACCGGTCCCTTCCACATCGAGGGCGCGGAGTCCGGGGACACCGTCGCCGTGCACTTCGTCTCGATCGAACCGGCCCGCGACTGGGCGGCCTCCACCACCGTCCCCCTGTTCGGCGCCCTCACCTCCACGCACACCACGGCCACGCTCCAGCCGCCGCTGCCCGAGACGGTCTGGATCTGGCAGTTGGACAGAACCCGGCGTACCGCCCTCTTCCGCGCCCACGACAGTGACTTCGAGGCCGAGCTGCCGATGGACCCGATGCACGGAACCGTCGGGGTCGCCCCCGCCAACCTGGAGGTCCGCTCCGCCCTGGTGCCGGACGCGCACGGCGGGAACATGGACACACCCGAGATGCGGGCCGGCGTCACCTGCTATCTCGGTGTGAACGTCGAGGGCGCGCTGCTCAGCCTGGGGGACGGCCACGCCCGCCAGGGCGAGGGCGAGACCTGCGGTGTCGCCGTCGAATGCGCGATGCGCACCGTCGTGATCGTCGAACTCCTCAAGGGGGTCGCCACTCCCTGGCCCCGGATCGAGTCGGACACGCACATCATCTCGACGGGCTCGGCCCGCCCCCTGGAGGACGCGTTCCGGATTTCCCAGCTCGACCTGGTGCAGTGGCTGGTCCGCGACTACGGCTTCAGCGAGTTGGACGCGTACCAGTTCGCCACCCAGGCCGTCGAGTCGCCGCTGGCCAATGTGTGCGACACCAACTACACCTGCGTCGCCAAGATCCGCAAGCAGTGGCTGCCCGAGCGCGAGACGCACCGCGGGGTGCACGCGCGGCTGCGCGAGACCGCGGCCATCCTGTCGAGCTGACCGCCCCACTCCTCCTCTGCCGAGAGGCGAACCGCCCGTGGAACAAGCACGATCACACACCAGCAGACGACGGCTGCTCAGGGGCGCCGCCCTGGCCGCTTTACCGTACGGGCTGCTCCCGCGGCCGCGAGCCGACGCGCAGGTCCCGGCCCCCGACTACCCGGGCGGTGTGTGGCAGGGGGCGAACTCCACCAATTTCACCGCCGCACGCCGGCCCTCGGAGTACCGAATCGACCTCGTGATCGTCCATGTCACGCAGACCGACTTCTCCGGCACCCTGAGCGTGTTCCGTAACCCGAAGAAGAAGGTGTCCGCGCACTACGTCGTCCGTTCCGCCGACGGGCATGTGGCGCAGTGCGTGCGGGAGTCGGACATCGCCTGGCACGCGGGGAACTGGGACTACAACACGCGCAGCATCGGAATCGAACACGAGGGGTGGGTGGACCGGCCCGCGTATTTCACGGACGCGATGTACGAGAGATCGGCCGCGCTGACGGCGGCGATCTGCTCCCGGCACGGTATTCCCCGAGACAGGAGGCACATCATCGGGCACCACGAGGTGCCAGGCACCGACCACACCGATCCGGGGCCGTACTGGGACTGGGAGCGCTACATCCAGTTGGTCAAGGCCGCCTGACCGAGATCACTGGCTCGGACCACCGGCTCGTCGATCGAGACAAGCGGCACGTCGTTCGAGACAAGCGGCACGTCGTTCGAGACAACGGGCCCGTCGTTCGGGTGACCGCAGTCGAAAAGGTTGTCCGCGCGCGTACTCGGAGTGACGATGTCCCCAAGTCGCATCGCCGTCCGGGGAGGCCGAGTTGACCGATCAATGGGTGGCCCTGGAGCCGGGGGCCGACCCTGCCGAGCGTGCACGGATGCTGCGCCGCGCGCATGAGACCTTCACGGCGGCGGGCACCGTGCCGAAGCCGGTGCGTGCCGTGGTGGCCGACTCGTGGCGGCGTTCGGCGAGAGCGGGGGTCGGGCCGGACGGCAAGGCGAGCGTGGAACTCGGGGACGGCGACCTCGGCGCCTACCGGGCGGAGCACCCGCTGGCTCGGGTGATGCCTCTGTTCCGGGAGCTGATGGGCTCGTTCGCGGCGGACGGGGAGCATCTGCTCGCGGTGTGCGACGAGCACGGCAGGCTGCTGTGGGTCGAGGGGCACGCCTCCACCCGGCGGCAGGCGGGGCGGATGAACTTCGTCCCGGGGGCGCGCTGGTCGGAGACGGCGGTCGGGACGAACGCCCCGGGTACGGCGGTCGCGGTCGACCGGCCGGTGCAGGTGTTCGCGGCCGAGCACTTCATCCGGCGAGTGCAGCCGTGGACGTGCGCGGCGGCGCCGGTGCACGATCCGCGCACCGGGCGGGTGCTCGGGGCCGTGGACATCACCGGCGGCGACGGTCTGGCGCATCCGCACAGCCTGGGCTTCGTGCAGGCGGTGGCGCGGGCGGCCGAGTCCCATCTGGCCCTGCTCCTCCCGGCGGCGCCGGCCGCCGACAGGCACGAGCTGTCCGCGCTGGGCCGGGACGAGGCCCAACTGCTCACGGACGGCCGCAGGATCAGGCTCAGCCGACGGCACAGCGAGATCGTCGTGCTGCTCGCCCGGCATCCGGAGGGGCTGACCGGTGACGAACTGCTGTGCGCGCTGTACGAGGACGAGTCGGTGACGCCGGTGACGTTGCGGGCCGAACTCGCGCGGCTGCGGCGGACACTCGGCCCCGGTCTGCTGGCCTCGCGGCCGTACCGGCTCACCGTGCCGGTGGAGTCCGACGTCTCCGTGGTCGAGCGGCGGCTGGCGGCGGGGGCGGTCAGTGCGGCGGTGACGGCGTACAGCGGTCCGCTGCTGCCCGGCTCCCAGGCTCCGGCGGTGGCGCGGATCCGGCGCCGGGTTGCCGACGGACTGCGTACGGCGTTGATCGCCCGCCGGGACCCCGACCTGCTGGCGGACTGGGCACACGCTCCGTGGGGCGAGGACGACCTCGACGTGTGGCGGGCGCTGGCCGCCGTACGCCCCACGGCCACGGTCCGCTCCCGCCTCGCGGCACTGGAGGCGGAGCTGGCGGCGCCCCCGGACTGGACGGCGCGCTGAAGGCCGTACACACAACGCCCGGACCTCACCTCTTCCCCGGTCCGCGCAACGTCCTTGCAACCTCGTCCTGCCTAGCCTCGCGGCGAGAGCTGTCCAACGGCGGGCAGCGCTGTTGCAGGGAGGCAGGCCGGCATGACCCGTTACGCGGCACCCGGGACCGAGGGCGCGATCGTCTCCTACCAGGCGCGCTATGACCACTTCATCGGCGGCGAGTACGTGCCGCCGGTTCGAGGGCAGTACTTCGAGAACCCCTCGCCGGTGAACGGGCAGCCGTTCACCGAGATCGCGCGCGGTACTGCGGAGGACGTGGAGCGGGCCCTGGACGCGGCGCACGCGGCCGCCCCGGGGTGGGGCCGTACGTCGGTGGCGGAGCGCTCCGACGTCCTGCGGAAGATCGCCGACCGGATGGAGGCGAACCTGGAGGCGCTCGCGGTCGCCGAGAGCTGGGAGAACGGCAAGCCCGTGCGCGAGACGCTGGCGGCCGACATCCCCCTCGCGATCGACCACTTCCGCTACTTCGCGGGAGCGATCCGCGCGCAGGAGGGTTCGCTGGGCGAGATCGACGACGACACGGTGGCGTACCACTTCCATGAGCCGCTCGGCGTGGTCGCGCAGATCATTCCGTGGAACTTCCCCATCCTGATGGCGACATGGAAGCTCGCCCCGGCGCTGGCGGCGGGCAACGCGGTCGTGCTCAAGCCGGCCGAGCAGACCCCGGCGTCCATCCACTTCTGGCTGAGCCTGATCGCCGATCTGCTGCCGCCGGGTGTCGTCAATGTCGTGAACGGCTTCGGTGTGGAGGCGGGCAAGCCGCTGGCGTCGAGCCCGCGGGTGGCGAAGGTGGCGTTCACCGGGGAGACCACGACCGGCCGGCTGATCATGCAGTACGCCTCGGAGAACATCACCCCGGTGACGCTCGAACTCGGCGGCAAGTCCCCGAACATCTTCTTCGAGGACGTGTGGCGGGCGGACGACGACTTCCGCGACAAGGCCCTCGAGGGCTTCACGATGTTCGCGCTCAACCAGGGCGAGGTGTGCACCTGTCCGTCGCGGGCCCTCGTCCAGAGCGGCCACTACGGCGAGTTCATGGAGGCGGCGGTCGCCCGCACCGAGCTGATCAAGACCGGTCATCCGCTCGACACCGACACGATGATCGGCGCGCAGGCGTCCAACGACCAGGTGGAGAAGATCCTCTCCTACCTCGACATCGGCCGGCAGGAGGGCGCCCGGGTACTCACCGGCGGTGAGCGCGTCGAGCACGACGGCGAACTCAAGGGCGGCTACTACGTCCAGCCGACGATCTTCGAGGGCAACAACCGGATGCGGATCTTCCAGGAGGAGATCTTCGGCCCGGTGGTCTCCGTGACGTCCTTCGACGACTTCGACGACGCCATCAAGATCGCCAATGACACGCTGTACGGCCTCGGCGCCGGCGTGTGGACCCGCGACGCCAACACCGCGTACCGCGCGGGCCGCGCGATCCAGGCGGGCCGCGTCTGGACGAACTGCTACCACGCCTACCCGGCGCATGCGGCGTTCGGCGGCTACAAGGGCTCGGGGATCGGCCGCGAGACGCACAAGATGATGCTGGAGCACTACCAGCAGACGAAGAACCTGCTGGTGAGCTACTCGCCGAAGAAGCTCGGGTTCTTCTAGGGGCCCTGGGGAGCGGCGGCACCGAGCCGGTCCCACCAGAGCACCTGGCCGTGGCCGGAGGGGAGCCAGGACTGTCCTGGCTCCCCTCCGTTCGCCTGCTGGATCGAGGCGCCTTGTCCCTCGATGCCTCAGGACCGGGTCCAGCGCTGGTTGCTGCCGTTAGAGCAGGAGTAGAGCTGGATCAAGGTGCCGTTGGCCGTGCCGGCCCCGACGGCGTCGAGGCAGAGACCGGACTGGACGCCGACGATGGATCCGTCGGAGTTGAAGCGCCACTTCTGGTTGTCGCCGCCCCAGCAGCTGTAGATCTGGACCTTGGCGCCGTTGCCGGTGCCGGCGGCGTCCAGGCACTTGTTGCCGTAGACCCTTAGCTCGCCGGCGGCGGTGTACGTCCATTGCTGGTTGGTGCCGTTGTGGCAGTCCCACAGGTGGAGCTGGGTACCGTCGGTGGTGCCGGCCCCGGGCACGTCAAGGCAGCGGCCCGAACCGACTCCCTTGATCGGTCCGGACTCCGAAGGGGGCTGCGTGGAACCGCCGTTGAGTGCGTTGAGGACAGCGGTGTAGGCGGGCTTCTTGCTGCCGTCGCCGTTGAAGAGCAACGGCGTCTGCTCTGCCCGCCAGGAGTCGGTGTCGCGCACGCCCCAGACGGTGATACCCAGGCAGCGAGGGACGGCCAGGCAGTCGTTGGTCACGTTGGCGTAGGTCGTGGCCGAGGCGCCCTGGATGTCGAGTTCGGTGATGGCCACGTCGACGCCGAGGGCGGCGAAGTTCTGCAGGGTGGTGCGGAAGTTGCTGTTGTAGGGGCTGCCGCTGTTGAAGTGCGCCTGGAATCCGACGCAGTCGATCGGCACTCCGCGCTGCTTGAAATCGCGGACCATGGCGTACATCGCCTGGGTCTTGGCCCAGGTCCAGTTCTCGACGTTGTAGTCGTTGTAGCAGAGCTTGGCGGCCGGGTCGGCGGCGCGCGCGGTGCGGAAGGCGACCTCGATCCAGTCGTTGCCCGTGCGCTGCAGGTTGGAGTCGCGCCGAGCGCCCGAACTGCCGTCGGCGAAGGCCTCGTTCACGACGTCCCACTGGGCGATCTTGCCCCTGTAGTGGCCCATGACGCCGTTGATGTGGCCGATCATCGCCTGGCGCAGGTCGCTGCCGCTGAGGCTCTGCATCCAGCCGGGCTGCTGGGAGTGCCAGGCCAGGGTGTGGCCGCGTACCTGCTTGCCGTTCTGCACGGCCCAGTTGAAGACGCGGTCGGCGGCGGTGAAGTTGAACTGGCCCCGCTGCGGTTCGGTGGCGTCGATCTTCATCTCGTTCTCGGCGGTCACCGAGTTGAACTCACGGTTCGCGATCGTCGTGTACGCCGAATCGCCGAGCCTGCCCGAGGCGATGGCGGTACCGAAGTAGCGGCCGCTCTGCGCAGCCGCGGCCCCGAGCGTGCTCTCGGCAGCGTGTGCGGCGGGGGGCGCGACCAATGCGGCGACCAACCCGAGGGCGCCGACGACCAGCGCCAGCAGCAGGGCGCGGATCTTCCGGCGGACGCCGGTTCTGGCAAGGGCGTACGAGCCCATGACTGTGCCTCCAAGGTGGACATCACGGAAGAACTGAAGTTCAAGGGATTGCGTCGTCCGCTCTCACTGGGGATACGGACGGGGCGGGCCGGAACCCGGGCAGCACTCACTCACCGGACCTCCGGTCACGGGCTTGCGGCAGAGACGTCCCATGACCGCCAGGTTCGATATATCGAACTAAGGTCGGCTTCTCAGACAGGGATGATTGAGGAGTTGACGATGGATCGTCAATACTCCTCGCGGAAGAAGTTTCGGATTCCATCCCGAAACTTTCTGACACCCAAGAGCCGGAAATCGACCCTCGGCGTCACCGTCGGCGAGTACCCAAGAGCCTGGGCCAACCTCCCAACATGGAGGGATTCCGGTCCACGCGGCCGCCCCGGCAGGCCCGAAGACGAGGCGCTGTTTGCGGACAGATCGGCGACAGCCCTTGACCAGAGGGCATCACATTCCTAGCTTGTGGCGTCAATCCATCCGGGAATTCCTCGAAACATTCGAGGCTGTCCTGCACCCGGTCCGCTCGCTCCGCTTGTTCATCGGAGCCCCCTCACCCCACCCCCGAAGGAGGCCCTCTGATGTGGTTTCGCCACCCGTCCCCGGTGCGTCTGAGACGCTTACTCGCCGTCCTCGCGCCCTTGCTGCTCGCGGCGACCTTCCTCAGCGCACAGCCCGCCGACGCGGCGACCGTAGACCCCGGCGCCTCGTATGTGCTGGTCAATCGCAACAGCGGCAAGGCCCTGGACGTCTACAACCTGGCGACCGGCGACGGCGCTCGCATCACCCAATGGAGCAGAAACGATCAGGCCCAGCAGCAGTGGCAGTTCGTCGATTCCGGAGGCGGCTACTACCGCATCAAGTCCCGGCACTCGGGCAAGGTGCTGGACGTCCACAACTGGTCCACCGCGAACGGCGGCCCGATCGTCCAGTGGGCCGACCTGAACGGCACCAACCAGCAGTGGCGGCTGGCCGACAGCTCGGACGGCTATGTCCGGCTCATCTCGCGTCACAGCAACAAGGCCCTCGAGGTGCAGGGTGCTTCCACCGCCGACAACGCGAACATCGTCCAGTACGACGACTGGGGCGGCAGTAACCAGCAGTGGCAGCTCGTCAAGGTCGGCGGCGACAACCCCGGCTCGTGCGAGCTGCCGTCGACGTACCGCTGGACATCGACCGGCGTGCTGGCGCAGCCGAAACCGGGGTGGGTGTCCCTGAAGGACTTCACCGTCGTGCCCTACAACGGCAGACAACTCGTGTACGCGACGACGCATGACACCGGAACGAGTTGGGGTTCGATGAACTTCGGCCTGTTCACCAATTGGTCGGAGATGGCGTCGGCCAGTCAGAACACGATGTCGTCCTCCACCGTGGCGCCCACGCTCTTCTACTTCGCGCCGAAGAACATCTGGGTGCTCGCCTACCAGTGGGGCGGGACGGCGTTCTCCTACCGGACGTCGAGCGACCCCACCAACCCGAACGGCTGGTCGGCGCCGAGGGAGCTCTTCTCCGGAAGCATCACCGGCTCCGGAACTGGACCCATCGACCAGACGTTGATCGCTGACGGGACGAACATGTACCTGTTCTTCGCCGGCGACAACGGCAAGATCTACCGGGCCGCCATGCCGCTCGGGAACTTCCCGGGCAGTTTCGGCACGAGCTCGACAGTGATCATGAGCGACACGACGAACAATTTGTTCGAAGCCCCGCAGGTCTACAAGCTCCAGGGCCAGAACCGCTACCTCATGATCGTCGAGGCGATCGGCTCACAGGGCCGCTACTTCCGCTCGTTCACGGCCACCAGCCTGAACGGTTCCTGGACACCGCAGGCAGCGACGGAGAGCAACCCCTTCGCGGGCAAGGCCAACAGCGGCGCCACCTGGACCAACGACATCAGCCACGGCGAACTGATCCGCACCAGTCCCGATCAGACCATGACCGTCGATCCCTGCCATCTGCAGTTGCTCTACCAGGGCCGCAACCCCAACTCCGGGGGCGACTATGGCCTCCTGCCCTACCGTCCGGGTCTGCTCACCCTGCAGCGCTGACGGCGTGACACAAGTCCGGCCCCGGCAAGGGGGCGGCCCGAGCGGGCTCGGCGTTCCGCCGAGCCCGCTCCGACGTGGCCTGTGCCTCGCACCCTGCTCGACCCGACTACGTGGAACCGGTGCTCGGCACGGGTATTTCGGGGGCCGGATCCGTGCTCTCGCCGAGGAAGCCGCCCGACTGGTGCTGCCACAGTTTGGCGTAGGCGCCCTCCGATGCGAGGAGCTGGTCGTGGGTGCCCTGTTCGATGACGGTTCCGCGGTCGAGGACTACGAGGCGGTCCATGCCGGCGACCGTGCTGAGGCGGTGGGCGACGACGAGGGCCGTGCGCCCCTCCAGTAGCCGCCACAGGGCGTCCTGGACGAGGAGTTCGCTCTCCGAGTCCAGGGCGCTGGTCGCCTCGTCGAGCAGGAGGATCGGGGCGTCGCGGAGGATGGCCCGGGCAAGGGCCACGCGCTGGCGCTGGCCGCCCGAGAGTTTCACTCCTCGCTCCCCCACCAGGGTGGCGAAGCCGTCGGGGAGTTGGTCGGCGAACTCGGTGACGTGCGCGGCCTCGGCCGCCGCGTGGATCTCCTTGTCGGTGGCACCGGGCCGGGCGAAGGCGATGTTGTCCCGCAGGCTGCGGTGGAACATGGCGGGTTCCTGTGGGACGTAGGCGAACAGCGAGCGCAGGTCGGTCTGGCGCAGTCTGCTGATGTCCTGACCGCCGATCAGGATGCGGCCGTCGTCGAGGTCCGACATGCGCAGCAGGAGCCGGGTGAGCGTGGTCTTGCCGCCGCCGGACCTGCCGACGAGACCGATCCGCGCGCCCGCGGGCACGTCCAGGTCCAGTCCCCGGAAGATCGGCCGCGCACCGGAGTGGGCGAAGGTCACCGCCTCGAAGCGGATGCCCGTGTCCCGGGGTGCGAGCGGTTCGGGTCGCGCCGGGTCGAGCACGGTGGGCGGATCCAGCAGCAGCTCGGTGAACTGCGCGGCCTCGGTCATGGAGCTTTCCAGTCGCCGGTAGATCTGATTGAAGTCGAACATGATCTCCGTGGCGTTGAAGTAGTACGTGAACGCGACGACGAGCGCCTCGACTCCCTGGCCCGAGCCGGCGAGGGCGATGGCGACCAGCAGTCCCAGCACGTTGGTCAGCACGAACATGGGGGCGACCAGGACGTCGACGCGCAGATTGCCGTAGTCCCAGGACCGCAGCGTCAGGCGCCTGGACTCCGCGACTCGGCTGCGGTGTTCCTCGGCCTCCAGGCGCTCGGCCGCGAACGCGCGGATCGTCTCCATGTTCATGAGGCTGTCGGCGACGTGGCCGGAGACCCGGGCCATCGCCGCCTCACGGTCGTTGACGAGTCTCTGCCGACGCCGGATCAGCGGCGTCGCGGCCACCGCGGTCAGCGCGATCATCACGAAGAGGCCCACGACGAGCATCGGTTCGTAGGTCCAGAGCACCACCGCCCCGAACACCAGCGGGACGAGGCTGCCCACGATCCGGAAGGTCAACGTGTCGACGAAGTCCTCGAAGCGCTTGCCGTAGCTGAGCACCCGTTTGGTCAGGGAGCCGGCGAAGTTGTCGTGGAAGAACGCCGCGTCCTGGGCGAGGAGTTCGTCCATGCCGCTCACGTACAGGTGCTCCATGCCGAGGGCGTCCACGCGGTTCAGGCAGTGCTGACCGATCCGCCACACGGCCTCGGCGAGCAGCAGCGCCGCGCCGAAGCCCAGGACGTACGGCAGGGCCGAGGCGAGGGTGAGACCGCTGTCCTCGGCGGCCTGTCCCGCCAGTTTGGCGATCAGCAGGGGGGCGACGTAGCGGGTGCCGATGTTGCCCAGGGCCGGCAACAGCAGCGCGGGGAAGGCATGCCGTCGTAGGCGCAGGAGTTCCCGGCCGTAGCGGCGCAAGGCCAGAATCACCGCGCTCCTGCCCGGCGTGGGGCCTCGCGTGTCTGTTGTCCCCATCACACTCCCGGAGGTTCGGAAGTCGGAAGTGTCCCGTCAAGGGAGGTTTTCAGTCCAGGCAATTACCGCGGACCGGCGAGAACCGGACATCGCCGCATTCGGCGCGCGACGCCTCTCGCCCACGCCACCGTCACGCGCGCACCGCTTGACCTTGACACCGTGGCAAGCCCTTCACTGTGGCCCAGGAGGGGCCCTCAGGGTCCTCATGATCACGTCGAACAGGGACCGAAACACCATGCACGCACTTCAAAGGCTGGAGCACCCCAGCCCGTCGGTCCGGCTGCAGGCGGCGCTCGCGGCCGGTACGGCGCCCGACCCGGAGTTCATCGGCAAGCTCATCGAGCGCTGCGCGATCGAGCCCGAGTTCTATGTGCGCGAGATGCTGACGTGGGCGCTCACCCGCCATGCCGCCTCGATGACCGTCCCGCCGCTGCTGGACGAAGTCCGCTCGGAGGGTGCGCAGGCGCGGAGTCAGGCCTTGCACACGCTGTCGAAGATCGGGGACCGGCAGGCGTGGCCCGCGATCACACCGGCGCTGCTGGCCGACGCCGACGACGAGGTGGCCCGGAGCGCCTGGCGAGCGGCGGTCGTCCTCGTGCCTGAAGGAGAGGAGCGCGAGCTGGCCGTACTGTTGGCGACGCAGCTCGGGCGCGGTGAACGTGAGACGCGGTTGAGCCTCAGCCGGGCGCTGGTCGCGCTCGGGGAGGTGATGCTTCCGGTCCTGGGCGCCGCGGCGGCGGACCTCGACCCGCGCGTGCGCGCCCACGCGCTCGCCACCGAGCAGCTGTGGCGGGACCCGGACGCGGAGTTCGAGTTCGCGGTCGAGGAGGCGAAGCGCGTCGTAGCCCTCGGCGGGGGCGGCCAGGAGGGGCGGTAGGTGCAGTGTTGATCGGTGACGTCGCGCGGCGGTCCGGGGTCAGCGCCCGCATGCTCAGGCATTACGAATCGCTCGGCCTGGTGCGGCCTTCGGGGCGTACCGGTTCCGGCTACCGCGAGTACTCCGGCGAGGACATCCGGCGGATCTTCCACATCGAGAGCCTGCGGTCGTTGGGGCTGTCGCTGCGGGACGTCGGGCGCGCGCTCGACGACCCCGGCTTCGCGCCCGGCGAGCTCGTCGACGACCTCATCCGCCAGACGCGGGACCGCATCGCGGCGGAGACGGAACTGCTCACGCGGCTCAGCCGGATCGGTGCCGCGGAACCGGCCGGGTGGGAGGACGTCCTCCAGATCGTCGCGCTTCTGCAGGCGCTGGGGTCGAAGAGCGCGGAGACGCGGCAGCGCGCGGCCCTGTCCGCGGTCGAGGACGTTCCCGTGCCGGTGGAAGCGCTGGCCGAGGCCGTGCTGAGCGAGCCGGACCCGGTCGTCGCCGGAGCCCTGCGGTGGGCTCTGGCGCAGTCGGGCGAGGACGCGCCGACGCTGCTGGCGGACGGGCTGCGGTCGGGCGCGGCCGAGGTGCGCAGACGTGCCGTCGAGGCCATCGCCGAGATCCCGGACGCTGCCGCGACCGACCTGCTGCGGGACGCCCTCGGCGACTCCGACCTCGTCGTCCGCGGGCACGCGGCTCTGGCGCTGGGGGCACGTGGAGTCTCCGACGCGGTCCCCACGCTCGTCGAGATGATCGTCGAGGAGAGGAACGACGTCGACGCGGCCGACGCACTGAGCGCGCTGGCGGCTGACCCAGCGTCAGCGGAGCGGATCGCCACGCGACTCCTCGACCGCCTCGCCGACGACAGCACGGGAACGTCCGCGCGTCGACGGCTGACCCAGGCGCTGGCGGGTATCCCGGGGACCGCCACGTCACGTGCCCTCGAGGATCTGTCGCAGGACGAGGACCGTGGCGTGGCGCTCACCGCGACGTACATCCTCAAGATGCGCGACGCGCGATAGCGAGCCTCGAGCGGGGGTCGTTCCCCGTCCGCCGCAGGAGGTACCTCCACCTGCAATTCCTCATCAAAAAGGATGACTTCACACCGCACAGCCAACGCACAGCGCTCGTTTGGCCTCATTCCCTGCAGCGGGGTTCGACCGCTGGGAACGAGAGGACACGAAGTGCGTACGAGACACGCTGCACGGGCGGTACTGGCCCTCACCGCGACGGGAGCGGTGCTCGCACCGCCGGGCATGGCGTACGCGGAGGAGGAGCCGCCGCGCATCGATCTGAGGGCGGACGTCAACCGCGACGGGCAGGTCGACGTCACGGGCGACACCGACACCGCCGGGGAGAACACCTGGTCGGTCGGGCGGGGTGCGGTCTTCCTGCCCAACATCGACGACGACAGCAAGCGCTGCCCGACCACAGGTCCTGGCGGCCGCCCGCTGTCCGACGCCAAGCTCAGCGCCTGCAACGACGCCTCCGACAAGAAGGTCAACGGCCGTGCGGACGCCGCCGACCTGGCCCGGGTGCGTTCGGTGCCGCTGCGCAACCTGCCGTCCGACGCCAAGGGCAGCGTCAAGGTCACCACGGGCGCCGCGCAGAGCAGGGTCTTCGTCCAGCGCAACGGCGCCTGGGAGCCGGTCACTTCGCAGACCCGGCTGACGCGGGCCGAACTGCGCGCCGGCGTCGAGTTCGGTGTCGAGGGCAAGGACGTCATCCGGGACAGCGCGAAGTGGGACGGGCGCGTGGTGATCCGGCTGAAGGTCACCTCCTCGTCCGGCACCACCGCCGACTCCGTCACCCTGCGCGCCGCCCCGCTGCTCACCCACCACGCCTTGCAGAACACCCAGCAGCTGCTGGTCACCAAGGTCAAGGGCAACGACCCGTGGGCCAAGCGGCAGCGCGCGTTCGTCAAGAAGCTGGAGAAGGAGAGCCAGGCGGCGGGCATCACCAAGCCGCTGGTGACCTTCGAGAAGTACGGCGACATCTGGGCCCAGGACTTCGTCGAGCCGGCCTACCTCAACATGACGGGCCCGGACGGCAAGCAGCGCACGATGCGCGTCATGCTGCGCTCCGCCCAGGACCGCGAGGCGGGCCGTGAGCTCTACGAGAAGCTGCGCGGCCCCAACGTCGGTGTCGTGCAGGCCAAGGGCCGGGACATGCAGGGCTGGGAGACCCTCAACTCCTACGGCAACCTGGAGACGATCCCGCCCTACGCCCACAACGGCCGCTCGTTCCCGGCCGGTCGGATCATCATGGGCGAGCGCAAGGACGGCAGCGGCGTCAAGCCGTCCAAGGAGATACGCACGATGCTGAAGTCCCAGGGGCTTCAGGACCCGCTCCTGCTGGACACCTCCTGGCTGCATGTGGGGCACGTCGACGAGTTCGTGCAGTTCCTGCCCGCCGACACCCCGCGCGGCTGGCGGATAGGCATCGCCGACCCCGAGGCCGGGCTGCAACTGCTGCGTGACGCCCAGCGCGACGGCCACGGCGCGAAGAAGATGTTCTCCGTGCCCGGCTTCGACGAGCTGCTGCCCCCTGAGGAGACCATCGACGAGGCCCTGGCCTCCCGGCACCTGGTCTCCGACAACGAGATGGCGGCCCGGAAGATCGCGGCCAACCTGGAGATCCTCAAGAAGCAGACGGGCGTCACCGACGAGGAGATCGTCCGCGTGCCCGCCCTCTACACCCGGGGCATCGTCGGGGACAGCGAGGAAACCCGCGTGCCGCTGCTCCGCCGCCTGGGCGGCGACGGCGCCCCGGAGGCCGCCCGGAAGTACGGTCAGCAGCAGTTCCGGGAGGACGCCGACGGCGCTCGCGCCGCCGCACCCACGGTGATGACCAGCGCCTACGTCCCGGGCGCCGTCAACGGCATCCTGCTCTCCCGCGACCGCTACCTCGCCCCGCGCCAGTGGGGTCCCGTCATCGGGGGCAAGGACATCTTCACCGAGGCCGTCACCGCCGCGTACACCGGCGCCGGCATGAAGATCTCGTACGTCGACGACTGGTACACGTACCACCTCGGCATGGGCGAGATCCACTGCGGCACCAACACCCTGCGCGACGCGTCCGGCCTCTGGTGGAAGCCGTGACCACGGCGATAGTGGCGCCGTGAGACGTCTGTTCACTTGTGGGCGAACGCCATAAGCTGAGCGGCCTTCGCGTTCTGGGGAGGTCTGGTGAACGGTCTCCGTGCGATCTTCGTCTGTTTGGTGATGGCGTGTGCCGCGGTGGTGTCGCCCGCCGCGGCCGTCACGCCCAGCCCGACACCCACGTGGTCGGCGCTGCCGGTGCCGCCGGCGGCGTCGTCCCCCGTGACCGTGTCCGACCTCGCCGCCCGCGGGCCCGGCGAGGCCTGGGCGACGGGGTACGAGCACGCCGCCGACGGACTGCGGCCGATGCTGTACCGGTGGGACGGCACCGCGTGGAGCCGGGAGACCTCCTTCCCCGGCGCCGGTGACCTGGGCTGGCTCGGCAAGGTGCAGTTCGTCGGCGAGGAAACGTGGATCTTCCACAACCGGGAAGGGGCGGGGGAGATCCTGCGCCGGTCGGCGGACGGGTGGAGTTCCGTACCACTCCCCCAAACCCTCTGGACCTACCAGGACTTCACCGCCGTACCAGGTGGAGCGTGGGTGGTCGGCGAGGACGACACCGGTCTGAAGGTGTTGCACCACGACGGCTCCACCTGGACCCAACAAGCCACCCCGGACGGGGTGCTGTACTTCATGGGAATCACCGCGCGCACCGCCACCGAAGTCTGGGCCTGGGCCGACACCACCAGCGGGAGCACGATCCTGCGCTGGGACGGCACGGCATGGCGGGACGCGCAGGTGCCGCTGCCGCCGAACAGCAACGTGCACACCATGCTGCTCGAACCGGCCGGGCGGATCACGATCGGCGGCAGCCAGTACACCGACGGCGTGGCCCGCACGTATCTGATGACCTTCAACGGGCGCGCCTGGCGGACTGGTTACCCACCACTCGGCGACACCTACACCGAGGGCATGGCGCGCGCCCGGGACGGCGCGCTGTGGCTGCCGGTGCGCAGCGACCGCGCGTTCCAGTCGAAGTACGCGCGCGTGGACGGCCGCCGCACCACCTTCTCCTACGGCCCCGAGCGCACGAACGCGATCGACGTCAAACCGCGTGAACTGGCGTCCTCCGGTTCCTCGTTGTTGTCCTTCGGCACCGTCGAGATCTACGGCTCGAAACCGAATCTGATGAGTGAGCGGCTGGGAGGCTGATCCGTGTTACGCAGACTTCTCGTCGCGGCCCTCGCCGTCGCCACGACCCTCGTGATGCTGGTGACCTCGGCCGCGGCGGACACCCTGTCCTGGCAGCACGTCCCGGTCCCGGCGCAGGTGCGTCCGCAGGCCGGGCTGAACGAGGCCGCCGCGTTCGGTCCCGACCATGCGTGGGCGGTGGGCGCCGATGCCGTCGGCCGTGAGGCTCCGGGCTTCCCGCTGGTGCTGCGCTGGGACGGCAGCGCGTGGCAGCGCCGGCCGCTGACCGGGATCGGCTGGCAGGGGGAGCTGCTGTCCGTCGCCGGGGCCTCGCCCAGCGCGGTCTGGGCGGTGGGCCGCGACTCGGCGGGCGGCGCCCGTCTGCTCCGTTTCGACGGCAGTGCCTGGTCCGAGAGGCGGGCGCCGCGCGGTGTCCTGCTGTCGCGAGTCGTCGCCGGTGGCGGCGAGGTCTGGCTGATCGGGTCGCGGGACGGCGTACAGGTGTTGCTGCGGTGGGACGGGCGCGGCTGGCGGGAGGTGCCGGCGCCGCCCGGCGGTGTGTACGGGCTGCACATCCTGGCGGCCGACGACGTGTGGGCCGCGGGCGACACCGCCTCGGGTGCGGCCGTGTCGCACTGGGACGGGCAGGCGTGGGAGCAGACAATCGTGAACGGGTTCCCGCGGTCGGCGGTGGGCAGTGTGCTGGCGGTCTCGCCGACGGAGGTGTGGGCGGGCGGCACGGCCGGGTTCGTGGGCGGTCCGCCGGGCAGGCCGATCCCGCCGCTGCTGGTCCGGTTCGACGGGCAGACGTGGAACCGGGTGACCGTGCCCGCCGACTTCGGGGGGATCACCTCACTGGCACCCACGACGTCCGGCGAGCTGGGCTGGATCTCGGTGGCCAACTCGCAGAAGTGGGGCCCGCCCGGCAGTACGCCGCCGCTCGT
The DNA here is from genome assembly GCF_056436565.1 of Streptomyces sp. NPDC043726. Classification (NCBI taxonomy): domain Bacteria; kingdom Bacillati; phylum Actinomycetota; class Actinomycetes; order Kitasatosporales; family Streptomycetaceae; genus Streptomyces; species Streptomyces sp. NPDC043726. Next base: position 549,522 of record NZ_JBWKCI010000006.1, read on the forward strand.
TCCCGGCCCCGACTTCCTCGCCTGGGACGGACAGTCCTTCACCGAGTACAGCGAACCGGCGGTGCCCGGCGAGGGCGACTCACGGACGCTGCGGCTGACGCCGGTGCCGGGTACGGAGACGGTGTGGTCGGTCGGCCGCGCCAGCGGCCCCGAGAACACCTTCGCGCCGCGGATCCTGCGGTTCGGCTGAGCCGACGCGCAAGGGTTCGACTGAGCCGACGCGCCGACATGGAACGGGGCCGCCTCCACCGTGGACGCGACCCCGTTCCCCGTCAGGCTCCAGAGGCCCGGTACTCCCGCCAGTCGGCGACGATCTGCTCCAGCTTGGGCATGACGAAGAGACCGAACTCCCGCATGTCCGCCAGGCGGGCGCGGCCGGCGGTGTTGGACTCGTCGAGCAGGTCGATGTCCTCCATCGCGGCCTTCGCGAACTCCCGCAGCCACAGGCTGCGGATGGCGAAGACGTCGGGCCAGGGGTCCTCGCGGACGCGGTAGAGGTCACGGCGCGAGCCGGGCTGGTTCTCCCGGCTGATCAGGCCGATCCGGACGAGGCTCTGCAGCGCCGTGGAGACGGTGCCGGAGCTGATGGAAAGAAACTCGCCGATTTCGGCGGCGGTCAGCGCGCCGTTCGGGGACACCAGTAGGGCGGCGAAGACGCGTGCGGACATGCGGGGCAGTCCCGTCTCGGCGAACCGGCTCGCGAGCCGCTCCACGGCGCGGGCCTCCCCCTCCGCCGCCCACTGCGATCCCGTGGGCGCGTCGTTCGTCGATTCTGCTCTGCCTGTGGACACGTGTAGGGCACCTCCTGCACCCACCCTAACCGGCCATTCAAGCTTCTTCCAGTTCTCGCAAATTTCAAAATATTCAAGTACAGTTAAAATCATGACGCCACCGATCTCAATCTCCTCACTGGTCAAGACGTTCGGACCCGTCCGTGCCCTTGACGGTCTTGACCTCAGCGTGGAGGCCGGGGAGGTGCACGGGTTCCTCGGTCCCAACGGCGCGGGCAAGACGACGGCCATCCGCGTCCTGCTGGGGCTCCTGCGCTACGACAGCGGGCAGGTGAAGCTGCTGGGCGGCGAACCGTGGGCGGACGCCGTCGAGTTACACAAGCGGCTGGCGTACGTCCCGGGTGATGTGACCCTCTGGCCGACCCTCTCGGGCGGCGAGGTCATCGACCTGCTGGGCCGGCTGCGCGGCACCACGAGCCGGAAGCGGCGCGACGAGCTGATCGAGCGCTTCGAGCTGGACCCGAAGAAGAAGGGCCGCGCCTACTCCAAGGGCAACCGGCAGAAGGTGGCCCTGGTGGCCGCCCTCGCCTCCGACGTCGAACTGCTCATCCTCGACGAACCCACCTCGGGTCTCGACCCGTTGATGGAGTCCGTCTTCCAGGACTGTATCGACGAGGAGCGCCGCCGCGGCCGTACGGTGCTGCTCTCCAGCCACATCCTGTCCGAGGTGGAGCGGCTCTGCGACCGCGTCAGCATCATCCGCGGCGGCCGTACGGTGGAGTCCGGCACCCTCGCCGAGCTGCGCCACCTCACCCGCACCTCCATCCGCGCCGAGCTGACCGAATCCGTCGGCGGCCTCTCCCGCCTGCCGGGCGTGCACAATGTGCGCATCGGCGACGACGAGCGCACGGTCACCTTCGACGTCGACTCCGGCGACCTCAACACGGCCGTACAGCATCTGACGACCCTCGGGCTGCGCGGTCTGGTCAGCCAACCTCCCACCCTGGAAGACCTGTTCATGCGGCACTACACGACCGTGCCGGACCGGGCGGGAGACCGGGCGGAGGCCGCGCGGTGAGGGACTACGCGGGCACCTGGACGCTGCTGCGCCTCGCCCTCCGGCTCGACCGGGTGCGCGCGAGCGCCTGGATCCTCGGCATCGTGCTGTTCACCACGGCGTCCGCGCAGAGCAACAACGACCTGTACAGCACGGCCGAGGAACGGCAGAACCTCGCCGAGACGGTCGAGACCAACCCGGCGATGCTCGCCCTCGGCGGCCGCGCCTTCGACCTGACCACGACCGGCGGGATCAACGCCTACCAGCTCGTCGCCTTCATGGCCACGATCATCGGCCTGATGAGCATCCTGATGGTGGTACGGCACACCCGTGCCGAAGAGGAGAGCGGCCGGGCGGAGCTGGCCGGTTCGGCGGTCGTCGGCCGCAAGGCCTGGCTGGCCAGCTCCCTGCTGCTGGTCACCGGCATGAACCTGGTCATCGCGCTGCTCCTCGGGCTCGGGCTGCGCAACACCGATCTGCCGGCCACCGGCTCCTGGGCGTTCGCGCTCGGCTGCGCGGGCGTCGGCGTCTTCTTCGCCGTCGTCGCCGGGATCACCGCCCAGCTGACCGATCACGCCCGCTCCGCCACCGGCCTCGCCTCCGCCGTCCTCGGCCTCGCCTATCTGCTGCGCGCCACCGGTGACGCGGCCAGCGCCACCGACGGCGGCATGTCCTGGCTGACCTGGCTCTCCCCCATCGGCTGGGCCGAGATGATGCGCCCGTACACCGACGAGAACTGGGCGGTGGGCCTGTTGTTCGTCGGCGCCGTCGCTGTCCTGGTCGCCGCGGTCGGCGTGCTCATCGGCCGGCGGGACATCGGCGCCGGAGTGCTGCCGCCCTCGCTCGGGCCGGTGGAGGCCACCCCCGCGCTGCGCTCCCCGCTCGCCCTCGCCTGGCGCCTGCAGAAGGGCTCGATGCTGGGCTGGGCGCTCGCCTTCCTGATCGTCGGGGCCGCGTTCGGCGGGGTCGCGGACGGCATGGTCGACGTGGCCGAGGACAACCCGAACATCGACGAGCTGCTGCGCGACCTGGGCGGCTCCGGCAGCATCGTCGACGTCTTCCTGGCCACCATCACCTCGCTCATCGCCGTCGTCGTCGGCGCCTACGCCGTCCAGTCGGCGCTGCGCCTGTCCGGCGAGGAGTCCGCCCACCGCATCGATCCGGTGCTGTCGACGGCCGTACGACGCGTGAATTGGGCAGCCAGTCATCTCACGGTCGCCGCCATCGGCTCGGTGGTCATGCTCACCTCGGCCGGACTCGCGGCCGGCCTGGCCCACGGCCTCAACAGCGGCGACGTCACCGGCGAAGTGCCCCGCGTGCTGGGCGCCGCGCTGGCCCAGGTGCCCGCCGTATGGACACTGATCGGACTGTGCGCGCTGCTGTTCGGGCTGCTGCCGCGCTACACGGCCGTCGCCTGGGTGGTGCTGGCCTTCGTCCTGGTCATCGGCCAGTTCGGGGAGGTGCTCAAGGTCGACCAGACCGTCATGAACCTCTCCCCCTTCACCCACGTCCCCGATCTGCCGTCGGCGGACTTCCGGGCGACGCCCCTGCTCCTGCTCGCACTGCTGGCCGCCGCGCTCATCGCGGCCGGGCTGAGCGGCTTCCGGCGTCGCGACGTGGCCTGAGACCCGAGCGCCGTCCGAACCGGTTCACCGGCGGGCGGCCCGGCCGATGCGGCCTACCTCCCCCGGGGTCGCATCGGCACCCGGGGCCACCACGCGGGCTCTCCCCCGTCCCGCGTGGTGGCCCCGCTCTGCGGATTCGGTGGAGTTGCCGCGGCTTCAGTGGGTCTTGCCGCCCGAGCGGGCCGCCTCCCGCATCTGCGCCGCCACATGACGGGCGATCCGACGGTCGTGCTCCGTCTCCGGGGGCAAGGCCATGAACAGCGCCTTCGACCGGGCGGCCAGCGGCTCCGCGACACTCCGGTCGGTGATGACGTACGGCTTCCCGGACCGTACGCCCTCGACCACCATGTCCCCCACCGCCTCCGGGGACAGCCCGAGCTGGCGCAGATAGAAGTCCTGCTCGGTGAGGAGCCGCTCCCGGTCCTCCTCCTGCTCGGTGGTGAGCCCGAGATCCCCGGTGATCCGGCGGCGCGCCGCCCGGTTGGTGGCGACCATGTTCGTGGCCACCAGCCCCGGGCACAGCACCGTCACCCCGATGGGATGGCCCTCGTAACCCAACTGCCGGGCGAGCCCCTCGGACAGGCCGATCACCGAGGCCTTGGTGCCCTCGTACATGTAGCCACCCTGCCCGCCCTGGGGCGCGAGCCCCGCGGTGGAGCCGGTGTTGACGATGTGGGCCGGCTCCCCGCGGGCGATCATGCGGGGCAGGAAGGTCTGGAGGCCGTTGACCACTCCGCCGATGTTGACGCCCAGGATCAGGTCCCACAGCTCGTAGCTCATCGCGCTGACGGGATAACTGCCGCCGACGCCCGCGTTGTTGCACAGCAGCGACACCGGGCCGAGGCGTTCCTCGGCCTCGTCGGCAACCCGGGCGAAGGCCTCCCGGTCGGTGACGTCCAGGACGAAGCCGGCCACCTCGGTCACCGCCGACAGCTCCGCCTCGGCCGAGGCCAGCGCGTCCGCGTCGATGTCGGCGAGAGCCAGCCGTACGCCCTCCTTGGCGAAGGCCCGGGCCAGGCCGAGGCCGATGCCCTGGGCGCCGCCGGTGATGAAGGCGGTCCTTCCCGCGAGTTCGAGCACTGCCGCTCCTCAAGTCGGTGGATGGGTGTCACATGCGCTCGGGAAGTTCCCGCAGCCAGGCGTCGACGGCACGGGCGGTGTCCGCCGCGTGCGCCGCCTCCATCAGCGTGAAGTGGTCGCCCGGCACCTCCACGGCGGTGTGCTCGTAGCCCCACTCGGCACGCCGCCGCGAACCCTCGGGGCCGAGCGAGTCGGCCGCCCGGACCAACAGCGTGGGAGCCGCCAACTCCGCCTGGTGGAAGTCCAGGTAGAGATAGCGGGCGCGGGCGGTGACCCAGGCGTCGCCCCAGCTCTCGCCCTGATGATCGCTCTCCCCGACCCGGTCCATCAGCCCGCTCAGCACACTGGCCGCCCACGGGTCGACGTCGAAACCACCGGCCGTGTCCCACCAGTGCGTGTCGATCATCACCAGCGCGGCCGGACCCGAGTCCGTCTCTTCCAGGTGCCGGGCGACGGCGCTCGCGATCAGACCACCACTGGAGTAGCCGAGCAGGCCGTACGGCTCGTCCCCCGCGTTCTGTCGGATCGCCTCCGCCAGCGTGCGCACCAGGGCGTCCAGGTCGGCCGGGATCGGCTCTCCGGTCATGAACCCCGGCAGGGAGAGGGCGGAGACGGTACGGCTGTCGCCGAGCGCGGCGGCGAAGGACAGGTACTGGTAAACGCTGGGCTTCCAGGCGAACGTCGGGAAGCAGATCAGCTGAGGCGACCGGCCGCCCCGGGCCAGCGGGGTGAGCTGCGGCAGCTTCGCCAGCTCGGCCGGGCCGGTGAAGGACTCACGGAAGTCGGCCGCCGTCCGCAGCACGGTACTGATCTCCGTGAACCGGCCCTCACGGCAGGCCTTGACGAAGATCCCGCTGAGCGAGTCGGGATCCATGGCCCGCGCCTCCACGGGCGCCGCGGGCACCACCTCGCCGCCCTCGACCTCCGTGGACAGATACCGGGCCAGCGCCTCCGGCGTCCGGTGCTCGAAGATCAGCGTCGCGGGCAGCGCCAGACCGGTGACGGCGCCGAGCCGGTTCCGCAGCTCGACGGCGGTAAGCGAGTCGAAGCCCAGGGAGGAGAACTCACGCGCCATGTCCAGCGCGGCGGCGTCGGCGTGACCGAGTACGGCGGCGACATGGCTGCGGACCAACTCCCCCAGCACCTGCTCCCGGCCCGCCCGGTCCAGTCCGGTGAGCCGTTTGGCGAGCCCCGAGGCCGACTCGACCACCTCGTTGGCCGCGGTCCCGCGCCGCCGCCGGGCGGACGTGACCAACTCCCGCAGGAAAGGCGGTACATGCTGAGCGGCACGGTCACGCAATCCCGCCGGATCGAGCGCGGCGGCAACCGTCACAGCGCCGTCCACACCGGTGGCCGCGTCGAACACGGCCAGCCCGCGCTCCGTGCTGAGCGGCAGCATCCCGCCCTGGGCCATCCGCGCCTGCTCCTGTTCCCCGAGGTTGCTGGTCAGGGCACTGGTCTCGGCCCAGAAGCCCCAGGCGAGGGAGGTGGCGGGCAGGCCTTGGGCTCGGCGGTGGTGGGCGAGGGCGTCGAGGAAGGTGTTGGCGGCGGCGTAGTTGGCCTGTCCGGCGCCGCCGAAGACGCCGGAGGCGGAGGAGTACAGCGCGAACAGGGCCAGATCGTGGTCGCGGGTGAGCTCGTCGAGGTGGAGGGCGGCTTGGGCCTTCGGTCGCCAGACCGTGGTGAGCTGCTCGGGGGTGAGGGCGGTGATGAGGCCGTCGGCGAGGACTCCGGCGGTATGGACGACGCCCGTCAGATCGCGGCCGTGGAGGAGGGCGGCGAGCTGCTCGCGGTCGGAGACGTCACAGGCGGCGACGGTCACCGCGACGCCCAATTGCTCAAGCTCAGCAACGAGTTCGGGGGCGCCCGGTGCGTCGGGTCCCTGGCGGCTGGTGAGCAGCAGATGCCGTATCCCGTGCTGAGTGGCGAGGTGACGGGCGACGAGGGAGCCCAGGGTGCCGGTGCCGCCGGTGATCAACACCGTGCCGTCCGGGTCGAGGGGGCGCGGCATGGTGAGCACGACCTTGCCGGTGTGCCGGGCCTGGCTCATGAACCGGAACGCCTCCCGGGCCCTGCGCACATCCCACGCCCGCACCGGAAGCGGCACGAGAGCACCGGACGCGAACAGGCCCATCAGCTCGCCGAGGATCTCCTGGATGCGGTCAGCACCCGCCTCGCTCAACTCGAAGGCGGTGTACTGGACATCGCCGACCTGGTCCGCTTCCCGGATGTCGGTCTTGCCCAGCTCCAGGAAGCGGCCACCGGAGGTCAACAAGTCGAGGGATGCGTCGACGTATTCGCGGGCCAGGGAGTTGAGGACCACGTTCACGCCCGCGTCGGCGAAGGCCTCGCGGAAGCTCAAGTCGCGGGAGGAGGCAATCTGTTCGTCGGGGAGGCCGAGGCCTCGCAGCACATCCCACTTCCCGGGACTGGCCGTGGCGAGAACCGTGGCGCCGAAGTGCTTCGCGAGCTGGATCGCCGCCATGCCTACGCCGCCGGCACCCGCGTGGACCAGCACAGTGTCGCCCTGCTGGACCGAGCCGAGATCGACCAGGCCGTAATAGGCGGTGAGGAACACCACCGGTACGGCAGCCGCCTGCTCGAACGACCAGCCCTCCGGGATCGGGACCACGAGCCGGGCGTCCGTCACCACCCGAGGGCCGAAACCCTCCGTCATCAGGCCCGTGACCCGGTCGCCGGGGGCGATGCCGGTGACGTCCGCGCCGACTTCGAGCACCACCCCGGCCGCCTCGCTGCCGAGGATCGGGCGGCCCGGGTACAGGCCCAAGGTCAGCAGCACATCGCGGAAGTTGACGCCGGCGGCGCGGACGGCGACCCGGATCTCGCCGGGTGCGAGGGGGGCCTCCACCTCGGGGGCGGGTACGAGGGTGAGTCCGTCCGGGGTGCCGTCGCCCGTGGCGTCCAGGCGCCAGGCATCGGCGCCGACGGGCGGCACCAGGGAGCCGCCCTCGGCGCCGGGCCGCACCAGCCGGGGCACGAGGGTCTGTCCGCCGCGCACCGCGACCTGGCCCTCGCCGGAGTCCAGCGCGGCCGTGACAGCAGCAGGAAGCAACTCGGCGTCTGTGCCACCCGGTTGCTCCGCCGGGTCCAGGTCGACCAGGAGGAACCGGCCCGGGTGCTCCGACTGAGCCGAGCGGATCAGGCCCCACACCGGAGCGGTGGCAAGGTCGGTCAGAGAGTCGTCGCCGCCTGCCGGTACCGCGCCCCTGGTGACGAAGACCAGCTGGGAGTCGGCCAGCGCCTCGTCCGCCAGCCACTCCTGGACGGTGGCGAGGACGCGGGCCGTCGTCTCCTCGGCGGCGCCCGGCTCCTCGGCGGCACGGGGGGCCTCAGCGGCGCCCGGCTCCTCTGCGGCGCCCAGCTTCTCGCCCGTCACCGCGATCAGCGTGACCTGCGGGGCGGGCACACCCCACTCCAGAACGCCCCGGACACCGGCCACGTCCAGATAGGCGTCGACCGCCAGACCCGCGCCCTGGACCGCCGCGCCCAGACCGTACGGATCGTCCCCGACCACGGCCCAGGTGGCGTGGCGCACGGCCTCGGGGTCGCAGGGTACGGGGGTCCAGTGGACCCGGAACATGTCGTTGGTACGCGGTGCGCGGGCAGCAGCCAGCTGGGCCGCCGTCACCGGGCGCACGAGCAGCGAGTCGACGCAGGCGACCGGCGCTCCTGCGCTGTCGGCGAGGTCGACCCGGACGGCGTCGGAACTCTCGGCACGGAGCCGGACGCGCAGCCGGTCGGCGCCGGTGGCGAAGAGGGTCACTCCGGTCCAGGCGAAGGGCAGGCGCAGGGCCCGCGCCTCCTCCGGTGCGGCGGGTTCGGCCGGGGCGCAGCCGTGGGCGTGCAGGGCGGCGTCCAGCAGTGCCGGGTGCAGCCCGAAGCGGGCCGCGTCGCCCTTCTGCTTCTCGGGGAGCACGACCTCGGCGAAGATGTCGGCGCCGCGCCGCCAGACCGCCCGCAGACCCTGGAAGGCGGGCCCGTAGCCGTAGCCCGCCTCGGCTGCGGCGCCGTAGAAGCCGGAGACGTCGACGGCTTCGGCAGCGGTCGGAGGCCACACCTCGGTGAACGGCGGTGGCGCGGGCGGCTGTTCGGGCAGGAGGGTGCCCTCCGCGTGCAAGGTCCACTCCTCGGCGGAAGCGGAAGCGGATCCGTCAGGCGCCTCGGACCGGGAGTGGATGGTGAGGGCGCGGTGCCCGGATCCGTCGGGGAGATCCACGAAGACCTGCACCTGTACGGCGCCCTGCTCGGGGAGGATCAGGGGTGCCTGGAGGGTGAGTTCGGTGAGATGGCCGCAGCCGACCTCGTCTCCGGCGCGGACGGCGAGTTCGACGAAGGCGGTGCCCGGGAGGAGGACGGTGCCTGCGACGGTGTGGTCCGCCAGCCAGGGATGCGTGCGCAGGGAGAGCCTGCCGGTCAGCATGACCCCGCCGTCGACGGCGAGGCTTGCGGCAGCGCCAAGCAGGGGGTGATCGGCCGCCGTGAGACCGGCGCCGCTGACGTCGGCCGCGTCGGTGCCCGATTCCAGCCAGTAGCGGCGGTGTTGGAAGGCGTACGTCGGCAGGTCGACGCGGGTGACGGGGCGTCCCGCGTATACGACGGACCAGTCGATGTCGGTCCCGTGGACCCAGAGTTCGGCGGCGCTCGCGACGAGGCGGGCGTTCTCGTCCTCGTCCCTTCGCAGGGTGCCGACGACGGTGACCGGCTTCTCGCTCGCCTCGGCAATGGCCTGAACTCCCATGGTCAGCACCGGGTGGGCGCTGACCTCGATCAGACAGGCGTGTCCGTCGTCGAGCGCGGTCGTGATCGCCTCGGTGAACCGGACTGGGTGGCGCAGACCCTCGTACCAGTACGAGGCGTCCATCGTCGCGGTGTCCAACACCCCGCCCGTCACCGTGGAGATGATCGGGGTTCGGGAGGTCTGCGGCTTCACCGGAGCGAGGGCGTCGAGCAGCTTGGCCTTGATGTCCTCGACCTGCGCGGAGTGCGAGGCGTAGTCCACCGGAACCCTGCGGGCGCGCACACCGGCCGTCTCCGCCACGTCGGCGATCTCGTCCAGCGCCTCCGGGTCACCGGCGACAACCGTGGCCTCCGGGCCGTTGTAGACCGCCACCGCGACGCGATCGCCGTACGGCTCAACCCACGCCGACACCTGTTCCGGACCGGTCGCCAGCGACAACATGCCACCGCGGCCGGCGAGTTCATCGCGGATGGCCGCCGACCGCAGTGCCACGACCCGAGCCGCGTCCTCCAAGCTCAGCGCGCCCACGACCGCCGCAGCCGCGATCTCCCCCTGCGAATGCCCGATCACCGCAGCCGGTGCAACCCCGAGCGACTCCCACACCGCCGCCAGCGACACCATCACCGCCCACAGCACCGGCTGGATCACATCCACCCGGCCCATCCACGCGTCGTCCTCGCCCCGCAGCACCTCCGTCAACGACCAGTCGACAAAGGGCCCAAGAGCGGTCTCGCACTCCACGATCCGCGCCGCGAACACCGGCGAGGACTCCAGCAACCCCCGCCCCATCCCCAACCACTGCGCGCCCTGACCCGGGAAGACAAACACCACACTCGCCCCGGCGCCCCCCGCCGCGCCCGTCACGACGTTCGGCGCGACGCCGCCGGAGGCCACCGCCCGTACGCCGGTGAGCAGCTCGTCCGCTTCCGAACCCCACACCGCCGCACGCTGGTTCAGCGCGGCGCGAGTGGTGAGGAGGCTCCAACCGGTGTCCAGGGGGTCGGTGTCAGCCACCGTGTCCGCGAGGCGTTCCGCCTGGGCGGTCAGCGCGTCGGCCGTGCGGGCGGAGATCAGCCAGGGGAGGACCGGGGAGCCGGAGAGCGGGCCGTCGCCCTGGACGGGCTCGGGGGCCGGCGGTTCCGGCGCCTGCTCCAGGACCACATGGGCGTTAGTCCCGGAGATCCCGAACGAGGAGACGGCGGCCCGGCGCGGTCGGTCGTCGAGTGTCGTCCACTCGCGGGCCTCGGTGAGGAGCGCGACCTGGCCCGCCGTCCAGTCCACGTGCGGGGTGGGCTCGTCGACGTGCAGAGTGCGCGGCAGAACGCCCGCCCGCAGGGCCATCACCATCTTGATGACACCGGCGACACCGGCAGCGGCCTGGGTGTGTCCGATGTTCGACTTCACCGAGCCCAGCCAGAGCGGGCTCTCCGCGTCCCGCCCTTGCCCATAGGTGGCCAGCAGCGCCTGCGCCTCGATCGGATCACCCAGCGTCGTCCCCGTACCGTGCGCCTCCACCGCGTCCACCTCGGCGGCCGAGAGTCCGGCGGCGGCCAGCGCCTGGCGGATGACGCGTTGCTGGGACGGGCCGTTGGGGGCGGTGAGGCCGTTGGAGGCGCCGTCCTGGTTGACGGCGGAGCCGCGGACCACGGCGAGGACAGGGTGGCCGTTGCGGACGGCGTCGGTGAGCCGTTCGACCACGAGGAGGCCGACGCCCTCCGCCGGACCGAAGCCGTCGGCGGCACCCGCGAACGCCTTGCAGCGGCCGTCCGCCGCCAGTCCGCGCTGGCGGCCGAACTCCACGAAGGTCGCGGGCGTCGGCATGACGGTGACCCCGCCCGCGAGTGCCAGGGTGCACTCGCCCTTGCCGAGCGCCTGGATCGCCAGGTGCAGCGCGACGAGGGACGACGAGCACGCCGTGTCGACGGAGACGGCCGGGCCTTCCAGGCCGAGGGTGTAGGCGACGCGGCCGGAGGCCACGCTGACGGCGTTTCCGGTGCTGATGTAGCCCTCGAGGCCGTCCGGGACGCTGTTCAGCCGTGTCACGTACTCGGAGGACGGGGCGCCGACGAACACGCCCGTAGGGGTGGAGCGCAACGTGTGCGGGTCGATGCCCGCGCGCTCGACGGCCTCCCAGGACGCTTCGAGCAGCAGCCGCTGTTGCGGGTCCATCGCCAGCGCCTCGCGCGGCGAGATCCCGAACAGCTCGGCGTCGAAGTCTCCGACGGAGTCGAGGAAGCCGCCGGCCGTCACGTAGGTCTTGCCCTCGGCCTCCGGGTCCGGGTCGTAGAGGCCGTCCAGGTCCCAGTCGCGGTCTGCGGGGAAAGGGCCGATGGCGTCCTCGCCGGACAGCACCAGTCGCCACAGGTCCTCCGGCGAGGCCACGCCGCCGGGGTAGCGGCAGGCCATGCCGACGATCGCGATGGGGGGCTGCTCCTCCAACTGCTTGATACGACGGCGGGCCTGGCGGAGGTCGGCAGTCGCCCGCTTGAGGTAGTCGCGGAGTTTCTGCTCGTTGTTCATCGAGAGGCTCCCGTCGGCCCGTCGAGGCGGATGAGTCGGTTCACGCTGTCCCCAACTCGCTGTCGAGGAGGTCGAAGAGTTCGTCGTCGGTGGCGTCGTCCAGGTCGTCGTCCTCGGCCGCGTCGGCCGTGGACGCCGTGCCCTCCAGGGCCGCGAGCAGCGCCCGAAGCCGGTCGGTGACGCGGTGGCTCACGACGTCGTCGGAACTGGCCGCGCCGATGACCCGCTCCAGCCGCTCCAGCTCCGTGGCGAGGGCCGGGGCCGTGTCGGCCGCCTCCGCGACGAGGATCTGGGAGCGGATGTGGTGGGTGAGGGCGATGGGGGTGGGGTGGTCGAAGACGAGGGTGGCGGGCAGCCGTAGACCGGTCGCCGTGTTCAGGCGGTTGCGCAGCTCGACCGCTGTCAGAGAGTCGAAGCCCAAATCCTTGAAGGGCCGTTCGGCGTCGACGGCTTGGGGGTTCGCGTGCCCGAGGACCGCCGCGACGTGCGAACGGACCAGGTCCAGCAGGAACCGCTCCCGCTCCGGCTCGCTCAGCCTCGCCAGCCGCTCCTCCAGCGCGCCGGCGTCACCGCCGGTCCCCGCCGAGGCCACCGTTCGCCGGGCGGCCGGTGCCCGCACCAGCCCCCTCAGCATCCCCGGCAGCACACCGCTCGCCGCGTGGGCCCGCAGCTCCGCCAGGTCCATCCCGCTGGCCACGAGCAGGCCTTCGTCGAGGGCGAGGGCTCGGTCGAAGAGGCCGAGCCCGTGCTCCGAGGTCAGCGGGACGAGGCCGCTGCTGGAGAGCCGGGCGCGGTCCCGGACCTCCATGTGCCCGGTCATCGCGCTGACCTCCTCCCAGTATCCCCAGGCCAGCGACACGGCGGGCATGCCCTGCGTACGACGGTGTTGGGCCAGGGCGTCCAGGAAGGTATTGGCCGCCGCGTAGTTGGCCTGACCCGGGGCGCCGAGGACTCCGGAGGCGGAGGAGTACAGCGCGAACAGGGCCAGATCGTGGTCGCGGGTCAGCTCGTGGAGGTTGACGGCCGCTTCGACCTTGGGGCGCCAGACCGTGGCGAGCTTTTCCGAGGTGAGCGAGGTGACCAGTCCGTCCGCGAGTACGCCTGCCGCGTGGACGACGCCTGTCAGGTTCCGTCCTTCGAGGAGGGCGGCGAGCTGTTCGCGGTCGGCGGCGTCACAGGCGGCCACTTCCACTTCAGCGCCCAACTGATGTAGATCTTGGCTGAGTTCGGAGGCGCCCGGCGCGTCCAGCCCTTTACGGCTGGTGAGCAGGAGGTGCCGTACGCCGTGATCGGTGACCAGGTGACGGGCCAGCAGACCCCCCAGGGTGCCCGTGCCACCGGTGATCAGTACCGTCCCCTCGGGATCCAGCGCCGGCGGCATCGTCAGGACGACCTTGCCGACATGCCGGGCCTGGCTCATGAAACGGAACGCATCCCGAGCCCTCCGCACGTCCCACGTCCGCACCGGCAACGGCTTCAGCGCACCGGCTGCGAAGAGTGACAGCACCTCGGTGAGGATCTCGCCCATCCGCTCCGGTCCGGCCTCGCCCAGCTCGAACGGCGCGTACGTCATTCCGGGGTTGGCCTCCGCCAACTGCTCCGGATCGCGCAGATCCGTCTTGCCCATCTCGACGAAACGGCCCTGGGGGGCAAGGAGTTCGAGGGAGGCGTCGACGAATTCGCGGGCCAAGGAGTTGAGAACCACTGTCACACCCGCGTCAGCGAAGGCCTCTCGGAAGCCCAAGTCGCGCGAGGAGGCTATCTGTTCGTCGGTCAGCCCCATGCCCCTCAGCGCATCCCATTTCCCGGGGCTGGCGGTGGCGAGGACGGTGGCGCCGAAGTGCCTCGCGAGCTGGATCGCCGCCATACCGACACCGCCGGCACCCGCATGCACCAGCACGGTGTCGCCCTGCCGGACCGAGCCGAGGTCGACCAGGCCGTAGTAGGCGGTCAGGAACACCACCGGAACCGAAGCCGCCTGCTCGAACGACCAGCCCTCCGGGATCGGGGCCAGCACGCGGGCATCGGCAACGGCCAGCGGCCCGAAGCCTTGGTGGACGATGCCCATGACGCGGTCGCCGGGAGCCAGATCGCGGACCCCTTCGCCGACCTCGACGACCACACCCGCGGCCTCGCTCCCCAGAACGGGCTGTCCCGGATACATCCCGAGGCTGATCAGGACATCGCGGAAGTTGAGGCCGGCGGCTCGGACCGAGACACGGACCTGTCCGGCTGCCAGCGGCGCGGTGGCCTCCGGTACCGGCACGAGAGTCAGGCCGTCCAGTGTTCCGCACGCCACGGTGTCCAGCCGCCAGGCCCGCTCACCGGCCGGAGGCATCAAGGCCGCACCGGAGGACGCCCGCGCCAGCCTCGGCACCAGGACTTCGTCACCGCGGACCGCCAGCTGCCACTCCCCCGCTTCCAAGGCCGCCGACACGCCCTCGGCAATCAGTTCCGACTCCGCGTCCAAATCCAGCAACAGGAACCGGCCCGGATTCTCTGACTGCGCCGACCGGATCAGACCCCACACCGGAGCCAGGGCCAGATCCGCCACGCCCTCCCCATCACGCGCGGCAACAGCACCACGCGTCACCACCACCAACCGCGTCTCACTCAGCGCCTCTTGTGCCAGCCACTCCTGCACGAAGCTCAGCGCGCTCTCCGTCACCTGGCGAGCGGCGCCGGTAGGTGTCCAGAACACCAGCGAAGGCGCCGGAACCCCGGCCTCCAGCACGACCCGAAGCCCATCAAGGTCCAGGTACGAGTCCACGGCGAGCCCGGCACCCTGAACCGCCGCCCCGACGTTGTACGGGTCCTCCGAGCCGAGTACGGCCCACACGCCGGCCCCGGGGACCTCCTCGGCATACGGCAAGGCCGTCCACTCGATACGGAACAGATCATCGGAAGCAGGAGTACCGCCGGCCAGCGCCGCAGCCGACACCGGCCGCAGCACCAGCGAACGCACCTCGGCAACCGGCTGCCCCGTACCGTCCGCCACCTCCACCGCCAGCGCGTCCTCACCGGCCTCCGTGATCCGCACCCGCAGCCGGTCCGCACCCGCCGCGAACAGCGACACACCCGTCCACGCGAACGGCAGCCGCAACACCTCACCACCCCCACCGCCGAATTCGCCGAACGCATTGGCGTGCAACGCCGCGTCCAGCAAGGCCGGATGAATCCCGAACCGAGCCGCCTCCCCCCGCTCGGCGTCGGTCAGTTCGACCTCGGCGAACACCTCCTCCCCGCGCCGCCAGACCGCGCGCAGGCCCTGGAAGGCCGGTCCGTAGCCGTAACCGGCCGCCTCCGCACCGCCGTAGAAGCCAGACGCGTCAATGCTCTCGGCGCCGGTCGGGGGCCAGGTGGTCAGATCGGTGGCGGGCGACTCGGCGGCCTCCGCCGTGAGCACACCGTCGGCGTGCCAGGTCCACGGTGCGTCCGTCTCCGCGCCTTCCGGACGGGAGTGCACGGTCACCGTCCGGTCCCCACTGTCGTCGGGCGCTCCTACGGCCACCTGAAGGTGGACGGCGCCTCGTTCGGGGAGGACCAGGGGGGCTTGGAGGGTGAGTTCGGCGAGGTGTCCGCAGCCGACCTCGTCCCCGGCCCGGATCGCCAGCTCCACAAAGCCCGTCCCCGGGAACAGCACCGCGTCGGCCACGCTGTGGTCGGCGAGCCAGGGGTGGGTTCGGGTGGAAAGCCTGCCGGTCAGCATCACGCCCCCGTCGGCGAGGCTCACGGCGGCGCCCAGCAGGGGGTGTTCAGCAGAACTGAGGCCCAGTTCGGCCGGGTCGCCTGTGGTGCTGGGTGCCTTCAGCCAGAAGCGCTCACGCTGGAAGGCGTACGTCGGCAGATCGACCCGCCGCACGGCACGGCCCGCGAAGACGGCGGACCAGTCGATGTCGGTGCCGTGGACCCAGAGTTCGGCCGCGCCGGCGATGAACCGGGCGTTCTCGTCCTCGTCACGGCGGAGGGTGCCGACGACGGTGACCGGTTGCTCACGCGCCTCCGCGATGGCCTGCACTGCCGTGGTCAGTACCGGGTGGGCGCTGACCTCGATCAGACGGAAGTGCCCCTGCCCAAGGGCCTCCTGAACGGCGTCGGTGAAGCGGACGGGCCGGCGCAGGCCGTCGTACCAGTAGGAGGCGTCCATCGTCGCCGTGTCCAACACACCGCCGGTCACCGTGGAGATGACCGGAACGCGAGAAGCCTGAGCCGTCACCGGAGACAACACCTCAAGCAACCGCTCCCGGATGTCCTCCACGTGCGCGGAATGCGAGGCGTAGTCCACCGGAACCCGCCGGGCCCGCACACCACCGGCTTCTGCGAGAGCAGCGATCTCGTCCAACGCCTCCGGATCACCGGCCACCACCGTGGCATCGGGGCCGTTGTAGACAGCGATCGACACCCGGTCGCCATACGGCTCAACCCAGACCGACGCTTGATCCGGACCGGTCGCCAGCGACAACATTCCACCGCGACCAGCGAGTTCGTCCCGGATGGCCGCCGAGCGCAGCGCGACCACGCGGGCGGCGTCCTCCAGGCTCAGCGCGCCGACCACCGCCGCAGCCGCGATCTCCCCCTGCGAGTGCCCGATCACGGCGGCCGGCTCGATGCCCAGCGACTCCCACACCGCCGCCAGCGACACCATGACCGCCCACAGCACGGGCTGGACCACGTCCACCTTCTGCATCCAGGCGTCGTCCTCGCCTCGCAGCACATCGGTCAGCGACCAGTCCACGAATGGCCCGAGCGCCGACTCGCACTCCGCGATCCGGGCCGCGAACACCGGCGAGGACTCAAGGAGTCCGCGCCCCATCCCCAGCCACTGCGCCCCCTGCCCGGGGAAGACGAAGACCGGGGCACCGGAGCCCGCAGCGATCCCCGAGACCACTTGCCCCGCCACACCACCCGAAGCCAAGGCCTCCATCCCGGCGATCAGCCCGGCCCTGTCCTGCCCCCACACGACGGCCCTGTGCTCCAGCGGAGAACGCGTCCGGAGCAGACTCCACCCCACATCGACCGGGTCACCGGGCACCGCCGCCAACCGCTCCGCCTGCGCGGCCAAAGCCCCTGCCGAACGCCCCGACACCAACCACGGCACCACCGGCGACCCCGACAGCCCACCGGAACCGTCGACCACCACCGGCCCCGGCTCCGCTCCCTCCTCGGCCGGTGCCTCCTCCAGGACGACGTGTGCGTTCGTGCCGGATATGCCGAAGGAGGAGACACCTGCCCGGCGCGGGTGGCCGTTCGCCTGCCACTCCCGCTGCTCGGTGAGCAGTGCGACTTCTCCGGCCGTCCAGTCGACGTGGGGCGTGGGCTCGTCCACGTGCAGGGTGCGCGGCAGCACACCCTCCCGCAGGGCCATCACCATCTTGATGACACCGGCCACACCCGCCGCGGCCTGCGTATGCCCGATATTCGACTTCACCGACCCCAGCCACAACGGCCGGTCCGCATCCCGCCCCTGCCCATACGTCGCCAGCAGCGCCTGCGCCTCGATCGGATCACCCAACGTCGTCCCCGTACCGTGCGCCTCCACCGCGTCCACCTCGGAGGCCGCCACCCCCGCGTTCGCCAGAGCGGCACGAATCACCCGCTGCTGCGACGGACCATTAGGCGCCGTCAAACCATTCGACGCACCGTCCTGATTGACCGCCGACCCCCGCACCACCGCCAACACCCGATGACCACGACGACGAGCATCAGACAACCGCTCCACCACCAGCACACCCACGCCCTCAGCCGGGCCGAAGCCGTCGGCGGCGCCCGCGAACGCCTTGCAGCGGCCGTCCGCCGACAGACCGCGCTGACGGCTCAGCTCGACGAAACCGGTGGGCGTGCACATCACCGTCACACCGCCCGCGAGGCCCATGTCGCACTCGCCGTTGCGCAGCGACTGCGCCGCCAGGTGAAGCGCGACGAGCGACGACGAACAGGCCGTGTCGACCGTGACCGCCGGACCCTCCAGGCCCAGCTGGTAGGCGACCCGGCCGGAGGTGACGCTGGACATGTTGCCGGTGCCGAGGAAGCCCTCGATGCCGTCCGGGAGGGCGTTCAGCCGTGCCACGTACTCGGAGGCCAGGGCCCCGGCGAAGACCCCGGTCCGGGTGCCGCGCAGGGTGCCGGGGGCGATGCCCGCCCGCTCGACGGCCTCCCAGGACGTCTCGAGGAGCAGCCGCTGCTGCGGGTCCATCGCCAGTGCCTCGCGCGGCGAGATGCCGAAGAACCCGGCGTCGAACTCGGTCGCGTCCGGCACGAAGCCGCCGCCCCGGACGTAGGTCTTGCCCTGGGTCTCGGGGTCGGGATCGTAGAGGTCGTCGTCCCAGTCGCGGTCCTGCGGGAAGGCGGTGATGGCGTCCTCACCGGCGAGGACGAGCCGCCACAGCTCCTCCGGGGACTCGATGCCGCCCGGAAGACGGCACGCCATGCCGACGATCGCGATCGGCTCGTCCGACGGACGGGCGAGGACCGTCGCACTCCGCTCCTCGGTGATGTCGGGCAGCCCGGACACCTGGGAGCGGATGTGGTGGGTGAGGGCGATGGGGGTGGGGTGGTCGAAGACGAGGGTGGCGGGCAGCCGTAGACCGGTCGCCGTGTTCAGGCGGTTGCGCAGCTCGACCGCTGTCAGAGAGTCGAAGCCCAAATCCTTGAAGGGCCGTTCGGCGTCCACGGCTTGGGGGTTCGCGTGCCCGAGGACCGCCGCGACGTGCGAACGGACCAGGTCCAGCAGAAACCGCTCCCGCTCCGGCTCGCTCAGCCTCGCCAGCCGCTCCTCCAGCGAACCGGCGCCTCCGTCGGCCCCCGCCGAGGCCGCCATCCGCCGGGCCGCCGTCGCCGGTGCCCGCACCAGCCCGCGCAGCACTCCCGGCAGCGCACCGCGCGCCGCCAGCCCGCGCAAGTCCGCCATGTCCAACGGGCTGGCCAGCAGCAGACTTTCGTCAAGCGACACCGCGCGGTCGAAGAGGGCGAGCCCGTGTTCCGAGGACAGGGGGATGAGGCCGCCCTGGGAAAGCCGCGCTCGGTCCCGGCCCTCCATGTGCCCGGTCATCGCGCTGACCTGCTCCCAGTAGCCCCAGGCCAGCGACACGGCGGGCAGCCCTTGAGCGCGGCGGTGTTGGGCCAGCGCGTCCAGGAAGGTGTTGGATGCCGCGTAGTTGGCCTGTCCTGGCGCGCCGAAGAGGCCGGAAGCGGAGGAGTACAGCGCGAAGAGGGCGAGGTCGTGGTGGTCGCGGGTGAGCTCATGCAGGTTGACGGCCGCCTCGACCTTGGGGCGCCAGACCGTGGCGAGTTGTTCCGGGGTGAGCGAGGTGACCAGTCCGTCCGCGAGTACGCCTGCCGCGTGGACGACGCCTGTCAGCTTCCGTCCTTCGAGGAGGGCGGCGAGCTGGTCTCGGTCGGCGGCATCACAGGCGGCCACCTCGACATCGGCACCCAACTCCTGCAAGTCCGCGATGAGTTCGGGCGCTCCAGGCGCTTCCGGTCCCGTGCGGCTGGTCAGCAGCAGATGCCGTACACCGTGTTCAGTGACCAGGCGACGGGCGAGGAGGGAACCCAGGGTGCCCGTGCCACCGGTGATCAGTACCGTGCCCTCGGGATCCAGCGTCGGCGGCATCGTCAGGACGACCTTGCCGACATGCCGGGCCTGGCTCATGAAACGGAACGCCTCGCGGGCCCTGCGCACGTCCCAGGTCCGCACCGGCAACGGCTCCAGCGCACCCGACTCGAAGAGGGAGACGACGGTCCGCAGGATCTCGCCGGCGCGGTCCAGGCCGCCGTCGCCGGGGCTGTAGGCGCGGTAGGTGACACCGGCGCGCTCGGCGGCAACCGCCTCGGCATCCCGGATGTCGGTCTTGCCCAGCTCCAGAAACCGCCCACCGGACGTCAGCAGGTCGAGAGAGGCGTCGACGAACTCCCCGGCCAGCGAGTTGAGGACCACGTCCACACCGGCCTCGGCGAAGGCCTCCCGGAAGCCCAAGTCCCGGGAGGAGGCGATCTGTTCGTCCGTCAGACCCATGCCCCGCAGCGCATCCCACTTGCCAGGACTGGCCGTGGCGAGAACCGTGGCGCCGAAGTGCTTCGCGAGCTGGATCGCCGCCATGCCGACACCGCCGGCACCCGCGTGCACCAGTACGGTGTCGCCCTGCTGCACCGAGCCGAGGTCGCCCAGACCGTAGTAGGCGGTCAGGAACACCACCGGAACCGACGCCGCCTGCTCGAACGACCACCCCTCCGGGATCGGCACCACGAGCCGGGCATCGGTGACCGCCACCGGCCCCAGACCCCCCGTCACGAAGCCCATCACCCCGTCGCCGGCGGCGAGATGGTCAACCCCCGGGCCGACCTCCACCACCACACCCGCGCCCTCGCTCCCCATGATCCGCTGGTTCGGGACCATGCCCAGGCCGATGAGGACATCACGGAAGTTGAGACCTGCGGCTCGCAGAGAGATCCGGACCTGCCCGGCCTCCAGTGGCGCGGTGGCCTCCGGAACAGGCACCAGGGCCAGCCCGTCCAGTGTTCCGGACGCCACGGTGTCCAGCCGCCAGGCCCGCTCACCGGCCGGAGGCATCAAGGCCGCACCGGAAGAGGCCCGCGCCAGCCTGGGCACGAGTACGTCCTCACCCCGGACCGCCAGCTGCCACTCCCCCGCCTCCAACGCCGCCGACACACCCTCGGCCACCAGCTCCGAATCCGCGTCCACGTCCAGCAACAGGAACCGGCCCGGATTCTCTGACTGCGCCGACCGGATCAGACCCCACACCGGAGCCAGGGCAAGATCCGCCACTCCCTCCCCATCACGCGCGGAAACAGCACCCCGCGTCACCACCACCAACCGCGTCTCGCTCAGCGCCTCTTGCGCCAGCCACTCCTGCACAAAGCTCAGCGCGCTCTCCGTCACCTGGCGAGCGGCACCGGTGGGTGTCCAGAACACCAGCGAGGGCGCCGGAACCCCGGCCTCCAGCACGACCCGAAGCCCATCAAGGTCCAGGTACGAGTCCACGGCGAGCCCGGCACCCTGCACCGCCGCCCCGACGTTGTACGGATCCCCGGCCCCGAGCACCGCCCAGACCCCATCGCCTGTGACCTCCTCGGCATACGGCAAGGAGGTCCACTCCATACGGAACAGGTCATCGCAAGCGGAGGCACCACTACCCATTGCGGCAGCCGACACCGGCCGCAGCACCAGCGAACGCACCTCGGCAACCGGCTGCCCCGTACCGTCCGCCACCTCCACCGCCAACGCGTCCTCACCGGCCTCCGTGATCCGCACCCGCAGCCGGTCCGCACCCGCCGCGAACAGCGACACACCCGTCCACGCGAACGGCAGCCGCAACACCTCGTCGCCGCCGTCGAACTCGCCGTACCCGTTCGCGTGCAACGCCGCGTCCAGCAGCGCCGGATGAATCCCGAACCGAGCCGCCTCCCCGCGCTCGGCCTCGCCCAGCTCGACCTCGGCGAACACCTCCTCCCCGCGCCGCCACACCGCCCGCAGACCCTGGAACGCGGGCCCATAGCCGTAACCAACCGCCTCGACGCCGGGATAGAAGCCGGACACGTCGATGCTCTCGGCCCCCGCCGGGGGCCAGTCGGTGAGACCCGCGCCGGACGCCGTGACCGGCTCCGGGCTGAGCAGACCCTCCGCGTGGAGGGTCCACTCCTCGCCGGTCTCGGGGCGGGAGTAGACGCTGAGGGCGCGATGGCCGCCGTCGTCGAGAGCACTGACGACGACTTGGAGGTGCACGGCACCCTGCTCGGGGAGGGTCAGCGGGGCCTGGAGGGTGAGTTCGCTCAGATGCCCGCAGCCCACCTCGTCTCCGGCGCGGATCGCCAGCTCCACGAAGCCCGTTCCCGGCAGCAGGACCGTGCCCGCGACCGCGTGGTCCGCGAGCCAGGCGTGCGTGCGCAGCGAGAGCCGGCCGGTGAGCACCAGTCCGCCGTCGGCCGCGAGGCTCACTGCTGCACCCAGCAAGGGATGGTCCGCGGCGGCCAGACCGGCACCGCTGACATCGGTGGTGCCCGTTCCGGACTCCAGCCAGTAGCGCTGGTGCTGGAAAGCGTACGTCGGCAGATCGACCCGCCGCACGGCACGGCCCGCGAAGACGGCGGACCAGTCGATGTCGGTGCCGTGGACCCAGAGTTCGGCCGCGTTCGCGATGAGGCGGGCGTTCTCGTCCTCGTCCCTTCGCAGGGTGCCGACCACGGTGACCGGCTTGTCCACCGCGTCCGCGATCGCCTGCACGCCCATGGTCAGTACCGGATGAGCGCTGACCTCGACGAGCCGGGAGTGGCCCTGGGCGAGCGCCGCCCGCATCGCGTCGGTGAAGCGCACCGGCCGGCGCAAGCCCTCGTACCAGTACGAGGCGTCCATCGTCGCCGTGTCCAACACACCGCCGGTCACCGTGGAGATGACCGGGACGCGAGAAGCCTGAGCCGTCACCGGAGACAACACCTCAAGCAGCCGCTCCCGGATGTCCTCCACGTGCGCGGAATGCGAGGCGTAGTCCACCGGAACCCGCCGGGCGCGGACACCACCGGCTTCGGCGAGAGCAGCGATCTCGTCCAGCGCCTCCGGATCACCGGCCACCACCGTGGCATCGGGGCCGTTGTAAACAGCGATCGACACCCGGTCGCCGTACGGCTCAACCCACGCCGACGCCTGATCAGCGCCCGTCGTCAGCGACAACATCCCACCACGACCGGCGAGTTCATCCCGTATCGCAGCAGACCGCAGCGCCACAACCCGAGCCGCGTCCCCCAAGCTCAAGGCGCCGACCACGGCCGCAGCCGCGATCTCACCTTGCGAATGCCCGATCACCGCAGCCGGTTCCACGCCCATGGACTGCCACACCGCCGCCAGCGAGACCATGACCGCCCACAGCACCGGCTGGACCACATCCACCCGGCCCATCCAGGCGTCGTCCTCGCCGCGCAGCACCTCCGTCAACGACCAGTCGACAAAGGGCTCAAGAGCGGTCTCGCACTCCCCGATCCGTGCCGCGAACACCGGCGAGGACTCCAACAATCCCCGCCCCATCCCCAACCACTGAGACCCCTGACCGGGGAAGACGAAGACCGGGGCACCCGAAGCCACAGCAGTCCCCGACACCACATGCCCGGCCACGCCTCCCGACGCCAGAGCCTCAAGCCCCGCCGTCAGTTCCGCGCTCTCCCGCCCCCACACGACCGCACGGCTCTCCAACGCCGTACGCGAAGACCACAAACTCCACCCCACGTCAGCGGGATCGCCCGAGACCCCCGCCAGCCGCCCCGCCTGCGCGGCCAAGGCCCCAGCCGTACGCCCCGACACCAACCACGGCACCACCGGCGACCCCGACAGCCCGCCGGAACCGTCGGCCACCACAGTCCCCGGTTCCGCGTCAGCGGGTGCCTCCTCCAAGATGACGTGGGCGTTCGTGCCGGAGACGCCGAAGGAGGAGACGCCGGCTCGGCGCGGGTGGCCGTTCGCCTGCCACTCCCGTTGCTCGGTGAGGAGCCGGACGTCGCCGGCCGTCCAGTCGACGTGGGGGGTCGGCTCGTCCACGTGCAGGGTGCGCGGCAGCACTCCCGCCCGCATCGCCATCACCGTCTTGATGACGCCCGCCACGCCCGCGCAGGCCCCGGAGTGGCCGATGTTGGACTTGATCGAGCCGAGCCACAACGGGCGGTCGGGGTCCCGTCCCTGGCCGTACGTCGCCAGCAGCGCCTGGGCCTCGATCGGGTCGCCCAGCGTCGTACCCGTGCCGTGTGCCTCGACCGCGTCCACGTCGCGGGGGGTGAGGCGGGCGCTCTCCAGGGCCTGTTCGATGACGCGGCGCTGGGCCAGTTCGCTGGGGGCGCTGAGGCCGTTGCTGGCGCCGTCCTGGTTGGTGGCGGAGCCGCGGATGACGGCGAGGACCCGGTGGCCGTTGCGGCGGGCGTCGGAGAGGCGTTCGAGGAGCAGGACGCCGACGCCCTCGGACCAGATGGTGCCGTCGGCGGCGGCCGAGAAGGCCTTGCAGCGGCCGTCGCGGGCGAGTCCGCGCTGGCGGCTGAAGCCGACGAAGCCCGAGGGGGTGGGCATCACGGTGACGCCGCCGGCGAGGGCGAAGTCGACCTCGCCATTGCGCAGGGCCTGGACGCCGAGGTGGGTGGCGACGAGGGAGGAGGAGCAGGCCGTGTCGACGGTGACCGCCGGGCCTTCGAGGCCCAGGACGTAGGAGATCCGGCCGGAGACCACGGCGGTCATGTTGCCGGTGACGAGGAAGCCCTCGATCTCCTCGGGGACGGAGTCGAGGCGGGCGGCGTAGTCGGAGGCGACGGCTCCGGCGAAGACGCCGGTACGGGTGCCGCGCAGGGTGGCGGGGACGATGCCGGCCCGTTCGACGGCCTCCCAGGAGGCTTCGAGGAGGAGTCGCTGCTGCGGGTCCATGGCCAGCGCCTCGCGCGGCGAGATCCCGAAGAACTCGGGGTCGAAGTCGGCGGCGTCGTGCAGGAAGCCGCCCTCGACCACATAGCTCTTGCCATACGCGTCGGGGTCCGGGTCGTACAGGTCCTCGTCCCAGCCCCGGTCGGTGGGGAAGGGGGTGATGCCGTCGACGCCGTCGGCGACCATGCGCCACAGCTCCTCGGGCGAGTTGACGCCACCGGGGAAGCGGCAGGCCATGCCGACGATCGCGACCGGATCCTGGTCCCTGGCCTCCAGCTCGCGCAGCCGCTGCCGTACCTGGGAGTAGTCGGCGGTGACGCGCTTGAGGTATTCGCGGAGCTTGTCTTCGGTGTTCGGCATCGAGTACTCCCTAGGCTCCAAGCTCGCGGTCGATCAGGTCGAACATCTCGTCGTCGGTGACGGAGTCGAGGGCGCCGTCGTCGAGAACGCCGTCGGTGGTGGGTCCGGCGTCGCTGGTCCAGCGCCAGAGCACCGACTGGAGCCGCTTGGCGACGCGGGCGCGGGCGGCGTGGTCGGTGACGCCGGGTTCCACGACGGCGAGGGCGGTGTCGAGCCGCTCGATCTCGGCCAGCACGCGGTCGGTGTCGTCGGCGTCGGCCGCGTCGCCGTCGGTGAGGCGCAGCCGCTCGTCCAGGTGGGCGGCGAGGAGGGTGGGCGTCGGGTAGGTGAAGGCCAGGGTGGCCGGGAGGGGCAGCGCGGTCTCGACGGCCAGGCGCTTGCGGAGCCGGTCGGACATCATCGAGTCGAAGCCGAGTTCCTTGAAGGGCCGTTCGGCGTCGATGGCGTCGGCGGACTCGTGGCCGAGGACGGCCGCGGCCTGTCGGCGGACCAGGTCGATCAGGTGCCGGAGGCGTTCGTCGGCGGTGAGGCCGGAGAGCTTGCGGATGAGGGCGTCGCCCGCGGCCGGGTCGGTGCCCTCCGTCGCGCCGACGGCTCCGCGGCGGCGGGCCGTGGCGGCGGGTACGAGGTCCCTCAGCTCCGCCGGAAGCGTGCCCGCCGCGGCACGGCGGCGCAGGTCCGCCGGGTCCAGGCGGGTCGCGACGAGCGGGGGCAGGCTCTGGTCGAGTACGGCGGCCAGGGCGCGGGCCGCCGTAGTGTCCGTGCCGGGCTCCCAGGGCGCTCCGGTGACCACGGCGACGGGCAGTCCGGCCGCCCGGCGGTGGCCGGTCAGGGTGGTGAGGCGTGGGTCGGGGGCGTCGGAGAGTACGGCGAAGGCCTTCAGCGGGGTGTCTGCGGTGAGTTCGTGCAAGTGGACGGTGGTGGTGGGGTCGGCCGTCGTGTCCACCACAGCGGTGACCCTGCGGCTCGTGAGCAGTCCGGCCAGCCAGGCGCGATCGGTCGGATCACCGGTCGCCCGCTCGACGGTCACCTCGTCGGTGTGGAGCAGTTCGTCGTCGTGGGCGGTGTCGGGGGCCGCGATGAGCAGGGAGCGGACCGCGCGTTCGGTCACCAGGTGGTGGAGGAGCGTGGCGGCGGGCCCGCCGTCGCCGGCCGCGGTGACCAGGACGGTGCCGTCCAGGTGCTCGTACGTCTCACTGCCCACGGCCAGCCGCCGGGCTCGTGGCACGAGGAGGGTGCCGTCGCGGAGGGCGAGGGTGGGTTCTCCGGTGGCGTGGGCCGTGCGCAGAGCGGCCGGGACGTCGGCGTCCGGGTCGGTGTCCAGGTCCAAGTGGACTACTCGGCCCGGGTGTTCGGCCTGAGTACGGCGTACGGATCCGTCCGCCTCGCCGCGCGTGACGACCGCCAGGCGGATGTCCGTCAGCCGCTCGTCGGCGAGCCAGCGCTCCAGGAGGTCGGGGCTGCCGGACGGCAACAGCGCCCATTCCGGGGCGGGTACGCCCGCCTCGATGACGGCGAGCAGGCCGTCGAGGTCCGTGTGGCTGACGACCGCGTGGCCGCCTTCCTGGAGGGTGGCGGCGAGGTCTAGCGGGTCGTCCCCGAGCACCGCCCAAGTGGCGAACTCGTCCTCCTCTGCAGCATGGTGATGCCCGGTCAGTTGGGTCCATTCGATGTGCAGGAAGGCGTCCGCGCCGGTCGTGAGCTGCCTCGCGTCCACCGCGCGCCGCACGAGCGCGGCGACCTCGCCGACGGTCCGGCCCGTCGGGTCCGCGAGCAGGATGCCGGTGCCGTCCGGGCCCGCGGGAGTGAGACGGACGCGCAGTGCGGTGGCGCCGGTGGCGTGCAGCCGCACGTCGGTCCAGGCGAAGGGCTGGAGCAGTGACGTGGTGTCGTCGGGTGCGGTCTGCCCGGCGAGGGCGCTCGCGTGGAGCGCCGCGTCGAGGAGGGCCGGATGGAGGCCGTAGCGCTGGGCCTCGGTGCGCAGGGTGTCGGGGAGGGCGACCTCGGCGTAGATCTCGTCGCCGAGCCGCCAGGCGGCGCGCAGGCCGTGGAAGGCGGGGCCGTAGCCGTAACCGGCGGCCTCGGCTCGGTCGTAGAACCCGGACACGTCGACCGGTTCGGCGCCGAGCGGGGGCCAGACGGTGAGGCCCGTCGCCTCCGGTTCGGTGCCGGTCTCCGGGATCAGGACGCCCTCGGCGTGGCAGGTCCAGGGCTCGTCGTCGAGGGCGCTGTCGGGGCGGGAGTGGATCGCGACGGCGCGTTCGCCGTCGGGGCCCCGGGCGCCGACGGTGACCTGGAGTTGTACGCCGCCGCGGTCGGGCAGGAGCAGGGGGCTGCCCAGGACCAGTTCGCGCAGCCGGCCGCAGCCGGCCTCGTCTCCCGCGCGGATCGCCAGCTCGGTCAGGGCGGAGCCGGGCAGCAGCGGGCTGCCGAGCAGCCGGTGCTGTCCTAGCCAGGGGTGGCCGTGGGCGGTGAGCCGCCCGGTGAGCAGCAGTCCGTCGTCGTCGGCGGGGCGGACGACGGCACCGAGGAGCGGGTGGCCGGTGTCGGTGAGGCCGAGCCCGGCGGGGTCACCCGCGGTGCCGGGTGGGGCGGTGAGCCAGTAGCGGCGGCGCTGGAAGGCGTACGTGGGCAGGTCGACGCGGTGCGGGACGCGGCCGGCGTGCAGGGCGGTCCAGTCGACGTCGGTACCGGCGGTCCAGAGGGTGGCGGCCGCCGCCGTGAACCGGTCGGGGCCTCCCTCGTCGCGGCGGAGGGTGCCGGTCACCACGGCGGCGGTGCCTGCGGCGGCCGCGGTGTCCTCCAGGGCGGCGACGAGCACGGGGTGGGCGCTGACCTCGACGAGGGTGGTGTGGCCGAGTTCGAGCGCGGTCTCGACGGCGGTGCGGAAGGCCACGGGCTCGCGCTGGTTGCGGTACCAGTAGGCGGCGTCCAGGTCGGTGGTGTCGAGGAGGCCGCCGGTCACGGTGGAGAGGAAGGCGGCCCGGCCGGGCCGGGGGGTCACCGTGCCGATGTCGGCGAGCAGTTGCTCCCTGATCTCCTCCATGTGGGGTGAGTGGGAGGCGTAGGAGTGGGCGACGCGGCGGTACCAGACGCCGTCCGCCTCCAGTTCGTCGATCAGCGCGGCCAGCGCCTCGTGCGTGCCGGCGACGACGGTGGAGGCGGGACTGTTGACGGCTCCGACGGAGAGCTCGGGGTGTCGGGCGGCCAGCCGCTCGGTGATCCGCTCGACGCCCTCGGCCACCGAGATGACTCCGCCGCGCCCGGTGAGCCCCGCGCCGATCGTCGCGCGGGCGGTGATGACACGGGCGCCGTCGTCCAGGCTCAGCGCCCCGGCGACGACGGCGGCGGCCAGTTCGCCCTGGGAGTGCCCGACGACCGCCGACGGTGTGACGCCGAGCGCCTCCCAGACGGCGGCCAGCGAGATCATCACCGCCCACAGCACGGGCTGGATGATCTCGACGTGCTCCACCCAGTCGGCCCAACGGGAGTCCGGCTCGGGGCCGTTGAGCAGTTCGGTCAGGCGCCATTCGACGTACGGTGTCAGGGCCGCCTCGCATTCGGCGACGTGCGCGGCGAACACGGGGCTGGCGGCGAGGAGTTCGCGGCCCATGCCGAGCCACTGCGAGCCCTGGCCGGGGAAGACGAAGGTGACGCCCGCGGGCGGCTTCGCCCGACCGACGATGACCGACCCGGCGCCGTCGGCCGTGCCCGCCGCCAGGGTCCGGGCCGCGCCCGGCAGGTCCGGGCCGAGGAGAACGGCCCGGTGTTCCAGCGCGGCACGCTGGGTCAGCAGGGCGAACGAGACGTCGGCCGGGTCGGGGCCCCCATGGTCGGCGAGGTCGGCGGCCGGGACGGATTCTCCGAGGTCGGCGACACCGGCGGACGGGAAGGGCTCCCCGGGGTCCACGAGGCCGGCGGCCGGGACGGATTCTCCGAGCTCGCCGAGGCCGGCGGCCCGGGCGGGCTTCCCGAGGTCGGCGAGGCCGGCGGCCTGGGCGCGCAGGGCGTCGGTGTCCCGCGCGGACAGGGTCCACGGCACCGGAGCGCCCCGCCAGACCGGCTCACCGGCGACAGGCCGGGGCGCGGACGGCTCCTCCGTGGGCTCCGGTGCCTCCAGGATGACGTGCGCGTTGGTGCCGCTGATGCCGAAGGAGGAGATCCCGGCACGCCGGACGCGGCCCGTCTCGGGCCACGGGGTCGGCTCGGTCAGCAGCCGTACGTCACCCGCCGTCCAGTCCACGTGCGGGGTCGGCTCGTCCACGTACAGCGTCTTCGGCAGGACGCCCTCCCGCATCGCCAGCACCATCTTGATGACCCCGGTGACACCGGCGGCGGCCTGGGTGTGCCCGAGGTTGGACTTCACCGAGCCGAGCCAGAGCGGCCGTTCCGCCTCCCTGCCCTGTCCGTAGGTGGCGAGGAGCGCCTGCGCCTCGATCGGGTCGCCCAGGGTGGTGCCGGTGCCGTGCGCCTCGACGGCGTCGACGTCGGCGGCGGTGAGCCCGGCGTGGGTGAGCGCGGCGCGGATGACGCGTTGCTGGGAGGGGCCGTTGGGGGCGGTCAGCCCGTTGGAGGCGCCGTCCTGGTTGATCGCCGAGCCCCGCACGACCGCGAGGACGCGGTGTCCGTTGCGGCGGGCGTCGGAGAGCCGTTCCAGGAGCAGCATGCCGACGCCCTCGGCGGGTCCGAAGCCGTTCGCGTCGGAGGAGAAGGCACGGCATCGGCCGTCGGCGGACAGCCCGCGCTGACGGCTGAACTCCAGGAAGATCGACGGCGAGGGCAGTACGGTGACCCCGCCCGCCAGCGCGAGATCGCACTCCCCGCCCCGCAGCGCCTGCGCGGCGAGATGCAGCGTGACCAGCGACGAGGAGCAGGCGGTGTCGACGGTCAGCGCCTGGCCTTCGAGGCCGAGCGCGTACGCGACCCGGCCGGAGGCCACGCTCGCCGAGTTGCCGATGCCGAGGAAGCCCTCCAGGTCCTCCTGGCCGGGCCCGTAGGCGCGGGCGTAGTCGAAGGCGACCAGGCCGACGAAGACACCCGTCCGGCTGCCCCGCAGCGCGTGCGGGTCGATCCCGGCCCGCTCGACGGTCTCCCAGCTCGACTCGAGCAGCAGCCGTTGCTGCGGATCCATGGCCAGCGCCTCGCGCGGCGAGATCCCGAAGAAGCCCGCGTCGAAGCCGTCCGCCCCCGTCATGAAGCCGCCCTCACGGCCGTAGGTGGTGCCAGGCCGCTCGGGGTCGGGGTCGTAGTAGTCCTCGATGTCCCAGCCCCGGTCGTCGGGGCAGGGGGTGATGGCGTCCCGCCCCTCGGCCAGCAACTCCCACAGCGCCTCCGGGGAGTCGACCCCGCCGGGCAGTCGGCAGCTCATGCCGATGATGACGACCGGATCGTCCTCGACCTCGCTCCCGGCGGCCACCGGCGCGAAGGCGGTCTCCTCCGTCTCCGGGAAGAGAAGGGTGAGGAGATGGCGGGCGAGCGCGGTGGTGGTGGGGTAGTCGAAGACGAGGGTGGTGGGCAGCCGCAGCCCCATGTGGGCGATGAGCCGGTTGCGCAGGTCCACGGCCGTCAGCGAGTCGAAGCCCAGCTCCTTGAAGGGGCGTGCGGGATCGACCCGTCGCGGGGAGGCGTGGCCGAGCGCACCGGCGACAAGTCCCCGTACGGCATCCACCATGGCCCGCTCCCGGTCCCGGACGGGCAGCGTGGCGAGCCGGGCGGCGAGACCCTCCTCACCTCCGGGACGCTCACCCCCCGCGAGTGCCCGGCGCGCCTCGGGAAGGTCGGCGAGGAGCGGGCTGGGACGGTTGCCGGTGAAAGCGGCGGCGAACCGGTCCCACTCCACGTCCACCACGATGCCGTCGGTCCCGCCGAGCACCGTGCGCCGCAGCGCGGCGACCGCGCGCGCCGGTTCCAGCGGCACCAGACCGGCACGCCGGACTCCGCTCTCCACGATCCGCTCCCCTGCCATGCCCCCTCCGGCCCAGGGCCCCCAGGCGACGGAGGTGGCGGGCAGACCGGAGGCGCGCCGCCGCTCGGCCAGCGCGTCGAGCGAGGCGTTGGCGGCGGCGTAGGCGGCCTGGCCGAGCGTGCCGACCGTCCCTGAGACGGAGGAGAACAGCACAAAGGCCACTAGGTTGTGACGACTGGTCAGCTCGTGCAGGTGGCGAGCGGCGGCCGTCTTCGGACGCAGCACCCGGCGCAGCGACTCCTCGGTGACCGAGGCCGCCACACCGTCCTCGACGACTCCGGCGGTATGGATCACGGCGGTGAGGTCCGGTGTCCCGGCCAGCACCTCGGCGAGCCGCTCACGGTCGGCGGCGTCGCACGCCGTGACCGTGACCTGGGCGCCCGCCGCGCGCAGTTCGTCGGCGAGGGCGTCGGCTCCGGGCGCCTCGGGTCCCCTTCGGCTGAGCAGCAGCAGATGCTCGGCACCGTCGGCGGCAAGGGAGCGGGCGACATGGGCGCCGAGCGCCCCGGTGCCGCCGGTGATCAGGACGGTACCGCGCGGCGGCCACTCCCCCTCCTCGCGCACGCGGCCACCGGCCCGCACGAGCCGACGGGCCAGCAACCCCGATGGCCGGACGGCGAGTTGATCCTCCCCGTCGCCACCGCCCAGGGCCACGGCGAGCAGTCGCCCGGTCCGCTCGTCGAGCGCGGACGGCAGATCCACCAACCCACCCCACAGATCGGGCAGTTCCAGCCCTACGACCCGGCCGAGACCCCAGAGCCCGGCGCCACCCACGTCGGGCGCGGTGTCGGAGGGCGCGGCGGTGACCGCACCCCGGGTGGCACACCACAGGGGCGCCTCGGCCCCGGCGGCGATGAGCGCGTGCAGCAGGGCGAGGGTGGCGGTGACGGCGGGGGCGAGCCCGTCGGCGTCCGGGGTGGCGGCGGTGGGGTCGCAGCCGAGCAGGGAGAGGACGCCGCTGTATGTCCCCGCCGCATGCTCGGGCTTGGCCAGAACCTCGTCGAGTGCCAGGCCGGTGAGCGGTACGGGCAGGAGGATCGGCTCGATCCCGGCCGCCGTGAGGGCGGCGAGGACAGCGGCCGGGAAGGCCGGATCGCTCGGCGCCTCGGGCACGGCGACGAGCCAACGGCCGGTCGCCGACTGGTCGGTGGTGGTCAAGGGCTTCCAGGTCACCGTGTAGCGGAGCCCGTCGACGGCACTCTGCTCGCGTCGGCGCCTGCGCCATGCGGCGAGCGCGGGAAGGGCCTCGCGCAGTGCCCCGGTGTCCAGTTCCTCGGCGAGGTCGGACACATCTTCGCGCTCCACGGCCGCCCAGAAGCGGGACTCCTCGGGGTCCGCGGTCGTGGTGTCGGGGGTGTCGGCTCGGTCCAGCCAGTAACGCTCGCGTTGGAAGGGGTAGGTGGGGAGGTCGACGCGGGTTGGGTTGCGGCCGGTGAAGAGGGCCGGCCAGTCGACGTGGGCGCCGCTGGTCCAAAGGCGGGAGAGAGATGCCGT